>DPXQ01000053.1:0-713 GCA_003527225.1 Rhizobium sp.
CGTCTCGGCGGCGGAATAGAGATAGAGACCGTGTCCCGCTTCGTCCTGGACCTTGGCAAGCAGGATCGCCTTGCGCTCGAGTGTCGGCGCACGGGTGATCCAGTTACCTTCCGGCAGCTGGCCGACGATTTCGGAATGGGCGTGCTGGCCGATCTGGCGGATCAGCGTCTTGCGATAGCTTTCCGGCATCCACTCCTTGGGCTCGATCTTCTCGCCCCGGTCGATGCGATCCTGAAATGCCCGCTCCTCCGGCGACATCTCGTTCAGCGACTTCACCCGATCGCTGTCGGTCTTGACCATCTGCGCATACATGGCAGGCTCCTCCCTGTTCAGATCCGTTCGATGATGATGGCAATGCCCTGGCCGACCCCGATGCACATGGTGCAGAGCGCATAACGCCCGCCGGTGCGTTGAAGCTGGTACATGGCGGTGGTGACGAGGCGCGCGCCCGACATGCCGAGCGGATGGCCGAGCGCGATGGCGCCGCCATTCGGATTGACATGCGCGGCATTGTCGGGAAGCCCAAGCTCGCGCAGCACGGCCAGCGCCTGGGCGGCAAAAGCCTCGTTGAGTTCGATCACGTCCATCTGCGAAAGCGACAGGCCGGTGCGCTCCAGCACCTTGCGAACCGCAGGCACCGGGCCGACGCCCATGATGCGCGGCTCGACGCCCGCCGCGGCCATGGCGACGATCCGGGCGCGCGGCACGAGGCC
>DPXQ01000053.1:763-2782 GCA_003527225.1 Rhizobium sp.
TGCTCGGCGACATTGTCCGCCGTCTCCGGCATGGAATGGGTGCCGAACTTCTTCTTCAGCTGCGGATTGGGAAAGCGCCAGCCGATCGTCGTATCGTAGACCGCGTTGGAGCGGGAAAAGGCAGTGTCCGCCTTGGGCATGACGAAGGGCGCGCGCGTCATGCTCTCGACGCCACCGGCAATCACCAGATCGCAATCGCCGCCGCGGATGGCGCGTGCGGCCATGCCGACCGCGTCCATGCCTGAGCCGCAGAGACGGTTCACGGTGGTTGCGGGCACATTGATCGGCATGCCCGACAGGAGCACGGCCATGCGGCCGACATTGCGATTGTCTTCGCCGGCCTGATTGGCGCAGCCGAAAATGAGATCGTCGACCCTGGACCAGTCGACACCGGGATTGCGCGCCATCAACGCGGCGAGCGGCAATGCAGCGAGATCATCGGCCCTTACGGATGCGAGGGCGCCGCCATATCGGCCCACGGGCGTGCGCACGGCATCACAGATGAAGGCTTGCTGCATGAATTCACTCCTCCTCGAGCATCAGATGCGGCCGGCACGTCTCCAATTCGCCAACCGATCGGTCAACTTATAACGCCAAAACATCACACACGAAAGCATTTTTTTGACATATGCGTGATGTTTTGGAGCCGAAGACTGAACCGCATCGTCAATTCTCTTTAAATTCCGATATTTAGAACGTTTCCTCGAGAGCCAACGCCTGCAGCCGTGCCGCTGTTTCCGCGGTTTCGGCCGGCAGGTGGGCATCGCGACCCTCGAACTGCATGGCGATGTAGGCGTCCGCCATCGGCGACAGTGCGCGGTAGAGCCGGGCGAAGAGACGGCGGGCCGCAGCCCCCGGCCAGTCCGCCGGAAGCGCCTCGGCCGGCAGTCGCGGATCGCACAGCAACACCGCACGATAGGCCTGGACGAGAAGAAGCCGCGCACTCACGGCATCGGCGGCAAGCAGTGTTTCACCCCGTTTCAGCGCGGTCGAGAGCGGCGAGAAGAGGTCGATCATCGCGCGGTATTCTGCGGCGAAGGAGGCAAGATCCCAGAGGGTTGCCGCATAATCGGCCAGCAATCCGCCATCCTGCGTCGCCTCGGCGCGGAAGGCGAGCCCGGGAAGGGGAAGGCCAGTTCGATGATTGGGGCGCAGATAGAGGTCCGGGCCCATGCGGCCGAGCCGGGCGCGACGGACGAGATCCTCGGAGAGACCCGGTGCATGATGGATGAGGAAGCCGTCCGCCTCGACCTCAGGGCCGTAAAGCAGCCTTGCTGCGGCGGCAAACTCCGTCCGTGCGCCCGGGGCGAGCCGATAGTAGGACCGCCGGCCGTCCCGCTCGCCCACCAGTTGCTCGGCCGCGACGAGACGCGAGACCGCCGTTCGCACCAGCGTTTCGCTGATCCCGAGCCGCGCGCAGATCTCCACCAGCGTGCCCATCCACAACACGCCGCCACGCGGCACGACGATGTCGCCGTAGATGGTGACGATCATCGCCGGCGCCCGCACCGTAAACTGCTGCTGGATATGCGAGAACCCTTCGAATCCCCGTGCCGCGACCGTCATTTCATCTCCCGCCCCCGTCCGGCGACCAAGCTCGCTCTCCGGGCAAATAATACAGTATCGCGGCCGCAGGAGGTAGAGCTGTGACATATCAATGTCAAATCAGGGCACTGTCGCGGAACAACGAGCTGGCCGAAGACCACCGCAGACGCCGACAGCGATTTCGGGGCTGGCGCAGCGCGGCGCCCGGTCCCGTCTCGCCCTCAGCGCCCGTCGGGCCATTCGCCGAAGGCTCAGTCCTCCATGAAGATCAGTGCCGGCGTCTCGAGCAGCATTCGGAGCCGCTGGATGAAGGTGGCGGCGTCCCAGCCGTCGATCACGCGGTGATCGAAGCTGGAGGAAAGGTTCATCATCTTGCGCGGGACGAACTGGCTTTTTCCGTCCCAGACCGGACGCGTGGCGATCTTGTTGACGCCGATGATCGCCAACTCGGGGTGGTTGATGATCGGGGTCGAG
>DPXQ01000074.1 GCA_003527225.1 Rhizobium sp.
CCAAGGTCATGAACTTCTTCGACATTGCCGGCACCTGGGACCCGAGTCTCGCCTTCGTCATGGCCGGCGCGCTCCTGGTCACGGCGCCGGGCTATCTGCTGATCCAGCGCAGCCGCAAGCGACCTGTGTTCGACGAGGCTTTCCACATTCCGGCGAAGGGCAGCATCGATGTCCGGCTGATCGGCGGCTCCGTCCTGTTCGGCGTCGGCTGGGGCATTGCCGGCTTCTGCCCGGGCGGCTCCATTCCCGCGCTCGGCCTCGGGCACCGCGAGGCCTATGTCTTCTTGGCGGCCCTGGTGACGGGCATGCTCGCCGCCCGCTGGGTCCTCAAGACCAATGTCTTCGGTCTGCCCGAGCGCGCCACCCGATGAATTGCCGTGCCGTACCTCTTCCTTTTCGCGGCAAAACCCCTTAAACAACGCCCACAATGACCAGGGTTCGGCTGACCATATCCCTTCGAATTATGGGCCCGGCCTTCCGCGCGCTGTGAAAGCTGCCGGAGGGTCCGGGTTTTCGGCGTTTCTCTGAACGCTCTCCGTTACCGCGATTTACACGACCAATGTGCGACCCGTTCCGGGCGCCCCTCGATGGCAAGATCATGACCGATACCACTGATAAAGTAGACTATTCCTCCACCCTCTATCTGCCCCAGACCGAATTCCCGATGCGCGCCGGCCTGCCGCAGAAGGAGCCGGAAATGGCGCGGAAGTGGAAGGAAATGGGGCTCTACAAGAAGCTCCGCGCCTCCGCCGCCGGCCGCGATAAATTCGTCCTGCACGACGGTCCACCCTACGCCAACGGCAATATCCATATCGGCCACGCGCTGAACAAGGTTCTGAAGGACGTCATCACCCGCTCGTTCCAGATGCGCGGTCGTGACGCCAACTATGTGCCCGGCTGGGACTGCCACGGCCTGCCGATCGAATGGAAGATCGAGGAAGCCTANNAGGGCGATTTCGACCGTCCCTACACCACGATGAATTTCCACTCTGAGGCCCGCATCGCCGGCGAACTCCTGAAGCTCGCCATGTCCGGCCAGCTCTACCGCGGCTCCAAGCCGATCATGTGGTCGGTCGTCGAGCGCACCGCGCTGGCGGAAGCCGAGGTGGAATATCACGAGGTCGAGAGCGACACGATCTGGGTGAAGTTCCCGGTGGTGGAGGCTTCCCTCAGCGAGGTACGAAAGAATTTTCTCGGAGCGTCTGCGAGCGCGGAACGCCTCGAGCAGCTCCAGTCGGCAGCCGTCGTTATCTGGACCACGACCCCCTGGACCATCCCCGGAAACCGGGCAATTTCGTACTCGTCGCGTGTTGAGTACGGCCTCTATGAGGTGGCCGAGGCAGTCAATGATTTCGGACCACAGCCGGGCGAAAGGCTGATTTTCGCCAAGCGCCTCGCTGATGAATGTGCAGCTAAGGCTAAAGTAGTGCTTCGTCCCATTGCTGATTTGGAGGCAGGAGAGCTCGCCGCCATCACTTGCGCGCACCCACTGGCTGCTCTTGGTTACGACTTTGCTGTTCCCCTCATTGAGGGCGACCATGTGACCGACGATGCCGGTACTGGATTCGTGCACACCGCGCCCGGCCATGGCCGGGAGGATTTCGATGTCTGGATGGAATTTACGGGTCAGCTCTGGAAGCAGTTTGCCGATAAGAATATCAATCGTCCACGACAGTTCCACTTCGACGCTCCTCTTAGTCGCTTCGTTGTGGCAGGCATGCCGTTTGACACCAAGATCCCCTTCACCGTCGATGACGCCGGTTTCTACACCGAGGATGCGCCGGGCTTCGGACCGTCGGCCGAGGGCGGTGCTGCCCGCGTCATCGACGACAACGGCAAGAAGGGCGATGCCAACAAGCGCGTCATGGACGCCCTGATCGCGGCGAACAACCTGTTTGCCCGTGGCCGCGTCAAGCATGACTATCCGCATTCCTGGCGCTCCAAGAAGCCGGTCATCTTCCGCAATACGCCGCAATGGTTCGTCTACATGGACAAGGAGCTTGGCGACGGCACCACCTTGCGCAGCCGGGCCCTCTCGGCCATCGACGACACGCGCTTCGTGCCGGCCGCCGGCCAGAACCGCCTGCGCGCGATGATCGAAGGGCGCCCGGACTGGGTGCTGTCGCGTCAGCGCGCCTGGGGCGTGCCGATCTGCGTCTTCGCCGATGCCGCCGGCAATGTGCTGCAGGATGAAGAGGTCAACAAACGCATCCTCGAGGCATTCGAGAAGGAAGGCGCCGACGCCTGGTTCGCCGAAGGCGCCAAGGAGCGCTTCCTCGGCAATGCCCATGATGCCGATAAGTGGCTGATGGTTACCGACATTCTCGACGTCTGGTTTGACTCAGGCTCGACCCACACGTTTACGCTGGAGGACCGCCCGGATCTGAAGTGGCCGGCCGACGTCTATCTCGAAGGCTCCGACCAACATCGCGGCTGGTTCCATTCCTCGCTGCTGGAAAGCTGCGCGACGCGCGGCCGCGCGCCCTACGACGCCGTCGTTACCCATGGTTTCATCATGGACGAGAAGGGCGAGAAGATGTCGAAGTCCAAGGGCAACGTCACCGCGCCCCAGGACATCATGAAGGATGCCGGTGCCGACATCCTGCGCCTCTGGGTCATGTCCTCGGACTATACGGAAGACCTGCGCGTCGGCAAGACCATCATCCAGACCA
>DPXQ01000116.1:0-18336 GCA_003527225.1 Rhizobium sp.
TATTGCCGTCCGTCGATCCGCCTCGCCGCCCTGATGGGCATCCGCGTCATCCACGTGCTGACCCATGACTCGATCGGTCTAGGCGAAGATGGCCCGACCCACCAGCCGGTCGAGCACATGGCGGCGCTTCGCGCCATCCCGAACCTGATGATGTTCCGTCCGGCCGACGCAACCGAAACGGTCGAGTGCTGGCAGATCGCGCTGGAGCACAAGGATCGCCCGTCCGGTCTGGCCTTGACGCGCCAGAACCTCACGCCCGCCCGCACCGACTACGAAGAGAAGAACCTCTGCAGCTTCGGCGCCTATGAACTGGTCTCGGCCAGCGACGCCAAGGTGTCGATCTTCGCCTCCGGTTCGGAAGTCGAGATTGCCCTTAAAGCCCAGCAGATGCTGGTCCAGAAGGACATCCCTGCCCGCGTCGTCTCCGTTCCCTGCTTCGAACTGTTCTTCGAGCAGCCGGAAGCCTATCGCGAAGCGATCATCGGCTCGGCCGCCGTCAACATTGCGGTCGAAGCCGGCATCCGCCAGGGCTGGGACAGCTTCATCGGCTCCGACGGCACGTTCATCGGCATGAAGTCCTTTGGTGCATCCGCGCCGTACAAGGAACTCTACCAGCATTTCGGCATCACCCCGGAGGCGGTCGTTGCCGCCGCCGAGGCCAAGCTCGCCTGAGACGTCAAATTGTCGCATGGGCGTTCCCGGACGCCCATTCTTCCCATAATCTATTGCTCTGATTTTAAACGCGGGAGTGAACAAATGACTGTGAAAGTAGCCATCAACGGCTTTGGCCGCATCGGCCGCAACGTATTGCGCGCCATCGTCGAATCCGGCCGTACCGACATCGAAGTCGTGGCCATCAACGACCTCGGCCCGGTCGAAACCAATGCCCACCTGCTGCGCTACGACAGCATCCATGGCAAGTTCCCGGCCGATGTTAAAGTCGAAGGCGACACCATCATCGTTGGTGGTGGCAAGCCGATCAAGGTGACCGCGATTAAGGATCCGGCGACCCTGCCGCACAAGGAACTCGGCGTCGACATCGCGATGGAATGCACCGGCATCTTCACCGCGCGCGACAAGGCGGCGCTGCACCTCCAGGCTGGCGCCAAGCGCGTCATCGTCTCGGCTCCGGCCGAAGGCGCCGACCTGACCGTCGTCTATGGTGTCAACCACGACAAGCTGACCAAGGATCACCTGGTCATCTCCAACGCGTCCTGCACGACCAACTGCCTCGTGCCAGTGGTCAAGGTCCTGAACGACGCAATCGGCATCGATCATGGCTTCATGACGACGATCCACTCCTATACCGGCGACCAGCCGACGCTGGACACCATGCACAAGGACCTCTACCGCGCCCGTGCAGCCGCCCTTTCCATGATCCCAACCTCGACCGGTGCCGCCAAGGCCGTCGGCCTCGTTCTGCCGGAACTGAAGGGCAAGCTGGATGGGACCTCGATCCGCGTGCCAACCCCGAACGTCTCGGTCGTCGACTTCAAGTTCGTCGCCAAGAGAAACACGACGGTGCAGGAAGTGAACGAAGCCATCAAGGCGGCTTCGAACGGTGCCATGAAGGGCATCCTCGGTTACACCGAAGAGCCGCTGGTCTCGCGCGACTTCAACCATGACAGCCATTCGTCGATTTTTGCCATAGACCAGACCAAGGTTCTCGAAGGCAACTTCGTCCGCATCCTAACCTGGTACGACAACGAATGGGGCTTCTCCAACCGTATGTCTGATACCGCGGTTGCCCTGGCCAAGCTGATCTGATCACATAAAAATTAGCACTCGCGTTAAAAAAGGCGGACCGGAACCCCCGGCCCGCCTTTCAAATTTTCAGGTTCCGCCCTACTCTGATCACGATTGGATACGATAGGTTTTCCATCTCGTCGTCCGGCAGTCCTGCCAGATCATTCCACCCCACGTCACCGGCCCCGCGTCGGGACGAATAGCAGCGCCGACACCGCGTCGAGCCGCGCTCTTGGTTTGACCTGATCCGGCTTGCCAGGCGACGGCGCGGCGACCAAGGAGAGGGACGAGGGGTGGACGAATTTTATGCACTTACGCTGGTGGCGACCGCTTTGGTCCTTCTGGCCGCGTTTTCCAGCCTGATCGCCTTTCGCTTTGGCGCGCCTCTGCTTCTCCTCTTCCTGCTGATCGGTCTGGCGACCGGCGTCGACGGTCTGGGCATCGAGTTTTCCGACAATGCCTTCGCCTATGCGCTAGGCTCTATCGCCCTGGCGGTCATCCTTTTCGATTCCGGCTACGGCACTTCGCTGCAATCCTTCAAGCTGTCGGCAGTCCCGGCATTGACGCTTGCGACTGTCGGCGTGCTGATGACCGCTGTCTTTTTCGGCCTGATGGCCCATCTGCTGCTCGACTTCACCTTCCTCGAAGGGCTCCTGCTCGGCTCGATTGTCGGATCGACCGATGCGGCGGCTGTGTTTTTCCTGTTGCGCATCGGCGGCATCAATATCCGCGAGCGCGTTCGCTCGACGCTTGAGGTCGAATCCGGCACCAACGATCCCATGGCGATCTTCCTCACCATGGCGATCGTGGGCCTCTTGGCAACTGAAGGCGGCGGATCCGGTTTCGACCTGCAGCTCCTNNATGATCGTCTTCGTGCTGAAGCGCCTCACCGTGGAGCGCGGCCTGGCCCCGATCTTCATGCTGGCCATGGCCCTACTAATCTTCGCCTTCACCGGGACCGTAGGCGGTAGCGGCTTCCTCGCGGTCTATGTGGCCGGCATCTACGCAGGCAACAAGAAGATCCCCGCCAGCGGCGCCATCAGCCGCTTCCAGGACGGCATGACCTGGCTTGCCCAGATCGTCATGTTCCTCGTCCTTGGCCTCCTTGCCACGCCCTCGCAGTTCCCATCGATCCTCTTGCCAGCCGTATTGCTCGGACTATTCCTCATCTTTGTCGCCCGGCCGCTTGCGGTCTGGCTCTGCCTCCTGCCCTTCGACTTCACCCAGCGCGAGACCGGTTTCATCGCCTGGGTTGGCCTGCGCGGAGCAGTGTCGATCCTACTGGCCATTCTGCCCATTCTGGGAAATCTGGAAAACGGCCAGATCCTCTTCAACGCCGCCTTCCTCATCGTAATGATTTCGCTCGTGGTGCAAGGCTGGACGATCAAGCCCGTGGCACGCAGGCTCGGCCTTATCATCCCGCCCCGCATCGGAGCGATCGACAAGCTGGAAGTCGACTTGCCGGGCGCCGCCCATCACGAACTGCTCGCCTATCGCGTCGTTGCCGATAGCCCCGTTTTGCGCGGCGAACGTATTCCGCGCTGGGCAATGCCGTCGTTGGTCATCCGCGACGGCAAGTCGATGCGCTATCAATATGCGGGAAGGCTGCGCGAGAACGATCACGTCTATCTATTCATCGCCCCCGGCTATTCCAAGCTGCTCGACCGCCTGTTCGCCAGCAAGGCCGCAGTCGAGGAAGATGACAACGAGTTCTTCGGGACCTTCGCGATCGCCCCGTCGACCAGGGTCGATCATCTCGACCAGGCCTATGGTCCTTTGACGATCAACGAGGCCGACCGGGGGAAGACGGTTGCAGAACTCATTGCCCAGCGCTCCGGAGGGCAAGCCGACTACGCAGACCGTGTGCGGCTCGGCACCATCGTTCTGATCGTCCGCGACATCGACGAGACAGGGCATATCGCCTCAGTCGGCGTCTCGCTCGAGCCGGTGGCCCCCGCCACCAAATTGCCCATCTTCCTGAACATTCGCGAATTGGCCCATGCAATCCGGGACTATCTGCGCAGGCAGCGCGCCAAGGCCGGCGGGAACGAAAATAATCCCTGATCGCCTTGCGTCGCGCATCAGGCGGTGTAAGTTTCAGCGCCAACCGTGCAACGACCAAACGACGGATTCCCTCATGCCGGCTTTCAAGACACTCGACGACCTCACCGACATCGCGGGCAAGCGCGTTCTCGTACGCGTCGACCTCAACGTTCCCGTCGCCGACGGCAAGGTCAGCGATTCAACCCGCATTGAACGCGTCGCCCCAACCATCAAGGAACTGTCGGACAAGGGCGCCAGGGTTATCCTTCTCGCCCATTTCGGCCGCCCCAAGGGCGAGCCAGTCGCCGACCAGTCGCTGTCGCTGATCGCCCCGGCCGTGGAGGAAGTGCTCGACCAGAAAGTCGCCTTCGCCTCGGATTGCATCGGGGCACCCGCTGCCGACGCCATCGCCAAGATGGAAAACGGCGACATCCTGCTTCTTGAAAACACCCGCTTCCACAAGGGCGAGGAAAAGAACACCCCGGAATTTGTCGCTGAGCTGGCCAGGAACGGTGACATCTTCGTCAACGACGCCTTCTCGGCCGCCCACCGGGCGCACGCCTCGACCGAGGGCCTTGCCCATCACATGCCCGCTTATGCCGGCCGCACCATGCAGGCCGAACTCGTGGCGCTGGAAAAGGGCCTCGGAAAGCCGGCCCGTCCGGTCGTCGCCATCGTCGGCGGCGCCAAGGTCTCGACCAAGATCGACCTCCTGTCCAACCTCGTGAAGAAGGTCGACGCACTGGTGATCGGCGGCGGCATGGCCAATACGTTCCTCGCGGCCAAGGGCATCAATGTCGGCAAGTCGCTGTGCGAACATGACCTCGCCGAAACCGCAAAGCAGATCATGGTCGATGCCGAAGCCGCCGGTTGCGCCATCGTTTTGCCGGTAGACGGCGTCGTCGCCCGCGAATTCAAGGCGGGTGCCGCCAACGAAACGGTCGCTATCGAAGCCATCCCAGCCGATGCCATGGTGCTCGACGTCGGCCCGAAGTCGGTGGAAGCGATCAATGGCTGGATCTCCAAGGCGGAAACGCTGGTCTGGAACGGCCCGCTCGGCGCCTTCGAGATCGCTCCGTTCGATACCGCGACAGTGGCTGCCGCCGAGCATGCAGCGGCCCGCACCCGCGACGGCAAGCTGGTCTCGGTCGCCGGTGGCGGCGATACCGTCTCCGCGCTCAACCATGCCGGCGTGGCTGACGACTTCTCCTACGTATCGACCGCCGGCGGCGCCTTCCTCGAATGGATGGAAGGCAAGGAACTGCCCGGCGTCGCCGTACTGATTGCCGAGAAGTGATTTTGGCGATGGCGGGCTTCACGGCCCGCCCTCGTTAAGCATCAGCGGATATTTCCAAGACTTTCAAACGATTAAATCGATTTCAATCGTTTCAACATTTTAAGCCGCCATTTTCCTGTCGCAAAACATCTGTTATCCGCCTCATCTAGATCCGGGGATCGATCAATTCGGCGTCGCCGATTGGTCGTAACATCAACGAACATGGGTGAGCGCGTATCGCGCCTTTTTTAGGGATAGGAGTGAGTTATGGTGGACGCGAAGATGTTGAACAAGATCAGCTCGGCGCCGGGTTTCATTGCAGCGCTGGATCAGAGCGGTGGTTCAACACCCGGCGCGTTGCGCCTCTACGGCGTGTCCGAGTCCGACTATCAGGGTGACGAGGAGATGTTCCGCCTGATGCATGCCATGCGCGTCCGCATCGTGAGCGCGCCCGCCTTTACCGGCGACAAGGTTATCGGCGCTATCCTGTTCGAGCGGACCATGGACGGCGACGTCGATGGCCAGGCTGTTCCGTCCTATCTCTGGGAAAAGCGCGGCGTCGTGCCCTTTCTCAAGGTCGACAAGGGCCTCCTTGCCGAAGAGAACGGCGTTCAGTTGATGAAGGCGATGCCGGATCTCAATGCGCTCCTGGTTCGCGGTCGCGAAAAGGGCATGTTCGGGACCAAGATGCGCTCGGTGATCGGTCAGGCCGACAAGGCCGGGATCGCTGCCGTCGTGCAGCAGCAGTTCGAGGTGGCGCGTCAGATCATCGGCCAGGGCCTTGTCCCGATCGTCGAGCCTGAAGTCTCCATCAAGAGCCCGACGAAGGTTGAGGCTGAAGCCATTCTTCGCGACGAGATTGCCCAGCAGCTCGACAAGCTTCCGGCTGGCGAAGCCGTTATGCTGAAATTGACGATCCCGACGGTCGCCGATTTCTACGCGCCTTTGGTCGCCCACAAATCGGTCGTCCGCGTGGTTGCCCTTTCCGGCGGCTACACCACCGAAGATGCCTGCGAAAAGCTCAGCCATAACCATGGCATGATCGCGAGCTTCTCGCGCGCGCTGACGGAGAAACTGCGTGTCACGATGAGCGATGCAGACTTCAACGCGAGCCTGGCCGAAACGATCGACCAGATCTACGCCGCAAGCGTGAACAAGGCCTGATGCGGTCCTGAAGGCTTGGCGAGCGGCAACGCGGAAAACGTCGCCGCCGGCCAGCGCGCTTTGACCCACCGCGCCGCGATGAACGGCCTCGCAGCCAAGGGCAGCTTGGGACCAAGGACATGGAAAAGGCCGCCTGACAAAGCACACCAGGGCTGATTGAGATACCCCGCCGTGAAAACGGCGGGGTTCTTTGTTATCTTGTCTTGAAGACGATGGGGGCCCTAGGGCCTGATCAGCAGTGTTATCGACCATATGACGAAGGCAAGAACCGCGAGTTTCCAGAAATCGCCGCGCTTGCGCAAACCGGGAATACCGAGCGGTTTGATCAGTTGTATGACCATCGCGAGGATGAGGAAGGCGGCGATTGCTTTGGTCATGCATTTCCCCCGGGCCGAATCTGGCCAGTGTCACATCGCAGACACTTTTGCCCGTCAGAAGAGTTTCCCGCAAGGCGGCAGTCATATTCACTCTCCGGCACGGCCACCGAGCAAACTGCGACGTTTCAGTCGCCCCTCTCTTGCAATTTTCAGCAAACACCCGTGATATCGAAGCCATGAGCCGAAACCTGTTGCCAGTTCTCGCCCTGCTTATGGGCACCTTGTTCCTCTTCCTCGGCAACGGCCTTCACGGCCTGCTTTTGCCGATGCGCGGCTCCGCCGAAGGCTATTCCAACGAAGTGCTCGGCCTTCTCGGCACGTCCTGGGCGGCCGGGTTCGTCCTCGGCTGTTTCTTTGCGCCGAAAGTGGTGATGCGCGTCGGACATGTCCGCGCCTTCTCAAGCTTCATCTCGTTGATCGCCATTATCGCGCTGATGACCGGCATTCTGGTCGACCAGTATTGGTGGGTCGTTCTGCGCGCTGTAACCGGCTTCTGCATCGCCGGCACCTCGATGATCATCGAGAGCTGGCTGAACGAGCGCGCGACAAATGAGAGCCGCGGCACGATCTTCTCCTTCTATATCTCGATAACGCTGATTGGTGTTGTCGGCGGCCAGATGCTCGTTCCGTTCGGCGATGTCTCGACGACAATCCTGTTCATGATCAGCGGGATTTTTTACTGCCTGGCCATGCTTCCCACCACACTGTCGACGGCGGCCTCGCCCCAGCCGCTGACGTCGGTCAGTCTCGATCTGCCCAGCCTCTACCGGAATTCACCGGTCTCCTTCATCGGCATCCTGCTGATCGGCATCGCAAACGGCGCTTACGGCACGCTCGGTGCGGTATTCGGCGCCAAGGCTGGCCTCTCGTCCGCAACCATCGCTGTAGTGATGAGCATCACCATCTTCGTCGGGGCGTTGGCGCAGTTTCCGGCCGGAAAGCTGTCGGACGCCATTGACCGCCGCTACGTCCTGGCGACCCTTTCGGCGGTCGCTACGCTGGCAGCGCTCCTTCTCGTGGCCCTTCAGCCGCACGATGCCTATCTCCTGATCGGTTTCGTGGCACTCTATGGTGCAGCGGCCAACGCGCTCTATCCGATCGCTGTGGCCCATGCCAACGACTATGCGAGCGCCGATGATTTCGTGAAGGTTTCCGGCGGACTCTTGCTGCTCTTTGGCATCGGCACGATCATAGGCCCGACGCTTGGCGGCCCGGTGATGACCCTTCTGGGCCCCTACTCGCTCTTCGCCGTCACCGCCATCGCCCACGGCCTCCTGACCGCCTACGCGATCTATCGCAGCCGGCAACGCGCAGCAATCCCTGCCGCCGACCGCGAGCACGTGCCGTCCATTCCGGTCGGCACGTCGCCTATGGGCACACCCGAGGGCCTGAGCCTCGACCCGCGCGCCGCACCCCTGCCCCCGCAGGATGAACCGGACAACGAACCACAGGAGGATAGACCATGAGCATCGACAACGACGAACGCCCAAGGAAACCTGTCGCGCACGAGATCGGCTGCGACCTCTCGACGCTCTCCGCCGAGGAGCTCACCGCCAGGATCGCGCTTCTGGAGACGGAGATTGCCCGGCTTGACGCGGAACGGAAGCGCAAACAAGCCGGCAAACAAGCGGCTGAAGGCCTATTTCGCAGCAAAGTATAACCTTGCATCGCGCACGGATATTCTATGGCGTCGCAAATAGAGACGGATTTCCTGGTCGGCATTAACCATCCATTAAGCCATTTTCGCTATAGTTTCCCTATCCGGAGCTTCTGGATTCAGGCAATTTCTCCTCTCGGCGAATAGCTCTGATTTTTCTCCCTGTTTTACCTTGAGAGCCGCTTTCGCGGCTCTTTTTTTGTCTTGCCGTATTCTCTCCGCAAAACTGTGGGAATTAACCCTTCTTTAAGATTCGGCTTGCGCGATTGGGGTATTGATATAATCCTAAGGACATAAGAGCCGGCTGGCGAAGAGGTGAATTCGCCGGCCGCAGCCTCAACGAGTCACGCGTAATACAGGGGTAAGTCGATGTCGGAACTCGGATTGAACACGATCAGCTTTGCAGGCCGCGCCGCTGCATCGAACCAGTTCAAGGCGATTTATGCCGAGGGCATGGGCCTTGTCGAGGAAACGGCAGCCTATCTGGACGGATCGGGTCGCGCGGCTGCCAAGGTTCTTCCCCGCATGGCGTCCGTGCTCTATGCCGCCGAATCCATGCGGCTGACCACCCGCCTGATGCAGATGGCCTCCTGGCTTCTCCTGCAGCGCGCAGTCAACAACGGCGAGATGAGCCGTGATCAGGTTCTCTCCGAAAAGAGCAAGGTGCGCCTCGACGGCTTCAACGTCGACCGGACGGCACCAGGCTGGAACGATCTTCCGGAAGCCTTCCGTGACCTCGTCGAGCGGTCACTGCGCCTGCAGAACCGCGTTGCCCTGCTCGACCGCGAAATCTATCGTCCAGCCGAAGCTGCGATCGTTCCGGACAACGAAAACAGCGTCCAGGCGCAGTTGAATCTGCTTCGTACTGTTTTCAGCGGCAACTGACGGCAGCCAGCGCAACATGAATTCACAACCCGGCAATGCCAAAGGCATAGCCGGGTTTTTCTTTGCCCGCACGCGACAACGCAAAAAAGCCCGGACAAGCCGGGCTTTCTCAGAGAGCGATAGAACGCCGGAGCGATTAGAGGCCGAGGCCGCCGAAACGCTTGTTGAACTTCGACAGGCGACCGCCGCGGTCCATAAGCTGCTGGTTGCCGCCCGTCCATGCAGGATGGGACTTCGGATCGATTTCAAGGTTCATGACAGCGCCTTCCGAACCCCAGGTAGAACGGGTTTCATATTCGGTGCCATCGGTCATGACCACCTTGATCATGTGGTATTCGGGATGGATGTCAGCCTTCATAATAATCTTCCTGCTGTGCCGGAGGGTCCATATGCCGCAATTGCGTCATCGGAACCTATTTAATAAATGAAGCCACAGTCCGATCAGGCCACGGCTTCCCAATTCGATGCGGTGCCTATACATGAAGGGCACAAAGATAACAAGAGCCCAGACGCGCAAGCGCCGGAGCTGGACGGGAGAAGAGCCAAGTGTCCGAAGTAGCAGAGAACGAACAGAGGAAACGCCGGTCGTTGAAACCGCTTGCCCGGCTCCTTCCCTACCTGATGCGTTATCGGACAATGGTCGCCGCCGCATTGTTTTTCCTGGCCCTTGCCGCCGCGACCACGCTGGCCCTGCCCCTCGCCATCCGGCGCATGGTCGATCACGGCTTCAGCGCCGCCGACAGCGGCTTCATCAACAACTACTTCGCCATGATGATACTCATGGCCGTGATGCTCGCGGTGGCGAGCGCCATGCGGTATTACTATGTGATCACCATCGGCGAGCGTGTTGTCTCCGACCTGCGGGAAGCCGTCTTTGCCCATGTGACGACGCTGTCGCCCTCCTTTTTCGACGTCAACCAGTCCGGCGAGATCGTTTCCCGTCTGACGGCCGACACGACCCAGATCAAGTCGGCGGTCGGCGCCACCGCTTCGCTCGCGCTGCGCAATACGATCCTCTGTCTCGGCGCCATGGGCATGATGATCTATACCAGCCCCCGCCTTTCCGTTCTGGTATTGGCGGCGATCCCCATCATCGTCTTCCCGCTCGTCGGTTTCGGGCGTTCGGTGCGAAAGCGCTCTCGCGCCGCTCAGGATACGCTGGCTGCTGCCACTGCCTATGCGAGCGAGACCATTGGCGCCACCCGCACGGTCCAGGCATTCAACGGAGAGGCAGTGGCATCGGCCCGCTACAGCGCAGCCGTGGAGCAGGCCTATGATGCCGCGCGCACGGCGATCCGATCCCGCGCATTCCTGACCGGTTTTGCCATCACCCTCGTGTTCGGCAGTGTTGTCGCCGTTCTCTGGTATGGCGCGCAAAGTGTCTTGGCGGGCACTTTGACCGCAGGCACACTCGGCCAGTTCCTGCTCTATTCGCTGATCGCCGCAGGCTCGCTCGGCGCCCTCTCCGAAGTCTGGGGCGAACTCGCCCAGGCCGGCGGCGCTGCCGAGCGGCTGATGGAACTCCTGCATGAGGTGCCGGCGATCTCCGTTCCGCGAAATCCGAAGAGCCTTCCGGACCCCGCACTCGGTCGCGTCGAATTCGCCGACGTGCATTTCGCCTATCCGTCGCATGCCAACAAATCGGCGCTGAGGGGTCTCACATTCAACGTCGAGCCCGGCGAGACTGTGGCCATCGTCGGTCCGTCCGGCGCGGGAAAGAGCACCGTCTTTTCCTTGATTCTGAGGTTCTATGATCCGGTGACCGGCGCTGTCAGGCTCGACGGCCTCGACGCCCGCGAAGTCACCCCGCAAGCGCTTCGCTCACGCATCGCCATCGTGCCCCAGGACGTGACGATCTTCGCCTCGTCCATTCACGACAACATTGCCTTCGGCTCCCCCGGCGCGAGTCGGGAGGATGTGATCGCCGCCGCCGAGGCTGCCCAGGCGCGGGAATTCATCGACCGGCTTGAGAAGGGCTTCGACACGCCCGTGGGCGAGCGCGGCATCACCCTTTCGGGCGGCCAGCGTCAGCGGATCGCCATTGCCCGAGCGCTGTTGAAGAACGCCCCGGTCCTGCTTCTCGACGAAGCGACATCGGCGCTCGATGCCGAAAGCGAAACCCTGGTACAGAAGGCGCTCGATCGCCTGATGAAGGACCGCACCACCATCGTCATCGCGCACAGGCTTGCGACCGTCCTCAAGGCCGATCGTATCCTGGTTCTGGATGAAGGCCGCATTGCCGAGGTAGGCACGCATCAGAGCCTGATTCAGGAGGGCGGTCTCTACGCCAAGCTGGCGCGGCTGCAATTCGAAAGCGGCGCGCGCGAGTTCAGCGCAGCCGCGAAGTAGGAAAGATCCGGTGGGCGTTTTCGCCTATTGCCCAACGGCTCGTCCAGCGATCCGGCCCGAGAACAGACAACCGCCCAGAAACGTGCCTTCGAGCGCGTTGTAGCCATGCATTCCCCCGCCTCCGAAGCCCGCCGCCTCGCCGACCGCGTAGAGGCCCGGGACCGGCTTGTTCTTGCTGCCGAGGACGCGTGCCGAAAGATCGGTATGCAGGCCGCCCAGCGTCTTGCGGGTGAGGATGTGAAGCCTGACCCCGATCAGCGGCCCGGCCTTCGGGTCGAGGAGGCGGTGCGGCCGGGCGGTTCGCATCAGGCGGTCGCCGAGATAGGCGCGTGCGCCACGGATAGCGGTCACCTGAATGTCCTTTCCGAAGCTGTTCTCCAATTCCCGGTCGCGTGCTTCTATCTGGTTGCGGATATGGCGGACACCGAGCCTGTACTCGCCGCTGATCTCATTCATGCCCGCGACCAGATCCTCGATCGTATCGCGGACCACGAAGTCCTCTCCTTTCTCCATGAAGGACTGGACGGGACCGGGCGGATTGCGGCCGATGCGCTTGAGGAGCAGGCGGATATCCTTTCCCGTCAGGTCGGGATTCTGTTCCGAGCCCGAGAGCGCGAACTCCTTCTTGATGATCGCCTTGTTCAGGATGAACCAACTGTATTCATGACCCCGCGCGCGGATCGCCTTGAGCGTTGCCAGCGTATCGAAGCCAGGCATCGCCGGCGAATCGAAACGGTTCCCCTCGGCGTCGCACCAGAAGGAAGACGGCCCGGGCAAAATGCGGATCCCATGATTCGGCCAGATCGGGTCGTAGTTTCTCAGGCCTTCGGTGTAGTGCCACATCCGGTCGCTGTTGATCACCTCGCCGCCGACGCTCTGTGCGATCGCCAGCATGCGGCCATCGACGTAACCGGGTACACCGGAAACCATGGACTTCGGCGGGGGCCCAAGCCGCTCCACCGGCCAGTTCTTGCGCACCAGATCATGGCTTCCGCCGAGCCCACCGGACGAAACAATGACGGCGCCCGCCGATATCTCGAACTCTCCCACCGGCATGCGGCTGCTCGCTTTGCCCCGCACGGCAGCGTCGTCCTTGAGCACGATACCCTGAGCGCCGGTGACGGCTCCGTTCGTCAGAACCAATTGGTCGACCTGATGGCGAAGGCGGAAAACGATCCCACCTGTCTCCTCAGCCGCCCGTGCGCGGCGGATGAACGGCGCCAGCACCGCCGGACCCGTGCCCCAGGTGATATGGAAACGCGGCACGGAATTGCCGTGCCCATTGGCAAGCGCACCGCCCCGCTCGGCCCATCCGACCACGGGAAACCAGCGCACGCCCTGCCTGTGCAGCCACTCCCGCTTCTCTGAGGCGGCGAATTCAAGATAAGCTTCGGCCCACTGGCGGGGCCAGTAGTCCTCGTTCCTGTCGAACCCGGCCGATCCGAACCAGTCCTGCCGGGCCAGCTCGTAACTGTCGGAAATCCGCATGCGCCGCTGTTCCGGGCTGTTGACGAAGAAGAGACCGCCGAGCGACCAATGCGCCTGCCCGCCAAGATTCTGCTCGCCCTCCTGGTCGAGAACGCACACCTTGAGGCCGCGATCCGCTGCTTCCGTCGCCGCGACAAGCCCGGACAAACCGGCCCCGACCACCAGAACATCGTAATCCATCACTCCCCCCTCAGCGCCCCCGATTACCTTTACGAGCACGTAAGAGACAACACAACCCTTTGCGTTCGGAGTCTGGAGATGTTCACCGCTCTGTGAGCTTGAGTTCGATGCGACGGTTTTGCGATCTGGCTTCGACGCTGTCGCCTTCGGCAATCGGCTGGTATTCGCCAAAGCCGGCGGCCACGAGCCGGTTCGAAGGCACGCCTTGGGAAATCAGGAACTTCACGACCGATATCGCACGCGCCGCTGAGAGTTCCCAGTTGTCGGCGTATTTGCCGGTTCCGGCCAGTTGGACGTTGTCAGTGTGCCCATCGACGCGCAGCACCCAATTGATCTCCGCGGGAATCTCCTTGGCGAGATCAAGAAGAGCAGTGGCAAGCTTGGTCATCTCGACCCGGCCCTCGGGATTAAGCTCGCTGCCGCCCGACGGGAAAAGCACTTCCGACTGGAACACGAAGCGGTCGCCCACAATGCGGATATTCTCGCGATCGGAGAGGATCTCCCGCAATCGGCCGAAGAAATCGGAGCGATAACGATTGAGTTCCTGCACCCGTTGGGCCAGCGCGACATTGAGCCGGCGCCCCAGGTCGGCAATCTTGGTCTGCGAGGACTGATCTTTCGCTTCGGAAGCCTGCAGCGCCTCTTCGACAGCGGCAATCTGCGCCCGCAACGCCGCAATCTGCTGGTTCAGCAGTTCGATCTGGCTCATCGCCCGGGCGCTGACCTGCTGTTCCTCGTTGAGTTTTTCCGTGAGTGTTCCGATCTGGTTGTTCGCCGTTTCGACCGATCCGGCCCCCGATGCCAGAAGCTGCTGCAACCGGCTGCGCTCGCTTTCAGACGTCGCAAGGGACGACTGCAAGCTTGCCAAGGTGTCCTCGAGATCCTGCTTGCCGCTCTTTTCCAGTGCCAGCAACTGCGTCAGTTCGGCGATCTGGCTGTTGAGGCGGTTGAGCACTTCGTCCTTACCGGAAATTTCCCGGCTGAGAATGAACTGCGCCAGAACGAAGACAGTCAGCAGGAACATGATCGCGAGAAGCAGCGTGGAGAGCGCATCCACGAAGCCAGGCCAATAGTCCACGCCTCTTTCGCGGCGGCGATTGCGCGCTAGGGCCATGGGCTATTTACCCCCGCCGATCTTGTCGTTCAGGCGGTCGAGCGTCTTGCGCATGGCGCGGGCATCTTCCTGCTGCGCTTCGATCCAGTCGCGGAGCATCTGCTGCTCGTTGCGCATGTTCTTCACCAACCCCTGGATGCCTTCCGCGAGACCGGCGACGGCGGCGACGGAACGATCGCTGTTGGCGCCGGCCTGCTGGGTGGTCAGCTTGTGCAATTGCGCGACCAGCCGCTTCAGATCGTCGGAGGTCACTGCCGAGGGTTCGCCCGGCGCGATCATGTCGGACCCGACATCGGTGACCGAGGAGAGCCAGTTTTCCAGTTCTGTATAGAAGCGATTCTGGGCACGCCCTGCCTGCAGGTCGAGAAAGCCGAGGATCAACGATCCGGAAAGACCGAGAAGCGAGGACGAAAAGGCGGTTCCCATGCCGCTCAGCGGACCGGACAAGCCGTTCTTCAGCGCCTGGAGAACGTCGTTGCTGTCACCGGAGGCGGGATCGAGCGACTGGATCACCGAACTGATCGACCCGATGGTTCCCAGCAGACCCCAAAACGTCCCGAGCAACCCGAGAAAGACGAGAAGACCGATCAGATAGCGGGACGTATCGCGCGACTCGTCGAGCCGGGTCGCAATGGAATCGAGTATGGAGCGCAGCGCCGTCGTGGAAATCGCCACCTCGCGCCGCCTGCCGATGAGCGAGCGCATCGGCGCAAGCAGGCGCGGATCGCGACCGACCTTGCCTGCGTCCCCGGCAGCGCGGAAGGAATTGAACCAGCGCACCTCCGGCCTCAGCGCCAGCACGTGGTTGAAAACCAGGATGATGCCGATGGCGAGTACGCCGAGAATGAGGCCGTTAAGGCCCGGATTGGTGATGAAGGCCGCATGGGCCTGCCGGTAGAGAATGGCGGTGATGAAACCGACGATGATCAGAAAGATCAGCATCGTTGTGAAGAACGGCATGGGGCTCGACAGCTTGTGGCCGTATTCCCCCGTGCCGGCCTCGGCCGCTTCCAAATCCGCCAGCTTCACCTTCGCCATGTCGTCCTCAACCTTCCGGAATCTCGCTGCCGGAGGCTAGTGGAAAATTACGACGAATTGAAGGGGAAAGCCGCCGGTCGGACAACGCGGCGGTGGATAGCGCTCAGGCTTTCGGCAACGGTCGGGCGATGACTTCGACCAGGGCCTTCTGGATATACTCGTTTCCGGCAACGACCCCGCCGGAGGAAAGAATATCCGTTCCGCCGCTCACATCGCTGGCAAAACCGCCCGCCTCGCGGATGAGGATCAATCCCGCCGCCATGTCCCAGGAATTGAGATCCGTCTCCCAATAACCGTCGAACCGGCCCGCTGCGACATAGGCGAGATCCAGCGAGGCCGCCCCCATGCGCCGGACACCCGCGACTTCGCCCATGACGTGCCGCAGTTCGACGAGGAATTTGCCGTGGTTCTTCTTGCCGAGATGGGGAATGCCGCAAGCAATCACGCAGTCGGAGAGCGCCTTGCGCGCGGCAACCCGGATACGACGATCGTTGAGGAAGGCGCCGCCGCCGCGCTCGGCGGTGTAGAGCTCGTCCGTCGCCGGATTGAATATGACGCCGGCAACGATTTCACCGCTGCGCTCGAGGGCGATGGAGACGGCGAACTGCGGAATCCCGTGCAGGAAATTGGTGGTGCCGTCGAGCGGATCGACGATCCAGCGATGGGCTCCGTCGGTGCCCGTGAGTTCCTCGGTCTCCTCGCCGACGAAACCGTAGGTCGGGCGCGCCTTCAGGAGTTCTTCCTTGACGATCTTTTCCGCCTTGAAATCCGCCTGCGACACGAAATCACCAGGCCCCTTTACCGAAACCTGCAGGTTCTGGACCTCGCCGAAATCCCGCGATAGCGACTTCCCGGCCTTCAGCGCGGCCTGGACCATGACATTTAGCAGAGCAGAACGGGCCATATGGCTATTTCCTTGAAATTACGGCGAAGCGACCGGATTGCGGCGACCGAGACGGCACTATGCGGATCGCGAGGATTGATTGGCGGGTTCAAGACCACAAAAATCGCCTGAATTCAAGGGGCATGCCGCCTTACAGACCCGAGCGAGCCCCGCTCAAAGGCCGCCGGAGGCGATATGAACCGACAATCCGGCTATCACCGACATGAACGAGGCGAGCCACACATGCAGGCTGAATCCCGAAACGCCGAGGATGGATGCATAAACAGCCTTGGCCACCATATTGGAGATCACCGCGACGCCAATCGCCTGGGCAGCAAGGTCTGGAGTGATGGAGGACAGCATGCTGGCGACCGTCACTGTCGCCGCGTCGACATCGGCAAGCGCCGACAAGGCGGAAGCCACGAGCAATCCGCTGCCGCCGAAATATTGCGTGGCCGCGCGCGCAAGAAAAGCAACAAGCACAAGCAGGAAAGCCATCTTGGCAACGGCTGAAAGCTCGAAGGGGTTCTGCGGCACACGCTGCCCTTCATGCGGTTCGTCCCGGTACGCGAGGATGAGGGCATAGACCATCATGATACCCGCCGCCGAAAGCAGTGGCGCCAGAAGCGACGGCAAAAGGGAAGCGGCGAGTGTAGCGATCAGAACGGCGGTTCGAAGGAGAGAAACGGCGCCCGCGGCGACGGCACCTGCCGCCAGCGAGCGCGATGCCTCGCCGTCAGTGGCCCGCTTCGCGAACGCAACCGTCGTGCCGGTCGAGGAAATGAGGCCGCCGATCGCGCCCGCCAGGAAATCACCCCGCGAAGGGCCAAGCATGCGCACCGCCACATAGCCCGCAAAGGAAATCGACGCCAGAATGATTGCGAGCACGACGATGCTCCTTGGCGCCACCCCGCCGAACGGCCCAAACGGCTCCGACGGAATGATCGGCAAAAGAACGAAGCTCATGGCAAGCAGGATCACCGCCGAGCGCAATTCCACCCATTGCAGCCGCTGAATTGCCTTGTGCAGGAACTCGCGACTGACCAGGATGGCGACGAGCGAGGCGCCGCCGGCGGACGCAAGCGTCATGTCGCCGAGCATTGCAAGCGCGCCGAGTCCGAAGGTGAGCATGGCGGCCACCACCGAGGTGACGCTGAAGGACTGTTCCGCGATTGCCTCGCGCAGCTCGAAAATAGCCACGACCACCGTAAGCGCCACGAGAAAACCGGTAAGCACAATGCCGGAATAGGCGGAGGCATCGGCGATATTCTGCTCGATCAACCCGGCGACTCCGCCCGTCATGCCGATCATCGTGAAGGTGCGGATACCCGCTGTTCGCGCGCCTTCCGGCTCATCCTTCTCGCGCCAGTGCCGCTCGACACCGACTGCCGCGCCGATCGCAATCGCCAATCCCAGTCGCTGGTAGAGTTCGATATTTTCCATCGTGACCAGTTCCGTTCCCTCCCGGCCCCGCAAGAGTGGCAATGCGCCGGAAACGCTTTCCATGCATGTCTATCGGCAGGCTATTGATCCAGGCCAAGGAGCACAAGGTGACCGGCAGCGCATCTCCCGCGCCTGAAGACAGCGTTAGGGCGCGCTTGCCGAATGATCAAGTACCGGTGTGTCGGCGATATGGGCGAGAAAGGCCTGCTCGGCAGGATTGAGGATGGAATTGGGGCTGGTGATCCGAAACACGTCGCAGGTTGGCAGCACATCATAGGGCGGCAACTGCCACAGCTTCCCCTCCGCTACCCAGGGACCGGCCAGATGGTCCGGAAGCATGCCGATGCCGATGTTGGCCGCGATCAGGCGAATAACCTCCTCGACATGGCTTGAGACGGCCCGTACTTGCTGGCCGAAGGAGCCAAGGGCCCGCACCGCGGTGACCGCGTTCATGTGCTGGCCACCGAGCACATCAGCGGTAAATGCCACGTAGGGATCGCCGCGGAGATCGTTGAGCGTTGCACCACTCACCCCGAACAGCCGATGGCCGCGCCCGCAATAGAGCGCATAGCGTTCGCGCTTGAAAAGCGCCTTGTTCAATCCGTCGGGGATGATGCCATCGCACAATCCGATGGTGGCGATATTGCGCTCCACGGAACTGATGACATCAGCAGTGGTTTCCACGGCTACGGA
>DPXQ01000116.1:18377-170708 GCA_003527225.1 Rhizobium sp.
TTGGGCAACCTCACCACCGCTCCGAAAACCTCCAGGCACTGGCGATGCAGTCGCTCACCGGCCTGGGTCAACTGGAACCGCCCCGGACGACGATCGATAAGTCTGTGCCCGACGGTCAGTTCCAGCCGCTTCAACGCCATGCTGACGGCAGGCTGCTGCAGCAGCAACTGGTTGGCGGCAGCGGTGATGCTGCCCTCCTCCACCACGACCACGAATGTTCGCAGCAGGTTCCAATCGAGGTGATAGGCGAAACGCTCAAGACGGTTGCTGGACATGACACTGACCGATGGAGACTAGCCTGGACCGAAAGGGGGATCGGCCGAACAGACACACACGGCACCATAAATAGGATCGATATCGACTATCAAGCCTATCGATTTCGTTTATGCAATTGCGCTGCATAATAATCCACGAAGCAACCGCTCAAGGTGCAAAAGGGGAACAAAAACATGACGAACAGAACTCTAGCAATCGCTCTCGCGACCGTCGCAGGCCTTGCCGCGTTCTCGGCCAGTGCCGCCGAGAAGCTTCGGATCGGCACGGAGGGCGCCTATCCTCCGTTCAACTACACCGACTCCGACGGGAAGATCGGCGGTTTCGACGTCGAGATCGGCAAGGTTCTGTGTGAACGCATGAAGGTGGAATGCGATGTCGTGGCACAGGACTGGGACGGCATCATTCCCGGCCTGCTCGCCAAGAAATACGACATGATCGTCGCCTCGATGTTCATCACCGAAGAACGCAAGACAAAGGTGTCCTTCACGAACCCGTATTATCTGGCGGCCATGACGCATATCGCGCCGAAGGGCTCGAAGATTACCGAGTTCACCAACGAGGCCCTGAAGGGCAAGGTTATCGGCGCCCAGGCCGGCACCACACAGGCGGATTATGTCGCCGCCGTCTATCCGGACGCCGTGCTCAAGGTCTATCCGACTCAGGACGAGGTCAGCCTGGACATGGCCAATGGCCGCCTGGATCTCGAGGTCGGCGATCTGTTGCCGCTGCTCGAATGGGTGACCAAGACCGACGATGGCAAGTGCTGCGAGCTGGTCGGAAAACCGATCACCGATCCGAAATATGTCGGTGACGGTGTCGGTATCGCGGTACGGCAGGAAGACAACGACCTGCGGGAAAAACTCAACAAGGCGCTCGACGAAATCCGCGCCGACGGCACCTACCAGAAGATCAACGCGAAATATTTTCCGATCGATATCTACACGATGAAGTGAGCGGGGCTGTCATGCCCTTTGCCAGCCGTCGCGCCGGCGGCTGGCCTTTCAGGCAAAAGCTCAACTTCTCCTGAACCTGTTGGCTGCCTCGATGGCTTTTTTCTGCTGCTCATCGGTCAATCCGAGATAGAAATCCTCCAGCGCGGGATCCTTCAGCCCCGCCCGGCGGGAAAGAACATACCATTTCGCCGCCTCGATCGGATCGGGCCGCGTTCCAAGCGCATTGATATAGAGATGCGAGAGGCGATTTTGCGCAACGACATTGCCGCGATTGGCGGCAATCTTCAGCCAGCGGAATCCTTGGTCGTAGTCGCGTTCTCCTGCGATTCCGTTCACCAGCCAGATTCCGATGTCGAGCTGGGCGGTATCGAAACCGGTCTTGGCCGCGCGCTCCAGCCAGTATCGCGCCTTCGACTTCTTGTCTTCGGGAAGGTCCGCCAGAGCGTTATAGATCTGCGCCACCGCATACTGCGCATCCGCAATGCCCTGCGCGGCGGACTTTTCGTAATAGGGAAGCGCGAGTTTCAGGCCTTTCTCGCCGGGATTGTCGGCGACGAGGGTCTGCGCCCAGTTAAACTGCGCCGAACCGTTGCCGCCTTCGGCGGCCTTGCGCATATATTCGTCGGCCTTGGCCTTGTCGCGCTCGACATCGCGGCCTTCCATCAACAGCAGGGCATATTTGAACATCGCCGCCGGATCGCCACCGGCTGCCGCCTGCCCGTACCAGAAGGCCGCCGCCTTCGGATCCCGCTTGACCCCCAGACCACGCGCCGTCATTTCGGCAATCAATGTCTGCGCCGCGGGATCGCCAAGCTTGGCGCGCGGCAATGCCTTGTCGATCGCGGTCAGGAAAAGCCCGCGCTGAAAGGCGCCGTAGGCCTCGTCGGTGGCTCCCTTGTATTCGCGTTCCGGCGGCAGATCCGGCAAGGGCGCGCCCATGCGTTCGAAAAGCGTGATGCCTCGGGAGGGCTGCGCGGCGCCGCCGGGCTTTTCACCATCAGGGGTCGGGCGATCGGCACGATCCAGGGTGCCGGCGTCAGCCGGGGCCGGCCGTGTCACCGCCTCACCTGCCTGCTGCGCCGACACAGGCCACGCAAACCCGGCAGCGCTCGTGATCGAGGCCGCCGTCAGGACAAAAGAAAGAATGTGCCGAGAGAACCGCATGGTGTGGTTCAATCTTCAAACCGTGGCGCTTTTTCGTCAAGCTCCGCATTAACTTGGGCGATCACGGTCGCCGCCATGGCCGGATCGGCAAAGACGGCCTTGCCGAGCGCCACGAATTCAACACCCGTCTCCGCCACTGCGACCGCCGAACCGGGATCGCTTCCGCCCATGACAATGGCGGGTATCTCGATCATCGAAGACCACCATTCTCCCAATGCGAGGTTCTTCGAATGCGGCTCCGGCTTGATATCGCCGTCGAGTTTGCCAAAGAAGACGTAATCCGGCTGGGCTTCCCCGATCTCCAATGCGTGGTGACGGTCCTTTGCATTGCCGCCGCCGACGATCATCTTCGGCGTGTGCTTTTGAATTGCCTCCGAAAGATCCGCCACCCCGCCGGTCACATGCAGTCCGTCGGCCTTGGCGCGACCCGCGACGCGACTGTTGTCGGCCACAAGAGCCGCGGCTCCGGCTTCCTGGATCACCGGCACCACCAGCTCGGCATGTTTCTGGAACGCGGCGTCATCGAGGCCGTATTGCGGAACGATCACCGATGCGACATCGCCGCCCTTGAGTGCATCGCCGACGATGCGGGCCTTCTCCTCGGCATCCGATATGTCGGGCACGATCAGGACAAGGCGGCAGCGGTTTTCGGGTCCGGTCATCGATTAATCCGTTTCCGGCGGAGGCTCGCATTTTCGCCAGATCCGCCCTCGTTTTGTTTGAGTAAATCCGATAGACCGGTCTGACAAAAGGATCAATCGAAACAAATGCTGCCGGATATACAGTTTTTTGCCGCCGCTGTCCCGGCGGTTGTTCTCGTCGGCCTGTCGAAAGGCGGGCTTGGTGGTGCGCTTGCCCTGATCGGTGTGCCGATGATGGCGATGGTCGTCCCGCCGCTCCAGGCCGCCGCGATCTTCCTTCCCATTCTGCTCGTCATGGATGCCGTGGCGCTCTGGGCATGGCGGAAATATAACAATCCTGCAACGCTGCTCGCCTTGCTGCCGGGAGCCGTCATCGGCATCGCGCTCGGCTGGGCGACGTCGACCTATGTGTCGACCGACGCGATGCGCCTCATCCTCGGCGGCGTCGCCCTGATCTTCGCCATCCGCTACTTTGTGGATACCTTCGGCCCGAAAGCCGGAACGGATCAAGCGCCTGGAACGGAGCGTCCCGTGGCCGGTACCGTCTGGGGTACGTTGTCGGGATATGCGAGCTTCGTTGCCCACGCCGGTGGCCCGCCCTTCCAGATCTATGTCCTGCCGCTGAAACTCGACCCCCGCACCTACACGGGCACGAGCACGCGCTTCTTCGCCATTCTCAACGCGATCAAGGTCATCCCCTATTTCGCCCTTGGAGAACTGGACAGGACCAATCTTGTCCTTTCGGCATCGCTGCTGCCCGTCGCGCTCGTGTCGACCCTCATCGGCGCACGTATCGTCCATCGACTGAGGCCGGCTGTATTCTATCCCCTGATGTACGTCATGGTACTTCTTGCAGCCTTGAAACTGATATGGGATGGACTGCCCCTGTAGAACACGTGCGGGCGAAAGGCGGCAGTCGGCCGCTTCGCTGCAGCGCACATAGATGCTTGCCCAGGCCGGCCTATTGACGTACTTTGGGGTTATGCCAAACACGGATCCCTTTGCCGCGATTGCCGATCCGCACCGCCGCCACCTGCTGGAGGTGCTGCGGCGCGCGCCGACAACCGTCAACGATCTCGCCAAGGACCTGCCCATCAGCCGACCGGCGGTCTCCCAGCACCTTAAAGCCCTGCTTGACTGCAATCTCGTGACTGTCACGCCCGAGGGCACCAAGCGTATCTATGCCGTCAATGCGCGCGGCTTCAACGCCATGAATCTCTGGCTCGACCAGTTCTGGTCCTGAGTTTGCGTCCGACAGCGTCAGACCCGTCCCTCCATCAACAAAAAGAAACCCCGAAAACCGCTCTGGCTTCCGGGGTCGTGTCCTGCAATTGGTTACTTACCGTTTTGTCCCTGCCTAATCAGGCTGTCCCAGCCGATCCGGCAGTCATGGCGTTGAATATCAGTGTCGGGTGGACGACTTCAGACGTTCGATCTGATCTTTGATACGCAACTTGAGCCGCTTGAGTTCGGCGATCTGGTGATCGTCCATGGAGGGAGAGGTAAGAGCGGTATGGAGCTTCTCCTCAAGAGCGCCATGCTTCTTTTCGAGCGATTCAAGATGAGCCTGTATGGTCATTTGATACGTCCTTCCTTTTGCCTACCTCCAGCCATCCACCGCTGGAGTTTCAGGCATTGCAACAGTAGTGTGACACGATCAATGTGTTTTGTCGAAGGCGAAAGAAGGGGTGCGACAATGCATTTTCGGGGAGAGGGATAACTTCCCGTTACCGGTATTTGATGATAGGAGCTTGCGCGAATTATCGGCACATCTAAGAACATGTGCGCAGGCGACTATGGGGACAGGAACATGCCCGATCAGGAACAGGCGGACGTAAGACTTTCGCTGGCAAGGTTGCGTCAGGAGCACGAAGACTACGACGTCGCAATCAACGCGATGATCCAGACCGGTTGCGATTTGTTGCGCATTCAGCGCATGAAGAAGAAGAAGCTGGCCATCAAGGACAGGATGAGCAAGCTCGAAGACCATATCATTCCAGATATCATCGCCTGAGAGAGAAGAGGCACGAAAGATGACCGAAGAGCGTCCTCCCGTCGCCATCATCATGGGCAGCCAGTCCGACTGGGAAACCATGAAGAATGCCGCCGACACACTGGACGCACTCGGCGTCAGCTACGAAGCCCGCATCGTTTCGGCTCATCGCACGCCCGATCGGCTGGTCGCCTTCGCCAAGGGGGCCCGCGACGAAGGCTTCAAGATCATCATCGCCGGCGCCGGAGGTGCCGCGCACCTGCCGGGTATGACCGCGGCCATGACGCCGCTCCCCGTCTTCGGCGTTCCGGTTCAGTCACGCGCCCTGTCCGGGCAGGACAGCCTGCTTTCGATCGTCCAGATGCCGGCCGGAATCCCAGTCGGCACGCTTGCGATCGGCAAGGCGGGCGCCGTCAACGCGGCATTGTTGGCCGCCGCAGTGCTCGCCCTGACCGACGAAGACCTTGCAGAACGCCTGGATGACTGGCGCGAGCGCCAGAGCACATCGGTTGCCGAATACCCGATGGATGAGACACCATGACCGTCACGACGATCGGCATCATCGGCGGCGGCCAGCTCGGCCGCATGCTGGCAATCGCTGCCTCGCGGCTGAATTTTCGCACCGTCGTTCTGGAACCGCAGGCCGATTGCCCGGCCGCGCAGTTGGCCAACAGCCAGATCACAGCCTCCTATAGCGATCCCGTAGCACTCGCCGAGCTTGCCGCGGCCTGCGACGTGGTGACCTACGAATTCGAGAACGTCCCGGTCGAAGCCGCAGAGATGCTGGCGCGCAATATCCCGGTCTATCCGCCGCCGAAGGCTCTGGAAGTCGCCCAGGACAGGCTGGCGGAAAAGCGCTTTCTGAATTCGTGCGGTATCCCGACGGCCCGCTTTCACGCAATTGACAACCAGAGGGATCTGGAAGCCGCGCTTGCCGATTTCGGCGGAAGCGGCGTTCTGAAGACCCGCCGTCTCGGCTACGACGGCAAGGGCCAACGCGTCTTCCACTCCCCGGACGACAATCCAGCCGGCGCGTTCGAGGCGCTGGGCGGTGTGCCCCTGATTCTGGAAAGCTTCGTGCCGTTCGAGCGCGAAATCTCCATTATTGCCGCACGCGGCATGGACGGCACGGTCGCTTGCTACGATCCGGCGGAGAATGTTCACCGTGGCGGCATCCTCGACACCTCCACCGTACCGGCGCGGATAATCCCGGAAACGGCCGATGCCGCTCGCGAGGCGGCGACCCGGCTGCTTGACGCGCTCGCATATGTCGGCATCGTCGGGATCGAATTCTTCGTACTGCCGGACGGCAGTCTGGTCGCCAACGAGATCGCGCCGAGGGTCCACAATTCCGGCCACTGGACGGAGGCCGCCTGCGTCATCTCGCAGTTCGAGCAGCATATCCGCGCTATAACATCCCTGCCACTCGGCGATCCGGCCCGCCATTCCGACTGCGTGATGACCAATCTGATCGGCGATGACATCCTGCGCCTTCCCGATTGGCTCGCACGCAGGAATACGCTCGTGCACCTTTACGGCAAGACCGAGTCGCGCCCCGGTCGAAAGATGGGGCACGTCACGGAATTGACATCGAAAGCCCGCTGAAAAAGCAGGAATTTCCGGCTTGCGGGTCGGGAAAACCGGTTCTGCCGGTTGACACGGTGGGGGAGGACGGGGTATTTGCCACCAACCCTAAAGGAGCGCGCCCTGCAGCGCGCTTTTGATTGTTTCAGATAGCGGGCGAATCGAAAGTTCCCCGGCAACCGTTGCGGATCAGAAAAATGAAGATCAAGAATTCGCTGAAAGCGCTCAAGGCCCGTCATCGCGATAACCGTCTGGTTCGCCGCAAGGGTCGTATGTACATCATCAACAAGCTGAACCCGCGTTTCAAGGCTCGTCAGGGCTGATTGCAGGTCGCAGTTGTCTGGCTCGGGCACCGATCTCTACGGATATGGCGCCCGCATCAGGATCGGCCGTTGATGTCGACAATTTGAGTTTGAAACATAGCGCAGGCGGATTATCATAACCGCATGCGCTATTTTCGTGTTGTTCACATCACTCTCTGGCTCGGCCTGATATCGCCGCTGGCATTGCCGGCTGCTTGCAGTTCAGCCATGGCGCAAGAGGCTTCTCCCAGTGACGATGCGCTCGGGACCGAATCGGCCCGCGGCCTGGATGCCCTGCTCACCGCGCTGAAGCGGGAACGCGATCCGGAAGCCGCAAACAAGATCGCCATCGAAATCATCTCCTACTGGAATGCCTCCGGCAGCGCGACCGTCGATCTGCTCATGCAGTGGGCAAACAGCGCCATCAACGAGAAGCGTAATGCCGCAGCACTGGATTTCCTCGATCAGGCAATCGTCCTGAAGCCGGATTACGTCGCCGTATGGAACCAGCGCGCCACCTTGCATTACACCCTGGGCAACTATCGTAAGGCCATGGCCGACATCAATCACGTGCTCGCCATCGAGCCGCGCCACTTCGGCGCGCTTGCCGGCATGGCGGCCATTCTTGGCGAACAGGGAAGCGACGAAATGGCCCTGAAGGCCTGGGAGCGTTACCTGGAAATCTATCCGGCAGATCGCGAGGCGCAGGACGTCGTCACGAAACTCTCCGAGAAACTGGCTGGCAGCCGTATCTGATCACGGCGCGATTGCCGCTCCGGCACGATCTTCTTCGCTGAACGAAAAATCGCCGCAGAAGCGGCGATTCGGTCGAATTGCGAGTGCCTGTCTCCGGCTCAGATTCCGCTCAGGCCGTCCGAGCCGATATAGGCGATCCTCAGCATGTTCGTGGAGCCCGGCGTCCCCATCGGTACGCCGGCGGAAATGATCACCCGATCGCCAGGCTTGCCGAAACCCTCTGCCACCACGATACGGCAGGCGCGGTTGACCATATCGTCAAGATCTGACGGCTCCTCCGAGACGACGCAATGAAGCCCCCAGACGACGGACAACCGCCGTGCAGTCTGGATGACTGGCGAGAGGGCGATGATCGGCACGTCGGGCCGTTCGCGAGAGGCGCGAAGTCCGGTGCTGCCGGACGAGGTATAGCAGACGATAGCCGACAGCTTCAGCGTTTCCGCGATCTGCCGCGCCGCCAGCGAGATAGCATCGGCGCCGGTCGCCTCTGGCTGCGCGCGCTGCGCATAGATGATGCCCGGATAATGCGGTTCGCGTTCGATCGTGTAAGCGATCGAGGCCATGGTCGATACCGCCTCTACGGGGTACTGGCCAGAGGCCGATTCGGCCGACAGCATGATGGCGTCAGCGCCTTCGAAAACGGCGGTTGCAACGTCGGAGACTTCGGCGCGGGTCGGAACGGGCGCCGAGATCATGGATTCCAGCATCTGGGTGGCGACAACCACCGGCTTGCCCGCCCGCCGGCAGGCGCGAATGAGCTGCTTCTGCAGGCCCGGAACTGCCTCAAGCGGCATTTCCACGCCGAGATCGCCGCGCGCCACCATGAGGGCATCGGAAAGTTCGATGATCTCGTCGATCCGTTCGATCGCCTGCGGCTTTTCGATCTTGGACATCAGTCCCACGCGACCGCGCGCGACCTTGCGCACCTCGGCAAGGTCCTCGGGACGCTGAATGAAGGAAAGCGCCACCCAGTCCACCTCGTTGGTGGCGAGCACAGCGTCGAGATCGGCGCGATCCTTGTCCGTCAGGACACCGGTCGCCAGCAGAGTGTCAGGCAGGCTCACGCCCTTGCGGTCGGAAATCTTCGTGCCGGAGATGACCGTGGTCACGATGCTCTTGCCATCGCATTTCTCGGCGCGCAGGTGCAGCTTGCCGTCGTCGATCAGCAGCCGGTGTCCCGGCTTGACCGCTTCGAGGATCTCCGGATGCGGCAGATAAACCCGCTTATTGTCGCCGGGCTCATCCTTGTTGTCGAGCGTGAAGGTCTGGCCCGGAACGAGCTCGACGCTGGTCGCGGCAAACTTTCCGACCCTGAGTTTCGGCCCCTGCAGGTCGGCGAGAATGCCGATCGGCCGGCCACTCTCGATTTCCACGGCACGGATGCGCGAAATGAGCATGCGCATCATGTCGTGGCTGGCATGGCTCATGTTGATGCGGAAGACATCGGCGCCCGCCTCATGCAGCTTGCGGATCATGTCCAGTTCGGAAGATGCGGGCCCGAGGGTGGCGAGGATCTTAACCTTGCGGTTACGCTTCATCAATTCTGGCTTTCTTGCGTCCCGGGCGTGTCGGAAAGCTGGACCATCCAGCTGCCCTGGCGGCCCGTATCGTATTCCTTGAAACCCATCTGCTGGTAACCGCGCGCGAAGCAGTCCTGCACGCCGACGATCTTGAACTCGTTTTCAGCGACGCACATGTTGATGTCACCGGCCCAGCGGCCGCCGCGCGCTGCATCTTCAGCATAGAGATAGTAGTAGCGGGATTGCAGCTCGCCCTCGATCAGGGTCGCGCAGGTTGTCGCCGGAACTTGCCACCAGCCTTCGGTAATCCAGCCCTCGGCAGCGCGGTAACCGATCGCAACACCGACCAGGTTCTGCGTCCCGTTGCAAACCCTGAATTCGGCATGCGCGGCGCCAGCCGTCAGAAAGGGCATGCAGAACGCCCCGGTAATGATCAAATGTCTCAGATGGCGCGCGGAGCCGCGGGCGCTCTTGATTGAATCTCGCTTCGGCACGGTTTCCGACGGAACTCCATATTGATACATTGAGTGCTTTCTTGCGACGGTAGGACACGAATGTCAACTTAAGTCTAATCGATTATATTTTCACCCCGAACCATTGACCGCGATCTTGGCACAAAGGTGGCCTGAGCGAAAGCTTGCACTCACCTTTCCCCCATGTCATCAAGCGCTCGAAAGCCAAAACGGGCATCCGAATTCCATGCAAGATTTCTCTCCTTACGAAATCATACCCGGTCATAATGACAGGGGTATGGTGCTGCTCGGCGACCACGCCATGAACCGCCTGCCGGCCAGTTACGGCCGTCTCGGATTGCCGCCGGAAGCCTTTACACGACACATCGCCTTTGACATCGGAATTGAGGGCCTCACCCGGAGTCTCGCGGAAAGGCTTGGCGTCCCGGCCGTTCTTGGCTGCTTCTCCCGTCTGCTGATCGATCCGAATCGCGGCGAGGACGATCCGACCCTGATCATGAAGATTTCCGACGGCGCTATCATTCCGGGGAATCATCCGATAACGGCGACCGAATGGAACAACCGCATAGAGACGTTCCATCGCCCCTATCACCGCGCCGTCAGCCAGACAATCAGCGCGGTTGCCGATCAATCGGGCATGGCGCCGCTGGTCCTCTCGCTGCATTCCTTCACCCCCGCCTGGAAAGGCGTTCCCCGCCCCTGGCACGCAGCCGTCCTGTGGGACAGCGACGACCGCGCCGTCCATCCGTTCCTCTCCCTGCTGCGCGCGCCCGGTGATATACTTGTCGGCGACAACGAACCTTACGACGGCGCACTCAAGGGCGATACGATGTACCGGCACTGCATGACGGCCGGCATCCCCCATGCGCTTCTGGAAGTTCGCCAGGACCTGATCGGCGACAGCGCGGGCATTGCGGATTGGGCGGTGCGTCTCGCGCCGATATTCACGGCACTCAATGCCGACTCGGCGCTGCATGAATACAAGATCCATCCATCCCGCACCGGCCCCTATGAAAGCTGACGAGAAGACGATGGCCATGACCGAAATGACCCGACAGCAGCAGATTGAGTTCGAGGCCGCGGTGTTCCGCCGTCTGGTCGCTCACCTGCGCGAGCGCACCGATATCCAGAACATCGACATGATGAACCTGGCGGGATTTTGCCGCAATTGCCTGTCCAACTGGTACCTCGATGCCGCCCGCGAGGCCGGCAGCGAACTGACCAAGAACGAATCGCGCGAGATCATCTACGGTATGCCCTACGAAGACTGGAAAGAACGCTTTCAGCGAGAGGCGACTGAAGCCCAGAAAGAGGCGTTCGAAATCAACAGACCGCGCGAATAATCATCCTTTCCGTCAAGTGGTCTTGACGTGGCGCGCGCTTCGCGGCAGGTCAGCATCCATCCAAATACGTCCCCAATTACAGGAGAGTCCCATGTCTGATGCCCACGGCGTCGCCCGCGACCAGCTTCGCGCCTTTGTCGAACGGATCGAGCGGCTGGAAGAAGAAAAGAAGACCATCGCCGACGACATCAAGGATGTCTATGGTGAAGCCAAGGGCACGGGCTTCGATACCAAGATTCTCAAGAAGGTTATCGCGTTGCGCAAGAAGGATGCCCAGGAGCGCATGGAGGAGGATCTGATCCTCGACACCTATCTCCACGCGCTCGGCATGATCGAAAGCCCGCCGGAAGAATAAGCCGATTGCGGCCAGGGCCGCACAACGGATAGAAAAAACCCCGCTGAATGCGTTCAGCGGGGTTTTTTGTAGGTTACGGCAAAGGATCGCTCATGTGATCACTGATTGACCACGGCCCCGAAGCGCCCCGGATCGACTGCCGGTGCCCCGCTCTTGAAACCGACAGGATAGATGCTCGCCGGCCCCTCGCTCAGCGCGCGGCTGACGAGGCGCTGCGCCTTCACGGGCTTGTCCACCGTGTCGAACTTGTTTTTGTTCAGGGCCCATTGGGAAATGATATTCTTCGTCAGCCTGGTACCGCCGGACATGGCCTGACGGGCAGCCTCCGCCTCTGCCTGGCTTGGGCGTCCGCCCTTTGCCGGCAATCCGGCCTCGATTCCGGTCTCGGCTGTCTTGGGTGCGTCGAAGACATCGCCGAAGTCAATCGTGCGGCTTGCGGGCTCAGGTTCAGGCGCGATGGCGGCCACTTCCACTGGCGCCTCGGCCGGCTCTACTGCAGCCATGCGGCTCTCTTCAAGCGCCGCTGCCGCTTCCGGCGAAAGGATAGCCTGTTCCACTTCGTCCAGCTCTGCCTCCTCCGCGGCCTCGGCGCTGGCCAGCAGCGCTTCGGCGCCCGCCGGACGGCCGACAGGAACCGGAATGGCTGACAGATCCTCTTCTGTCGGATTGGTGAGGTCCTGCGCCACGGACGCGGTCAGCACTTCGGGTTCGGCGTCGCCCTTCATGCCGCGTTTTCCAAGCAGTGTCGGAACGGGAATCTTGTAGGCCTGCAGATCGGGGAACGCCTCGCCTCCCTCCGCCGGTGCGGCGGCGACCTGGGACAAGGCATCTTCTGCCGCGTTCCTGGCTGGGGAATAAAGCGCAACGGCAAGGCTCGTGTCACCCGACTGCGGCTTGAACGACGGGCGCGAGAGCGGCACCGGTGCAGCGACCGATTCTGCCGGCGGTTCCGCTGCCGCTTGCGGCGGAGGGGTAGCCGACGCGACCATGACCGGCTGCGTAGCCGTCACGACCGGCTGCGGCGCGACCGACGGACGATCTGCCGGTACGACGTCTTCTTCCTCGTCCTCGTCACCCGTTCCACCGAACAGCATGGCAAACAGGTTTTTCCGTTTGCCCGAGGATTTGTTCTCGGCAACGACGATGTCGCTGGAACTGAGCCGGCGCTTGTACTCCGCCATAGCCTGTTGATAGCCCGGCAGCGGCTTGCCGTCATTCGGGATGTGCAGGGTCTTGCCGTCCGGGAAAAGCCGAGCCAGTTCCTGGCGCGACATGCGCGGCCACGCACGAACGCTCGCGACATCCATGTGCACGAAAGGCGAGCCGGAATTCGGATAATAGCCGACGCCGCCGGCCTGCAACTTGACCCCGATTTCGCGCAACTTCCTGAGCTGCACGCCGGGTATGTAGAAATCCACCGCCGTGCCACGCATGTGCTGGCTTTCCTTGGCGACACCCTTGGACCGCTTGCGCAGCATGGAATTGGTTTCGGGAGAGCGGTAACCGGACACGACGTTGATATAGCCGGAACCACCGGAGCGCTGGTAGACCTCCCAGACGAGATCGAACAGCCTGGGATTCATCTTTGTCGGCTGATTGCGTCGCCAGTCGCGCAGGATGTGATTGAGCTGCTTCAGCCCGTTGGCGTCATAGCGACCGTTGCGCTTGAACGTGATTGCGGCCTTTTCGCCGGTATGCACGAAATGGATCTTGAGGGTGCGGGTTTCGGCGGCGGCGTGAGACGCTGAACCAAGGACGGCAAACGCACCCAGAAGAACCAGCATCAGAGCCGCGAGAAGGTGCTTGACCGCGGAATTCGCGTTCGCAGCTTCCTTACGGCGCCCGCCGATGGCGAAAGGCGCTCTAATTGCATGCGTTCTCTGCAATTCAATCCCCGTCCGAAAGACTGCGTCCCAAGCCACTCAGATGAATGCCAAATGCGGTAACACCATGGCAAAACTGCCACAGACGTGGACACATTTCATATATAGTGAACGCATATCTAACAAGTCATTTACTGTTGGTAACCGAACATCTTTACCCAACAGTTAATAATCCTTGTCTTATTTGCCTCAGGCGGCATGCTTCTGGGGATCGTCGGGATCAATGCCGTAGTCCTTTAGCTTTCGATAAAGCGTGGATCGGCCAATCCCGAGTTTGCGAGCGACCTGGCTCATCTGCCCGCGATAGAATTTCAGGGCGAATCGAATCAATTCCTCCTCTATTTCCGCGAGCTTGCGCACATTTCCGCTGTCATCGGTGCTGACAATGACATTGGCATGGGCACCACTGTTGCCTGCGGATGGAGCGACGGCCTCGACGTGACCGCCTGTAGCCTGCCATGGCGTAGAGGCCGCTTCCACCGGAGAAGAGGCCGGCGGCGTCTGCGCTTCCCCGGCGGAAACCGGACGGCTCGGGGCAGTCGTCTCGCGTCCTTCTCCGCTTGGCATCTGGGCCGCGATCTGCGGAAAATCGCTCTGAGACAATTCATGGCTTTCGGCAAGGATGACGGCGCGGAACACGGCATTCTCGAGCTGGCGGATATTTCCCGGCCAGTCGAAGGCGGTCAGAAGCGCCAGCGCGCCGGGACCGAGCGAAAGCGGTTTTGCCAGTCGCTGCTCTGCGGAAAAGCGCTCTGCGAACGCCCTTGCGAGATGGGGTATGTCTTCCTTATGGCGACGAAGCGCGGGAATGGTGATCGGGAAGACGTTCAGGCGGTAGTAGAAATCCTCGCGGAACCGGCCGGATTTGACCTCTTCGATCAGATCCTTGTTGGTGGCCGCGATCAACCGCACGTTCGCCTTGCGCGAACGGCTGGCGCCGACGGCCTCAATCTCTCCCGACTGGACCACGTCGAGCAGTTTGCCCTGCACATGCGGCGGAAGCTCACTGATTCCTTCCAGGAACAGCGTGCCGCCGTTAGCCTCGATGAATTTCCCGGTCAGTCCTTCGACCACCTGCGACGACGACGGGCTTTCCTGGCCGAAGAGGACGCTTTCCAGCAGACTGTGTGGGACCGTACCGCAATTGACCACTATGAAGGGGCGGCCAGACCGGTCGCTGGCCGAATGAATGGCGCGGGCCACCAGTTCCTTGCCGACACCCGCCTCGCCCTCGAGCATGACCGGGATGTTCGAGTGAGCAGCCCGGCGCCCGAGTTCCACAACCCTTGCCATGGCCGAACTCGCTGCAACGATATCGCCAAATCCGATCGCGCCGGAACGTGCCCGTCTCACGGTCCGTCCCTGCGCGTCGCTCTCGCGAAGCTTGAGTGCACTGGAAAGCGCGGAGGCGAGCCGCTCCAGGGAGCTGGGCTTGACGACAAAATCGAACGCGCCGGCGCGCATTGCCTCCACGGCCAGATTGGTCCCGTTTTCAACCGTCTGCACGATTACCGGTACGTCCGGGTCGATACTGCCGAGCGACGAGAGAAGCGACAGCCCGTCACGGTCGGGTGTCTTGAGATCCAGCAACACGGCTCCGATCTCACCGCGCTTTCTCCTCAACAGGTCAAGCCCTGCCTGATCGTTTTCCGCGATATGCACGGCATGGCCTTGGGCTTCGATTGCGGCCTTGAGCGAGCGGCGTTCGGCCGGATCGTCATCGATAACGAGAATATGAGCAGTCACTTTCGAGCTCCCGGATTCATTCTGGCGCGTCATGCGTTCGTGAACCTTCGGTCGGGGACCCTGCCAGACAGGACTGAACATCCGGTTTTGACAAATGCTCGCATTTTAACGAATCGTTCACGGGCGGTTTGTCGGCCACGTCGCGCTTTCGAGAGCGTCTTGCCCCCTGCCCCGCGACTGACTAAACCTGACCGTTACTGCTGATGATAAGGAAGGACTGCCATCATGCGCTTATTCCAGACCCACGCTCATGTATTCTCCGCGCCGCCGGCCGCTCGTGCGCCCGCCGCTCCCGCGCTCGGGGAACTGCCGGTCTGGAAGCTCGAGGATCTCTATTCCTCCCAGACTTCGGAAAGCTTCCTGAAAGACATGGAGAAGGCGGGCAGCAACACGCTCGCTTTCGAGGAAAAATGGAAAGGCAAGCTCGCGCAAGCTGCCACCTGTTCGGGGAACGACGGAATCGGCGCGGCACTGCGCGAATACGAGGCTCTTGACGACCTGCTCGGTCGCCTCGCCTCCTATGCCGGCCTCACCTATTATTCCGACATGACGAACGCTGCGAACGGCAAGTTCTTCGGCGACGTGCAGGCAAAACTCACCGACCTGTCCTCGCATCTGCTTTTCTTCACGCTTGAACTCAACCGTATCGATGATGCGGTCATGGACGCCTGCATGGAGCGCGACGCGGACGCCGGCCATTACCGCCCCTGGATCGTCGACCTGAGGAAGGACAAACCGTTCCAGCTCGAGGACCGCATCGAACAGCTCTTCCTGGAAAAATCGATGACCGGTGCCGGGGCCTTCAACCGCCTCTTCGACGAGACGCTGGCCAGCCTGCGCTTCAGTGTGGACGATCAGCAGCTGCCGCTCGAGGCGACCCTCAACATGCTGCAGGACAGCGATCCGCTGGTGCGCGAGAAGGCGGCCATCGCACTGTCCAACACCTTCAAGGACAATATCCGCATTTTTGTTCTTGTTACCAACACGCTGGCCAAGGACAAGGAGATCTCCGACCGCTGGCGGGGCTTTGAGGATATCGCCGACAGCCGTCACCTGTCGAATCGCGTCGAGCGCGAGGTGGTCGACGCGTTGGCAAGTGCGGTCAAGGCCGCCTATCCGCGCCTTTCGCACCGTTATTACGCGATGAAGGCGAAGTGGCTCGGCATGGAGCAGATGGAATTCTGGGACCGCAACGCTCCGCTTCCCGAGACCTCCGACCGGCTGATCCCCTGGCCAGAAGCCAAGCAGACCGTGCTTTCCGCCTATGGCGGTTTCGCGCCCGAAATGGCGGCTATCGCTTCCCGCTTTTTCGATGGCGGCTGGATCGATGCGCCGGCCCGGCCCGGCAAGGCACCCGGCGCATTCGCCCATCCGACCGTGCCTTCCGCCCATCCCTATGTGTTGCTGAACTATCTCGGCAAGCCGCGCGATGTCATGACCCTTGCGCATGAACTCGGTCATGGGGTTCATCAGGTGCTGGCAGGCGAACAGGGCGCATTGATGTGCCAGACACCGCTGACGCTTGCCGAAACGGCCTCGGTCTTCGGCGAAATGCTGACCTTCCGCGCGCTTCTCGGTCAGACGAAGGACAAGCGTGAGCGCAAGGCGATGCTCGCCCAGAAGGTCGAGGACATGATCAACACGGTCGTCCGCCAGATCGCCTTCTACGATTTCGAGCGCAAGCTGCACACCGCCCGCAAGGAAGGCGAGCTGACCGCCGAAGCGATCGGCGAGCTGTGGCTGTCGGTACAGGCCGAGAGCCTCGGCCCCGCCATCCGCATCTCCGAGGGCTACGAGACCTGGTGGGCCTATATTCCCCACTTCATCCATTCGCCCTTTTATGTCTACGCCTATGCCTTCGGCGATTGCCTTGTGAACTCGCTCTATGCCGTCTACCAGCAGGCAGACGCGGGCTTCCAGGACAAGTATTTCGAGCTCCTGAAGGCCGGCGGCACCAAGCACCATTCCGAGCTTCTGAAACCCTTCGAACTCGACGCCGCCGATCCGTCCTTCTGGGCGAAGGGGCTGTCGATGATCGAAGGCCTGATCGATGAACTGGAGGCGCTTGACAGGGCTTCATGAACACGAGCGCATCGGACCCAGGGGCTGAAACCGGCGGATATGTCCTGTTCCGCGACGACGCGCGCGCGCAATGCACGGTCTTTGCCGATCCGCTGGACGTCATAACGGCCCATACCGCCGAAGCCTTTCCCTCGGCCCTGTCGCGCCTCGAAGAAGCGCATCGGTCCGGCAAGTGGCTTGCCGGATACCTTTCCTATGAGGCGGGCTATCTCTTCGAGGAAAAGCTGAAGCCGCTCGCCGCGGAGAATCGCGAGACTCCGCTGCTCTGCTTCGGCGTGTTCGATGCGCCGGCCGGCAACGAGCACCCGCTGGCACAGCCGGTCCAGCGAAAGGAAAACGGCGCGTTCCTGACAGAACCCCATGCTGCGTGGGATTTCCCGGCTTATCAGCAACGCTTCGACCGGCTGCATCAGCACCTGCGCAAGGGCGATTGCTATCAGGCAAACCTCACCATGCCGATCACCGCGCGCTGGCACGGCGATCCGCGCGCGGCCTTCTGGTCGCTGATCGAGCGCCAACCCGTCCACTACGGTGCGCTCGTCGACCTCGGCGGTCCGGTGATCCTCTCACGCTCGCCCGAACTCTTTTTCGCCGTCGACGAGCACGGCTTCATAGAGACCCACCCGATGAAGGGTACCGCGCGGCGCGGCGCGACGCCCGACGAGGACGAAGCGATCGTCGCCGAGATGCTCGCCGACGAGAAAACCCAGGCCGAAAACCGCATGATCGTCGACCTGCTTCGAAACGATATCTCGCGGATCAGCGAGGTTGGGACGCTCTCCGTGCCGAAGCTTTTCGCAATCGAAACCTATCCGACCCTGCACCAGATGGTCAGTCACGTGCGGGCAAGGCTACTGCCCGGCATCTCGATTTCGCAGATTTTCGCGGCGCTTTTTCCATGCGGCTCGATCACGGGGGCACCGAAGATGCGCGCCATGGAAATTCTCCATGAATTGGAGACGGCCCCGCGCGATGTCTATTGCGGCGCCATCGGCTACATCGATCCGGCCGGGCCGATGCGTTTTTCAGTGGCCATCCGTACGCTCTCCCTTTTCAAAAATGGCGAGGCGGTCTTCAATGTCGGCGGCGGCATCGTCTTCGATTCGAACGCCGAGGCGGAATATGAGGAGTGCCTGCTCAAGGCACGCTTCGCGGTAGGAGACCAATGGATTTCTCGCTGATCGAAACCATACGCTGGCAGCCGGGCGAGGGTTTCGTTCGCCTCGACCAGCATATGCGCCGGCTTTCGCGCTCCGCTGATGCGCTCGGCTTCCGCCAGCCGCAGAACGCTTTGGCGATGCTCAAGGAATTGGAGACTGGTGATACGCCCTTGCGCGTGAGGCTGACGTCGAACTTCCGTGGCAAGGTCGAGGTCACCGCCACCCCTTTCGAGCCGCTACCGGCAGACACCGTGTGGCGGCTGAGGGTCGCGAAAACGCGGCTTGATTCCAGCGACACGCTCTATCGTCACAAGACGTCGCGCCGCGAGCCCTACGAGGCTGCTCGCGCCGAATATTCGCCTGAAGAAGCCGACGAGGTCCTGTTGCTCAACGAACGCGACGAGATCTGCGAGGGCACGATCACCAATTTCTTCGTCGAGGATGAGGACGGCCAGTTGCTGACCCCGCCGCTTTCAAGCGGCCTTCTCCCGGGCATTCTGCGTGCCGAACTCATCCGCCAGCGCAAGGCGCGGACTGCGGTGCTGCGGCTGGAGGATATTCGTGGCCGCCCGATCTTCGTCGGAAATTCCCTGCGCGGCCTGATCCGCGCCGAACTCATGGAAGGCGACAGCTGAGTGTTCATACTCTCCCTCACCTACAAGAAGAGCAACGAGGAAGCCGACCGCTATATGGAGCCCCACATGGCCTGGGTGAAGCAGGGCTATGACCGCGGATGGTTCCTGGCGTCAGGTCGCAAGGTTCCGCGAACCGGTGGCGTCATTCTGGCCAGGGGCGACCGCGGCGAACTCGAAGCCTTCGTCGCCGAAGACCCCTTCATGCTCCACGGCATCGCCGATTACGATATCGTCGAGGTTGCCATCACCACCGCCGTACCGGATCTCCAAGTCCTCAAGGTGTGAACGGCAGAAACGATTTCTCAGAATTCAGCGAAACACGAGATCCCATGCCGACCTACACACCCTACGACGGATCATCAAAACCCTTCTCCATCGGCCTCTCGGCCCTTGATCCCGAACGCTGGATCGAGCCCGACGACGATCTCGGCGACCTTCTCGCCGAGAAGCAGCGACTGGCGAAGATCCATTATGACGACATTTTCCGCGCCACGCCGGAAAGCGTCGATGCCCAGCAGGAGTGTCTGGACCTGCTCGTCCATCACCTGATGGCCCGCCACGGGGACCGTTTCAGCCGCGTCGGTTCCATCATGTCGATGATGGGCCACAGCGTCGATCTCTCCGACGAAACCGTGCCGCCGCTCTTTCGGGCAGGCTCGCTTGTCGGGGACGATCTCGTCATCCTGCGCAAGAAGGAGGATGGCTGGACGATCATCGCCGCCCATCTCGCCTTTCCCTCCTCCTGGTCGCTTGCGGAAAAGTTCAACCGGCCGATGGACCAGGTTCATGAGCACGTCCCCGGCTTCCAGGCCGGTACCCGTAACGCGACGATCGTCAATCGTGTCTTCGACAACCTGCTGCCCGAGCAACCGGCAGAACGTTTCAATTGGTCGATCAACTGGCACTACGCGCTCTATCATCCCAGGAGCGTGCGCCCGGCAGCCGATCCGTCGGCCCTCGATGTCGGCGCCGAAAATGCCTTTGTTCGTGTCGAGCGCCAGACGCTTCGCAAGCTGCCGGTTTCGGGCGATATCGTCTTCACGATCCGCATTTACCTCGATCCCGTTCGTGCTCTCGCAGGGCGCCCCAATGGGTCCAAGCTTGCCGAAAAGCTGGCAGACCAGCTCGAAGCGCTGACCGAGGAGCAGGTCAACTACAAGGGACTTGCCGAGAAACGCGCTGAACTCGTGCGCTGTCTGCGCGAGGGTGATTTCGAGAAAATGCGCAGTGATGGTATCGGGTCATAGGCGACGACCCTTTATTATGTCAGCAGTTTATGATCTAGAGCCATGAAATCTCGGGATTTTCGAAACGCGGGACAACAGGGCCATATCGTGCCGGTAAACCAGAGCCGTGCATATGAAGGAGAATAGAATGACCCAGCAGGCCTATCAGGTTTATGGTGAAATTACCGGCCCGATCGTCATGATCGGATTTGGCTCCATCGGGCGCGGTACGCTTCCGCTGATCGAACGCCATTTCAAGTTCGACAAGAGCCGCATGGTGGTCATCGACCCTCGCAATGACGAGGCTGAACTGCTTGCCAAGCACGGCGTGAAGCATATCCAGGCCCATGTCACCAAGGAAAACTACAAGGAACTGCTGAAGCCGCTCCTGACCGAAGGCAAAGGACAGGGCTTCTGCGTCAATCTTTCGGTCGACACCGGCTCGCTCGACCTTATGAAGCTCTGCCGCAAGCTCGACGTTCTCTATATCGACACCGTGGTCGAGCCTTGGCTGGGCTTCTATTTCGACAAGAACATGAAGAACGCCGACCGCACCAACTATGCGCTGCGCGAAACCGTTCGCCAGGAAAAGAAGAAGAACCCCGGCGGCGCGACGGCCGTTTCCACCTGCGGCGCAAACCCGGGCATGGTTTCCTGGTTCGTCAAGCAGGCGCTGGTCAACGTCGCCCATGAAATCGGCGTGAAGTTCGACGAGCCGGCGGCCGACGATCGCGAAGGCTGGGCCAAGCTGATGAAAAAGGTCGGCGTCAAGGGCGTCCACATCGCCGAACGCGACACTCAGCGCGCCAAGCACCCGAAGCCGCTCAACGTTTTCTGGAACACCTGGTCGGTCGAGGGCTTCATCTCCGAAGGCCTGCAGCCGGCCGAGCTCGGCTGGGGCACCCATGAGAACTGGATGCCAAAGAACGCCAAGAAGCACAAGAAGGGCTGCCAGGCCGCGATCTATCTGGAACAGCCCGGCGCCAATACCCGCGTGCGCACCTGGTGCCCGACGCCTGGCCCGCAATACGGCTTCCTCGTCACCCACAACGAGTCGATCTCGATCGCCGACTACTACACCGCCCGCGACAAGGACGGCGAGGTGACCTATCGTCCGACCTGCCACTACGCCTACCATCCGGCCAATGACGCCGTGCTCTCGCTGCACGAGATGTTCGGCAATGGCGGCAATGCTCAGCCGGTCCTGCACGTTCTCGACGAGAACGAACTGGTCGACGGCGTCGATGAACTCGGCGTATTGCTCTACGGCCACGAGAAGAATGCCTACTGGTACGGTTCGCGCCTGTCGCTGGAAGAAACCCGCCGCATCGCCCCCTATCAGAACGCCACCGGCCTGCAGGTGAGCTCGGCGGTTCTCGCCGGTATGGTCTGGGCGCTGGAAAACCCCAAGGCCGGCATCGTCGAAGCCGACGAAGTCGACTACAAGCGCTGCCTCGAAGTGCAGTCGCAGTATCTCGGCCCGGTCGAAGGCCACTACACCGACTGGACCCCGCTCGACGGACGGCCTGGCCTCTTCCCCGAGGACATCGACACCAAGGATCCCTGGCAGTTCAGGAATGTCCTGGTTCGCTGATTCGCGGATCGCACCGCTTCGCCTCATTGCCCGCCGCCTCTCGCGGCGGGTTTTCTTTTGCTTTCGTCAGGACACGGCGGTCATCTTTGGATAAACGTGCACCCCGTGAGGCTTGGCCTTGCTTTCACCATTTGTTGTCGGCATGGTTGCGGATCAATGGCTTATCCAGACGATGCGGGAGACGGTAATGAAAATCAGAGATCTCGGAGTTCTGTTGGTATGCGCAACAGCGCTGACCGCATGCTATTCGAGCGGGCCGAGGCCCTTGCCTACGATCCAGCAGGCACCAACCGTCGACGGACAATGGGTTGATCCGAACGGCATCGTCTCGACATTCAACGCCGGCACGTTCAGCACCCGTACAACCGATACCAATCAACTTCTCGCATCGGGCACGTACACGTCGGTTTCGGACCGTTTGGTCGAGATCAACATGACCTCGCTGGTCCGCAACACCCAGTCGAAGGTCAATTGCGCGCTCGTGACACCGAACCAGTTGAACTGCACGTCCGACAGCGGCTCGCAATTCTCGCTGGCTCGCCGCTCCTAGTATCGAACCCGAATTTTCCGTGTGAACCGGCCCGTAGCGATGCGGGCCGGTTTCTTTTTGCCACGCTGCTCGGACTGCTGGGACGCCATCGGATTTCCTCTTGCAGTCGCATGCGCTTGGTGGAAACATCGCCTTCCGTGCGACGTCCATAAGAAACCGAGAGGAATGCGAAGCGGCGGCGAACCGCCCATTCGCGAAAACCAGGAGAAAAGCGATGTTGAGACAATTTCGATTTGGCCTTTTGAGCGTGTCTGCCCTTGCCTTGTCGACCAGTGCCGCCTTTGCCGATTTCGAGCTGAATATCCTGCATATCAACGACTTCCATTCCCGCATCGAGGCGATCAACAAGTACGATTCCACCTGCTCGGAGGAAGAGGCCGGAAAGAATGAGTGCTTTGGCGGCGCCGCGCGGCTTCTGACCGCAATCGCCGAGACCCGCAAGTCGCTGGACGGCAAGAACGTGCTGCTGCTCAACGCCGGCGACAACTTCCAGGGCTCGCTGTTCTACACGACCTATCACGGTCTGGCTGAAGCCGAATTTCTCAACCTGATGAAGTTCGACGCCATGACCATCGGCAATCACGAGTTCGACGACAGTGAGGACGGGCTTGCCGGTTTCCTCGATAAGGTCAATTTCCCGGTCATCTCCGCCAATGTGCTGGCCGGCCACGCCTCCAAGCTCGTCGACCGCATCAAGCCATCGCTCGTCCTCGACGTCGGTGGCCAGAAGATCGGCATTGTCGGTGCAGTGGCCAATGATACCGATGAAATCTCATCGCCCGGCCCCAATATCATGATCGCCGAGGATGTCGCCACGATCAGCGAAGCCGTTCAGAAGCTGAAGTCCGACGGCGTCGACAAGATCATCGCCCTGACCCATGTCGGCTACCCGCGTGATCTCGCGGCAATCGCGAAAATCCCCGACGTCGATGTCGTTGTCGGCGGCCATTCCCACAGCCTGTTGTCGAATACCGACGCGAAGGCCGAGGGTCCCTACCCGACCCTGGTCGACAATCCCGGCGGCTACAAGGTTCCGGTTGTCCAGGCGGGGTCCTACAGCAAGTATCTTGGCGATCTGCACGTCGTTTTCGACGACAGCGGTGTCGTCAAGGAGGCGAAGGGCGACCCGATCCTGCTCGATTCCTCTTTCAAGCCGGATGAAGCCGTCGCCGTCCGCATAAAGGAGCTGGGCGGCCCTATCGACGAGCTGAAGAAGAAGGAAATCGGCGAGAGTTCAGATGTTATCGATGGCTCGCGGGAAGTCTGCCGCGTCAAGGAATGCTCGATGGGCAATCTCGTCGCCGATGCCATGGTTGATCGCGTCAAGGATCAGGGCATCACGATCGCCATCCAGAACGGCGGTGGCCTGCGCGCCTCCATCGACGCCGGTACCGTTACCATGGGCGAGGTGCTGACGGTCCTGCCGTTCCAGAACACGCTTGCCACCTTCCAGATGAAGGGCGCCGACATCGTGAAGGCTCTCGAGAACGGCCTGAGCCAGATCGACGAGGGCGCCGGACGCTTCCCGCAGGTCTCCGGCCTGAAATATTCCTTCGACAAATCGAAGGATCCGGGCAGCCGCGTGGTATCCGTCGAAGTCAAGGAAGGCGACGCCTGGGCGCCGATCGATCCCGCCAAGGTCTACGGTGTCGCCACCAACAACTTCATGCGCGCGGGCGGTGACGGCTACTCGATCTTCACCACGGCCGGCATGAATGCCTATGACTACGGTCCGGGCCTCGAGACGGTCGTCGCCGACTACATCGCCAAGAATCCGGCCTACAAGCCATATACCGACGGCCGCATCAGCGAGGTCGCCGCAACCGGTGCAGCACCGGCCCCGGCGGCCCCGGCCCCGACCGCTGCAACGCCGGAACTCCCTGCCGCATCCGGCACGCTCACCACCTCCGCGCCCGATGTCGCGGTGTCGACGGTCACGAAATATACCGTCGCCCGGGGCGACAGCCTCTGGAACATCGCCGTGAAGACCTATGGCGACGGCATGATGTGGACGAAGATCGCTGAAGCCAACAAGATGACGAACCCCGATGCTCTCGCCGTCGGGCAGGAGATCGACCTTCCTGCAAAGTAAGGGCACACTGCCGCATCCAGCTCACCGGTCCGGGAAACCCCGGACCGGTTTTTCTTTCTAAAAGTTGATCTTCCGCACGCCCGCTTTCATATATCCCCAGAGCGCGAACAACGATCAGGACATAGTCTCATGACCGCAGACCTCTCCCACCTGCCCGCCAACCATCCGCCCGTGCGGATCGGAAAGGTCGGCGTGCTTCTCGTCAATCTCGGCACGCCGGACGGTACCGACTACGTGTCGATGCGCCGCTACCTCAAGGAATTCCTGATGGACCGGCGCGTGATCGAGTGGTCGCGCTGGAAATGGTACCCGATCCTCTTCGGGATCGTCCTCAACACCCGCCCGCAAAAGGTCGGCAAGGCCTATGAGGAAATCTGGAACAAGGAGCAGAACGAGAGCTATCTGCGTACCTATACCCGCAACCAATCCGATGCGATCGGCGAGGCGCTGAAAGACCATCCCGACGTGATCGTCGACTGGGCCATGCGCTACGGCCAGCCGTCGATCGGCTCGCGGATCGAGGCCTTGCAGGCCGCCGGTTGCGATAGAATCCTGCTCTTCCCGCTCTACCCGCAATATGCAGCCTCGACGACCGCAACCGTCAACGACAAGGCCTTCGAAAAGCTGATGTCCATGCGCTGGCAGCCGGCCCTTCGCACGGTTCCGCCCTATCATGACGATCCGGAGTATATCGACGCTCTGGCGGTATCGGTCGAGAAGAAGCTCGCAACCCTCGACTGGCAGCCGGAAATGCTGCTCGCCTCATTCCATGGCATCCCCCAGTCCTATTTCAAGCAGGGCGACCCCTATCACTGTTTCTGTCAGAAGACCGGACGTCTGCTGCGCGAACGCCTCGGCCTTCCCAAGGAAAAGTTCATGGTCACGTTCCAGTCCCGTTTCGGACCGGAAGAATGGCTGCAGCCCTATACCGACAAGACGGTGGAGAAGCTTGCCAGCGAAGGCATCAAGCGCATCGCCGTGATCAATCCCGGTTTCGTGTCGGATTGTCTCGAGACTCTGGAAGAGATCGCCGGCGAGGCTGCGGAAAGCTTCCACGAGCATGGCGGTGAGAAATTCGTGCATATTCCCTGTCTCAACGACAGCCCAGAGGGCCTGCGCGTGCTCGAAAAGGTCATCCGGCGGGAGCTTCAGGGCTGGATCTGACAGGGAATCTGGCCCCGGCAGATTTTGTAGTTAAATCTCGTCCTTGAGGTGCTAGAAATGAACCCGTGGTGCCGCATCCGCGGCACTGAACGAAGAGGAGGACTGAAAATGGGCCTTGCAGGTTCCGATATCGTCGTCATTGCCCTGGTGGCACTTGTCATTCTCGTCCTCTTCGCGGGTATCAAGACCGTGCCTCAGGGCTTTCGCTACACGATCGAGCGCTTCGGCCGGTACACCCGCACGCTGGAACCAGGTCTCAATCTGATCGTGCCCTTCATCGAGCGGATCGGCTCGAAGCTCAATGTTATGGAACAGGTGCTCGACGTTCCGACGCAGGAAGTCATCACCAAGGACAATGCCAGCGTCTCCGCCGATGCGGTCGCATTCTACCAGATCCTGAACGCCGCCCAGGCCGCCTATCAGGTCGCAGACCTCCAGAACGCCATTCTCAACCTCACCATGACCAACATTCGCTCAGTCATGGGCTCGATGGACCTCGACGAACTGCTCTCCAACCGCGAGGTCATCAACGACCGGCTGCTGCGCGTCGTCGACGAAGCGGTCGGCCCGTGGGGCATCAAGGTCACCCGCGTCGAGATCAAGGATATCCAGCCGCCGAAGGACCTGGTCGATGCCATGGGCCGGCAGATGAAGGCCGAACGTGAAAAGCGCGCCCAGGTGCTGGAAGCCGAAGGTTTCCGCAACGCGCAGATCCTGCGCGCCGAGGGCGCCAAGCAATCGGCGATCCTGCAAGCGGAAGGCCAGCGCGAAGCCGCCTATCGCGAGGCCGAAGCCAGAGAGCGCCTCGCCGAAGCGGAAGCCAAGGCCACGAAAATGGTATCCGAGGCTATCGCCGCCGGGGATATCAACGCCATCAATTACTTCGTCGCGCAGAAATACACCGAGGCAATGAGCGCTATCGGCACGGCATCGAATTCGAAAATCGTCCTGATGCCGATGGAAGCCTCCAGCCTGATCGGATCGCTCGGCGGTATCGGCGCGATCGCGCGCGAGGTCTTCGGCGAGAACGCCGCTGCGCGCCCGCGCCCGGCCTCGACCCCGCGCACGACACCGGTCGTCAATCCGTTCGCCCCCACTCAGGAGACCTGATCCATGCTGCAACGATTGGTCACTGAACTCGGACCCTGGGCTTGGTGGCTCCTCGGCCTCGTGCTTCTGGCCGCCGAATTGCTGCTGCCGGGAGTTTTCATGGTCTGGATCGGCATCGGCGCTCTGTTGACCGGGCTGATTTCGCTCTTGCTTTGGGGCACGCCCTTCTGGGTCTGGCAACTGCAGTTTCTGGTGTTCGCCGTGCTCGCGGTTGCCGCCACGCTCGCCAGCCGCAGGTATCTGTCGAAAGGCGACATCACGACGGACGAACCGCTTCTCAACCAGCGCGGCGCGAGCCTCGTTGGCCGCACGGCAACGCTTGAACAGCCGATTGCCGAGGGCCGTGGACGTATTCGGCTCGATGACACCTACTGGTCGGTCATGGGGCCGGATTTGCCTGTCGGAACGAAGGTGAGAGTTGTATCGGGTACTGGCCGCGACCTCATCGTCGAGCCGGTCTGATCAGGCGACGCCGATCCGCAGGAAATCGTGGAAATGCACGATGCCGATCGGCCGGTGATCCTCGTCCACCACGATCAGCGCGCCGATTGCGAGCTTGTTGATCATGGCCGCCGCGCTGGTTGCCAGCGATGTGGCCTCGACCACCTTGGGATCACGGGTCATTATGTCGTCGACATTGAGCACGGATAGATCCCGCGCCAGATTGCGCGCCATGTCGCCGTCGGTGACGATCCCGCAAAGCCTTCCATCACCATCGGTGACGCCGACGCAGCCGAAGCGTTTTCCCGAAAGCGTCTTGACTGCCTCCGGCATCGGCGTTCCGAGCGGCACCAACGGCACCCGGTCACCGGTATGCATGATATCCTTGACGTGCGTGAGGCTCGCGCCCAGCTTGCCGCCTGGATGGAATGTACGGAAATCGTTCGCGGTAAAGCCGCGTGCCTCCAGGAGCGCGACCGTCAGCATATCGCCCATGGCCAGTTGCAACAGCGCCGAGGTCGTGGGCGCCAGCCCATGCGGACAGGCCTCCTGAACGTCGGGCAGCAGGAGCACGATGTCGGATGCGCGCGCCAGCGCGGATTGCGGGCCGGCCGTCAGCGCGATCAGCGGAATGGAGAAGCGCCGGGTGAAATCGACAATGCCCCTCAACTCGGCCGCTTCACCGCTCTTGGAAATGGCCAGCACCACGTCGTCGCGGGTGATCATACCGAGATCGCCGTGATTGGCCTCGACCGGATGGACGAAGAAGGAAGGCGTGCCGGTCGACGCAAAGGAAGCCGCGATCTTCGCGCCGACATGGCCGCTCTTGCCGACACCGGTAATGACCACACGACCGGGAATACTTCCGATAATCTTGATGGCGTTGCAGAAGGGAGCCGCCAGCTCTTCGGTCAGAGCCCTTTCCAGGGCAATCAGTCCGTCCTTTTCGGTTGCCACGGTCCTGAGGGCAGATTCGATCGCCCCGGTTTCAACGAGATTTATCGCGCGCTTGATCATGGCCGTTCCATACTGGTTTTGCCCTACCCTGTCCATATTATGATGCGGGGCGCAGCGATTGCGAGCTGCTCCCACCGGTCTCGCAAGTGTCGCGTCGTTCGGGGGGCAGCCAGGCAGGCAGAAATACGCGCGCCACCGCAACCAAACATTAACTACATGGCTTTACGTTTGGGTAAGTATTTCAGTGACTGCCGAGCATTATTCTGATGGTTTCTACCGCGAAGACCGGAGCAAGTGGAAAGCGCGCCCATGGCCTGCGCCTCCTTGCCGCGTGTCTGTCTGCCGGCAGCGTCCTCGGCACGGGTTTTCCCGCATCGGCGCAATCGACTCAGCAACCCTTCCCAAGCGCGCCGATGCAGCAAGACGCGAATGCCCCACTCGCCGATGCAGCTGCCCAGGACACTGCCGCGGCAGCCGCCCAGGACACCGCTCCGGCAGCGGCCGCAAGCGAGCCCGTGGACGCGGATGCCGCGCCCAATCCGGTAACTGGCTCCGTGGCCAACGTCGACGCCGAAGCGCTCGATCTCGGCCGGATGAATCTCAGGGAGGCACCGCTCGGCGCGATCCCGACACGCCGGCTGCGTGACGATCTCGAAGCTCCCGGCATTCGGCTCGGAACGATGGTACTGCGGCCCTCGGTCATCCAGAATCTCGGTACCGAGACGACCCGATCCGGCGGTAGCAAAGAAACCCGCACCTATTGGGAGACCGGCCTCAGAGGCACTCTGACGTCCGACTGGTCGCGCCACGAACTGACGGTTACCGGCGAGGGCTACTGGCAGAAGAACATATCCGGCCAGGGCGACACGGACCCGCGTGCAAATATCGATGCGGATCTCCGCCTCGATCTTTCCGGGAACACGATTGCCCATCTGAGAGCCGGTTACGGCTTCAGCCGCGAGGATACCGACGACCCCAATGCAGTTTCCGGCGCTGCCGTGCAGTCGGGGATACATCGTTTTACAGGCGGAGCGTCACTGGAACATGACTTCGGCAGGCTGCGCGGAACGGTTGCTGCCGACGTCGAACGTTGGCGGTACTCCGCTGCGGAACTTTCCGACGGCACCCGCGTATCGCTCTCGGACCGCGACCGGATCGCAGGAACGCTGCGTGCGAGAATCGGGTACGAAATCTCTCCGGCACTGACCCCCTTCCTGGAAGCGTCGATCGGACGCATTCTCTATGACGAGAGAACGGACGCGCAAGGCTATGCCCGCTCCGCCGACGTCTATGCCGCCAAGGCAGGTATATCTGCCGATTTCGGCGAGAAACTGCGTGGAGAACTGGGCCTGGGCTACCGCAAGCAGGTGTTCGACGACAGTCGGCTCAGCTACATTGCCGCAGTGACCGTCGACGGGAATGTCTTCTGGTCGCCGCAGCGGGGCACCGACGTGAACATAGGGCTTTCCACTACGATCGACCCTTCGACCACGGCCGGACTGAGCGGCTCGGTGATCTACGCCCTGAACGCAGCGGTGACCCATCAGGTCAGGAGCAATCTTGTCGCCCGGCTGACTGGGTCGACAACCTGGACGGAATACGGAGCCAGCTCTGGCACCGGGGATACCGTCGCCTATGCAGCAGGGGCCGGACTGAGCTACAGCCTCAACCGCTATCTCGATCTCACAGGAGACATCGGCTACGAATTGACGGACCGCCAATCCGCAGCCGATACGCAAGTCTGGCGCGCAATGGTGGGGCTGACCGCCAAGCGCTGACGCCGCATTATTTCAGCGCGGCGAGCATGGCCTTGAGCGGTCCCTCGATCGAGGGGCGGATGTCCTTGCGCTCGATCGCAAAGCTGACATTCGCCAGGATGAAGCCTTCCTTGGAGCCACAGTCGAAGGTCTCGCCTTTGAAATGATAGGCGGAGAACGGCTGCTCCTTTGCGAGTTTCAACATGCCGTCGGTAAGCTGGATCTCGTTGCCGGCGCCCCGCTCCTGGGTGTGGAGGATCTTGAAGATCTCCGGCTGCAGGATATAGCGGCCATTGATGAAGAAATTCGAGGGTGCCGTGCCCTTGGCGGGCTTTTCGACCATTTCGGTGATGCGGAAGCCGCCATCCAGCGTTTCGCCCTTGCCGACGATGCCGTATTGGTGGGCAACGTCCGGCGAGCATTCCTCGACCGAGATGATGTTGCCGCCGCACTCATTGTAGAGTTCGACCATACCCTTGAGGCAGCCCTTCTCACCGCGCATGATCATGTCGGGCAACAGGAGGGCAAAGGGCTCGTTTCCGACGATGTCGCGGGCGCACCATACGGCATGACCCAGTCCGAGAGGCTCCTGCTGGCGGGTGAAACTCGCCGAGCCCGCAGTGGGAAGCAGGCCGGAGAGGAGCGTCAGTTCGGCATGCTTGTTGCGTGCACGCAGCGTCTGTTCGAGTTCGAACTGAACGTCGAAATAATCTTCGATGACCCCTTTGCCGCGACCGGTCACGAAGACGAAGTGCTCAATTCCGGCTTCCGCGGCCTCGTCGACGACGTACTGGATGACGGGCTTGTCCACCACAGTCAGCATCTCCTTCGGGACTGTCTTGGTGGCAGGCAGGAAACGGGTGCCCAGTCCTGCCACAGGGAAAACGGCCTTGCGAAGCTTATGTTTTTTCACCACTCATTCCTTCTGGAGGACGACTGAAATCGCGCTGTTTTGCGTGTCTCGCACTACTATATATTTCCGCAAGTTTTGCAAAGATGCTCCTTCACGGCGGATATGGTAAAGAATTTGTTGACCGGATCCTAATAAACTAGAATGCGGCTGCTACGGCGGCGAAAAGAAACGGCAAACCGACGGAAAGGATCGCCAATGACCACCAGAAGCACATGGCCATTTCGCGCCCTTGTTTTTTCGATCATCGCCGGCCTCGCACCGGTCGAGGCCCACGCCGATGCCGGCTTCAAGAAATGGATCAACGGCTTCTATGCGACGGCCGCCAAGAGTGGCATCAGTCAGAAGACGTATAACCAGGCCTTCGCTGGCGTCACCGAACCGGATCCGTCCGTGCTCGAGAAGGCGCGCTTCCAGCCCGAATTCAAGTCGGCGATCTGGGATTATCTCGATTCGCGCGTCAATCCGTATACCGTGAAGATTGGGCGCGAAATGAAGGCTCGCCACGGCTCGACCCTGGCGGCCCTTGAACGCCATTTCGGTGTCGACAGGAACATTCTGCTGGCCATCTGGTCCATGGAATCGAACTATGGCGCCGTGTTGGAAAAGGATGACAGGCTGCACAATGTGCCGCGCGCACTCGCGACGATGGCCTATGCCGATCCGAAGCGGGCCAAATATGCCCGTACCCAGCTCATCGCAGCGCTCAAGATTCTCCAGAGCGGCAACGTTTCCGCGAGTGGATTGACGGGCTCCTGGGCAGGCGCCATGGGACACACCCAGTTCATTCCGACGAGCTACCTGCTCTACGCGGTCGACGCCGATGGCAACGGCCGCAAGGACATATGGAACTCGATACCCGATGCCCTCGCGACTTCGGCCAATCTCTTGCACGAGAACGGCTGGCAATCCGGCAAGACCTGGGGATACGAGGTCACAGTTCCCCAGGGCGGCAAAGCCTACCAGGGCAAGACCAAGACGCTAGCCGAATGGACGAAGCTGGGCTTTGCGCGTCCGAACGGCAAGGGCTTCAAGAATGGCTCGGACCGGGCCGAACTGAAGATGCTGGCAGGTCCGAACGGACCCGGGTTCCTGATGACGCGCAACTTCTTCGTTCTCAAGCGTTACAACGCCGCCGACAGTTACGCGCTGGGCGTCGGGCTTCTGGCCGATGAGATTGCCGGCTATGGCGGCATGCAACAATCCTGGCCGCGCCCGAAGGGCACTCTCGACATCAAGGAGAAGTTCGAGCTGCAGACGCGCATGCAGGCTCTCGGCTACTACAACGGCGAGATCGACGGGAATTTCGGATCCGGCTCGAAGGCTGCCATCACAGCTCTGCAATCAAGGCTTGGATTGACCGTTGATGGCGAGCCGTCACGCCGCCTCCTCGAGGCCATTCGCAATTGACAATATCCCCGGTCCGCTCCACATATCGCGCAATCTCGCGGCTTTCATTGAAAAACGGATCAGGGCGGTAAAGGGAATGCGGGAGAGAAATGGGAGCAAGGGTCGGTACTGGGTAGCGGGGATGATCATCTTCGCTCTCGCCCTGCCCCTGTTTGCCGAACCTGCCAATGCGCAGCAGGTCGGCGAGCGCAGAACCTTGCTGGAATTGCTTTTCGGAACTCCCAAGAGAACCACGCCGCCGCCGACGGTCCCCACCCGCAAGAAGCCCAAGGTTACCAAAACGGTCAAGAAGGCGCCCCAGGGCGCGACCAGTGCATCATCGAAACCCGCGGCACCACCTCCGGTCGCCAAACTCGAAAACGCCCGCAAGATCCTCGTCGTCGGCGACTTCATCGCCAATGGCTTGTCCGAGGGTCTGGAGGAAGCCTTCGCGGCCTCTCCTGGCGTCGTGGTCGTGGGGCGCGGCAATGGTTCGTCCGGCCTGGTGCGCGAGGACTACTACAACTGGCCGGCCGAATTGCCGGCGATCCTGGACGAGGTCAGGCCCGAGTTGGTTGTGGTCGAAATCGGCGCCAATGACCGTCAGCAGATCACCACCAGTGCCGGCAAGGAAGATTTTCGCACCGAGAACTGGATCAAGGAATACGAGACGCGTATCGCAACCTTTGCGAAGCTGATCACCAGCCGCGGCCTGCCGCTGCTCTGGGTTGGAGTCCCTCCCTTCAGACCACAGAACATGACTTCGGACGTTTTGATGCTCAACGGCATCTATCAAAAGGCCGCCGCGCAGCACGGAGGCGAATTCATCGACATCTGGGACGGGTTCGTCGACTCGGATGGTCGCTTCGTCATCACTGGTTCGGATATCAACGGTCAGCAGGTTCGACTTCGCAGCACGGACGGGATCAACCTGACGGCGGCCGGAAAGCGCAAGCTGGCCTTCTATGTCGAAAAGTCAGCCCGCCGGCACCTCGGCGAAATGGCAAGCCCCGATCTCCTGCAGTTGGATGCAGGCACCTTGCCTGCACTCAACAGCCTGCCGCCTTCACAAATACAAAATATCGTCAGTACCCCGCCGATAAACCTGTCCGATCCCGATCTGGACGGCGCGACGCAACTGCTCGGCGACAGGCCGCTCCCCGCTGCAGCGATACCGTCGCCCCGCGACATGCTGGTGGGCAATGGCAGGCTTCCATCCCCCCCGCCGGGGCGCGTCGACGATTTCCGGATCTTGCATACAGGCTCGACCAAAAAGTGAAAAAGGGCCGTCTGTGGGCAGCCCCTTCGATTCACCAGAGGTCACACATGCTCAGCGCGGCAGCATGCTTTCGCCCATCAATGCCTCGTCAATGGCACGAGCCGCCTGCCGGCCTTCGCGGATCGCCCAGACGACCAGAGACTGGCCACGGCGAATGTCGCCCGCCGTCCACAGCTTCTCGACCGATGTCTTGTAGTCGGCGTCATTGGCAACGATGTTGGTCGAGCCGCGGCGGTCGGTGTTCAGCGTCAGCTTGCCGTCGAGCTCCTTCAGCACGCTGTCGTTGAACGGTCCGCGGAAGCCGATGGCGATGAAAGCGAGATCCGCCTTGATGATGAATTCCGAACCGGCGATCGGCTTGCGCTTCTCGTCGACCTGGCAGCACTTGACGCCGGTCAGGACGCCGTCTTCGCCGACAAATTCGAGCGTGCCGACCTGGAACTCGCGGATCGCGCCCTCGGCCTGGCTGGACGAGGTGCGCATCTTGGTCGCCCAGAAGGGCCAGACGGCCAGCTTGTCCTCGGTCTCGGGAGGACGCGGGCGGATATCGAGCTGGGTGACCTTTACTGCGCCCTGGCGGAAGGCGGTGCCCACGCAGTCGGAAGCCGTATCGCCGCCGCCGACGACGACGACATGCTTGCCGCCTGCCAGGATCGGATCGGACGGCCAGCCTGCGCTGTCGATGTTCTCGCGTCCGACGCGGCGGTTCTGCTGCACGAGATAAGGCATCGCATCATAGACGCCGTGGAACTCGACGCCGGGGATGCCGGCTTCGCGCGGGGTCTCCGAGCCGCCGCAGTAGAGAACCGCGTCATAGTCAGCGAGCAGCTTCTCGACCTTGACGTCGACGCCGACATTGACGCCGCAATGGAACGTGACGTTTTCGCCTTCCATCTGCTCGACGCGGCGATCGATGAAGTTCTTCTCCATCTTGAAGTCCGGAATGCCGTAACGCAGCAGGCCACCGGGCTTCGTCTCGCGCTCGTAGACATGAACTTCATGGCCGGCGCGTCCGAGCTGTTGGGCAGCAGCCAGGCCCGAGGGACCGGAGCCGATGATCGCCACCTTCTTGCCCGTGTGCACCGTTGCCGGCTGCGGCACGATGAAGCCTAGCTCATAGGCCTTGTCGGCAATGGCCTGCTCGACGGTCTTAATTGCGACGGGCGTGTCTTCGAGGTTCAGCGTGCAGGCTTCCTCGCACGGAGCCGGACAGACGCGGCCGGTGAATTCCGGGAAGTTGTTGGTGGAGTGGAGGTTGCGGATCGCCTCTTCCCACTTGTTGTTGTAGACGAGGTCGTTCCAGTCCGGGATCTGGTTGTGCACCGGGCAGCCGGTCGGACCGTGGCAATAGGGAATGCCGCAATCCATGCAGCGCGCCGCCTGCTTGGTAACCTCGGCATCCGACATCGGGATGGTGAACTCGCGGAAATGGCGGATGCGGTCGGACGCCGGCTGGTACTTCATGACCTGCCGATCGATTTCCATAAAACCTGTAACCTTGCCCATTGCTTTTGATCCTGCTCAGTATCTCGTGGACGGCACGCTTGCGTGCCCGAAGGGTGCCCCGCCGCAACTCCGGCGGGACGGCTTCGAAATGCGGTTACTCCGCCGCGACTCCCATGCGCATGCGTTCCATTTCCTCGAGCGCACGGCGGTATTCGACCGGCATGACCTTGCGGAACTTCGGACGGAAGCCTGCCCAGTTGTCGAGGATCTGCTTGGCGCGGGCCGAACCCGTGTAGTGCAGATGGTTCGAGATCAGCTGGTAGAGGCGTTCCTCGTCGTGGCGGGTCATGTCACCCGACACGTCGACACGACCCTTGTGCATCAGGTCGCCGCCGTGATGGTGCAGCTTCTCCAGCATGTCGTCTTCTTCCGGAACCGGTTCGAGCTCCACCATGGCCATGTTGCAGCGAGAGGCGAAGTCGCCGCTCTCGTCCAGCACATAGGCCACACCGCCCGACATGCCCGCCGCGAAGTTGCGGCCCGTGCCGCCGAGCACGACCACGACACCGCCGGTCATGTATTCGCAGCCGTGGTCACCCACGCCCTCGACGACAGCGACGGCACCGGAGTTGCGCACGGCGAAGCGCTCGCCGGCCACGCCGCGGAAGTAGCATTCGCCGGCGATTGCGCCGTAAAGCACGGTATTGCCGACGATGATCGAGTTCTCGGCGACGATCCGGGTGTTTTCCGGCGGACGAACGATGATGCGGCCGCCCGACAGGCCCTTGCCGACATAATCGTTGCCGTCGCCCACCAGATCAAACGTGATGCCACGGGCAAGGAACGCGCCGAAGGACTGGCCGGCCGTGCCGTTCAGCGTCACGTGGATCGTGTCGTCCTTCAGGCCCTTGTGCCCGTAGCGCCTGGCAAGCTCGCCCGACAGCATGGCGCCGGCCGAACGATCGACGTTCTTGATGTCGACGTCGAACACTACAGGCTGCTTGGCCTCCAGAGCCGGCATCGCCTTCTCGATCAGCTTGCGGTCGAGCACGTCGTCGATCGGGTGCTTCTGGCGCTCTGTCCAATAGGTGGCGGACTTCGGAGCCTCGACCTTGTGGAAGATCTTCGAGAAGTCGAGACCCTTGGCCTTCCAATGGGCCAGCATCTCTTCCTTTTCGAGCAGTTCGGAAGCGCCGATGATCTCATCGAGCCGGGCAACGCCAAGCGAAGCGAGGATTTCTCGCACTTCCTCTGCTACGAAGAAGAAGTAGTTGACGACGTGCTCCGGCGTACCCTTGAAGCGCTTGCGCAGGACCGGATCCTGGGTGGCAACGCCGACGGGACAGGTGTTCAGGTGGCACTTGCGCATCATGACGCAACCTGCGGCGATCAGCGGCGCCGTGGCGAAGCCGAACTCGTCGGCACCGAGCAGCGCACCGATGATGACGTCGCGTCCGGTCTTCAGGCCGCCATCGACCTGCAGTGCGATGCGCGAACGAAGCCCGTTCAGCACCAGCGTCTGCTGGGTCTCGGCAAGGCCGATTTCCCAAGGCGAACCGGCATGCTTCAGCGAGGTGAGCGGGGACGCACCCGTACCGCCGTCGAAGCCGGAAATGGTGATATGGTCGGCACGCGCCTTGGCAACGCCGGCGGCAACTGTTCCGACGCCAACTTCAGAAACGAGCTTGACCGAGACATCGGCGACCGGGTTGACGTTCTTCAGGTCGAAGATCAGCTGCGCCAGATCCTCNNGCGGCGGCGGCGAGATCAGGCCCACACCCGGCGTCGAATGGCGGGTCTTGGCGATTGTCGCATCGACCTTGTGGCCGGGCAACTGCCCTCCCTCGCCGGGCTTTGCACCCTGCGCGACCTTGATCTGCAAGACATCGGCATTGACCAGATACTCGGTCGTCACGCCGAAGCGGCCGGACGCGACCTGCTTGATCGCCGAGCGTTCCGGGTTGGCGGACCCGTCGACAAGCGGCGTGTAGCGGTCGGCCTCTTCACCTCCTTCTCCGGTATTCGACTTGCCGCCGATCCGGTTCATGGCGATGGCAAGGGTCGTATGCGCCTCGCGGCTGATCGAACCGAAGGACATGGCGCCGGTCGAGAAGCGCTTGACGATTTCCGACGCCGGCTCGACCTCGTCAATCGAGATTGGCTTGCGGTCAAGCGCCTCGGCCGACTTGATGTTGAAGAGCCCGCGGATCGTATTCATCCGAAGCGAGGTCTCGTTGACCATCTTCGCGAACTCGCGGTAGCGGTCCTGGCTGTTGCCGCGAACGGCATGCTGCAGGGCTGCAATCGAGTCCGGGCTCCAGGCATGATTTTCGCCGCGCATACGGTAGGCATATTCGCCGCCGATATCGAGCGTGGTGGCAAGAATCGGGTCCTTGCCGAAAGCGGAGCGGTGACGGCTGACCGTCTCTTCCGCGATTTCCTTGAGGCCGATGCCTTCGATGGTTGTCGCGGTGCCGAAGAAATACTTGTCCACCAGTTCGGATGAAAGGCCGACCGCGTCGAAGATCTGCGCGCCGCAATAGGACTGGTAGGTCGAGATGCCCATCTTGGACATGACCTTGAGGATGCCTTTGCCGACCGCCTTGATGTAGCGGTAGACAACTTCGTTGGCATCGACCTCCTTCGGGAACTCGCCGTGCTTATGCATGTCGAGCAGCGTATCGAAGGCGAGATAGGGATTGATCGCTTCCGCGCCGTAGCCTGCGAGGCAGCAGAAATGATGCACCTCGCGCGGCTCGCCCGATTCCACGACGATCCCGACCGAGGTGCGAAGTCCCTTGCGGATCAGGTGGTGGTGCACTGCGGCGGTTGCCAGCAGCGCCGGGATGGCGATCCGGTCCGGCCCGATCTGACGATCGGAAAGCACGATGATGTTGTAGCCGCCCTTAACCGCCGCTTCCGCGCGCTCGCAGAGGCGGTCGAGCATTTCCGGCATCCCCTCTGCGCCACGATCGGCGTCATAGGTGAAATCGAGCGTCTTTGTGTCGAAACGATCTTCGGTGTGACCGATCGAACGGATCTTTTCCAGGTCACCATTGGTGAGGATCGGCTGGCGCACCTCGAGCCGCTTGGCGTTGGCGGCCCCCTCATGATCGAGCAGGTTCGGCCGCGGCCCGATGAAGGATACGAGGCTCATCACCAGTTCCTCGCGGATCGGATCGATCGGCGGGTTCGTGACCTGGGCAAAGTTCTGCTTGAAATAGGTGTAAAGCGACTTCGACTTCGTGGACATGGCCGAAATCGGCGTATCCGTCCCCATCGAGCCGATGGCTTCCTGGCCGGTGGTGGCCATGGGCGACATGAGGAACTTGGTGTCCTCGGAGGTGTAGCCGAAGGCCTGCTGGCGGTCGAGCAGCGATACGTCGCGGCGAAGCGCGCGCGGCTCCACGGGCTTCAGGTCTTCGAGGATGAGCTGCGTGCGGTTGAGCCATTCGCGGTACGGATGGCTCTTGGCAAGGTCGGACTTCACCTCCTCGTCAGAGATGATCCGTCCCTTTTCCATGTCGATCAGAAGCATCTTGCCCGGCTGCAACCGCCACTTCTTGATGATCAGTTCCTCGGGAACCGGTAGCGTGCCCGCTTCCGACGCCATGATCACGCGGTCGTCGCTGGTGACGATGTAGCGGGCAGGACGCAAGCCGTTGCGGTCGAGCGTCGCGCCGATCTGCCGGCCGTCAGTGAAGGCGACAGCCGCCGGACCGTCCCACGGCTCCATCAGGGCCGCATGGTACTCGTAGAATGCCTTGCGCTCGGCCGACATCAGCTGGTTGCCTGCCCAAGCCTCTGGAATCAGCATCATCACGGCTTGCGCCATGGGATAACCGCCGCGCATCAGGAATTCGAGCGCGTTGTCGAAGCAGGCGGTGTCCGACTGCCCCTCATAGGATATCGGCCAGAGCTTGGAGATGTCGCTGCCGAAGAGCGGCGAGGAGACGGACGCCTGGCGCGCCGCCATCCAGTTGACGTTGCCGCGCAGCGTGTTGATTTCGCCGTTATGGGCGACCATGCGATACGGATGCGCCAGCTTCCACGACGGGAAGGTGTTGGTCGAGAAACGCTGGTGGACAAGTGCCACCGCCGAAACGAAGCGCGAATCGGAGAGATCCTTGTAGTAAGCTCCGACCTGATAGGCGAGGAACATGCCCTTGTAGACGATCGTCGAGGACGACAGCGACACCGGATAGAAACCGGTATCCTCGCCCTTGAACTCGTCATAGATCCGGTTCGAAATCACCTTGCGCAGCACGAAGAGGCGGCGCTCGAACTCGCTCTTCGTTGCAGCGTCGCGTCCCGCACCGATGAAGACCTGCACGTGGCGCGGCTCGGTGGCTGCGATATCGGGCGCCTTGGACAACGACGCGTTGTCGACCGGCACATCGCGATAGCCGAGCAGATGCTGGCCTTCGGACTGACAGACCTCTGCGATGATCTTCTTGAAATGCGCGATTTGCGCATCGTCCTGCGGCATGAAGAGGTGGCCGACGGCATATTCGCCGGCCTTCGGCAGGGTGATACCCTGCTTGGCCATCTCCTCGCGGAAGAAACGATCGGGGATCTGAACGAGGATACCCGCCCCGTCGCCCATGAGCGGATCAGCACCGACGGCGCCGCGATGCGTCATGTTGTTCAATATGAACAGGCCGTCCTTGACGATCTGGTGCGACTTCTCGCCCTTCATATGGGCAATGAAGCCGACACCGCATGCATCATGCTCGTTGGCCGGATCGTAAAGGCCCTGTTTCGCGGGAAGACCGGCGCGATTGATCGCCGACCCGGCGCGGGTTTCGCCCGCAGCCACATGAGCCTTCGTCAATTCCTCGGACGGCGCCATCTTCGTCATCGTCTTCCCTCCTGTTGAACCCCGATACCGGGTACCTGTATCCGGACGACACCGCACGTCGTGCAGAAAAAGCACGGTGCCAGCGTCGAATGCCATCTCGATGCGCGAAGCAGAAGACAGGCAACCAGACCCTGACGTATCCGCCCGCACTGCAATCCTTCTTGTGCCCGAGGGCGCAAGATAGCGCGAAAAGGCCGCGAAGTTGTGACAAGCCTGCCATGCGCTGGCTGGCCATAACCTCGAATTAGGTCAACTCAACTGACCTAATTCGGATGCCTCTATGACAGAAACCATATATGACCGCAAGAGTGAAGCCAAAAAAATTAACGGCGCATCGACCAATGATTGCCCGGCACGCCACACTGACGAAATATTCTTTCTCAAGAAAGAGATGCCGATCTCGTTTGTTGCGAGTGTGTGTTCCATCATATGGTCCATCTTTGAAACGATTGATCCGACCCCGGAAATGCCTAATCTCCCCGGAAAGAAATTTCTCACTTGCCAAACCGATAGGAAAATCATCGATGTTCTTTGCTTCCGACAATTGGGCCGGAGCCCATCCGCTGATCGCTGAAAGCCTCGTCAAGGAGGCGTCCGGCGCCGCCGCCGCATACGGCACGAGCGATCTCGACAAGCAGGTGGAAGAGCGCTTCAACCAGCTCTTCCAGCGCGAGGTCGCCGTCTTCTTCGTGGGCACGGGAACAGCCGCCAACTCATTGGCGCTGGCAAGCGTAGCCAAACCCGGCGGCGTCGTCTTCTGTCATTCGGAAGCCCATGTGACGGCGGACGAGTGCGGCGCACCGGAATTTCTCACCGGCGCCTGCCGTCTCGTGCCGGTCGAAGGACCGAACGGCAAGTTCGAACCCGCAGCGCTAAAGACGGCGATCGACCGCTTCCCTCCCGGCGCGGTGCATCAGGGCCGCCCCATGGTCGTTACCCTCACCCAGGCGACAGAGGCCGGCACGGTCTATTCGCTCGACGAGATCGAGGCAGTCGGCGCGATCGCCCGCCAGAACGGCCTGCCGCTGCACATGGATGGCGCGCGCTTCGCCAACGCCCTGGTGGCGCTCGAGACCACCGCCGCCGACATGACCTGGAAGCGCGGCGTCGATATCCTTTCCTTCGGCGGAACGAAAAATGGATGCTGGTGTGTTGAGGCCATCGTCTTCATGAACCCGGACATGGCGCGCGAAATGCCATTCATCCGCAAACGCTCCGCGCAGCTGTTTTCCAAGACCCGTTTCATATCCGCCCAGCTCGAGGCCTATTTCGAAGGCGGACTGTGGCTCGATCTGGCCCGCCACGCCAATGAGATGGCCGCACACCTTCGCGCCGGCATTCTCTCCTCCGGCAAAAGCCGCCTCGCCTGGGAAACCCAGTCGAACGAGGTTTTCGCAATCATCTCGAAGGACGCAGCGGCGCTCGCCGAAAGCAGGGGCGCCAAATTCTATGATTGGGCCGTTCCGAAGGATATGCCCGGCCTGCTTGGGGAAAACGAAACACTGATCCGCCTGGTGACGAGCTTCGCCACGACGGAACAGGAAATAGATCAGTTCGTCGAAGTATTATCCTGATACAGGGTCGTGAAAAAAGCGGCCTCCTTGCGGAAGCCGCTTCGAATTCTGCTCCAGCCGTAAAGGCTTAGTTGACGTGAGCCTCGATGGCCTTGGTCGCGTTCGCCGGCTCTGCCGCGATCGCAATCTTGCGGGGCTTCATGGCTTCGGGGATATTGCGCAGAAGGTCGATGTGAAGCAGACCGTTCTTGAGCGAGGCATTCTTGACCTCGACATGATCGGCAAGCTGAAAGCGGCGCTCGAAAGCGCGCTTGGCGATGCCGCGATAGAGGAATTCAGTCTGTTCGGCCTTGTCTTCCTCGGCCTTTTCACCCTTGACCGTCAGCACATTCGCATGGGCCTCGATGGTCAGCTCGGATTCATCGAAACCGGCCACGGCCATGGTGATGCGATAGGCATTCTCGCCCGTGCGCTCGATATTGTAGGGCGGATAGGTCTGTGCCTGCTCGGGCTGGCCAAGGCCGTCGAGCATCGTGAACAGGCGGTCGAAGCCGACTGTGGAACGGTAGAGAGGGGAAAAATCAACGTGACGCATGGTGTCCTCCTTGAAGCGACGGATTGCCGGTCTGGTTTCGGAACCCCTGGCAGGCAGCCCCGAAATCGTTGCGCGGACCTCTTCAGCGTCCGCAGAAAAAAGATGGGAATGGCCGCATTTGGATTCAAGACCTCGCGGCACCGCCTGTCTGTCCGAATGAACACGGCATGAACGATCGGTTCAGTCGTCATTCAGCGGCTATCGGTAAAACCACATTATCGGAGGCTATGCCCCGACCACCGAAGTCCAACGTCCCTTCGCCTTCGGTGCCAATTGGCCGGAACCGTCAACCTCTCCCCGTGCGAGGCGGTTCCGGCTTTTTTCTTTGACCTGACCGATGCTTCATCCTATCCCCATAGCGGTTTGGGTATTCTCGCCCGGTATCTGATTCGACGACTGCGAGCATGGAAGCCATCCTTCACGCGACACCCGGAAATCCGGTCCCGGACAATTACATTGCCGGTTATTTCAAAGGCTATCGCGGTATCAATCTGCGCTACGCCGTGTTCCGTTCCCCGGTTTCCATCGCCAAGGGCACGGTGGTCCTTCTGCATGGCCGCAACGAATCCATCGAGAAATATTTCGAGACGATCAACGAGCTGACGGCACGCGGCCTCTGGGTCGCCACCTTCGATTTTCGCGGCCAGGGTGGATCGCAACGTCTGCTGAAGAATCCGCGCCTCGGCCATGTCCGTCACTTTTCGGATTACGTGCGCGACCTGGAACTTTTCCTGGAGCAGATCGTGTTGCCCGATACCCGGCTGCCCTTTTTCCTGCTGGCCCATTCCACCGGCGGACTGATCGCGCTGTCGGCCGCCCCGCGCCTTGCCAACCGCATCGACCGCATGGTCCTGCTGGCGCCTTTCGTCGGGCTTGGCGGACAATCCCTGTCGCCGCGCAAGATCCATTTCCTGGCCACGCTTGCGCGCTGGAGCGGTCTCGGCCGCATCCGGTTCACCGCCGACGGCCCGCCGGAGCCCTTTGAGGCCAACCCCCTGACCTCGGATTCGGAGCGCTTCCGCCGCAATCGCCAGATCTTCACCGCCCACCGGGAACTCGCGCTCGGACCGCCGACGGCCCGCTGGCTCTACGAAGCGCAAACCACGATGAAGCGTGTTTCCAAACCCACCCATCTTTCGTCGATCACCGTGCCAACCGTCATCGTCGCACCGGGCAACGACAGACTCGTCCCCTATGCCTACCAGGAAAAGCTCTCGCAATATTTCCGCGCCGCGCAGCTCGTGCCGGTTCCGGGTGCCCGGCATGAAATCCTGCAGGAGCGAGACCGCTACCGCGCCCAGGCGCTGGCGGCCATCAATGCATTCATTCCCGGCAGCGATGCCGAGCAGGACTAAGGCCAATCGGCCCTAGTCGCTGAGGGGACCGGCGTTCAAACGCGCGAAAGAATGGCAAGCGCCTGCGCATGCAGCGCGGGACTTCCCGCGGCCACGATCGAACCGCCCGCTTCCGGTCGTCCTCCGTCCCAGGTGGTGATGCATCCGCCCGCCTGTTCGATAATCGGGATCAGCGCGCCGACATCATAGGGCTTCAGGACCGTCTCGATCACCAGGTCCACATGGCCTGCGGCGAGAAGCGTATAGGCATAGCAATCGATGCCGTAGCGGAAGAGGCGGACCTTATCCTGCACCGCCTGGAAGCGCATTGCCTCCTCCCCCTTGAAAAGATGCGGCGAGGTTGTGAAGAGAATAGCGTTTTCGATGCCGCCGCAATCTCGGGTGCGGATCTGCCGCTCGCCGTCAGGGCCACTGTACCAGGAACGCTCTCCATCGGCGAAATAGCGCTCGCCGGTAAAGGGTTGGTCCATCAGGCCCATGACCGACCTGCCCTTTTCCTGAAAGCCGATCAGCGTTCCCCAGACGGGAACGCCCGAGATGAAGGCCCGCGTGCCGTCGATGGGATCGACCACCCAGACGTGATCCCGATCGGTCCCGACATCCTCGTGCTCCTCGCCGAGAACGCCGTGCTCTGGATATTCGACCTCGATCAGCGCCCGGATTGCTGCTTCCGCCGCCCGGTCGCCTTCGGTGACGGGATCGAAGCCGTGGGCTTCCTTGTTGACCACATTGAGCGGGGAGCGAAAGCGAGGCAGGGTTTCGGCCTTGGCGGCCTCGGCAAGTCGGTAGAAGAAGGCGCGATCGGGACGCATTGATAGTCCGCTCCTGAAATTGGGGGATGCGGCCCTCTCTTAGCTGACCTGCGCCAATTTGCAATCCGGGGATTTCGCACTCCCGAGGTTCAAAACTGCGCAAAAAATCGTCACGCACAAAAAAGCATCAAAATCGCCCTTGACAATTGTGCGCTGCAATATTAGCGTTGCAGTACAGTCTTCGGACTGTAAATACCCTCCTTGGGTGTTTCCTCCCTAGATTTAGCCGCGCCAATGGCGCGGTTCTTTTTTTCCGGAGAAGATTGTGTCGGATTATTCTGCGGCCAGCGCCGTGTCGCCGGTATAGCCCGCGACCAGCTCCGCCATCTGCCCCATGAAAACGGCAATCGTCGCGGCAAGTGCTGGAAAATCCGCCCGCTTGCGCAAGGTGACCTCGTCGATATAGAGCGCCCGGTTGACTTCGATCTGCAGCGCATGCAGTCCCTTCACCGGACGGCCGTAATGCTCGGTGATGAAACCTCCCGCATAAGGTTTGTTGCGCACGGCGGTGAACCCGAGCTCCTCCAGAAAGCCGAGCGCCGCATTGGAGAGGTCGGCCGACGCGCTGGTGCCGTAGCGATCGCCGATAATGAAATCCGGCCTGAGCGCGCTGCCCGAAACGCGGATATTGCCGGGCATCGAATGGCAGTCAATCAGGACGCCGAAGCCAAAGCGCGCATGCGTTCGCGCGATCAGTCTGCGCAGGCAGGCATGGTAGGGCTTGTAGACCGCATCGATTCGCTCGAGTGCCTCGGCAACGGGAAACCGCCGCTGATAGATCTCGACGTTTTCGGCCACGATGCGTGGGATCGTGCCAAGGCCGCCGGCGACACGGATCGAGCTGCAATTGGCGAAGGACGGAAGGGGATCGGTGAACATCCGCGGATCGAGCTCATAAGGCTCCCGGTTGACATCGACAAAGGCTCGCGGGAAATGGGCAAGCAACAGCGGCGCGCCGAAATCCGGCGCCGCGCCGAAAAGCTCGTCCACGAAATGGTCCTCCGAGCGCCGGATGGTCATTGTGTCGAGGCGCGAGTTCTGAAGGAATTCGGCCGGATAACGCCGCCCGCTATGGGGCGAGTTGTAAACGAAGGGAATGGTCTGCGTTTCGGGTTCACGCACCTCGAACAGCTCGAAATCGCACGACGTCCCGCCCATTGCGCCCCTTCTTTACCAAATCAACAACTTGTATCGTCACGCATGTTGCCAGTTGCCCCTGCCGAAGTCCATACTGGGCGTATTGGCGACGGATAGCCCTTCCCCGCAAGTTCACCGGATATTTACCCCGGAAGAGCTAGCGTGATGGGCTGGAGTGCCATCCCTTAAATTAGTACGAGTAGCGGTCCATACATGATTCAGAAAATCCTCCTCGCCGAAGACGACAACGACATGCGCCGGTTTTTGGTCAAGGCCCTGGAAAAGGCCGGCTACAAGGTGTCTTCCTATGACAACGGCGCAAGCGCCTACGACCATCTGCGCGAGGAGCCCTTCTCCCTTCTGCTGACCGATATCGTCATGCCCGAGATGGATGGCATCGAGCTGGCGCGCCGCGCCACCGAGCTCGATCCGGACCTCAAGGTGATGTTCATCACCGGCTTTGCGGCTGTCGCGCTCAACGCCGATTCCAAGGCGCCGAAGGATGCCAAGGTGCTTTCCAAACCCTTCCACTTGCGTGATCTCGTCAACGAAGTGAACAAACTCCTTGCCGCATAGGGAGCTGTAAAAAACTCTTCACAAAACCGGAAAAAGCCTATTGACGGCCCCGCCGGTTTTGTGGTCTATCCGCCGCCATCGGATGGGCGTGTAGCTCAGCGGGAGAGCACTACGTTGACATCGTAGGGGTCACAGGTTCAATCCCTGTCACGCCCACCATCCAGTTTCAGATCAAAGGCTTGCCGGGAAATCGGCGAGCCTTTGTCGTTATGGGCCAAGGCATCGATCGCACGGTTACGCGGACCAGTCCACGGCACACCTTCCTGTCCTCTCATGCTTGAGAACCTTCAGGCAGGACTGATCTTCGTCACCTCGTCGCCCACATAGACGATGACATAACCGCCTCTTGGCTCCGCCTCAGACGCCCGGCGCTGGAGCTGGCCGATATAGGGTTCGCGTTTCCAGACATCACCGTGGTTCTTATCCACCAGAACTGTGATCTGCGGCCCCTGTTCGTAGACCATCATATGGCACAGCGTCGGGTCCCACTCCGGCCCCATCTCTGGATCGGACATCCAGATACAGAGAAAGTCCCTGCATGTGGCGGGCCTCGCCTCGTATTGCGAGCAGCCTTTTCCGGCAACGCAATGGCGGCACAATGTGTTGGCAGGCTTTTCCAGTTCGTCGATATCCGGCAGGTCGCAGCACAGCGTGCAGGATCTGCAGGCTCTCTCCGCAATGGTGTGAACAGCAGCTCTCATTCGCCAAATGCCCCTGGGGCCGACCTCTGTGCCAGCGGAGAGGTTTCACATGAGGCCCGGAGCTTGTCCAGCGATGATGAAACCGTAAGGCCCGCCCGTTAGATGTCGGCCACCGGCGGCGAGCGAAGCGACTTCTCCGAGATTTCGATGATCGGCTTCGGCCCTGCCGCCCCAGCGGCCAGCGGCCGTGTCTCCAGACTGTCATGGACCGTATTCACTGCCGGCGCAGGCGCGTTGCGATCGTTGCGTGCGACCTCGAGCTGACCGGTCAGGATCGCGATCTCCGATTTGAGCTGGCGGATTTCCGCCTTCGTGACCTCGGCGCTTGAGCGCAACTGCCGTATTTCCTCGCTGTCCGCATGGGCACGCTGGTCGAGATCGCGCCGCATAGTCTCGTTGTCGCGATCGCGCTTGCCCCGCAGGTTCTCCAGATCGCGCATGCGCATGGTCAGCTCGCTGACCTGCAACGAAAGTTCGCGGCGCACCGCCTCATTCTCCGAGTTTCCTGCCCGCGCCGCCGCCAGCTCCTGCGCCAGGCGCTCCGCCCGCAAGTCCGTCGTGGAAAGTTCCGCCTTGGTCTGCTTGAGCTCGCCACGAACGGCCTGAAGCTCGTCTTCGGCCATCTTGCTACGGCTGCGCGCGGTGACGAGCAGCTTCTCGACAAGCTCGGCCTTCGAGTGGATCGCCTCGTGTTTCGTGGCAAGTCGCGACATTTCGATCGCTGTCGCGCTCTGCTGGTTATCGATCTCCGATTGGAGGCGTTTGACCTTTTCTTCAGCGAACGAAAGCTCCTGCCGGAGCGCCGTCACTTCGCCGAGCAGATTGCGCGCCATTGTTTCGTGGTGCTCAAGCGAATTCTTGAGCTGCACCTTCTCCTCGTTAAGGCGCGCGATTTCACGCGCCTGCGCGTCCGATTCCCGCTTGGACGTTTCGGAAAGCACGTGATGGGAGGTCCGCTCCGTTTCGTATTTCTCCCGCATTTCCGCGAATTCGCGATTGCGCAGATCGAGGTCCTGATGCGCCCGCTTCAGCAGTGCAGCAGTCTCGTCATATTGCGAAACACGCTCGTCGAGCTCGCGTCCGGTGTCGCGCAGGCGCGACTGGATGATCTGCAATTCCTGGGCATTGACGTCATGCAGCGCCTGCAGCTTGATCAGCTTTTCGCGCATCTCCTCCGTCTCGATTCGAAGCTGGGCGTTGTCCGCCTTGAGTTCCTTGTTTTCGGCGGCGCTGCGCGTAGCCTCCGCGTCGAGCTTGCGTCGTGCACTGCTCTCATATTCGAGCAGCGAGGTGATCCTGGCCTGTTCGGTGCGCAGATTTCCAAGCTCGCTCAGGGCCTCGCCGTGCGCGCCAAGAAGCGACGCAACACGCTCCTGCACGAAACCTATGCCGGAGAGCAGTTCTTCGGAGGAAAGCTGGTTTTCCTCGATGACCGCGCCAAAGGCTTGGCATTCGCCCAGATCACGCTTCGGTTGTGACTGGGAAGGGCGCAGCGATACCGGGCCGGGGGCCCTGTCTTCCGGGCCGGACGACAGCGTGGTGCCCGTTTTCCCCTGCTCGTCGGTACGGCGAAAAAAGCTCATGACCATCCCGGCCCCCATCTGGTCTCAAAGATTTATATTAAGCTTACCTAAAGTCTTATATTGCCTAGTGCGCACATTTGCATGTAATTCAACAGCTCTATACATGCGATGCGAGCTTAAACGAGACATGGATTTCGTCAAAAGCAAACTTCGCCTTGGAGGCAGTTGCCGCTGCGATACCAACAGATTTTTTTGGATGAGCATCCGTGGCAGTAACGGAGACCGCGCGCCGTCGCAGGCATCATCGGTCAGTCATGCGAATGACGGCGGTCACAATCCTGGGTGGCCACGGAGAACCGAGTTTGGGGGCCGGATAGCGCCGGATCGCTACCACGAAAATGCCCCGAGGCCGGAACGGCTCGGGGCCCGGATCACCCCTGCTCGCCCCTCACGCGGCGCCGTCACCAGTGATGCCCCGCTCATCGATATCGGCATGGGGGATCGTACCCGAACCGACCAGATCGCCCTCGCCTTCCTCCCGGCCCGAGGCTACATTGTCGCTCCGCAGGATGCTGGAGGTGAATGGCGGCCCTTTGGTGACCTGACGCCGGTGCCACTGCAAGGCCGCCCGACATCGCTTGAAAAATTGAAATCTGGAAGGACAACCCATGACCAAACGCATCGTCTTCACTGGCGGCAGCGGCAAAGCCGGGCGCCACGTCGTGCCCTACCTGCTCGACAAGGGCCACGAAGTGCTCAACCTCGATCTGGTGCCGCTCAAGCATCCGGGCGTCAATACCCTTATCACCGACGTCACGGATAGCGGCGAGGTCTTCAACGCACTGTCGATGCATTTCGATTTCGGTGGGCTTGAAACCGGCAAGGGTCCCGCCCCGGTCGATGCCGTCGTGCATTTCGCCGCCGTAGTACCCCGGATCCTGATGCGACCCGACAACGCAACCTTCCAGGCCAACGTGGCATCGACCTACAATGTCATCGAGGCAGCCGTAAAACTCGGCATCCGCAAGATCATCATCGCCTCGAGCGAAACGACCTACGGCGTCTGCTTTGCCGAAGGCGACAAGGATTACCACTCATTCCCGCTGGAAGAGGATTACGACGTCGATCCGATGGACAGCTACGGGCTTTCCAAGGTGGTCAACGAAAAGACCGCGCGGGCATTTGCCATGCGCTCCGGCGCCGACATCTATGCGCTCAGAATCGGCAACGTCATCGAGCCGCACGAATACGACCGCTTTCCCGCCTTCATGGCCGATCCCCCGTCGCGCAAGCGTAACGCCTGGAGCTATATCGATGCCCGCGACCTCGGCCAGATTGTCCATCTCTGTGTCGAAAAGGACGGCCTCGGATACCAGGTCTTCAATGCGGTCAACGACACGATTACCGCTCGCGAACCGACAGCCGAATTCCTCAAGAAATGGGCCCCCGGCTCGCCGGTGACACGGCCGCTCGAGGGCTTCGAGGCGCCGCTTTCCAACCGCAAGATCCGCGAAATCCTCGGTTTCAGGGAAGAGCACGACTGGCGAAAATACGTGAAGGTGAACTAGGCGAACGCTCTCTGGGCGGGGTGGCCGTGCCGCCCCGTCCCGTCAATTTTGTAGCCTGACGGCATCCGCGGGCTGAGCCTCGAACCAGTGAAACCGGTCGAGCGCGTGATCGGTTATGATGGCGGCGGCCCACATCGAGGTAAGCGCAAACCAGGCGGTAACCGCAAAGACGGCGGCGCCGGTCACGCCCGCGCCCACGGCGCACCCGCCCGCCAGCATGCCGCCGAAACCCATCAAGCAGGCGCCGATGATATATCTCAGCGTGCCGGTCGCGGCATCGAAGCTCTGCAGTTTGAATTCGCCGGCGATGACCGAGGCGAAAAATGAGCCGACAAAGACCCCTGGCACCAGGCCGACATCGAATCCGATTGGCAGGCTGCGCGAACTGATCAGGCCCATCAGGGTATCGGCGGAGGGGCCGGTGAAGCTGACGCTCTTGATTTCGACCGGATCGAACGCGATCAGTGACATCTGGTAGGTGAATATCCACCCAAGGGCTACGGCGGCGCCCACTCCGACGGCGGACAGGCCAATCGATTTCGGCACGCCATTGCGGCGCGCCAGCCACAGGCCGACAGCGAACCAGACAAGGCCCAGCAACACGCCGACTTCGACGCCGACATGGCCGAGGGCGAGCAGATTGCGGGCCTCTCCGCCCTCGACCATCCACAGTGAGGAGAGGTATTCGCGGGCCGGCGCGAGGCCGCCGCGCAGCGAGGCCTGGGCGACAATGGTCAGGATCAGCCCGGCCATCAGGGCGCGCAGGTTGCCGGTCGCGGAAAGAACAAGGAGGCGGCTGGCGCAGCCGCGCGCCAGAATCATGCCGACTCCGAACAGCAGGCCGCCGATGATCGCACCTGAGATGCTGCCGGTGGTGGCCAGTTGCCGGACCTGTCCCACATCGAGCAGCCCGGTCAGGACCGCCGCTTGCGTCGCGGCGACGGCCGTGGAAAAGACCAGAACCCACACTGCGACCTTGCTTCCAAACTTGCCATGACCGAATTCGATGGCTGCGGATCTGAGACAGAACCTCGATTTTTGCGCCATGGCTCCGAAGAGCATGCCGACCAGCAGACCGCCGAGGGCCATTGTGGTGCTTTCGCCGAGCCACTCCGATATCGCGATTAGATTCACCATCACCTCCTGCCGCCCGGGCCGGGCATGTATCCCGGCCAAATCCGACCATTTTTCCAGCATTCGCCGCTATAATTAACGGATTGTGCCGCGGCACTCCTTGATCTTTCTCAATCAAAAAATGGTGATGCGGCGCGGGCAGAGTGGCGCAAAGCGGGCGGCAAGGCAAATCCGGGAACGTTACTTTCGCTCCCGGTGAAGGATGTGAGGCGCTCCTTTCCAACTAGACGATTGGGGAAGCTCCGGGTGTCAGGCTGGAACGCGACGGGCCCGAATACGCGCCCGCCTGCACCACCGGTATAGTGAAAAGCCGGCACTGGACTTCCGTGCCACTCTGCCCGGCGGTGTTGCGTCCGCGGGCAATCAAGCACCCGCAGATTCTGCAGCGGGTGGATGTCGCAGGCGACAACCTGGGCAAAACCGCAGGCTTTGGCGCGCAACATCGCGTCCGCTGGCAAAAGCGGCGGCTCCGGATGGGTCTCGTCCAGCCATTTGATGATTGCCAGCGACGGCGTCAGTATCTCGCCGACGACGACCGGAAATATCCGCGAGACAGCATCACTCGGCCGCACCGATGGTGAGTGCGATCGGCTGCAGGCCGTCGATCTCGCCGGTGATCCGGTCACCGGGCACCACCGGCCCGACGCCGGCTGGCGTGCCGGTATAGATCAGGTCGCCCGGTCCGAGGTGATAGTATTGCGACAGATGGCTGATCACCTCCGGAACGGACCAGACGAGATCGGAAAGATGCGCATCCTGCTTCGTCTCGTCGCCAACCTTGAGCCAGATCCGCTGGCCGCCAATCTCGGCGAACTCGGCCTTCTTGGTGATTTCGGCGATGATTGCAGACTGCTCGAAGGCCTTGCCCAACGACCAGGGACGCTGCTTGGCGCGCGAGGAAAGCTGCAGGTCGCGCCGCGTCATGTCCAGGCCCGCTGCATAGCCGTAGATCGCCTTCTCGGCACCTTCGGCGCTGACACGAAATGCCGGCGCGCCGAGCGCTACGACGAGTTCCATCTCGTAGTGATAGTTGCTGGTGCCCGGGGGATACGCGATCTCGCTGCCGGTCGGCACGATTGCCGAGGCCGGCTTGGTGAAATAGAACGGCGCTTCGCGGTCGACTTCATAGCCCATTTCGGCGGCGTGTTCGGCATAGTTGCGACCGACGCAGAAGATGCGGTGGACCGGATAGCCTGCCGTTTCGCCCTTGACCGGAACCAGTGGGGTCGCCGGAACCTCGAATAGTGCCTTGTTCATGCTCAATTGAACGCTCCTCATAATAGCCGAGTTTCTCCTGAAGCGGAGTGTCGTGAACATAGATGAGGAAGGCCGGCGCGTCGCCTGTGTTGACATGCTCGATGGCCGCAAAAAACCGGCGCCGAAAACGTGTTCTTGGCCTTCCATTCGCAAACCGCATCATCGGCCAGAGCGTCGCGATAGTCCGAAGGCAGGTCCCCAAGCGTTCCAAGAATATCGGCCATGGTTCGCCAGTAACATCCCGTCGCAATATATATATCGCATGTTTATTAGGTTTAGACGCGTCGATGACCTGTCCCACATTGAGATCTTTTTCGTAAACACGATAAGCGCTAGAGAAGGCGGGTACTCGTGGGGGGAGCCTGACTGTGATGCTGGAAATCTATGAAATGCCCGGACACCTGATCCGCAGGCTCAACCAGGCTTCGGTCTCCGTATTCATGGAGGAAACCGGCAAGAAGGGTTTCGACCTGACGCCGGTACAATATGGCTCCCTGAGCGCCATAGAGGCGACGCCGGGCCTCGACCAGGCGACGCTGGCCAGTCATATCGCCTATGACCGCGTGACCATCGGCGGAGTGGTGGACCGGCTGGTTCAGAAGGATTTGGTCCGTCGGGAGACCAATCCGAAGGACCGGCGCGCCCGCAATCTGTACCTCACCGACAAGGGGCACGAGACACTGAAGCAGGTCCGTCCCATCATCTGGGAAATCCAGGCCTTGCTGCTGAGCGGCCTGAACGCGACCGAACGCGACCAATTCGTCGGTCTGCTGCAGAAGGCCTGCGAGGCAGTGAATGACCGCAGCCGCGCGCCGCTGCGCATCACCTGAGTGGCACCCCCGCCGCTGGGGCCGCATCAAGGCACAAGAACCGCCGCCCCCTGGAATCGCCCGGCACGCAGGTCGTCGAGAGCCTCGTTCGCCTTTTCCAACGGGTAGACCGTGGTCGTGGTCTTCACGCCGGCACGCGGCGCAAGTTCCAGGAACTCCACGGCATCCGCGCGGGTGAGGTTGGCAACGGAGACAATCTGACGCTCTCCCCACAAAATGCTGTAGGGAAACTGCGGAATATCGCTCATATGGATGCCGCCGCAGACCACCCGCCCGCCCTTGGCAACCGCTTTCAGCGCCGCCGGCACCAGTTCGCCGGCAGGTGCGAAGATGATCGCCGCATCGAGAAGCACGGGCGGCGCATCGTCGGAGCTCCCCGCCCAGATGGCGCCGAGCGAAATCGCCATGGCCTGCGCGGCCGTGTCGCCTTCCCGCGTGAAGGCATAGACCTCGCGTCCCTGGAAGCGGCAGACCTGCGCAATGATATGGGCCGCCGCGCCGAATCCATAAATCCCGATCCGGCGTCCCTCCCCTGCCATCTTCAGGCAACGCCAGCCGATCAGCCCGGCGCACATCAGAGGCGCTGCCGCCACCGGATCATCGAATCCGGCGAGCGGAAAGGCATAGTCCGCGTCTGCCACCACATGGCTCGCAAAGCCGCCGTCGCGCGTATAGCCCGTGAATTCCGGGCTGTCGCAGAGGTTTTCACGCCCGCTCGTGCAAAAGGAACAGCAGCCGCAGGTATGTCCGAGCCAGGGAATGCCGACCCGCATCCCCGGCGTGACCTGCGACACATCGCGGCCGGCCTTCGTGACGATGCCGACGATCTCATGGCCCGGAACCAGCGGCAGTTTGGGCTCCTTCAGGTCGCCGTCGACCACATGCAGATCTGTCCGGCAGACGGCGCAGGCTTCCACGGCGACGACGATCTCACCGGGACCCGGTTCCGGATCGGGCCGTTCCTCGGGCCGCAGCCGCTCTCCGGGCGCGTACAGGACCATCGCTCTCATGCTGCTTTCTCCCGCTGGTCTGTCGCAGGCAGGCGCCAGACGGTGGAACAATCTGTGGTTTCCAAGCTTTCATCACCCGGCGGCAAGGATCAAGGCATCGGTAGGGAAGTGCTCGCCTTCGATCAACAAGACGCTTACCCTGATCGCTATTCGCCACGGTCGCAGGCTTGGATGATGAGAAAAAAAATGCAACAAACCGGCGGTCCGAAGACAAGGCGCGAACTTCGACACCTTTCCTGTCGCGCGAGGCGGTCGCATCGACCGTATCGACCCTGACACACCAAGGCTCGCGACTCGAAGAGGCTCGTAGTTCTCCCAAGCGAAAGGCAAAACAATAATGACCACCAAGATCATACCCGTCATCATGGCAGGAGGAAAAGGAACACGGCTCTGGCCCCTGTCGCGAACCGCGGCTGCCAAGCAGTTCATCCGGCTGATCGGGGAAAAGACCCTCTTTCAGGGGACGCTCGAGCGTGTCGCCGATCGCCAGCTCTATGAAGCGCCGCTGGTAATCACCAACGAAGAGTTCCGTTTCCTGGTGGCGGAACAGGTACGCGAACTGGGCGCAACTCTGTCCGGCATCGTTCTCGAACCCGAGGCGCGCAATACCGCCGCCGCGATCGCTGTCGCCACTGTCATCGCCAGCCGGGACTTCGGCAAGAACGCCATCATCCAGGTATTGCCTTCCGATCACGAGATCCTGGCGGACGACACCTATGTTCAATGCGTGCGCACGGCCGCCGAAGCCGCCCGCCAGGGCCGGATCGTAACCTTCGGGATCACGCCCAGCGAGCCGGCAACCGGCTACGGCTACATCGAGATGGGCAAGGAGCTGCCGGGCGGCGCACATGCCGTGAAGCGCTTTATCGAAAAGCCGAAGCTCGAGGACGCGCAGAAGATGCTCGACGCCGGCAACCATTTCTGGAATTCGGGCATGTTCATCTTCACGGCCGGTCAGATCATGGCCGAGCTTCAGAAATATGCCCCCGAAGTTCTCGCCGCCGCAGAGGAATCCGTCGAGGGAGCGGTGCAAGATCTCGACTTCATCCGCCTCAACGCCGAGGCCTTCGCCAAGAGCCCCAGCATCTCCATCGATTACGCCGTGATGGAAAAGACGCCGAATGTGGCGGTCGTCCCCTCACCCATCACCTGGTCCGATCTCGGCAGTTGGGACGCCATCTGGAAACTCGGCAATCCCGACGAGGACGGCAATGTCGTTGCGGGCAATGCCACCCTGATCAACACCCGCAATTCCCTCGTCATGTCGCGGCACGACCATCTTGCCGTTCAGGGCATGGACGGCGTGGCCGTGATCGCCAGCGAGGATGCGGTCTATGTCGGTCGTCTCGACGAAAGCCAGGAAGTCGGCAATCTCGTCAAGGTGCTGGCCTCGAAGGCAAAGACCGCCAGCCTGACTGAAAACCATCCGACCTCGCTGCGTCCCTGGGGTGGCTATACCTCGGTGCTCAATGGCGAACGCTTTCAGGTGAAGCGCCTCTTTGTCCATCCGGGCAAGAAGCTCTCGCTGCAAAAGCATCACCACCGCGCCGAGCACTGGATTTGCGTCAAGGGCACCGCCGAAGTGACGATCGACGACAAGGCCACCATCCTGCATGAGAACCAGTCGACCTACATCCCGCAAGGCGCCGTGCACCGGCTCGGAAACCCCGGCAAGATCCTGCTCGAGATGATCGAGATCCAGACCGGTTCCTATCTCGGCGAGGACGATATCATCCGGCTCGTCGACGAGTTCGGTCGTAGTTGACGGCGTGTCAGGCCCGGCGGCTATCGGCCGCCGGATCCTGCTGCGTCCCGTTGGGGCGCCTGCCTGCAGGTGTCAGTGGAGCGCAAGCAAAGCGGCTTGCGCGTCTCGATCCATGCGGGCACACTTCGAAAAATTGTTCGCGGTGGTCGGAACGGGTATTGCCTCTGCTCTCCCACACAATGGAAATACGGCGACCGCAAGGTAAGTGAACTGGATGGCGAACAAACCGGCGGCCGGGGCCGAAGCAGAAGGCACAGACGAAGCGCGGACAGCCGGGTATCGCGCGCTTCCCGGTATTGCCGACGAGATGCTGGATTCCACCGGCAATATCCGTCCCGTGTGGCGGCAACTGGTGTCCGCCATTGACAGGATGCCAGGGAATGAATTGCACGAGCGATTCGCAAAGGCGGACCGTTACCTGCGCGATGCAGGCGTCTTCTATCGCGCCTATGGTTCGGCCGGCAGCATCGAGCGTGCCTGGCCATTCTCTCATATTCCGGTCCTGATTGCCGAAAGGGAATGGCAGGTTCTGGCCGCCGGCCTCGTCCAGCGCGCCGACCTTCTCGAGGCAATCACTGCCGATATCTACGGCGACAATCGTCTGGTCCAGGAGGGCTATCTTCCTCCGGCACTGATCGCGGCAAATGCCGAATTCCTCCGCCCCATGGTCGGCATCCGGCCCGCAAGCGGCCACTATCTGCATTTCTGCTCCTTCGAGATCGGACGTGGCCCGGACGGAAACTGGTGGGTATTGGCCGACAGAACCCAGGCCCCCTCCGGCGCCGGCTTCGCACTCGAAAACCGCGTTGCTTCCGCGCGCGCCTTCTCCGACATCTACAGCGGGGCCCATGTCCATCGGCTGGCCTCCTTCTTCGGCGCCTTCCGCAGCGCGCTTCTCGACCAGACACGCCATCCGGAAGACCGCATTGCGGTTCTGACGCCGGGGCCGGCGAACGAGACCTATTTCGAGCACGCCTATATCGCGCGCTATCTCGGCATCATGTTGCTGGAGGGGGAGGACCTGGCGGTCGTCAACGGCCGTGTCATGGTGCGCACCGTCGCCGGGCTGAAGCCGATCAGCGTGTTGTGGCGCCGCCTCGATGCCTCGTTTGCCGATCCGCTGGAGCTCGATCAGCATTCCCATATCGGCACGCCCGGCATGGTGCAGGCCGTGCGCAATGGCGCTGTTTCCTTCGTCAATGCGCTGGGCTCCGGCATTCTTGAAACCCGTGCGCTGCTCGCCTTCATGCCGAAGATTTCCCGCCGGCTGCTCGGAGAGGATCTGGCACTCCCCTCGATCGCCACATGGTGGTGCGGCCAGAAGGCCGAGCGCGACCACGTTGCCGGAAATATAGACCGCATGGTGATCGGTCCGGCCTATTCCTGCCTGCCTTTCTTCGACGACAACGGACAATCCGTGCTGGGCTCGACGCTTCGCAACAGCGCACGCCATTCGATTGCCGAATGGCTTGGCACCGACGGCGGCAAGCTCGTCGGCCAGGAGGCGGTGACGCTTTCGACCACACCTGCGATGGTCGACGGCAAGCTGACACCGCGCCCCATGAGCCTCAGGGTCTATGCCGCCCGCACCCGCGACGGCTGGCAGATCATGCCCGGCGGCTTTGCCCGCGTCGGAAGTGGCAACGACGCCGCCGCGATCGCCATGCAGTCAGGCGGCAGCGCCGCCGATGTCTGGATCGTCAGCGAAAAGCCGGTGAAACGCACCACGCTGCTGCCGACCGAGCAAAATTTCTCCCGCAACATGCCCGGCAGTCTGCCAAGCCGCGCCGCCGATAATCTCTTCTGGCTCGGACGCTACATCGAGCGGGCCGAGGGCGCCCTGCGCATCCTGCGCGCATGGCATTCGCGCTTTGCCGAATCCGCCGATCCGCGCCAGCCGCTGCTTGACTATGTCACGCGCTATCTTGCCGCCCTCGACATCGGTATGGATCGCGGCGTGCCGGACAGCTTGCTGCGCAACATCGACAGCGCGGTCTATTCCGCGAGCAATATCCGTGACCGTTTTTCGCCCGACGGCTGGCTCGCCCTCAACGATCTCGCCAAGACCGCGCGACGTTTCCACGATACCGTCGCATCGGGCGACGACGCGGCCCATGCCATGACAGTACTCCTGCGCAAGCTCGCGGGCTTTGCCGGCCTCGTGCATGAAAACATGTATCGCTTCACCGGCTGGCGCTTCTTGACCGTCGGGCGCTATCTCGAGCGCAGCCTGCACATGACGCGTTTGCTCGGCCACATGAGCGAAAGCGGTGCCCCCGATGGCGCGCTCGACATGCTTCTCGAGATCGGCGACAACGTCATGACGCATCGCCGCCGCTATAATGTCAGCACCACCCGCCTGACCGTCACCGACCTTTTGGCCCTCGACCCCCTCAATCCACGTTCGATCCTGTTCCAGCTGAACGAGATCCGGACGGAAATCGAGCAATTGCCCAATGCGCGCGTCAACGGCCAGATGTCGCCCTTCAGCCGCGAAGCCATGCGGCTCCATTCGGGACTGGCCGTCATGACACCGGAAATGATGACCCCGGAGATCTACGCCAGCCTCGAACGGGACATCGAGAAGCTCTCGGACGTTCTCGCCCGTACTTATCTCGGATAGCCCCCATGCTCTACGATCTCTCCCTTCACATGGGCTATCTCTATGACGTGCCCGCCTCCGGGGCCCATCATATCCTGCGGCTCATGCCGATCTCGCTACCGGAGCGCCAGCGGCTGATCGCCGGAGCCCTCACGATCGATCCGAAACCGGACGAGACGTCGAGCTTCACCGATTTCTTCGGCCACCCGGCAACCTGCATCATGCTTCGCGCGCAGCATCAGAGGCTCGATATCCGCATGCAGGCGCGCGTCATGGTGGAGGGCCAGCCGATCACCGCAGACCTCTCGCCGACCCTCGAACAACTCCCCGAAGAACTCGCCGGATACTGGTCTCTGGACGCCGGCTCGCCGCACCATTTCCTCGGTCCGAGCGCCAGGATCCCGCAGGCGCCGGAAATCGCCGGCTACGCCCGCGCAAACCTTGGGCATGGCTTCACGATCCGGCAGATCGCCAGGGCGATCTGTTCGCTCATCCATGCCGATTTCACCTACGACCCGCAGGCGACCACGGTCGATACGACGCCAAGGGAGGCTTTCGCACTGAAGCGCGGCGTGTGCCAGGACTTTGCCCATGTGATGATCGTCGCGCTGAGGAGCCTTGGCATACCGGCCGGCTATGTCAGCGGCTTCCTGCGCACCATTCCACCGCCCGGAACGGAGAGGCTCGCGGGCGCCGATGCGATGCATGCCTGGGTTCGCGTCTGGTGTGGCAAGACCGTCGGCTGGATCGAGCTCGACCCGACGAACGACATGCCCGCCGGAAGCGACCACATCGTTGTCGCCTATGGCCGCGACTATGCCGATGTCGCGCCGGTCATCGGCGTCCTGAAAAGCTACGGCAGTCACCAGACGGTCCAGGCCGTCGATGTCGTCCCATTGGAATAGCCTCCCGCCCAGCGCGCTTTTGCTAAAACTTTACCTTTCCGTTTAAGCGGAAAAAGACTTCTTTGCTGTATTACCGCGTCGGTAGTGTTCCTGAGATGGAAGAACATGATGATCGGCATCGGTATAAATCTGAGCATTTGCAAGCGCTTCTGGAAGAACCGCAGCGGCAATTTCGGCATTATGACCGCTCTCCTCCTTCCGGTATCCCTGGCAACCGTTGGCGTGGCCATGGATATGACCAAGCTGATCGAGGTCAAGACGTCCCTTCAGGATGCAGCCGATTCCGCGGCATTGGCGGCCGCTTCGGCGCTGTCCGGAAAGGGCCTCACCAATGACCAGGCGATCGAGCTGGCGCGCAAGTTCATGGCCGCCCAGATCGCCAACAGCGTCGCGGCACAAGACGGTGTTGCCGGCGATGGCACGGTTTCCCAGGAGCTTCTCGACAAGCTCGCCGAGGCGACACTCGCAAGCGTCGAGCGCACCCCGAACGGCACGGGCAACATCTTCGACGTGACCGTGAGCGGTTACTACGACGTTCCCATGACCGCATTCACCCGATTGCTGGGCTATGAAACCGTACGCCTCAACGTCAGCAGTTCCTCACAGAGCGCGACCTCGGACACCAAGAACCCGCTTTCGATGCATCTGGTTCTCGACCGGTCCGGTTCGATGGCATGGAATACCACCAACACCTATCAAGGGACATGCAAGAAGAAGAACGGAGGCACCTACGCCTGCACGAAGTATTATACCAAGATCGAGGCTCTGAAGATCGCCGTTGCCGATCTGACCAACCAGTTGGAAACCGCCGATCCCGACCATGCCTATGTCCGCACGGCGGCCGTGTCCTATAATTCCTCCATGCAGACGCCGAACAAATTCGCATGGGGAACTGCGGCCGTGATGACCTATGTCAACAATCTGCCCGCCGACGGCGGCACGGACTCGTCCAAGGCAATGCAAACAGCCTATGCGGCGATTGCAGCTACCAGCGAAAACAAGGCCCATGAGGCAAAGAACGGCGAAAGCAATCCGAGCAAGTTCATCGTCTTCATGACCGACGGCGACAACAACTACACGAGCGCCGATACGAAGACGAAGGCGACATGCGATGCCGCCAAGCTGGACGGCATTGAGATCTACACCATCGCTTTCATGGCGCCGAGTCGCGGTCAGAGCTTGCTCAAATACTGCGCGACCGACCTGTCCCACTATTTCGACGCGAATGACGCTGCCGAACTCGTCGCTGCCTTCAAGGAGATTGGCGAGAAGGCCACGGAAACGATGACACGCCTGACGAACTAGGCGATTTGCAGAGGACACCAGTCCCGGCGCCGGACGACAGGGCGCTGAGAATACGACTGAAGGAGGCCGCGACGCATCAGCGAAGCGGTCTTTTTCAGTTTTGGGCCTTCGACGAATCGAACAATTTCATCGACTTGAAAAGATCGATCGCCTTTTCAGCGATTGCAGCATTCGTCTGTTGCAAGTGCTTCGTAACGATGCGTAAACTGGAGACACTGATCGTCCTGATCGGTCGCAACGTCCTGGCGCAACAAACGGAGTGTTAGCGAAAACCATGATCAAGCCCACCGGCAATGCCGATCTGTTGCAGCCGAAACCGCGCGTTTCCCGCCCCGAAATCCTGGCTGCCGAGATCATCGAGCGCCTGACCTACGGCATCGGCAAGGACGCCAAGATGGCGACGCCCCATGACTGGCTGACGGCGACGATCCTGGTCGTGCGCGAGCGCATCATCGACAAGTGGATGGAATCCACACGCGCGTCCTATGAGACCAACGCCAAGCGGGTATACTATCTCTCGCTGGAATTCCTCATCGGCCGCCTGATGCGCGATGCCGTATCGAATCTGGGCCTGATGGATGAGATCCGAGAGGCGCTCGGCTCCCTGGGGGTCAATCTCGATGTCATCGCCGAACTCGAGGCGGACGCAGCTCTCGGCAACGGCGGCCTCGGGCGGCTTGCCGCGTGCTTCATGGAGTCCATGGCCACCGTCGATATTCCCGCATATGGCTACGGTATCCGCTACGTCCACGGCCTCTTTCGCCAGCAGATGGCGGAAGGCTGGCAGGTCGAACTGCCCGAGACATGGCTTGCCCATGGCAATCCCTGGGAATTCGAGCGCCGCGAAAGTTCCTACGAAATCGGCTTTGGTGGCACCGTGGAAAGTGTGGGAGGCCAGGACGAAGAACGGCGCTACGTGTGGAAGCCCGGGGAACGCGTCATCGCGACGGGTTATGACACACCGATTGTCGGCTGGCGCGGCCAGCGCGTCAACACGCTTCGCCTGTGGTCTGCCCAGCCGATCGATCCGATCCTGCTCGAAGCCTTCAATGCCGGCGATCACATCGGTGCGCTTCGCGAAAGCAACAAGGCGGAGACGCTGACCCGTGTGCTCTATCCCGCCGATGCGACGGCGGCAGGGCAAGAGCTGCGCCTGCGTCAGGAATACTTCTTCTGTTCGGCATCCTTGCAGGACATTCTTCGACGCCATCTCCAGCACGGCAACACGCTCTCCTCACTGCCCGACAAGGTGGCCATTCAACTGAACGACACCCATCCCGCCATATCCGTGGTCGAGTTGATGCGCCTTCTTTGCGACGTGCATGGCATGGAATTCGACAGCGCCTGGAATATCACCTGGCGGACCTTCGCCTATACGAACCATACCTTGTTGCCCGAGGCGCTTGAAAGCTGGCCCGTCCCCCTGTTCGAACGTCTGCTACCCCGCCATATGCAGTTGATCTACACGATCAATGCCAGGATCCTCCTCGAAGCACATCGGAACAGGAATTTCGGTGGTCTCGAGATCAGCCATATTTCGCTGATCGACGAAAGTGGCGACCGCCGTGTCCGCATGGGCAATCTCGCCTTCATGGGCTCGCACAGCGTCAACGGCGTGTCTGCACTTCACACCGACCTCATGAAGCAGACGGTCTTCGCCGACCTGCACAAGCTCTATCCCGACCGGATCAACAACAAGACCAACGGCATCACGCCCAGGCGCTGGCTGATGCAGTGCAATCCGCAGCTGACGGAGCTGATTCGCGAGACGATCGGCAGCGATTTCCTCGACGACGCCGAAAAGCTGAGTGCGCTCGATCCCTTTGCCGACGATGCCGGGTTCCAGCAGAAATTCGCCGCCGTAAAGCGCGCCAACAAGGAACAACTCGCCAATCTGGTCGCAAGCCGCATGGGCATCCGCATCGATCCGTCGGCGATGTTCGACATCCAGATCAAGCGCATCCACGAGTACAAGCGCCAGTTCCTGAATATCATCGAGGCCATCGCGCTCTACGATCAGATCCGCTCCCACCCGGAACGCGACTGGGTGCCGCGCGTGAAGCTCTTCGCCGGCAAGGCCGCGCCGAGCTACCACAACGCAAAGCTGATCATAAAGCTTGCCAACGACGTCGCGCGCGTCATCAACAACGATCCTTCCGTGCGCGGACTTCTCAAGGTCGTCTTCATCCCGAACTACAACGTATCGCTCGCTGAAATCATGGTGCCGGCTGCCGATCTTTCCGAACAGATTTCGACCGCCGGCATGGAAGCCTCGGGAACCGGCAACATGAAATTCGCGTTGAACGGGGCACTGACCATCGGCACGCTCGACGGTGCCAATGTCGAGATGCGCGATCATGTTGGCGAGGAAAATATCGTGATCTTCGGAATGACGGCGGAGGAAGTCGCAAACGCTCGGGCGGACGGACGCGATCCGCGCGCTGTCATCGAGGACTCAAGGGAACTGGCCCAGGCGCTCTCGGCCATTTCCGCCGGCGTCTTCTCGCCCGACGATCGCGACCGGTTCGCCGGACTGGTCGACGGTCTCTACGAGCACGATTGGTTCATGGTCGCGGGTGATTTCGATTCCTATGCCAGAGCGCAACGCCAGGTGGACGCCATCTGGAACGATCCCCCATCCTGGTATGCCAAGACTATTCGCAATACCGCCCGCATGGGCTGGTTCTCCTCCGACCGCACCATCCGACAGTATACTGCGGATATCTGGAGAGCCTGATGACGAAACCGCCGAAGAGGGCCGTTGACGCCGGATCCCCGGCCACGCCTTCCGCCCCTGAGATCGAGGCGATCCTCGCAGGCACCCACAGCGATCCCTTCTCCGTACTTGGCGTCCAGCAAGCGAAATCCGGCTTCGTCGCGCGCTGCTTCATTCCCGGTGCCGAGACAGTTACCGCCCTTGCGCTTGACGGCACGCCGATAGGAACCCTTGCCTGCCTTCATCCGGCGGGCTTTTTTGTCGGCCCAATTTCCATTACCGGTTTCCAGCCCGTGCGGTACCGGGCCGCGAGAGGTGATGCCGAATGGACGGTCACCGACCCCTATAGCTTCGGTCCCGTGCTCGGGCCCATGGACGACTATTTCGTCCGCGAAGGCTCGCATCTGCGCCTGTTCGACAAGATGGGCGCGCATCCGATTCGGCACCAGGGCGTCGACGGATTCCATTTCGCCGTCTGGGCGCCAAATGCCAGGCGTGTCTCGGTGGTCGGGGACTTCAACGGCTGGGATGGACGCCGCCACGTCATGCGGCTGCGGCGCGACACGGGTATCTGGGAGATCTTTGCTCCCGATGTCCTGCCTGGATCCGCCTACAAATTCGAGATCATTGGCAAGAATGGCGAACTGTTGCCGCTCAAGGCCGACCCCTATGCTAGGCGCGCCGAACTTCGGCCGAAGAACGCTTCGATCACGGCCGCGGAGCTCCATCAGGTGTGGGAAGACGAGCTACACCGCAAACACTGGGCCTCCGTCGACAAGCGCCGCCAGCCGATCAGCACCTACGAAGTGCATGCCGGCTCATGGCAACGGCATCCGGACGGCAGGATGCTCTCATGGGACGAACTGGCCCAACGGCTCATTCCCTATTGCGTCGACATGGGTTTCACGCACATCGAATTCCTGCCCATCACCGAACACCCCTATGATCCGTCCTGGGGCTATCAGGCGACAGGGCTTTATGCGCCGACCGCCCGCTTCGGCGAACCGGAAGCTTTTGCCCGCTTCGTCAATGGCTGCCACAAGGTCGGACTCGGCGTCATCCTCGACTGGGTACCCGCCCATTTTCCCACCGACGAGCATGGTCTTCGCTGGTTCGACGGCACGGCACTCTACGAACACGCCGACCCGCGCAGGGGCTTCCAGCCCGACTGGAACACCGCGATATACAATTTCGGCCGGCTCGAGGTGCTGGCCTATCTGGTCAACAACGCCCTCTACTGGGCGGAAAAATTCCATCTCGACGGATTGCGCGTCGATGCCGTCGCCTCGATGCTCTATCTCGATTATTCCCGCAAGGAAGGCGAGTGGATACCGAACGAATACGGCGGGCGCGAAAATCTCGAAGCGGTGCGCTTCCTGCAGAAGATGAACCAGAAGCTCTACGGCGCCCATCCCGAGGTCATGACGATCGCCGAGGAATCCACCTCATGGCCGAAGGTCTCGCAGCCCGTGCACGAGGGAGGGCTCGGTTTCGGCTTCAAGTGGAGTATGGGCTTCATGCACGACACGCTGAGCTATTTCTCCCGCGATCCCGTGCATCGCAGTCATCATCATCAGGAGATCACCTTCGGCCTCGTCTATGCCTTTACGGAGAATTTCGTCCTGCCGATTTCCCATGACGAAGTGGTGCACGGCAAGGGTTCGATGATTGCCAAGATGCCCGGAGACGACTGGCAGAAATTCGCCAACCTGCGCTCCTACTATGCCTTCATGTGGGGCTATCCCGGCAAGAAGCTTCTGTTCATGGGACAGGAATTCGCCCAGTGGAGCGAATGGAGCGAGGCCCGCGCGCTCGATTGGAACCTGCTGCAATATCCGCTCCACGAGGGCATGCGCCGGCTGGTCCGCGATCTCAACTTCACGTACCGCAGCAAGGCGGCACTGCATGCCCGCGACTGCGAAGGCGACGGTTTCGAGTGGCTGATAGCCGATGACGACGACAATTCCGTCTTCGCCTGGCTGCGCAAGGCGCCGGGCGAAAGACCGGTCGCGGTCATCTGCAATCTGACGCCGGTCTATCATGAACGCTATTCGGTCCCGCTGCCGTCGGCAGGCCGCTGGCGAGAGATCCTGAATACGGACGCCGAGATCTACGGTGGCAGCGGCAAGGGTAATGGCGGCAGGGTGCAGGCCGTGGATGGCGGCAGTGGCCACATCTTCGCGCCTCTTACGCTGCCTCCGCTTGCCGTCATCATGCTCGAATTGGAAAACTGACGCGGGAGGGCGAAATGACCGAAAGAAGAATCCAGCCTCTGGCGCGAGACGCGATGGCCTATGTTCTCGCCGGCGGTAGGGGAAGCCGCCTCAAGGAACTGACCGATCGCCGCGCCAAACCGGCAGTCTATTTCGGCGGCAAGGCGCGCATTATCGATTTCGCCCTGTCGAACGCCCTCAATTCCGGTATCCGCCGCATCGGCGTCGCCACCCAGTACAAGGCGCATTCGCTCATCCGCCATCTGCAGCGGGGATGGAACTTCTTCCGGCCGGAACGCAACGAGAGCTTCGATATCCTGCCCGCCAGCCAACGCGTGTCGGAAACCCAGTGGTACGAGGGAACCGCCGACGCGGTCTATCAGAACATCGACATCATCGAACCCTATGGTCCGGAATACATGGTCATTCTGGCGGGTGACCATGTCTACAAGATGGACTACGAGCAGATGTTGCAGCAGCACGTCGATTCCGGAGCGGACGTGACCATCGGCTGCCTGGAAGTGCCGCGTTCCGAGGCGAGCGCTTTCGGTGTCATGCATGTGAACGAGAAGCACGAGGTGATCGACTTCGTAGAGAAGCCGGCCGATCCGCCCGGCATTCCCGGCAACGAGCAATTCTCCCTCGCCTCCATGGGTATCTACGTCTTCCACACGAAGTTCCTGATGGATACCTTGCGCCGCGATGCTGCCGATCAGAAATCGAGCCGGGATTTCGGCAAGGACGTCATCCCGTATATTGTCAAGCACGGCAAAGCCGTCGCCCATAGTTTCGCGCGCTCATGTGTGCGCTCCGAAGGCGAGCGCACGCCCTATTGGCGCGATGTCGGCACCATCGATGCCTATTGGCAGGCCAATATCGACCTCACCGACGTCGTTCCCGAACTCGACATCTACGACAAGTCCTGGCCGATATGGAGCTATGCGGAAGTCAGCCCGCCGGCAAAATTCGTCCATGACGATGTGGGACGCCGTGGATCGGCGATCTCATCGCTTGTCTCGGGAGACTGCATCATCTCCGGCTCCGCCATTCACAAGAGCCTGCTTTTTACCGGGGTCCGTGCCAATTCCTATTCCCACGTCGAAGGGTCCATCATCCTACCGAGGGTCGTGATCGGCCGTCACGCGCGCATCACCAATGCGATTATTGACCATGGCGTCGTCATTCCCGAAGGCCTGGTGGTCGGCGAAGACCCGGACCTCGACGCCAAGCGTTTCCGCCGCACCGAAAGCGGCATCTGCCTCATCACCCAGACAATGATGGACAAACTCGACGCAGGAGCCTCATGAAAGTTCTTTCCATAGCCTCCGAGGTTTACCCGCTGATCAAGACCGGGGGCCTTGCCGACGTCACAGGCGCCCTGCCGCTGGCACTCAAGACCCACGACATCGAGGTCAAAACCCTTGTTCCCGGTTACCCGGCGGTGATGAAGGTCATCACCAAGGCCGTGAAGCGGATTACATTTGCCGATCTCTTCGGCGTGGAGGCTACTGTCCTCGAAGCCCGCCACCAGGGGCTCGACATCCTCGTGCTCGACGCCCCCGCCCTGTTTGACCGACCGGGCGGACCCTATCTCGACCAGACCGGCATGGACTATGCGGACAATTGGAAAAGGTTTGCGGCGCTCTCGCGTGCCGGCGCGGAAATCGCTTCCGGCCGCATGCCAGGATGGCGGCCCGATCTCGTCCATGCCCATGACTGGCAGGCCGCGCTGACCCCGCTCTACATGCGTTATTCGCTTGTGCCCGAAGTGCCGAGCATCCTCACGATTCACAATATCGCCTTTCAGGGTCAGTTCCCGTCCGATATCTTTCCCTATCTCGGCATCCCAGGGCATGCCTATCTCGAATCGGTCGAGTACTATGGCAAGATCAGTTACCTGAAAGGCGGTCTTCAGACGGCTCACGTGATTACCACCGTCAGCCCGTCCTATGCCGAGGAAATCCTGACCGCCGACTTCGGAATGGGCCTTGAAGGCGTGATTTCCAGCCGCGTCGACGATCTCTACGGTATCGCCAACGGGATCGACGCCCAGGTCTGGAATCCCGCAAATGACGAGCTTCTGCCGGCTCGCTATACGGCGGCAACACTCAAGAAACGCAATCCCAACCGCCACGCCTTAACCTCCCGTTTCGGGATTGAGGACGGTGACGGACCGGTCTTCAGTGTCATTTCCCGTCTGACCTGGCAGAAGGGAATGGACCTGCTCGCACAGGTCATCGACGAGATTGTCGCCGCGGGCGGCAAGCTTGCGATCCTCGGAGCCGGCGACCCGGCTCTGGAGGGAGCGCTTCGCGCTGCCGCTGCCCGTCACAAGGGACGCGTCGGCATGGTTGTCGGCTACGACGAGAAGCTTTCGCATCTCATGCAGGCTGGCGCCGACGCCATTCTCATGCCCTCCCGCTTCGAGCCTTGCGGACTCACGCAGCTCTACGCCCTGCGCTATGGTTGCGTGCCGGTCGTTGCCCGCACCGGCGGCCTCAACGATACGATCATCGATGCCAACGAGGCCGCGCTCGCAGCGGGCGCGGCCACGGGTATCCAGTTCTCCCCCGTCAGCACAGACGGATTTCGCCACGGGCTGCGCCGTGCCTTCAGGCTCTACCGCGACACCAAACTTTGGACGCAGATTCAGAGGCAAGGTATGAAATCCGACGTCTCCTGGGCCAAAAGCGCTGAGCGCTATGCCGATCTTTACCAAAGCCTCATTCCGAAAGGCCATTGATTCCATGATTAAAACCGTTACGACGCACCCCTTCGACGATCAGAAGCCGGGAACGTCCGGGCTGCGAAAGAAGGTTCCGGTTTTTCAGCAGAAGAACTACGCAGAGAACTTCATCCAGTCGATTTTCGATTCGCTCGAGGACTTTTCCGGTCAGACGCTCGTGATTGGCGGCGATGGTCGATACTATAACCGCGAGGTTATCCAGACGGCGATAAAGATGGCCGCGGCCAACGGCTTCGGCAAGGTGATGGTCGGTCAGGGCGGCATCCTCTCCACCCCGGCTGCTTCCCATATCATCCGCAAATACAAGGCCTTCGGCGGCATCATCCTGTCGGCAAGCCACAATCCGGGAGGACCGACCGAAGACTTCGGCATCAAGTACAATATCGGCAATGGCGGCCCTGCCCCCGAGCGCATGACCGATGCCATCTTTGAACGCAGCAAGGCGATCGAGAGCTACAATATCGCCGATGCCCCCGACATCGATCTCGATACCATCGGCACCGGGCTCGTCGAGGACATGGCTGTCGAGGTGATCGACCCCGTCGCCGACTATGCCGCGCTGATGGAGGAGCTGTTCGACTTCGACGCCATCCGCCAGTTGTTCGGTCTTGGTTTCCGCATGGTCTTCGATGCGATGAGCGCGGTCACGGGGCCTTACGCCAAGGAGATCATCGAGCGCCGGCTGGGGGCGCGTGCCGGAACCGTGCTCAACTTCACGCCCCTGCCCGATTTCGGCGGTCATCATCCCGATCCGAACCTCGTGCACGCCAAGGGTCTCTATGACAAGATGATGGGCGAAGACGCTCCGGATTTCGGTGCCGCGTCCGATGGCGATGGCGACCGCAATCTGGTGATCGGCAAGGGTGTCTTCGTGACCCCCTCCGACAGCCTCGCCATACTTGCCGCCAATGCCCACCTGGCGCCCGGCTACTCCGCGGGGATCGCCGGTATCGCCCGCTCGATGCCGACCAGCGCCGCCGCCGACAGGGTCGCCGAAAAGCTCGGCATCGGCATGTACGAGACGCCGACGGGCTGGAAATTCTTCGGCAACCTGCTCGACGCCGGCAAGGTGACCATATGCGGCGAGGAATCGGCCGGCACCGGGTCAAACCACGTGCGCGAGAAGGACGGTCTCTGGGCGGTCCTGCTCTGGCTCAACATCCTGGCCGCGCGCGGCGAGAGCGTGCTCGACATCGTTACCCAGCACTGGGCGACGTACGGCCGCAACTACTACTCCCGTCATGACTACGAAGGCGTGGACACGAAAGCGGCCAACGGCCTGATATCGGTCCTGCGCGACAGGCTGGACAGCCTGCCAGGCACCCGGATAGGGAACCTGACCGTCGCCGCCGCCGATGATTTCGCCTATAAGGATCCGATCGATCAATCGGTGAGCAGCAACCAGGGAGTCCGCATCTTTTTCGAAGGCGGTTCCCGGATCGTCTTTCGCCTGTCGGGCACTGGAACATCCGGCGCCACTCTGAGGGTCTATATCGAGCGTTACGAGCCGGATGCGAGCCGCCACGATCTGGAGACCCAGGAGGCTCTCGCGGATCTGATCGACGCAGCCGAGGCGATCGCCGAAATCAGCGCCCGCACCGGCCGCGATGCCCCGAGCGTCATAACCTGAGGCGGGATCCATGACCCATCATTGGCAAGGCGGCGTCGCTCTGACCGAGACCGGTGCCGATTTCACGGTCTGGTCGCATCATGCCGAGTTGGTCGAACTCTGCCTGTTCGAATTCTCGGGCGGCACCGAGATCTGCCGCCTGCCGATGACCCGAGGTAACGACGATCTCCACAGGCTCCATGTCAAAGGGGTGATGGAAGGCGTCCATTACGGCTATCGTGCTCATGGACGCTACACGCCGGACCAGGGGTTCTGGTACGATCCGGCGAAATTGCTCGTCGATCCCTATGCAAAGGAGCTCGACCGCCCCTTCGTGCATAATTCCCGCCTTGGAGTCTTCGGCGAAAACACCGCCTCGCTGGTGCCGAAGGCAATCGTCACCCGTGACGAGCCGGTCGAGAAGAAACCACCGCTCGTGCCCCCCGGCGGGCTGATCTACGAGATTGCGGTCAAGCCCTTCACGATTCGGCATCCGGACGTGCCCGGGCCCCTGCGCGGTACGGTTGGCGCGCTCGCCCATCCGGCAGTCATCTCCCATCTGAAGAAGATTGGCGTCGATGCCGTCGAACTGATGCCGATCACCGCCTGGATCGACGAGCGCCATCTGCCGTCCCTCGGCCTGAGCAATGTCTGGGGCTACAACCCGATCTCCTTCATGGCGCTCGACCCCCGCCTCGTTCCGGGAGGCATGGCAGAATTGCGCGACACGGTCGCAGCTCTCCATGCCGAAGGGATCGGCGTCATCCTCGATCTCGTTTTCAATCACACCGGCGAGAGCGACCGAAACGGGACGACATTGTCTCTGCGCGGGCTGGACAATCTCGCCTTCTACCGTCATGTGCCCGACCACCACGCAGTACTCGTCAATGACACCGGCTGCGGCAACACGCTCGCCTGCGACCATGTGTATGTTCGCCGCCTCATCATCGACAGCCTGCGGCACTTCGTTCTACATGCCGGTGTCGACGGCTTCCGTTTCGACCTCGCTCCCGTACTCGGTCGTACTGCACGCGGATTCCACGCCACGTCGCGAACGCTTCACGCGATCTCCTCCGACGACGTCCTGGCTGACCGGGTGATGATTGCCGAGCCTTGGGATGTCGGCGCCGATGGCTACCAGCTCGGCAACTTTCCTCAGCCCTTTCTCGAATGGAATGACCGTGCCCGCGATACGATCAGGCGCTTCTGGCGGGGCGACGCGCATATGCGGGGAATGTTCGCAACGGCACTGGCCGGTTCCCAGGATATACTTTCACGCCACGGCGAAACGGCGACCCGCAGCGTCAATTTTGTCGCCTCCCATGACGGCTTCACCCTCTGGGACCTGGTCTCCCACACCCACAAGCGCAACGGCCGCAATGGCGAGAACAACCACGACGGCCACGACGAGAACTACTCCTGGAACAATGGCGTCGAAGGAGCGAGCGACGACCCGGACGTCGTCACCAGGAGACGGCGTGACGTGGCGGCACTTCTCTCGACGCTTTTTGCGACGCGCGGCATGATCATGCTGACGGCGGGCGACGAGGGCGGTCGGACCCAGCACGGCAACAACAACGCCTATTGCCAGGACAACGAACTCACGTGGCTCGACTGGACGGGGATGGACCAGGCGCTCGTGAAACACACGGCACTCGCGTCCGCCCTGCGCAAGCGCTTCGACGTCTTCTCGCGAACGGAGTTCTTCACGGGTGAGAACGGCGATGTCCAGTGGATGAATGCGGCCGGGGAACCTGCCTCAATTCCCGACTGGGAGGAGGCCGAAGGCGCAACGCTGACCATGATCCTGCAAACGAAGGACAGGGAGACCGGAAACGACGTCCGGATTGCCATTCTCTTCAACCGCAGCGAGCGTCCGCGCGACTTCGTCCTGCCCTCCCCGTCGGGGCGGACATGGCACCGTCCCCTGTCCGGAAAAAGCGTTGGATCAATCAAACTGGGACCCCGTACGGTCGATTTATTCATCGAGTATTAGTTGTTCGGACACAACCTTGTGTAATAACGTATTGCATTGCAATAATTAGGGCCTTTCAGACAATGGAAAATTCAGTGAGGAACCATGCCGCGTGAGATTTCGCTGTCGGACGTAGCAGGCCTCGTCGGCCAGGAAATCGGCCTGTCCGACTGGATCACTGTCGATCAGACGATGATCGACGCCTTTGCCGGCGCGACCAACGATCACCAGTTCATCCATGTCGATCCCGTGCGCGCGGCCGCAGAGACGCCTTTCGGCGGTACCATCGCCCATGGCTTCCTGACGCTCTCGCTGCTGTCCGCCATGAACTTCAACTGCCTGCCGATCATCCGCGAGCAGACGATGGGCATCAACTACGGCTTCGACAAGGTCCGCTTCATGTCGCCGGTGAAATGCGGCAAGCGGATCCGCGGTCATTTCGTGCTGAGCGAAGCCCGCTTCCGCGGTGCCGGCATGATCATGCTGACCTATGACATCAGCATCGAAATCGAGAACGAGCGCAAGCCGGCCCTGACGGCAACCTGGATCACCATCAGCCAGTTCGACCCGAAGGACCGGCCGGAAGGGATCTGACATGACAGGAGCCGAGAACGTCCGTCAGTCCTTCCTGCGGCAGGCAAGATCCTGCAACGATCTGGGCTCCCCGTTAATGGCGCGGCTCTGCCGCCTGGCTGCGGAGAGACTGGATCAGGAAACAGCGGTCAGCCGACGCATCCTGTCATGGGAAGGCGATCCGACGGGCACTGGTGATGCCTTAGCGCTTCGCCTCGGGGGCTGCCTGCATGCACTTGTGCTCTCCGGCGCCGACCCGGATCTCGCCAGCGTTTATCCGCCCAATGCGGCGAACGACGATGCATTGTGGGCCGCCTGCACAAGCGCCTTCCGGCGTAACGAGGCCTTCATTCTGGATCGCTTGCGCTCGGCTCCGCAGACCAACGAGGTTCGCCGTTCCGGCGCGCTGCTGCCGGGCTTCCTGACGATTGCGAAACTGTACGGCCAACCGCTGATGCTGTCCGAGATCGGCGCCAGCGCCGGGCTCAATCTGCAATGGGACCGCTATCGCTATCGGCTCGGCGACTTCTCCTGGGGGCCTGATTCGAATGTGATGTTGTCACCGGACTGGGAAGGACCGTCGCCGCCTGATGCCGATCTTGTGGTTTCGGAACGGGCCGGCTGCGACCTCAATCCGCTCGATCCGTATTCCGGCGACGATCGCGAACGGCTTGCATCCTATATCTGGGCCGACCAGAGAGACCGTCTGGAGCGCACCCGCAATGCACTCGATATCGCCGCCGGCTCCGGCCTTTCGGTCGATCGCGCCGATGCCGTCGATTGGCTGAAGTCGCGTCTCGCCGAACCGCACATCGGTTCAGTCCACGTCATCTACCATTCGATTGCGTGGCAATATCTGCCGGAAGCGCTGCGCGCGCAAGGAAACGCGCTGATTGCCGACACCGGATCGCGCGCTACAAAGGACGCTCCGTTGGCTCGCCTGCAAATGGAAGCGGACCACAAACCAGACGGTGCGGCGCTGACGCTGCAAATCTGGCCAACGGGTGAGAGCCATGAGATTGGCCGGGCCGATTTCCATGGCCGCTGGGTCAAATGGAAAGGCTGGCCGGGCCTTTGAGGCATCCGGACAGCGAATCGTTCAGGCGCCCGCGTCTTCCGCAGCTTCGCTGAGCAGGCCGAAAGCGTATTCGGCGAAGGATCGCCAGCATTCGACGCGGAAGGTATCTTCGTCAACGCGGTAAAGCACGATCTCGATCTTGCCGAACACCGTGCGCGTCACGGCGCCGACCGGAAACGCTGTCAGTGAAAGATCGAGCGGACAACCGGCATTGATCGTGTTCTGCGCGCCGGGACCGGAGACGACAATCGCCACATTACGATGAGACACGTCGGTCGAGGAATGGACGGTGCCGGAAGCGGCGCAATCGCCCATCGGATCGCCGCCTTTCTCATCGATCACGAGCCATTCATCCGGGCCGAGCCAGAAGGCCGTGCGACCCTTTGCAGAGGCCGAGGTCTTCGGCTTGACCGGCAGCTTGACGCCAAGCGCCTTGGAAAGCCCGGCAACTGCGTCCGCGCCGGCTCGGAGCGAAACGCGCGTAGCAGGGGCTGCCGGGGTAAGGCGCACGAGCGAGGTGCCGCCGTGAAAGCCCTCGAGCACGGATTTGCGCGATGCGACCGTCATGTCAGCCATGGATGCGTCCCCCTTCCTTGTCAAAGAACACCATATCCACCACCTCGACCGCGATGGTCTTGTCCTTCATCGGTACGTAGAGTGTCTCGCCCATCCGGGCGCGACCGCCGACAAGCGTGGCGATCGCGATCGACCGTCCGAGGTTTTCGGACCAGTAGGACGACGTCACGTGGCCGAGCATGGTCATCGGCTTCGGCTGGTTCGGATCGGCGACGATCTGGCCACCCTCTTCGAGCACTTCCTTCGGATCCTTGGTCACGAGGCCGACAAGCTGCTTGCGGCCGTCCTTGACGAGATCTGGCCGCTTCAGGCCACGGATGCCGACGAAGTCTTTCTTCTTTTTCGACACCGCCCAGCCATAGCCGGCGTCGTCCGGCGTCAGCGTGCCGTCGGTGTCCTGCCCGACGATGATGTAGCCCTTCTCGGCGCGCAGCACATGCATGGTCTCGGTGCCGTAGAGGCAGGCCCCCATGCTTTCCGCCCGTTCCCAGATGGCCTTGAACACATCCGGACCAAAATCGGCCGGCACGTTGACCTCGAAGCCGAGCTCGCCGGTGAAGGACACACGGAAGAGCCGCGCTGGCACGCCGCAGAACTTGCCTTCGGCCACGCTCATGTGCGGGAAGGCTTCGTTCGAGATGTCGATGCCTTCGACGAAGGGCGCGATGATGTCGCGCGCCCTCGGCCCCTGTACCGCGATCACCGCCCACTGCTCGGTCGTCGAGGTGAGCCACACCTTCAGATGCGGGAATTCGGTCTGCAGAAAGTCTTCCATGTGATTGAGGACACGCGGTGCGCCGCCCGTCGTTGTCGTCACATGGAAGCGATCCTCGGCCAGCCGCCCGACCACGCCGTCGTCATAGATGAAACCGTCCTCACGGGTCATGATGCCGTAGCGGCACTGGCTCGGCTTCAGCGTGTTCCAGGCATTGGTGTACATCAGATTGAGGAACTCCGCCGCATCCGGACCGACAACCTCGATCTTGCCGAGCGTGGAGGCGTCGAACACGCCGGCCACGTCACGCACGGTCCTGCATTCGCGGTTGACGGCGCGGTGCATGTCCTCGCCGGAACGCGGATAGTACCAGGCGCGCTTCCAGTTGCCGACATCCTCGAATTCGGCTCCGAGGTCGGTCTCCAGTCTGTGCATCGGGGTCTTGCGCGTCGGATCGAAGAAGTCGCCGCGCGAATGGTTGATCAGCGTGCCGAAGGTCACCGGCGTATAGGGTGCCCGGAAGGTCGTGAGGCCCACCTGCGGGATATCCTTGCCGAGCATTTCGGCGGCGATTGCCAGCCCGTGCATGTTGGAGAGCTTGCCCTGGTCGGAAGCCATGCCGTTGGTGGTGAAGCGCTTGATGTGCTCGATCGAGTGCATGCCCTCGCGCACCGCCAAACGGATATCCTTGGCGCAGACATCGTGCTGGAAGTCGATGAAGGCCTTGACGCTGGTGTCGCGTCCCGCTCCTTCGGCCGCCCCGATCATGCCGCCCGTCCAGGGATAGGCATTGGCTCCGGAAGGCGTGGCCGCCGAACTTCCCTTCGCACCCGCGCCCTTGGCCATCCCCGTGCCAGCGGCAGCCGCCTCATCGAGGATCGCCTGTAATCCATCTGTCCCGTTGCAGGTGCCGACGCAGATGCTGTCCTGGGCATAGACGTCCGGCAGGAAGCGATCATTGGCGGCATCGAACTTCAGCTTGCCACGAGACTGTGAGAAGAGATGCACCGATGGCGTCCAGCCGGCCGAAACGATCAGCGCGTCGACGTCGATCTTGCGCGGCCTGCCGCCGCCATTGCGCTTGACCGTCATGGAACGGATACGCAGGCGACCCGACGTATCGGTGATGGAATGCCCCACCAGCACCTCGATGCCGAGTGCATTCGCTTCGGCCAGCACCTTGTCGCCGGGATTTTCGCGGCAGTCGATGATCGCCGCGATGGTAATCCCCGCCTTCTTCAGGTCGAAGGCTGCCTCATAGGCCGAATCATGGGCGGTGTAGACGCCCACCTTGGCGCCGACCGCGACGCCGTAGTGGTTGAGATAGGTGCGCGCCGCCGATGCCAGCATGATCCCCGGCCGGTCGTTGTTGGCGAACACCATGTGGCGCTCGATCGAACCGGTGGCGAGCACGACCTTCTTCGCCCGCACCTGCCACAGCCGCTCGCGTGGGCTGCCCTTGGCCGGCTTGGCGAGATGGTCGGTCACGCGCTCGGCCAGCGCCACGAAATTGTGGTTGTAGTAACCGAAGGCAGTGGTGCGGGTGAGAAGCCGGACATTCGGCATGGCGGCAAGTTTCGCGGCCGTGGCCTGCGCCCAGTCATAACCGGTCTGGCCGTCGATCACGGTGCCGGTGTCGTAGTGCAATGCCCCGCCGACTTCCGGCTGCTCATCGGACAGGATGACCTTGGCACCCGCCTCGGCAGCGGCAAGCGCTGCCGCAAGGCCGGCCGCACCGCCGCCGACGACCAGCACGTCGCAATGGGCGTAGCGGCTCGTATAGTGGTCCGGGTCAGCTTCCTTCGGCACGACGCCGAGACCCGCCGCACGGCGGATGAAGGGCTCGTAGATCGCGTGCCAGGCGGCCTTCGGCCACATGAAGGTCTTGTAGTAGAAGCCGGCCGCGAAGAAGGGCGAGGCAAGATCGTTGACAGCCCCGATGTCGAGCGCCAGGCTCGGCCAGCGGTTCTGGGTCTCGACCTTCATGCCGTCGAACACTTCCTGGACGGTTGCCCGCACGTTCGGCTGCTTGCGGGCAGCATCACGCGAAACGTCGAGCAGCGCGTTCGGCTCTTCCGGACCGGCGGTCAGGATGCCGCGCGGCCGGTGGTACTTGAAGGATCGACCGGCGAGGTGGACGCCGTTGGCAAGCAGCGCCGAGGCGATGGTGTCGCCTTCGATCGCCATGTAGCTCCTGCCGTCGACGGTGAAGCGGGCGGTTCTGGCCGGCGTCAGACGCCCCTTGCCGGAAATGCGATTGGCGCCGCTCATTTCGACGCTCCCTTCTGCTCTGCAAGGCCCGGAATTGCGGAAACCTCCGGTTTCGGCTCTCCCGCCTTGTAGGTCATGTGAATCTTGTCACTGACGGTATCGCGCACCGCGTTGAAGAAACGTCCGCAGCCATGCATGTGGCGCCAACGCTCGAAGATCAGCCCTTTCGGATTGTCGCGCAGGAAAAAGAAGTCTGCGAACTCCTCGTCGGTGATTCCCGCGATATCGGACGGACGGGCGATATGCGCCTCGCCGGCGGAACGGAATTCAAGCTCGGAGCGCTCTTCCTCGCAATAGGGGCATTTGATGAGCAGCATGTCTTGCCTTCCTTCGAAATCAGTGCGCGACGGCGGCAGCGGCCGCCTCGTCGATCAGCCGCCCGGTGCGGAAACGGTCGAGCGTGAGCCCCGCCGCCAGCCGGTGCGGCTCGCCGCGTGCGATCAGATGCGCGAAGAGGTTGGCAGAGCCCGGCGTCGCCTTGAAGCCGCCAGTTCCCCAGCCCGCGTTGACGAAGAGGTTCGGCACCGGTGTCACGCCCTGGATCGGCGAGCGGTCGGCGGTGTTGTCGGTGATCCCGCCCCACTGGCGCATCATCTTGACCCGGCGGAACATCGGGAAGAGTTCGCAGATCGCATCCAGCGTATGGGTAATGATCTGGAGGCCGCCGGTCTGGGAATAGGAATTGTATTGGTCGGTGCCCGCGCCGATGACGAATTCACCCTTGTCCGACTGGGAGATATAGGCATGCACCGTGTTCGACATCACGACGCACGGGAAGATCGGCTTCATCGGTTCGGAAACGAGTGCCTGTAGTGGTGTCGAATGGACAGGCAGGCGAACGCCGGCCATGCCCATCACAACGGAGGAATGGCCGGCCGCCGAAACACCGATCTTCTTCGCACCGATGAAGCCTCGGGACGTGTCGACACCGGTCACTTCACCGTTCGGGCCGCGCCGGATGCCGGTCACTTCACAATTCTGAATGATGTGGACGCCACGGTCGGAGGCCGCGCGCGCATAGCCCCAGGCCACCGCGTCATGGCGTGCCGTGCCGCCGCGCCGCTGAAGGGCCGCGCCATTGATCGGATAGCGGGCCGTTTTGGAGATGTCGAGCGGCGGGCAATAGGCCTTGGCCTGTTCCGGCGTCAGCCACTCGTTGTCGATTCCGTAGAGGTTGTTGGCGTTGATGTGCCGCTTGAACGATTGCTGGTCATGCACGTTGTGCGACAGCATCATCACGCCGCGCGGCGAGTACATCACATTGTAATTGAGATCCTGGCTCAGCCCTTCCCAGAGCTTCAGCGAATGCTCGTAGATGTCCATGCTCTCTTCATAGAGATAGTTGGACCGGATGATCGTCGTGTTGCGGCCGGTGTTGCCGCCGCCGAGCCAGCCGCGCTCGAGCACGGCGACATTGGTGATTCCGTGCTCCTTGGCGAGATAATAGGCGGCACCGAGGCCATGGCCGCCGCCACCGATGATGATGACGTCGTAGGACTCTCGCGGCTCCGGCGAGGTCCACTGGGCTTCCCAGCCCTTGTGGCCGCGTAGCGCCTCGCGTGCCACGGCAAAGACCGAGTATTTGCGCATTCGCCTCAAGCTCCTGTGGTTCAGGCAATTGGGTAGGACCTTACGCGTCGCAAATCAATACGCCTCGCGTCCGCCCTTTTGCGACGCATTGGCACCCCGCTTTCGACACGGCTGGTTTATGGCGTCGCCGGCATCAATTTTCTCCCAGGAATTCCCCGCGGTGTATGGACTTTGCGGAGGCAATCTGCTATTCGCCTGCCAAATCGCCGGGTTTTCGCCTCGCGAAAGGATTTTTTTGTCCCGCTGACAACTGTAACTCGGCGGCATCACAACTCGAAACCAAAGGAACGGGATAAACGTGCAGGTTCTAGTCCGCGACAACAATGTTGACCAGGCGCTTCGCGCTTTGAAGAAGAAGATGCAGCGCGAAGGTATCTTCCGTGAAATGAAGATGCGCGACTATTACGAAAAGCCTTCGCAGAAGCGTGCCCGCGAAAAGGCCGAGGCTGTACGCCGCGTCCGCAAGCTGGCTCGCAAGCGCATGCAGCGCGAAGGTCTGATCGCTGCCCCGGCTCGCGTAGCCCGCTGATCCGTCGTTTTTTCGACGTTTTCCAATGTTCTAAGAGCGGGGGCGCCGGGTCGCCACCGCTCTTTTCATTTGAACCTCAACCAAGCCCCCGATACGGAAAGTTTGCCGAAAAATGGTCGTTGTTACTGAACCTCCTCACTCGCTGACTTGCAGGGTTGAGGCCCGCCGCCATGGCCGTTCGGGTCTCGTACTGCCCGCCCTGGCGCTTTTTGCCGCCTTCGGCCTGGCGAGCTGCCAATCGACGCAAACGGACGACATGATCCGTCTCGACCGGGCGCAAGGGTCGGAGGAGAACATTGCCTCGCTTTCGGCGGTGATTGCGGCCAATCCGCAGGATCCGGAAGGTTACAACGTGCGCGGCTCCGCCTACGGTCGCGCCGGCGAGTTCAACAAGGCGCTCGCTGATTTCAACATGGCGCTGAAACTGAACCCCGGCTTCTATCAGGCCTATGCCAACCGGGCGCTCATCTATCGCAACATGGGCAAGCCGGTCGAGGCGGCCAACGACTACAGCGCCGCACTCAAGATCAATCCGAACTACGACGTCGCCTATATCGGCCGCGGCAACATCTATCGCCAGGCCGGACGTATCGACGAGGCCTTCGGAGATTTCAACCGCGCCATCCAGCTCGATACCACCGATGGCCGCGCCTATCACAATCGCGGGCTGATCTACCAGTTGCGCGGTCAGCACGACAAGGCGATCGACGATTTCTCCAAGGCGATCTCGCTGTCGCCGTCGTCGCCTGAGCCGCACAACGGCCGCGGCGTCTCCTATGTGGCGCTGAATGACGACGAAAATGCATTCGCCGACTTCAATCACGCGATCGAACTGAATCCGAAGATTGCCGAATCCTGGGCCAACCAGGCGCTCATCTATGAGCGTCGCGGCGACAAGGCAAAGGCCGCCAAGTCCTATGCCCACGCGCTCGGCCTCGATCCGAAGTACAAGCCGGCCGAGGCAGGCTTGGCACGTACGCGCGTCACAAGCTGATTTTTTTGGGGGCGCCGTCGCCCCCGAAACCGTCTGGGAACCTGATCGCCGTTCCAGGGGTCTGTCTCCCGAATGAAGGAAGACGATCCCTGATCAACGGATCTCTTCTCGACGCCTACCGCTCTCCCAGGACCACGGAAACGAGATACTGCCCGGTATCGCGGCACATGGCCATGGCCAGCACCGTCATCGAGGAAACGATGAGTCCCCCGGTGATGATCAGCACCAGATTGTCGAACGCAAAGCCGATGGCGGCACCCGCAAACCCCGCCGCGCACGTGACGAGCGGGATGGCGACAGGTATCTCGGAGATCTCCATTGCCAAGGGAACATGCGCGCCCAGCAACAGCGACACCAGGACCAGCACGACGAAGGAAGAACCGCTGCCCGTCGATACGAATAGGAGAGCGGTGAACACAAGCACCCCTGCAAGCACAATGCTTGTCGCGCGCCGGGGCGTGAGGACATAGCGGATCTTGAGGCCCGCGCGTCGGGTGCAGATGGCCAGCGAGCCTGCAAGGGCGAGCGCTCCGGCGCCCGCCGCAGCCGCTGCGGCAACCAGCGCTTCGAAGCCTCGCGGCCCAGCCCCACCCATCTGCAGCGAAGCCGGAGCTTCCAGTATCACGGCGCCAAGCAGGATGCAGGCCCCGCCACAAAGCCCTACGAAACAGGTGAGAAGCTGCGGCAAGTGGGCGGCACGCACGGCCACGGCCGCCCATGCGCCGGCGCCGCCGCCAATCGTGAGCCCCAGAATGATCAGTACCACGCCGCCGAAATCGGGTCGCGTCGCCAACAAGGCGGCGGTGATCGCAAGCGCCATTCCGGCAGCCGCCAGCTTCAGGCTCGTGTCATCGGCCTTCGACAGGGAAACCCTGCGCAGCGCAATCGCAAACAGGATGCTGGCGCTAACGCCGAAGAGGAGGGTGAGAAATTGCGCCATGCGGTGGCCCTACCCACGGCGCTTGTCTTCCACCGATGACATCCGATGGATAGCAAGAAATGTTCCGGCAACGCCGGCCGAACCGGCGAGCAACGCGACAAAGGCGAAGACCCTTACCGGTTCGCCGTCCGGAAGGCCCGCAGCAAGCAGGCCGCCAACAACGGCTACCGACGCGAGCGCGCCCGCCATGGCGGCCAGGGGCCCGCGTTGCGATCGCAAAACGCGACCGGCAGCAAAGGCCCCGGCAAGCAGGGCCAATGCGAATACCGCAAGATGAAAGAGAAATGGATCGGACGGTCCGGGGAACATGCCGCCGGTCGCTTTTTGATTTTCGCCGCTCAGCGCAGCAGGAAGATACCGACCAGGGTCAGCACGAGGAAGACGACCAGACCGCCAAGAAAGCCTGCAGCGGTGAAGAAACCGGCAGCCATGCCGATCATGAGTGCGGCCATGACGACAGTGCCGTATTTCGCTCCGGCGACGAACAGGCCATAGGTCTTCTCGTGTTCGGCATAGTTCATCGGTGCTCCGGTTTCGACGGGTCCGGTGTGATGTTCGCTCATGATCTGTCTCCCCTTGAGGCGGTCGCGCGCCGCAGGTCCCGATAACCGCGCGGCATCAAAAAATTCGCGGGGTCGAAAGTCCGCCATGAACCATTCCCCCTCTTCCGCCTTACACAAAGCGGTTGCGAAGTGCAATGGATCAGAGCGGCAGATCGACACCGAGACTGCCGCTCGGAACATAGCGGGCAGTGGGAAGAATCGTCAGCGGAGGCAGCGTGGTTATCTCGTCGCGCGAAAACATCAGCCTTCGTTCGCTCGGCTGCGATACGAAGAAGGGGAATCGGGTCAGAAGCTTGCGTCCGACGACTTTCGTATTGGTGGCCATCATCGTGAGGTCGACGTTGTATTTCGCGCAATACTTGCCCGGCGGCACGATGGTTTCGGCATAGAAGACACGGCGATAGAAGGCCGCGTGCTGAGGGGCGATCAGTTGCATGACGCGGTCGGTGTCGAAATAGGCCGCTGCCATGATGGCGATCCGCAAGGTAAGATAAGGAATGGCCGGCATTTCCCGCATCACCGCCGGATCCGCCGCAAACCGTACCGGGTCGATCAGCGACATTCCCGCGTCGAGAAACTCGTCGATCTCTTTCGGAAAGATATCGCGCGACGAACTCACCCTATGATCGGGTGTCACGTGGTGCATGCGCACCGTGCTGATCAGCCGTTCGTCGTAATAGACGCCGAAGACATAGGCCTGCGGATCGAAATCGTCGTCGTCGATGATCGTCGATCCCGACAGGGGGAGTATGTCGGCCATCTTGTAGGCCTTGTAGCGGATGCGGGCCACATCTTCCATGTCCTCGCTCGTCTCGACCCGGCGATATTCCACATGATCGAGAACTTCCATGAGCTTTGCGGCGAAACCCTCCACCTGAGATCGCTTATTGTCCATACCGACGCCCCACACCTGATTAACGAATATTTAACCATGCCTACCATGTGGGGATTGCGGTCACACCCATCAATTTTCGCAGTGCGACAGTTTACCTTTCATTAAGGTTAACAAAGGTCTAGCCAATGCACGAAACGGGCCACAAACCCCTTACTATCAAGGGGTCCAAGCTAGCTGCTGCAATCTGGATGGAGATCCGCCTGGCGCGGATTAGGCGACATTGGTCGCGTGTATCTCGAACTGCTTCTTGTCGACCCGGGCACTCAGGTCAGCAACGAGCGCTGCGGAGACGGGCATCGAATAGACGTAGCCCTGTATGAGATCGGCACAATTATACTTGCGCAGAAGCGAAAGCTGCTCCTTCGTTTCGACGCCTTCAATGACGATCTGCAGATCGAGTTGTCGCGACAGATTGACGATCCCGCGCAGGAGGCTGAACCTGCGGGCGTCTTCCCCGATGTCGAGCACGAAGGACCGGTCGATCTTGACCACGTCCACGGGCAGCGTATCGAGATAGCTGAGGCTGGAGAACCCGGTGCCGAAATCGTCGATCGCGATGGTAATGCCGTATCCGCGCAATCGCTCGAGGATGAGCCGGACGTTGGACAATTCCTCGATCAGGCTGCTTTCGGTGACTTCGAGATGAAGGCGCGATGCGGCCAGTCCCGAATCCGCGAGCGCTTCCATCACCGAGCCGATGATCGTGTCGTCGCGCAGATCCTGCTCCGCGAGGTTGACCGAAACGCAGATATGTTCCGGCCAGGTGGCGCAGTCGCGGCAGGCCTGACGGATCATGAAACGGGTGATATCCGAGACGATCCCCATTTCTTCGGCGATCTGGATGAAGATGTTGGGCGGGATCGCCCCTTTCTCGGGATGCGTCCACCGCGCCAGCGCCTCACAGCATTCGAGCTTGGAGCCGTCCAGCGAGAACATGGGCTGATAGGCAGCCTGCAGGGCGCCCGCCTCGACCGCCGCGCGCAAGTCCGTCTTGAGGCGCTGACGCTCGACATATCGGGCATCCATTTCCTCGGCAAAGACCGTTATCTCTCCCTTGCCGCGCGATTTCGCTTCGAACAGGGCCAGATCGGCCTTGATCTGCCATTCCTCCATACGCAACTCGGCGCTGCCGATAACGACACAGCCGGCGTTGAAGGAAACCGGGATCGTCGCACCGTCGACCTCGTAATCGGCGCTGGCTGCGGCATGAATGGCGCGCATCCTTTCCTCAAGCCCGTCGGCATTGTCGGAGTTCGGGAAAAACAGCACGAACTGGTCACCGACGAGATGACCGACCACGGCATCGCCGTCCACCAGAGTCTGAAGCCGGCCGGCAATGGCCACGAGTAGCCGGTCGCCGGTAATGTGCCCTTTCATGTCGTTGACATGCTTGAACTCGGCGACATCGAGCACCATGAATCCCACCTGCCCGCTCTCGCGACGCTTGGCGAGCTCTTCCTTCACGAGATCGGCGAAGTAATTGCGCTGCGGCAGGCCGGTCAGGGTATCGAAGCGCACCATATGCAGGATTTTGCGCTCGGCCCGGATCCGCATGGTGGCATCCTCGAATATCAGCACCACGCCGCCTTCCGGGCGCCGGTTGGCGGAGAACTCCAGGATCAGATCCTCGGAAAACTGCATGGTGGCGCGGGAAATCGTGCCGTCGATCAGCTGCGAGAGCTGCCTCTGGATAAGGCTGGGCATCGAACCATCGATGAACGTGTGCCGCACGCCGTAGCGCAGCACGACGTCTAGATCGCAGTTCTTGAGCTGCCTGCGGTCGCCGAGATGCAGGAGTTCGCAAGCCTTTTGGTTGATGACTTCGATGCGGTTGTGCGGATCGAGCATCATCAGCCCGTGCGTCATGTTGTTGAGCGCGGTGTCGAAGCTTTCGGCAATCAGCGCGATTTCCCGGGCCGATATGACATTCTTGTAGAGAAACTCCCGCACGCCGTTCGCCATAAGGCGCGTGGTGAGCATGAACGGTACGAGCATGACCGAAAGAATGGCCATATAGATGTCGCCGACCATCAGGCAGCCGATCATGATCGGCACGCTCGCCGTTGCGGTCAGCAGGTCGACAGCCCGCGGAGATCCGAAATTGCGCCCGACGACCGAAACCATCGAGGCCATCGTGACCGATATGCAGGCGAGTTCGGCGAAAGGATCCCGGATAACGTAGATGGCATAGCCGCTCCCAACGCCGAGTATCGTCGTCGATGCCACAGCGCCATAGAGATAGATACGCTCCCATCTCGCTATATCCTCACGGTTCAATGTCGACTTGTCCGTGCGATCGAAGCGGAGGAACCAGTAGATGCGATAGAAGCCCATCAGCGCGAATGCGCCGCTCAGGTAGATATAGAAGAATGCGCCCGACCTCTGGAAGACCGCCAGATAGGTGAGGATATGCACGAACATTCCGATGAAAAGCGTCTGACGGTTGCCAAACAGAGAGCTGACGAAGGACAAATAGACGTCCGTCGGCACAGCTTTCGTGCTCTGAGCCTTCATGAATTGGCCTCCTTCAAGCCGCCGACGTTATAAAGAACGATTTAAGATTTGATTTCGGACTTATCGCTGAATGTCTCCATTTGGTCGAAAAGCGCGGCGGTCTCCGCAGATGCCGGCATTATTAAATTGTACCATGATCCTTCACCTGCCATATCGGGATTCCGTTTGCCTGCCGCCTTTCCAAGACAACCCCTCGAAACAGGACGGTCGGCAATGGTTTTCGCCTTTAGTCTAATCGTCGACGGCAAGCGCGTATAGGAGACCGCCTGGCGGCGCGCAATTGATCCCATTTAAATACACTAGAAAACCGATAAGACATGAGCGCAAAATGTGCCACGCCGGCACACTTCTGCATAGACGCCGTGCTTTTTCCCGGCAAATTTGCCTCAAGACATCCGCGTTTGAAGCTTCAATGGCGATTTCACGGCGGCACACGCAAAAGCAAGCGACCAGTAGCACCTGAACCTGCCCTTGTTCGGCTTGACGGGGTAGCGCATTTGCCCCCCAAAAACGGGAGGAAACCACGGTTGCGCCGTTTCGGCTCATGCTCTATGGGAAATGCACGTCTCAGGGGAGAAGAACAATGAGTATGCTATTGGCAATCAGCCGGCTGATCGACATGATCACCGGGGCGGTAGGACGATGGGTGTCCTGGCTGTTGCTGGCCGCTGTTTTGATCAGCGCCGGCAATGCGGTCGTCCGCAAAGCCTTCGATATCTCGTCGAACGCCTGGCTCGAACTCCAATGGTATCTCTACGGCACCGTCTTCATGCTGGCTGCGGCTTACGCCCTGCAGAAAAACGAGCACATCCGTATCGACATTGTCTCCAGCTCTTGGAGCAGGAAAACCAGGAACTGGATCGACCTGATCCTCCATATCATCTTCCTCGTGCCCTTCTCCTTCCTGATGGTTTGGCTCGCATGGCCCTGGTTCTGGGCCTCCTACAGGATCGGGGAAATCTCCTCGAGCGCCGGCGGCCTGATCATCTGGCCCGCAAAGGCTGCGGTCCTCGTCGGCTTCATCCTTCTGGGCGCCCAGGCGATTTCGGAAATCATCAAGCGCGCAGCAATCGTCTTCGGCTATCTCGATGAGAAGCTCGATGACGAACACGCAGCAGAAGTCTCGGGGCACTGATATGATCGACTTTATCGCACACAACCTTGCCCCCATCATGTTCACCTCGGTGATGCTGATGCTGCTACTGGGGTATCCGGTGGCATTCACGCTTGCCGCGGGCGGCCTCATCTACTTCGCGATCGGCGTCGAACTCTCTGCCATTTCCCCGGAAATCAGGCTCTTCTGGCCGCTCCTGCAGTCGCATCCCGACCGCGTCTACGGCATCATGTACAATGACACGATGCTCGCGATCCCGTTCTTTACCTTCATGGGACTGATCCTTGAGCGGTCCCGTATGGCCGAGGACCTGCTTGACACCATCGGCCAGTTGTTCGGCCCAATCCGTGGCGGCCTCGCCTATGCCGTGATCCTCGTCGGTGCGCTTCTCGGCGCCACCACCGGCGTCGTTGCGGCCTCCGTCATGGCCATGGGCCTGATCTCGTTGCCGATCATGCTTCGCTACAACTACAACCGTCCGCTCGTGGCTGGAACGATTGCGGCCTCCGGTACTCTAGCACAGATCGTCCCGCCCTCGCTCGTCCTGATCGTCATGGCCGACCAGCTCGGCCGCTCGGTCGGCGACATGTATGTCGGCGCTCTTTATCCGGCCATCCTAATCGTTGCTGCCTACTGCGCCTACATTTTCGCAGTGTCCATGGTGAAGCCTGAATGGGCTCCGGCCCTGCCACTCGAGGCCCGTACGCTCGGCGGCGGCGTCACCTCGCTGATCGTGATGCTCGTCATCGCCGTCGGTCTTTACTTCCTCGGGCAGCAAGTGCTGTTCACCGGTATCGCCAGCCCGGAATGGCGTGAGGTCTCGGCCCTCGCCTTCGGCGTGTTCGCCGTCTATCTCATCGCCCTTGCCAACCGGACGTTCAGCCTCAACATCATCTCGCGACTGACCCAGCAGGTCGTCATCGTGCTGATTCCGCCGCTGGCGCTGATCTTCCTGGTACTCGGCACGATCTTCCTCGGCATCGCAACGCCAACCGAAGGCGGCGCCATGGGCGCGACCGGTGCCCTGATCATTGCCGGCCTGAAAGGACGCCTGTCGTTCGCGACGGTAAAGCATGCGCTGGACGCCACCACGAAACTCTCCGCCTTCGTCATGATGATCCTGATCGGCGCCCGCGTCTTCGGCCTGACCTTCTACGGCATCAACGGCAATATCTGGATCGAGGAATTGCTGACGGCACTTCCCGGCGGCGAGTACGGCTTCCTGATCGTGGTGACGATCATCGTCTTCATCCTCGGCTGCTTCCTCGATTTCTTCGAGATTGCCTTCATCATGGTGCCGCTGCTCGCGCCGGTCGCCGACAAGCTCGGCATCGACCTGGTCTGGTTCGGCGTCATTCTCGGGATCAACCTGCAGACCTCGTTCCTCACCCCGCCCTTCGGCTTCTCGCTGTTCTACCTGCGCTCGATCGCGCCGGCCGGAAGGTGGAAGGACCAGGTGACCGGCAAGATGATGGACGGGATGAAGACGCTGCAGATCTACAAGGGTGTGCTTCCCTACATCATCATACAGTTTGTTATGATCATGGTCGTCATAGCCTTCCCCGGGCTCGTCTTGCGCTACAAGAGCGACGCGCCGACTGTCGATCCGAACTCCATTCAGATCGAGATCCCGGGCTTCGGCAATCAGGGCGGAGGCATGACCCTGCCGCCGCTCGGCTCGGATGGCGGCAATGGCTCACCGAATTTCGGCCTTCCGCCGCTCGGCACTGGAAACGGCAATGGCGCCCAGGCCCCGGCTATGGGTCTGCCTCCCCTGAACCTCGGGGGAGAGCAGCCTGCCACTAGTCCCTCGCCGGCACCGGCGTTCGGCCTGCCCCCGCTCAACCTCGGTGGCGAACCGCCAGCTCCCGCTCCAGCTGCTCCCCCGGCCAATCCGGCAACCGACCTCAGCCAGCCGCCGGTCATCAAGTAAAGGCAAGGCGGCATCCGATAAGATGCCGCTTCGAGCCACGATGCGATCAGAAGCCCCGGATGCAAGTTCGGGGCTTTTCGTTGTCGTCGGGCAAGCGTCAACAGCAGCCTGCAACGACCTCAGCCCCCTGCCGGGCACCACGCCGACAATGCGATGAAGCTTGCCGCCGACGCACTTTACCTCGATCGGCCACGAAAAAGCCCCGGGGCAGAACCCCGGGGCCTCGCGTTTCTTACAGTTGCTGGAGAGCTTAGAGCTTGCCGGCGCGCTGCTGGATCATCATGAAGGTGTCGAAGGTGTATTCGCCGAGCTGTGCCCAGAGATATGCGTCCTTCTTGAATGCCAGCTGGTCGTCGTAGACCTTCTTGAAGCTCGCGCTCTGAGCCGACAGTTCGGTGTAGATGCCGAGAGCCGACTGGTAGCAGGCTTCCAGGATTTCCTGGCTGAACGGGCGCAGAATCGTGCCTTCGGCAACGAGCTGCTTCAGTGCGGGCGGGTTCTTCGCGTCGTATTTCGCCATCATGTTGGTGTTGGCGAAGGCGCAGGCGTCCTGCAGGATTGCCTGGTAGTTCTTCGGCAGGCTGTTGTACTTCTCGAGATTGAAGAAGCCGTGAACAACCGGACCGGCTTCCCAGAAGCCCGGATAGTAGTAGTACTTGGCGACCTTGTGGAAGCCGAGCTTCTGGTCGTCGTAGGGACCGACGAATTCAGCAGCATCGATCGTGCCCTTTTCGAGCGCCGGATAGATGTCGCCGCCAGCCAGCTGCTGCGGTACGACGCCGACCTTCTCGAGAACCTTGCCGGCAAGACCCGCGATACGCATCTTCAGGCCCTTGAGGTCGTCGACGGTGTTGATTTCCTTACGGAACCAGCCGCCCATCTGAACGCCCGTGTTGCCGGCCGGCAGGCCGTAGAGGCCCTGGGTGGCAAAGAATTCATTCATCAGGGTGTTGCCATTGCCCTGGTAGAACCAGGCATTCTGCATGCGGGCGTTGAGGCCGAACGGGATCGCGGTACCGAACGCAAAAGTCGGCTCCTTGCCCCAGAAATAGTAGGAGGTGGTGTGCGCGGCTTCGACCGTACCGGCGGAGACGGCATCCACGGCCTGCAGGCCGGGAACGATTTCACCGGCCGCGAAGACCTGAATGCTGAAATTGCCGTCGGTTGCGGCTGCGACGTGCTCGGCGATGTCCGTAGCGCCACCGTAGATGGTGTCGAGCGCCTTCGGGAACGACGACGTCATGCGCCAGGTGATCTTCGGATTTTCCTGAGCGATGGCAGGAGCTGCCAGCACGGTAGACGCAGCAACGCCGGCACCGGCCACGCTCGCCTTTTTGATAAATGAACGACGATCCATATGGTAAACCTCCCTTATATGGTTTGCTCCGCCGGCAAGAAACCCAAGCCCCCACCCAGCAGCAATGCTGGCGACATAACCATTTTGTCCAATACGTTTCAAGCGTGGAGGTAATATTCTTTCGGCTTATTCGATTAGCCGGGACCGAGAATTGCGCCGAAGGGTTTTGGCATGATCCAATTGATGCGCGATGGCCCGATGGGTCCCGGTCCCATATTGAACTTCAGCGGTGAAAAGATGTTGACTTCCCGCCTCGGCGCACGTCAGAAATCGCAAACCCGCCCGAATTTTTCCGGAGAACAGAATGCCCAAGCCGATAATCGCCATACCCGCCGACATCCGGGAATTCGACGGCACGCGTTGGCATGCGGCACAGAATCAATATGTCCGCACGGCATTGAAAGTGGCGGACGTCATGTCCTTCATCATCCCGGCCTTCGAGGAAGGAAACGACACCGACGCCCTGCTCGATCGCGTCGACGGTCTTCTGGTCTCCGGATCGGCGACCAATGTCCACCCTTCTCTCTACGGGGCCCCGGCCAGGGATAGCGACGGTCCCTTCGATCCGGCGCGCGATGCCACCACGATCCCGCTCATCAAGCGTGCGCTCGACCGCGGCATCCCGTTGCTCGCCATCTGCCGCGGTATCCAGGAACTCAACGTTGCGCTTGGCGGCACGCTGGCCACGGAGATCCATGAACAGGAAGGCGTGTGGGACCACCGCAAGCCGCAGCATCCGGACCGTGACGTGATGTTCAGCATCCGCCAGGACGTCATTGTGGCGGAAGGCTCCTGCATCGCCCGCTATCTGGGCGCCGGCAAGGTCATGGTCAATTCGCTCCATCGCCAGGCAATCTCGAAGACGGCGCCCGGCTTGCAGGTGGAGGCCGTCGCAGAGGACGGAACGATCGAGGCAGTATCGGTGATCGACGCCAAGGGCTTCGCCATCGGCGTGCAATGGCATCCGGAATACTGGGCGGAAACGGACAGCCCCTCGCGTGCGCTCTTCGAGGCCTTCGGAGACGCCGTGCGCGCCTACGCCACGACACGCCGCTGACGCCGGACGGGTCCCGGGTCAGCCGGACTTCTGCGGCGTTTCCGGTACGGGCGTCAGCGCCTTGCCGGTCATAAACCAGGAAATCAGGTTGTCGGCGACGAGATCGGCCATCGCGTTGCGCGTCGGCACGGATGCCGATGCCACATGAGGAAGCAGCGAGACATTCGGAAAGTCGAGCAGGGCTTCCGGGACATTCGGTTCGTCCTGAAACACATCGAGCCCCGCCGCCGCGATCGTCCCATCTTCAAGCGCCGCAATCAGCGCGTCCTCGTCCACTGTCCAGCCCCGGCCGACATTGATCAACACGCCGTTGGAGCCAAGGGCGGCGAGCACGTCGCGGTTGATCGCCTTGTAGGTTTCCGGCGTTTTCGGGACGATTGAAATGAGGGTATCGACGGCTCCGGCCAATGCCGTCAGCGATGGATGATAGCCATAGTCGACATCGGTCCGGGGACGCCGCGTGTGATAGCTGATCTTCACCTTGAACGGTTCGAGGCGCCGCGCGATTTCCATGCCGATGCGGCCCAGGCCATGGATGCCGACATGGCGGCCCTTGAGCGACAGCGGTGACAGCGGAAAGGCGCCCTCGCTCACCCATTTGCCCTGTCGAAGCCAGGTCTCGGCCTGCGGCAGACGCCGGATCGTATTGATCAGCAATGCGATCGCAGTGTCGGCGACTTCGTCGTTGAGAACATCCGGGGTATTGGTCACGACAACGCCGCGCGCGGCAGCCGCAGCGACGTCGACCCCGTCATATCCGACCCCGAAGCTGGAAATGACCTCGAGATTGGGCAGTCTGGCGATCCAGCTTGCCGGCAGGGCGCCACTGACGGCCACACCACGCACCTTCAGTGCATCCGCCTCTCCTAGTTCCAGCGCTCCCGCGTGAGGAACCCGCAACAAGTCGAAATGCTCCTGCATCCGCTCGATGACACGCGGATATATCCGGCCGGGCACGAGGATCGTAGCGCGGGAATTTGCCATGGTCTTCTCCTCAGCGATTGATAGGTCCGGTCGACTGGCGAATGCGCATCTCCGGCTTGATCAGATGGATGCCGTCCGGTTCGTGGTTGCCCGCCAGCTTGTCGAGAAGCGCGCGTGCCGCAAGCCGCCCCACTTCCGCCTGTCCGTTCGAGACTGTTGTGAGCGCGGGGGTGGCGATCGAGGCTTCCTCGAGGTCGTCATAGCCAGTGACGGAAATGTCCCTGCCCGGCACCAGCCCGGCGCGCGCGATGCCGTTCATCAGGCCGATCGCGACGAGATCGTTCCAGCATACGGCCGCCGTCGGCTTTTGCGGCAGGGACAGAAAGTGGACCGCAGCCTCGAAGCCGCCCTGCTTGGTTCGGGGACCGGGAATGCGCAGGTTCGGATCAACCTCGATGCCCGCCTTGCGCAAGGCGTTCACATAACCCTGGTAGCGGTCGCGCCCCGTTGATGTCTGGTCGGTGCCGCCGATCATCGCGATCACACGATGTCCGAGCCCGATCAGGTGGTTGGTGGCAAGCGAAATGCCGTAGCTGTCGTCACCGCGATAGGTCGGCAGGTCGAGGCCTTCCATCTGGCGGGCGATGAGAATGGCCGGCATGCCGTTCTTCTCCGCCAGCAGGACGTCTTCGTCCGGCGTGCCGATGGCCGGCGACATGATGACCCCGTCGCCGCCAAGCTGCAGCAGGGTCTCGATGAAGGTCCGCTGCTTTTCGACCGAATCATAGTGGTTGGACAGGATGAAGGTGTGGCGGCTGCGGTCGAGCTCGCTTTCGATGGCCTTCAGGATCTCGCCGTAGAACGGGTTCATGATGTCGTGCACCACCACGCCGATGATGCCGGAGCGCGATGTCCTGAGGCTGGCCGCGCGGCGGTTGTAGATATAGCCGAGCGCTCTTGCCTGCTCCTTGATCTTCTCGCGGGTCTCGGCCGCCACCAGCGGACTGTCGCGCAATGCCAGCGAAACCGTCGCCGTCGAAAGGCCGAGCGACTCGGCAATCGTCGAAAGCTTTACTTTTTGAGCCACGTGACCTCCCCCGGGCAAGCTGATCCGTCGCCTGCGGCAATGCCTTTCATTCGCCTGCGATTAAACCGTTTAATTAAACAATTTAATATCGCATTTCAATTGTTGTTTGAGCGATGGCGAATGAGTCAGCCCCGGCCGGTGGCCGACTGCAGATTCTCATCGACGCAAAGAAGCAGGCGCACCAGCGTTTTGACTTCTTTCCCCGACAGTCCCTTGATTGCCTGACGGTCGCATTCGGCTGCCGCCGCGGCGATCTTGTCCAGGCTGGCGCGGCCGGTTTCAGTAAGAAAGACCTTGGTAAGCCGCGCATCGAGCGCATCCGCCCGCCGCTCGACAAAGCCCTGAACCTCCATGCGCCCGATGGTGCGCGTCATGGTCGGCGCCTTGACGCCGAGCCTCTGCGCCAACGTCCCCGGCGTCAGGCCGTCCTCGCCCGCAAGGATCTGGATGACGCCATCCTGCCCTGCATAGAGCCCGCAATCGGCAAGATTGCGCGACAAGAGCGTGCGCATCGCCCGTGCCGCCTGCGTGACTGCCGGCCCCAGGGCAAGGCTACCCTCGCCTGCGTCCTTCTTCTTGCCCGATTTGTTCTTCTTGTCACCCTTGTCTTTCTTGGCCATCGTCATCCCCTGTCAGCGTTGCCCGGTATTGCTGTTTTCTACGCCGGCTAATCTTTACACCGCATTGAAACCCATGGCACGGATCGGATAAAGTCGAAATATGCCCCAGCCCTATCATCGCTTCGCCGAAAACGACCCGAACCTGCCCCCTGCCGCGCGCCGCGACTGGATCGCGGTGCTGCCGCTCGGCGCCCATGAGCAGCACGGCCCGCACCTGCCCTTCGAGACGGACACCCTGATTGTCGAGGGCATCGTCAACCGCCTAATCGCCGCCCTGCCGGCGGATCTTCCCGCGACCTTCCTCCCCGTCGAACCGGTCGGCTATTCCGTCGAGCATATGGACGTTCCCGGAACCAGGAGCCTCGCCTATGACGAGGCGGTCGCCCGCTGGCTGGGCATTGCCGAGGCGCTATCGCAACAGGGTATCCGCAAATTCGTGATGCTGAACGCCCATGGCGGCAACTCGCCGCTGATGACCGTGGTCGCGACCGAGGCGCGCGTGCGGTTCGACATGCTGGCGGTGGCGACGAGCTGGACGCGTTTCGGCCTGCCGGAAGGAGTGATCGCGCCGCAGGAAAAGGCGATCGGCATCCATGGCGGCGAAATCGAGACTTCCGTCATGCTGGCGCTTTACCCCGACAGGGTGGATATGACGCAAGCCGCCGACTTCCCATCGCGACAATCAGACTATGCCGCCCGCTTCGCCCATCTGCGCGCCTATGGCCCGCACGCCTTCGGCTGGAAGATGTCGGACCTCAGCCGACAGGGCGTCACGGGCAATGCCGCCGCCGCCACCGCCGGAAAGGGCGAGAAGCTGATCGCGCACGCGGTCAGGGGGCTGATCGAATTGCTCGGGGATGTGCATGCGTTTAACCCAGGCGATTTTTGCATGAATTGAAAATCGATGCCTGATGCGCTATTTTGGTCTAAACTATTGGACCGAAAGTGAGGCACACCATGCGGATGCCTGTCAGCGAAGCAAAAGCCAATTTGACCGAACTGGTTCGCCGCGCCGAGGCCGGCGAGGAGGTCATCCTCACCCGCCACGGCAAACAGACGGTCCAGCTGGTACCCGTCACGCCGGTCCAGACGCCCGAGGAAAGACGCGCGATCATCGCCGAAATCCGCGCCCGCGCGGCCGGGCCCCGGCCAGCCGACGAGAACGCGGCGCGCAGCCAGGACTTCCTCTATGATGAAAACGGCCTGCCGGGATGATTGCGGTCGACACGTCCGCCCTGATCGCGATCGTGCGCAACGAAGCCACCGCCGATGCCTGCCAGGCTGTGCTCGAAGCAAATAGCGAGGTCTGCATATCAGGCGGCACCTTGGCCGAGGCGCTGATCGTCGCCACGGCAAGGGGATACCTGCAAGCCGTCCGCGATCTGGTAGACGGGCTCCGCTTCATCGTCATGGACGTGACCGAGGAAACGGCTGAGAGAGCCGCGGCGGCCTATGCCCGCTGGGGCAAGGGCAACCATCCGGCCGGACTGAATTTCGGCGATTGCTTTGCCTATGCGCTCGCCGAACAAATGAATTGTCCGCTTCTGTTCGTTGGCGACGACTTCTCCAAGACCGATATCGTTCCCGCTCTGCCGGCCTGAGCTTTGCGAACCCGGGAAACGTCGCGACCAAACAAGCAGCCATGGCGAACGCCCGCGCCCCGCTCCCAACAAAATCTTTGAACTGCCGCGCGGCGCAGCCTATATGAGCGTAAGTTCTCTTTCAGGCTGCAACAGCCAATCCCACCGATCGAGGTTTTCATGACCGAAGCTGCCGCAAAACCCATTCCCGTCACCGTCATCACCGGCTATCTCGGCGCCGGCAAGACAACGCTCCTGAACCGCATCCTGTCGGAAAACCACGGCAAGAAATACGCCGTCATCGTCAACGAATTCGGCGAGATCGGCATCGACAACGACCTCATCGTCGAATCGGACGAGGAAATCTACGAGATGAACAACGGCTGCGTCTGCTGCACGGTGCGCGGCGACCTGATCCGCGTCGTCGAGGGCCTGATGCGCCGCCCCGGCCGCTTCGACGGCATCATCGTCGAGACCACCGGCCTTGCCGATCCTGTGCCGGTCGCCCAGACCTTCTTCATGGATGACGATGTGCGCGCCAGGACCGAGCTCGACGCCGTCGTCACCCTGGTCGATGCCAAGCACCTGCCGCTGCGCCTGAAGGACAGCCGCGAGGCCGAGGACCAGATCGCCTTTGCCGACGTCGTCGTCATCAACAAGACCGACCTCGTCAGCCATGACGAACTGCACCGCATCGAGGATATCGTGCGCGCCATCAACCCGTCCGCCCGTGTCTATATGACCACGCGTTCCGGCGTCGACCTGACCAAGGTGCTGAACCAGGGTGCCTTCAATCTCGAGCGCGCGCTGGAAAACGATCCGAACTTCCTCGACCACGACGAACCGGACCATGTCTGCGGTCCCGGCTGCGACCACGATCATGGGCACGATCACCATCATCACGACCACGATCATCACCACCATGATCATGACCACCATCACCACGATCACGGCCCTTCGGCGATCCATGACGTCACCGTCGTCTCGATCTCGTTGCGCGGCGGCGAGATGAACCCGGACCGCTTCTTCCCGTGGATCCAGAAGGTCACCCAGACCGACGGCCCGAACATCCTGCGCCTCAAGGGCATCATCGCCTTCAAGGGAGACGAGGAGCGTTATGTCGTCCAAGGCGTCCACATGATCATCGAGGGCGACCACCAGCGCCCCTGGAAGGACGGCGAGAAGCGCGAAAGCCGCCTTGTCTTCATCGGCCGCGATCTCGACCGTGAAAAGCTTGAGAAGAGCTTCCACGCCTGCGAGGCAGCAGCATGACGCCAGAAAGTGTGAAGCGGTTTTCGGACAAGGTCATGCCAGCGGGAAAGACCGCCTGATGCCGACGGTTGCTCCTCTCGATATCGAAGGTCACGTCGTCGCCACGGCCTTTCTCGGCGACATTCCGGTCTTTGCCGCAGCGTCGGGCGCCATCCACCGGCTCGACGGCGGCGAAAAGGTGACCGAAGCCCATCAGGGCCTGCTGACCTGCATCAAGGATCCGGCAAGCCAGACGCTGATCACCGGCGGCGAGGACGGCAAGGTCCTGCGCATCGCCCATGACGGCACGGTCACCGAACTGGCCCATGTGCCGCGCAAGTGGATTTCCGTGGTCGCCGCCGGACCGCAGGGCGCTGTCGCCTATGCCCATGGCAAATCGAGCTTCGTGCGGCTTGCCGATGGCCAGGTCCACGAATTCACCGAGGAGCGCACCGTCGAGGGCGTCGATTTCGCGCCCAAGGGACTGCGGATCGCCGTTGCCCGCTATAACGGCGTGACGCTGCATTGGGTCGCGACGAAGGGCGCCCCGGTCGATCTCGACTGGAAGGGCGCCCATACCGGCGTCACCTTCTCCCCCGATGGCCGCTTCGTCGTCACCATGATGCAGGAAAACGCCCTGCATGGCTGGAAGCTCGACGGCAAGGCCGGCGAGAGCCGCCACATGCGCATGACCGGCTATCCCGCGAAGGTGAAATCGCTGTCGTGGTCGGTGAAGGGCAAGTGGCTTGCCTCCTCCGGCGCGCCGGCAGCCATCGTCTGGCCGTTTTCCGGCAAGGACGGCCCGATGGGCAAGGCCCCGCTCGAACTCGGCACCCGCGCCAACATCATGGTCACCCAGGTTGCCTTCCACCCGGCGGAGGAAGTGCTCGCCATCGGCTTCATCGACGGCATGATCCTCGCGGTCCGCATCGCCGACGGCAAGGAGGCGCTGTTGCGCCGTCCCGGCAAGGGCGCGATCACCTCGCTTGCCTGGAGCGCCAGCGGCAAGCTTCTCGCCTTCGCCTCCGGGGCCGGCGACTGCGGCGTCATCGATATTTCCGGCTGATCGAATTGCGCCTTACTTGAAAGTACAAAGAATAGGCCTGCCGCATACTTGCTACAGGCCTCACCTGGCAAAAGCCAAGCCCACACAACCAATTTCTCCGCCAGATGATCATGCTTAACGGCTCGGTAATTCTTGCTGATTAGACTTTGCATCGTCCTAAAGCGTTCGCCACATGCCGACGATGCCGGTGATCCGAACGCCCAGTCCCGGACAACAGGCTATAAAACCCTGCCAACCGGTCTGTCAGCCGGTGACGGTGCGTCTCTCGTACGTCCCTGCCCTCGACGCTTGGCGTTTCAATGGAACACAGGCTCATGCGCTTCGATATTTCATTTATGGTCACATCGGCCGGGTTGACCGTCGCGGCAGGTCTCGTCGCTACGGTCGGGCTTGGCATGCAGACCCTGCAGACGCTCAAGATCAACGGCCCCATCTACCAGCAGATCGTCGACGGCAAGGACCTGATCGCCGACATCCTGCCGCCTCCCCTTTACCTCACCGAAGCCTATTCGCTGACCAGCGAGACCGCCCTCCACCCCGAGACCGCGGACGCCAATCTCGCGCGGTTGAGCGTGCTGAAGGGCCTCTACGCCGAGCGTCGCGAATACTGGAAAAACACCACCCTGCCGCCCACCCTGGCAACCAAACTCTATTCCGAGGTCTTGACCAAGGGGGACGTATTCTGGAAGCAACTCGACACCGCCTACCTGCCGGCCGTGACTTCAGGGGATGCCGCCGCCGTCAGCGCGGCGCTGCCCGGGCTGAGGGAGAGTTTCCATGTTCACGAGGCTGCTGTGAATGAACTCGTGGAGATGTCCAACGCCTATCTGAAGACTCGCGAACAGTTTGCCGCCGAAGAGACTGCGCAACGTGAAAAGTTGGCGCTCGGCGGTGGCATCGCGTTGACCTTGACGGCCCTCGGCGCCGTGTTGTTCATCCGTCGCCGCGCGCTCAATCCTCTCGGCCGCATCGGCGCCTACATGACCAGCATGGCGGAAGGCAATTACGACCAGACCGTGCCTTATTCGACGCGGAACGACGAGATCGGCGAGATCGCTGCGGCCGTCGAGGTATTTCGCCGGGCCGGACTGGAGAAGCGGCGCCTGGAAGCGGAAGCGGAAAGCGCCCGTACGCTCGCGGAGGGTGAACGCGCCGACCGCGAGAAGCACCGCCTGATGGAGGCCGAGGCGCTCAGGATCGTGGTCGAGACGCTCGGCGCCGGCCTCAACCGCCTAGCCGAATGCAATATCCGAATGACCATCGACGAGCCTTTCGAGCCGCATTTCGAGTCTCTGCGCCGCGACTTCAACAACTCGATCGCCACCTTCCAGGCCACCCTTGAGGAAGTACTGTCGGAGACGAACGGCCTCTACGACAACAGCCAGGAAATGCGCGCCGCCGCCGACAACCTCTCGCAGCGCACGGAGCAGCAGGCTGCCGCGCTCGAGGAAACCTCGGCGGCATTGGAAGAGGTCACATCGACCGTGCGCTCGTCGGCCGAACGTACCCAGGACACCCGCAACCTCGTCCGCGAGGCGAAGGAATGCGCAATCGCCTCGGGGGAGGTGGTCCGCGATGCGGTCAGTGCCATGCAGCGAATCGAGAAGGCCTCTTCCGAAATCGGCCAGATCATCGGTGTGATCGACGACATCGCCTTCCAGACGAACCTTCTGGCGCTCAATGCCGGTGTCGAGGCGGCACGCGCCGGCGAAGCCGGAAAGGGCTTTGCAGTGGTCGCCCAGGAAGTGCGCGAACTCGCCCAGCGCTCGGCCACGGCCGCCCGCGAGATCAAGGGCCTGATCGGGAATTCCGCCGCGGAGGTTTCCTCGGGCGTCGAACTGGTGGGCGAGACCGGCCAGGCACTCGACCGGATCCAGGGCTTCGTCGCTCGTGTCGACACCAATATTGATGCCATCGCCACTGCCGCGAAGGAACAGGCCACCGGCCTGCAGGAAATCTCCTCGGCGATCCAGAAAATCGACCAGATGACCCAGCAGAATGCCGCCATGGTCGAGGAAACGACAGCCATCAGCCACACTCTGGCGGAAGGCGCATCGCACATGACAAAGCTTGTCGGCCGCTTTCAGTTGAACCGCAGCATCGCGATCCAAGACGCGGGCTCCGCACAGGGCCGGAATACTTTGGCGGCTCCATCGCGAGCCGCCTGACGGCAACCGAACCGGCACCTCGACTTGGGGCGCTTGCGACGGGTTGCCGGCAAGCGTCTTTGCGGCTGGCGTCCCTGAGACTAGACCGCCCTCTTCACCGCGTCCAGGCCGTCGACCACGACGCAATTGCGGCCATTGTCCTTGGCCCTGTAGAGCGCGGCATCCGCCCGCTCCACAAGGTCCTCGGCGCTGAAGCTTTCGTCGAGGCGTGCCGTCGCCACCCCGAAACTTAGCGTCAGCGGTGCGCCCAACACGGGTACGACGTGCACGATGCCGGCGGCCTCGATGGCATAGCGCAGGCGCTCGGCGATCGCGGCCGCGCCATGGGCCTCCATGCCCGGCAGAAGGACGATGAACTCCTCGCCCCCATAGCGGAAGACCGCGTCGCCCGCGAAGCGGATTTCCCCCGCCATGATTTCCGCCACCTGCTTGATGCATTCGTCGCCGGCCGGATGGCCGAAATGATCGTTGTACTCCTTGAACTTGTCGATATCGGCGATGATCACCGCGAGCCTGCCGTCTCCGGCGGCATCGGCGCTGATCCAGGAAAGCGTCTGCTCCAGCCCGCGCCGGTTGCCGAGCCCTGTCAGGGCGTCATGGGTGGAAAGGTCCTCGAGTTCCTCCGTCCTGATGCGCTGCCGCAGCGCCTGGAGATAGTCGATGCGCATTTCGCGCTCGATGGTATAGCCGGCGACAAGCGTGAAGATCGTGCCCCCGATCATCTGGAAACCGGCCATCAATTGGGATTCCCAGGTCATTGTCTCGAGGTTCCACATCGCGAACCCGTGGAGCGCAACGCAACCGATGCTGACCGCCACCGCATAGCGGAAACGCAGGCGCTGCACGATCACTCCGAGCAGCGGGACCAGCAGCATCCCGTAGAGGTACTCCTTCGCCAGGACATTTGAAGGCGCCCTGATCATGACGACAACCGCGACCGCGACCGCCAGGACGACGACCGAGATCACTCCTTCGCGCAGGACGGGCGGAGGGTCGCGCGAGATGAAGGCCAAGGCGAGCAAAGCCATGATCGTCACGATCACTCTTATGATAAGCACACGCCCGAATTCTTCCGGCAGCGCGAGATAATCGATGATCGCGAAAGAATCGAAGGCCGCCAGGGCAATGAAGGCGCGCAACACGATTTCGCGACAGCGCCGGGCCCGCGTATCGGCCTCGAACCGCTGCTCCAGAACCGCGGGAAATTGGAGAAATCCTCCCGTTCTAGCGATGGTGCGGTCGATCAGCGCACGATCGATGCCCGACATTCTCCCGGTCGGAAGAGGTCTGGTATTCCCGGTCAAAGGCGTTTCCTCGGCGTCCTTGGTTTTTACGCACGATATACTTTAGGGACAATGCATTGAACCCCTTGATGAACTATTTCGAACTTCGCTAAATTGCCGCCGATCGGAGTTCGCATGCCGCTGAAACAACGGCTGCGGAAAATGGTTCCGCAGCCGCCGGGCGGCGGATTTTCAAGCGACGCGAGCCCGGCACGCCACAGGGCGTCAGGCGGCCTTGCGCAGTGCTGGACGGGAGAACTTGCGGCCCGAGGCGACGATCATCCCGGCGGCATTGTCGAGCCAGCCGGCCTTCAGTTCCAGCGCCAGGAACCGCTCGCGCGCGAAGGGGCCGGGCATGACGAGGTGTTGCGTCTTTTGCGCCAGGAAGCCGAAGCGTTGATAGTAGGCCGCATCGCCCACCAGCAGGATCGCCCCGTGGCCGCGCTTGCCTGCCTCGGCAATTGCCGCCCGCATCAGCGCCGAGCCAATGCCCTTGCCCTCATGGACGCAATCGACCGCCAGCGGCCCGAGCAGCAACGCATCGACCGGATTGGCTTGCCCGTTGACCCCGGCCTCGATGTTCCAGAGCCTGACAGTGCCGATCACATGGCCGTCGCGGTCGCGGGCGACGAGCGCCAGCCCTTCGGCCGGCACGCGGCCGTGACGGATCCTTTCCGACGATTTTGCCTTCCGCTCCGACCCCATGACGCGGTCGAGCAGCGTCTCGCGCGCGACCACGTCGGCTGGCGTTTCAGCATCGATGACAAAGGCAGGCGGCGCGAAAAACGCGCGCACGACGTCCAGAACAGCGGCCATTTTGGCCTCCCGTACCAAGAAGTGTTTCCGATTTTGTGATTGTCGCCGCGCCGGCTGTCCGGCGCGGACGCTTTAGATGACGTAGGCCTTCAGCGGCTCGAAGCCGTTGAACGCGACCGCCGAATAGGTGGTCGTGTAGGCGCCCGTGCCCTCGATCAGAACTTCGTCGCCGATCGTCAGCGAAACCGGCAGCGGGTACATGTTCTTCTCATAAAGAACATCGGCCGAATCGCAGGTCGGGCCGGCGATCACGCAAGGCTCCATCGCGTCCATGTCGCGCTCCGTGCGGATCGGATAGCGGATCGCCTCGTCCATGGTTTCGGCCAGACCGCCGAACTTGCCGATGTCGAGGAACACCCAGCGATTGGCGTCGTTGTCCGACTTCTTCGAGATCAGCACGACTTCCGCCTTGATCACGCCGGCATTGCCGACCATGCCGCGGCCCGGCTCGATGATGGTCTGCGGGATATGGTTGCCGAAATGCTTCTTCAGCGCACCGGCGATCGCGCGGCCATAGGCCTCCGCCGACGGGATGTCGCGCAGGTACTTGGTCGGGAAACCGCCACCCATGTTCACCATCTGCAGGTGGATGCCCTGCTTGGCGAGCGAGGTGAAGACACGCTTGGCATCGGCAAGGGCCGAATCCCAGGCATCGACCTTGGTCATCTGCGAACCGACATGGAAGGAAACGCCGAACGAGTCGAGACCCAACTGATGTGCATAGACCAGCACGTCGACCGCCATCTGCGGCACGCAGCCGAACTTGCGCGAAAGCGGCCATTCCGCACCTTCGCCATCGGTCAGCACGCGGCAAAACACACGGGCGCCGGGAGCCGCACGGGCGATCTTTTCCACTTCCTCATGGCTGTCGACCGCGAAGAGATCGATGCCGAGCGCATGCGCGCGGGCAATGTCGCGTTCCTTCTTGATCGTGTTGCCGTAGGAAATCCGGTTTGCCGTCGCACCGGCGTCGAGCGCCATCTGGATTTCGGCGACCGAAGCGCAGTCGAAGCTCGAACCGAGATCGGCGAGCAGCTTGAGGACTTCCGGAGCCGGATTGGCCTTGACAGCGTAGTAGATCGCGCTGTCCGGCAGGGCATGACGGAAGGCACCGTAGTTTTCGCGTACGATGTCGAGGTCGACCACGAGGCACGGACCTTCGGGTCGTCGGGTGTGGATGAAGTCGAGGATGCGCTGACTGGTCATCGGTTTATTCCCTATAGTTCCAAAGCTCCAGAAAACTGGAGGACAAAGGGCATACGGGCGTGCACGCAAGGAACCAGCCGATGGAGACCCCGGGACCTTCGCATACGCTCGACGCGCAAATGATGAACCGACGCCCTGCCAGGAGCATCAATTCGGCTTTGTCTGCCATGGATTGGTGGGAAAACCCGACCGCACTTCCGGCAATGATGGTGTGCCTCTTCAGTGACCCCGGCTGATGGAAAGCCGGAAGAGAACCAGAAAGGCCCGCACCGTCGTTGCTTCAAGATGTCCTCGCATTTCCCGGTTGGCCGGAATAGCGACTGGAGGGGTTAGTTCCAGGTACCTTACCGATGACCTCACCTAATCGAGGGTCGGCGGACACCCACAGGCACGTGCGACTTTGGGCAAGCACGGAGATAAGAATGTTCGCGGTCATAATCAAGCGTTTTTTGACCCCGAAACCATGAAATCGATTGAACGATGCCTAGATACTGTTCACAACTCCATCAAACATCGGGAGAACAGCGCATTGGACACACTGACCCGCATCCGTGCATTCATCGACGTGGTGGAGGCGGAAGGCTTCTCGGCCGCCGCGCGCAAGACCGGGCGATCCAAGGCGCTGCTGTCGAAATATGTCCGGGAACTCGAGGATGAGCTGGGCGCCCTGCTGCTGAACCGCACGACGAGGCAGTTCTCGCTGACCGAGGCCGGCCATACCTACTACCGCACCGCCGCCGATATCCTGAAGGAGATCGACAGCCTCGCCGATCTCGTGCGCGAGAACAATGCCGACATCAGGGGCAAGCTGAAGGTCTCGGTTCCGCGTACCTTCATCGACGCCGAGGTCGGCCAGTCGCTCATCGACTTCGTCGCCGAGCATCCGGACCTGTCGCTGGAAATCGTTGCCGAGGACCGGTTCGTCGACCTGATAGAGGAAGGCTTCGATCTGGCAATCCGGATTACCAAGCTCGACGATTCGGGCCTGATTGCCCGCAAGCTCTCCGATTTTCGCATCTATGCCTGCGCGACGCCCGCCTTCGTCGCCAAACACGGACCGTTGGCGCATCCGCAGGACTTGTCACACGTTCCCTTTCTCATCGATACCAATTCGCGTTCCCACAGCAGCGTACGCTTCGCCGATCCCGACGGGGGCGCCATCTCGGTCGCCGTCAGCGGACCGATCGAGGTCAACAGCCCGCAGGCGACGCTGCGCGCCGCCCGTGCCGGCCTCGGTGTGGCGATGATCCCGGACTTCATCGCCCGCCCCTATGTACAAAGCGGCGAATTGGTTTCGCTGTTCGACGACTATCTGCCGAAGGATCGTGGCATCTATGCCGTCTATCCGCATCGGCGCTATCTGCCCGCCAAGGTACGCGCTTTCGTCGACTACCTTCACGGATGGTTCCGCAAACATGGCTGACCGTGCCGGCTTCGCCTCGTGTTCCCGGTCCTATTTCCGTCCCAATTTTGATGGAGGGACAGGGCGAGAGACAAATCGAATCCTTCTGGCTGGGTCGGCATGAGAAAAATCACTACCCTCGCGGCGGCGTGTTTTGCCCTGGCGCCCCTGCCTGCCGTGGCCCATCCGCATATCTTCACCGAGGCCCGCCTCGAGGTGATCGCGGGCGACGATGCAACGATTGCCGAACTGCGCAATGTCTGGCGCTTCGACGAGGTCTTCTCGTCGAGCGTGCTGATGGATTTCGACAAGAATACAGACCTGAAGCTCGACGCCGGCGAGTTGCAGGAAATTGCCAACACCATACGCGAATCGCTTGCCGACTATGGCTACTTCACCTTCATCACCAGCAACGGCGCGTCGGTGGCGGTGGATAAGCCCGAGGCCTTCAACGTCGACTTCAAGGACAACCGGTTGATCGTCTTCTTCGTCGTCAAGCCTCAGACGACCGTGTCGATCAAGGGCAATCTCAGCTTCGGCGTCCACGACCCGACGTTCTACACCTCCATCGACTTCGTCAAGGACGACGATCTCGCCATCGAGGGCGACGGTTTCAAGGCCTGCAAGCGGCAGGTCATCCGCCCCGATCCCGATGAGGTCATGGCGCAGAACCAGGCCTCGCTCACAGAGGCTTTTTTCAGCGATCCCGCAGGAACCGACATGGGCAAGATGTTTGCCACACGGCTTGAACTGACATGCTGACAACCCGCCTCAGCAGATCTCTCGTCATGTCCGGCCTGCTGCTGGCGATCACGGCCTCGGTCGCGCTTGCGGCCTCGCCGCTTGGCATCGGCACCGCCGAGCCGAGCTTCCAGACGACCGGCCCGTTCGGTGGCTTGCTGGCCTGGGTCAACCAGAACCAGCAGGCCTTCTATCGCGCGCTGACTGGCGCCCTGAAGGCCATGCGCGAAAACCCCGCCCATCTCGCGACCCTGATCGGCCTTTCCTTCGCCTATGGCGTCTTCCACGCGGCAGGCCCCGGTCACGGCAAGGCAGTGATCTCGTCCTACATGATCGCCAATGAGATTGAACTGAAGCGCGGCATTGTCATCTCCTTCGTCTCCGCTTTCCTTCAGGGCATTGTCGCCATCGCTGTCGTCGGGTTTGCCTATCTGGCCTTGCGCGGCACGGCCGTCTCCATGACCGATGCCACCAACGCCATGGAGATCGCAAGCTATGCGCTGATCGTCGCTTTCGGCAGCTGGCTGCTGTTCAGGAAACTGCGCGGGATGCGGCCGCAGCGGAGCGCGAACGCCGCATTGTTCGATACTATCGTCCCGTCGGCGCTCGCTCCTGCCGGCGCCACGGGCCTTCGGTTCGAGGCAGTCGGCGTGGATCATCGTCACGACAACCTCCCGCCCGGTTCGACCTGCCCGGATTGCGGAATGACCCACATGGCCGATCCGCGCCTTCTCGCGTCGAAGGATTTCAGGCTCCGTGAGGCCTGGTCGGCCATCGTCGCCGTGGGCATGCGTCCCTGTTCCGGGGCGCTTCTGGTCATGACCTTCGCACTCCTGAACGGCCTCTATCTGGGTGGGGTGATGTCGGTCTTCGCCATGGCGCTCGGCACCGCCATCACGGTCTCCGCGCTGGCCACGATTGCCGTTTCCGCCAAGTCGCTGGCCGTGCGCATCTCCGGCCCCGGTTCGCCGGCGGCGCGCCGCGTCGCCACCGCGATCGAAATCCTCGGCGCGCTTCTCGTCATTGCGATGGGTTTGCTGCTTCTGGCCGCAGCCCTTCAGTTCTGATTGTCGCGCCGCCGCTGATAGCGGGCGCGCAGCCAGAAGATCAGGAAGAAGGACAGGATCACCAGAGATCCAAGAACCGTCGCCAGGACGGGCGAAAAATCGCCGACCCAGAGCACGATCTTCGGCAGGACGAACAGCATGATGCCGACGCCGAGAATGATGATTGCGGCGGCAATCGCCGACGACCGGTTGTTCCCGTTCATGCCGCAGTTCCCTTTGCGAGTTCGGCGCGGATATCTTCCAGCCTGCGGATCTGGCTCCCGTCCGCGCGGAAGTTCTCCGGCGCAAGCCAGGCCTCGAAGGCGGCCTTGATCAGCGGCCATTCGCCGTCGATGATCGAGAACCATGCGGTATCGCGATTGGCGTGCTTGGAGACCATGTGCTGGCGGAACACGCCCTCGAAGGTGAAGCCGTAGCGCTTCGCTGTCGTCCGGCTCGGCTCGTTCTCGTTATGGCACTTCCACTCGTAGCGGCGATAGCCGAGATCGTCGAAAACGTGCCGCGCCATCAGGTAGTGCGCTTCCGTGGCAAGCGGCGTGCGGCTCATCGCCGGGCCGTGCACGACTCCACCGACTTCCACCGCGCCATTGGCGGGATCGGCCCGCATGTAGTTCGCCATGCCGACGATCTTGCCGGTCTCCTTGTCGCGGAAAACATGCGTCAGCCAGCCGCCCTTGGTCTGGACACCATCCAGCCAGGTTTCAAAGTCCCCGATTCCTGAAAAGTCGTCATTGCTGAAATAGAGGAGCAGCGGGTTGATACCCATGCCGCCAAGCCCGTCCCAGAGCGCCTGAAGGTGCTTGTCCTTCTGATATGGCTCGACGGTGACGAAACGCCCGGAAAGCGTGACCGGCTTCGGTGCCGGACAGCCCTTGAAATTCGAAAGATCGCGCATGATCAACCCTGTTGTCTCACTGGACAGAGGATTAGGCCAGCCGCCCTGCAAAGGCAACCGGCCTTCTTGATGCGCAGGTTTCGGGATCAGGCGGTCGCGGACGACACCGTCGCCTCGATGTGGTCGACCAGCGCATCGGCAAGACCGAGACGTCCGGCGAGCATATCGAGATAACCGCGCTCCGCCCTGCTGTCAGGATCGATGGCAAGCCGCGAGGCGGTATAGAGTTCCACTTTCTGTTCTTCCGAATTGGCAGCGGCCACCAGCGCGCCGACATCTGTGGGGCTGGCGAGTTCCAGTTCGATGAAGGCTTCCGCCTCGGCGCCGAGACCGGACATATGGATCTTGTCCATGATCCGGGAGCGCTCCTTCTCGTCGACATGGCCGTCGGATTTTGCGGCTGCGATCATCGCCCGCACCAGCGCCAGCGCGAAATCGTTGCTGGACGCGGCTGCCTGCGGGCTGAACGGGGAATCGGCCGGGGGCGGCAGAAGCGTGGGCTCCGCGGTCGCCGACGTCTCGGGAGACTTGCCTGCCTGATAGTTCTTGTAGGCCTGATAGCCCAGGCCCGCGATCGCCGCGAGACCGCCGATCTTCAGCGCGCCGCCCGTCAGTTCGCGCCCGGTCTTGGTGCCGAGGAGAACGGCGACGATAGCGCCCGTCGCCAGCGGATTGTCCTTGGCGAGCCTGGCCGCGTCACCGGCCTTGTCCCTGACGCTTCCGGTCGTTCCCGGCACCTGGGCGCCGAGAAATTGGTCAAGCAGCTTCTTCGCATCGAACATCGCGCTCTCCTTGGGCTTTGTCTGTCGACAAGCAAGATAGGAATGCAAAGATGGAAATACAAAGACGCCGGCGCGTTTTCCGCCGGCTGCCCCTTATCCGGCGAGCGCTGCCGCTTCCGCCGCAAGCCTGGTGATCCCCGCCCAGTCTCCGGCCGCGACAAGCTCCTTGGGCGCAACCCAGGAACCGCCGACGCAGACAACATTCGGAAGCGAGAGATAGTCCTTGGCGTTTTTCAGCGAAATGCCGCCCGTCGGGCAGAACAGCGTGCCTGCAAGCGGCGACGACAGTGATTTCAGATAGGCAGCACCCCCGGCCTGCTCGGCGGGGAAGAACTTCAGCACCTGATAGCCCTCCTCGCGCAATTGCATGACTTCGCTGGCGGTTGCAGCCCCCGGAAGCAGCGGGATGTCGGAGCCGCGGGCGGCATGAATGAGTTCCCGCGTCGTGCCGGGACTGACGATGAATTGCGAACCCGCCTCCACCGCGGCCTCGAAATGCGCCGCATTGAGGATCGTTCCGGCGCCGACCACCGCGCCTTCGACTTCATCCGCGACGCGACGGACCGCTTCCAGCGCCGCTTCCGTGCGCATGGTGATCTCGATCGCCTTCAGGCCACCGGCCACCAGGGCGCGGGCNNACCGGACCACCTTTCTTAAAACGATTGAATTGCTCAACCGATTATCGCGCGATGCCGTCATTGTCGAGACAAATGCGCGCGGTATCATGGCCCCGGTTTGCCAAGGCCGGGACATGCGTTAGGCTGGGACCCACAGGAAACAGACGGTGCTGGTCCATGGCGAAGGAAATAGAGCGGAAATTCCTGGTGGCAAACGACGACTGGCGCGATCTTGCGACCTCCAAGACACCGATGCGCCAGGCGTATATCGTCACGATGAACGATCGGTCCGTGCGCGTCAGAACCCGGAATGACGCCTCCGCCCAGGTGACGATCAAGATCGGCCAGAATTCGCTCGTCCGCGACGAATTCGAGTATACAATTCCCATCGCCGAGGCGGAGGAGATGATTTCTCTCGCCGTCGGCAACGTGATCGAGAAGGTCCGCTACACTGTGGAATACAATGGCTTTGTCTGGGAGGTCGATGCCTATGAGGGCGCCTATCTGGGCCTGGTGATTGCCGAGGTGGAATTGTCCGACGAAAATGACGAACCGCCCCTTCCCGACTGGGTCGGCCGGGAAGTGACAGGCGACCGGCGCTATTCCAACCAGTCGCTCGCAACCGAGAAACTGGAGATGAAACTCCTCGATGTCTTACCGAATTAGGCCCGGCCGAAGTTTCACCGCCGAAGTGCGCACGGTTGCTGCCGCTCAGCTTCTCCTTGCCATCGCCTCTTTCGAAGAGCAGCCGGACGGGCTTCATGAGGCGATCCATGAGGCGCGCAAGAAGTTCAAGCGGGTGCGCGCGCTCTATCGCCTGATCGCCACCGATGCGAAGGACTTCTTCGTCCGTGAAAACGCTCGCCTGCGCGACACCGCCGCAACGCTTTCGCTCGTGCGCGATGCGACCGCCCTCATCGAGACGGCCACCTATCTCCAGGACCACGCTATAAACCCGGAGGAAGAGACGGCGCTTGCTCACGCCCACGCGGCATTGACCGAACGCCGCGATGCGCTGGCCGCGAGCGAACACGACCTGCCGGAGAAGGCGCAAGCCGCCAGCGAAAGCTGCCGCGAAGCGATCGCCGCGCTGGATCGACTGACGTTCGATGACGCACCGCGCAAGACCGCGCGCCGGCTTGCCAAGGGCTGGAGGAAGAACCTCTCCAGGGCACAGGAGGCGCTCGCCGCCTGCCACAAGAGCGCCCATGCCGAGGTCTTCCATGAATTGCGCAAGAGCGCGCAGACCTATTGGATGCACCTGTCGCTGTTGCGTGATGTCTGGCCATCCGCCATGGCCGCCAAGCGGGCAGAGGCCAAGGCGCTCTTCACCACGCTCGGCCATGAGCACGACCTGGCCCTGCTGGTCGCACTCCTCGACAGCGAACCGGGAATTCTCGGCGGCGGGGCGGAACTCTCCCACCTGCTTGGCGTCATCATCCGCCAGCAGCAGGAACTGCGCAGAACCGCCCTCCACCTCGCCGAACGGGTCTTTGCCGACACGCCGGAGCGGGAGAGCGTGATCATCGAGGCCTTGTGGATCGCCGCTGCGACTGAATAGTTCGCCCCTACTGACACTTTTTGACAGCAAGTCCTGTATGATCGAACAATGAGTCGCTCCGAACGCTTGCTGTCGCTGTTGCAAGTCCTGCGCCGCCACCGCCAGCCGGTGAGCGGAGCGTCGCTGGCTGCTGAGCTGGGCATCTCGCTGCGCACGCTCTACCGCGACATCGCCACCCTGCAGGCGCAGGGCGCCAACATCGAGGGCGAGGCGGGCGTCGGCTACGTGCTCCGGCCGGGCTACATGCTGCCGCCGCTGATGTTCTCCCGGGAGGAGATCGAGGCGCTGGTCCTCGGCGCCCGGATGGTGGCGCAACGCGCCGATCGGGAGTTGGCGCTGTCCGCCCGCGATGCCCTTGCCAAGATCACCGAAGTTCTCCCGGGCGAGCTGCGCGAGGAGCTCACGGCAAGCACCCTGTTTGCAGGGCCGGGATTGCCTCTGCCGGAAGACCGCATCGACCTTGCCCGGATGCGCGAGTTCATTCGCTCCGAGCAGACGTTGAAGATTTCCTATTGCGACGAAAAGGGCGACGCGACAGAGCGGGTGATCTGGCCCTTTGCCCTCACCTTCTTCTCGGGCGCTCGCGTGGTCATGGCCTGGTGCACGCTGCGCGACGACTTCCGCAGCTTCCGCACCGATCGCATGGACATTCTCGAAAGCGGCCTCGGCCGCTACCCGAAGCGCCGGATGCAGCTGCTCAAGACCTGGCGGCAGCAGAACGGCATTCCCGAACGCATGTTGTAGGCTGCTGCCATTTTTTGGCAGTATGTCGGCATAGTGTCGGGCTCTCAACCACAGGAGAGCCCCATGATACCAAGTTTCATCAACCTTTATGTCGACAATCCGGAACTGAGCGCCACCTTCTACGAGGGCATTTTCGGCTTAAGACCGGCTGCACTGTCGCCGACCTTCGCGATGTTCGTCTTCCCCGGCAACATCAAGCTGGGGCTCTGGTCCCGCCATACCGTGGAGCCGGCGGCAACGGGCAGCGCCGGCCTGTTCGAGGTCGCCGTGCCTCTGGCAAATGCCGCCGAGGTCGACGAGATTCATGGAAAGCTGGTGGCCGCCGGCCACACAATCCTGCAAAAGCCGACCGACATGGATTTCGGCCGCACCTTCGTGATCGCCGATCCGGATGGGCACCGGCTCCGTTTCTACAATCCGCCGGTGTGACGCCATGGCCTGGATTGTTGTCGCCAGCGCGGACCACGTCGCCCGGGGCGTGGAAGGCGGCTTCGTGCAGGCCTGCCATGGAAAGGATGCGCCGCTCAGGCGCATCCGGCCCGGTGAAACGGTGACCGCCTATTCGCCGACCATGGCGTTCGGCGGCCCGGGACGCCTGCAGGCCTTCACGGCGATCGGCTCCATGAAGGCACGCGCGCCCTATCGGGTGGAAATGTCCGCGGATTTCCATCCCTTTCGCCGGGACATCGACTGGCACGCCGCACAACCCGCACCCATCCTGCCGCTCCTCGACCGGCTGGAGCTGACGCACGGCAAGCGCAACTGGAGTTATTCCTTCCGGTTCGGCATTGTCCGGATCTCAGCGGCGGACGCCGAGATCATTGCCTCGGCGATGATGGCATCCCTTGTTGCCGGCGACGTATGGCCGCCTGGGCAGGCTTCGTTCCTTCCCCTACTCGGCATCTGACAAAATTCAAAGTGCGGTCCCTCGCGCGAAAATCGTTGCGCAGCATGGGCCGAGGCAGTATTCCCCGGCCATGACCGATGATTTCCAGACCCCTCGCCATGAAGAGGGCGGCGCCTTCTGCGTCGCCGCGCTCTATCACTTCGCCCGCTTCCCGCGCTTCGAGAGCTTTCGCGCCGAGCTCGATGCCGTCGCCCGCGAAAACGGCATCAAGGGCACGCTGCTGCTGGCCGCCGAAGGCATCAACGGCACCATCGCCGGCACCGACGAGGGTATTGCGAAAATCCTCGCCTTCATCCGCTCGCAGCCGGAATTCGCGGGGCTCGTGCACAAGGAAAGCCGTGCGTCGAAGATGCCCTTCCTGCGCATGAAGGTGCGCCTGAAGAAGGAAATCGTCACGATGGGCGTCGAGAATATCGACCCCAACAAGATCGTCGGCACCTATGTCGATCCGAAGGACTGGAACGCGCTGATCTCCGATCCCGAGACCATCGTCATCGATACCCGCAATGATTACGAAACGGCGATCGGCATCTTCAAGGGCGCGATCGATCCGAACATCAAGACCTTCCGCGAATTCCCAGACTGGATGCGCAACAATCCCGGCCTGCACAACAAGCCGAAGATCGCCATGTACTGCACCGGCGGCATCCGCTGCGAGAAGTCGACGGCCTTCGCCAAGGAAATGGGCTTCGACGAGGTCTACCACCTGAAGGGCGGCATCCTCAAATATCTCGAGGAAGTGCCGGCGGAAGAAAGCCTGTGGGATGGCGCCTGCTTCGTCTTCGACGAGCGCGTCTCGATCACCCATGGCCTGAAAGAGGGCGAGCACACGCTCTGCCACGCCTGCCGCTATCCGCTGACGGCGGAAGAGGTGAAGTCGCCGAAGTTCGAGGAAGGCGTCTCCTGCCCGCATTGCTACGACAGCCGTACCGAGGCCGACCGCGACCGCTACCGCCAGCGGCAAAAGCAGATCGCGCTCGCCAGGAAGCGCGGCGAAAAGCACATCGGCAGCTGACGGGGCCGCCCATGTCGCAGGTCCGCAACGAACAGAAGAAGCTGCTCGCCAATGCCCTCGACCGGGCATCCACCGCGTGCTTTACGGTGGGGATTGCGACGCCTGTCGCCGGCTACCTTTACAATATCGGCAATTTCGGCGCCGCGATCACGGGCGGACGCCTCATGGTCGGCATTGGGCTCTGGCTTTTTTCCGCGATTGCATTACATTTGATGGGGAGACGTGTTCTGAAAGGTTTGGTTCTATGAGCACCTGGACACTGGCTTTCGTCATTACCCCCCTCCTCGTCGTGGCGCTGGGTTATATCGCCATGCGCCTGGAAGAACGGCACGACGATCGGACGAAATTGCATCCCGGCGAATAGTAATTTCTCTTCCCTGTTCGAAAGCCCGCCTCCCGGCGGGCTTTGTCGTTTCGGCAGTAGAAAAATTGGGTCTCCGTCACCCCGGGACAAGCCCGGAGGCGACAGAAGGACGGTAGCCCGTCACCAGGCCGAAATGACGGCACCCTTGAACTGTTCAGCGATGAACGCCTTCACCGCATCGCTGTGATAGGATTCGACAAGCGTCTTGACCCAGGCAGCATCCTTGTCGGCCGACTTCACCGCGATGACGTTGATGTAAGGCGCCTTCTCGCCTTCGCGGCCGATCGGGTCCTTGGCAGGGTCGAGGCCGGCTTCCAGCGCATAGTTGGTGTTGATCACCGAAGCGTCGACGTCGTCGAGCGCGCGCGGCAGCTGGGCGGCGTCGAGTTCGACGAATTCGATGTTCTTCGGATTTTCGGTCACGTCCGCCGGACCGATCTTCAGCCCCTTGGCGGCATCGACCTTGATCAGGCCCTTGTCGGCAAGGATCAGGAGCGCCCGGCCACCATTGGTCGGATCGTTCGGGATGGCGACCGTTGCGCCGTCGGCCAGTTCGTCGAGGCTCTTCACCTTCTTGGAATAGACGCCCATCGGGAAGTTCACCGTCTGCGCGACGCTGACGAGATCGAAGCCGCGATCCTTCACCTGGTTGTCGAGATAGGGCTGGTGCTGGAAGGAATTGGCGTTGAGGTCGCCGTCCGCCAGCGCCTGGTTGGGCACGACATAGTCGGAGAATTCGAGGATCTCGATGTCGAGGCCCTTGGTGGCGGCGACTTCCTTGACCTTCTCCATGATCTGCGCATGCGGGCCGCCGGTCACGCCGACCTTGATGGTTTCGGCAAGTGCCGCACTTGCCGAGAAGAGAGCGGCGAGAGAGGCCGCGAGGATAAGCTTCTTCATGGAAATCACTCCTTGGGTTTTCTGAAGAGAGGAATTCAGTTCTTGCGGCTGCGCCTGTCGAAGCGCCGCGCCAGATGATCGCCGGCGCTCTGCACCGCCTGCACGAGAACGATCAGCACGACGACCACCGTCAGCATCACGTCCGGCATGAAGCGCTGGTAGCCGTAGCGGATGCCGAGGTCGCCGAGTCCGCCGCCGCCGACGGCTCCGACCATGGCCGAATAGCCGATCAGGCTGACCAGCGTCAGCGTCAGCGCCAGCACGATGCCCGGACGCGCTTCGGCCAGAAGCACTTTGGTCACGATCTGGAGCGGCGTGGCGCCCATGGCGCGTGCGGCCTCGATCAGCCCCTTGTCCACTTCGCGGATCGCCGCCTCGATCAGGCGCGCCACGAAGGGAATGGTGGCGACGGTCAGCGGCACGATCGCCGCGGCCGTCCCGATCGAGGTACCGGTGACGAGCCGGGTGAACGGGATGATCGCCACGACGAGGATGATGAAGGGCGTCGAGCGCGCCGCGTTGACAATCAGCCCGACGATGCGGTTGACGGTCGGGGCGGCGAAAAGTTCGCCCTTGCCGCTGGTTGCGAGAAACACCCCGATTGGCAGCCCGGCCAGCGTGCCGAGAAAGCCGGCGACGGCGACCATCTGCAGGGTCTGCAAGAGAGCCTTTGCGAGCAGGTTGAAGAGCATGTCAGGCGCCATAGCCGATCACCTCCGTGGCAAGTCCGGTTTCCCGGTAGAAGCGTTGAGCCCGTTCCAGCGTGGCCGGATCGGCGGGATAGGATACCACGAGCGAGCCGAAAGGCTCGCCGGCGATCTCGTCGATGGCGCCGGCCAGGATGTTGACGTCGGCGCCAAGCTCGGCCACCAGCCGCGCGGTCAGCGGCTGGAACGCGGTATCGCCGAAGAAGATCAGCCGCACGAGCGCGCGGTCGCCCAGCGAAGGCTCGGCTTTCAGATCCGAGCGGATCCATTCCGGCAGCTTCGCCCCGATCGAGGCGGAAAGCAGCGCCTGCGTCGTTTCGTGCTTCGGCGCGGTGAAGACGTCGAAGGTGCGGCCATGCTCGACGATCAGGCCATGGTCGATCACCGCCACCTGCGAGGCAATGGTCTTCACCACTTCCATCTCATGCGTGATCAGGAGCACCGTCAGGCCCAGGTCGCGGTTGATGGTCTTGAGCAGTTCGAGGATCGACTGCGTCGTTTCCGGATCGAGCGCCGAGGTCGCCTCGTCCGAGAGCAGCAGCTTCGGTTCGGTGGCAAGCGCCCGGGCAATGCCGACGCGCTGCTTCTGCCCGCCGGAGAGTTCCGCCGGATAACGGGTAGCCTTGTCGGAAAGTCCGACAAGTTCCATCAGAGGCCTCACCCGCGCGTCGATGGTCTGCCTCTCGACGCCGGCAATCTCCAGCGGCAGGGCGATATTGTCGTAGACAGTGCGCGAGGACAGCAGGTTGAAATGCTGGAAGATCATGCCGACTTCGCGGCGAAGGGCGCGAAGTGCCGCGTCATCGAGCGCTGCGACATCGACGCCGTCGACCAGCACCTTGCCGGATGAGGGTGTCTCCAGCCCGTTGACCAGCCGGATCAGGGTCGATTTTCCCGCCCCCGAGCGGCCGATGATGCCGGTGATGGAACCCTTCGGCACGGTGTAGTCGACACCCGCCAGCGCCGTGAAGGCCGGCTGGCCATTGGCGCCGCCGAAATGTTTGGTCACGCCTTCGAAGGCGACCATGGGACGCTGGGCAAGGGATCGGGCAATGGCAGGTGCGCTCATCGGGAGCCTCCTGTCGAGGCGTCACGCGCGCTGGGTCGGTGGGTCATGTAAGTCTCTTCGGTGAGTGCCGCTCGGAGCGGCAAAGATGATCGTGTGCCGGATGGTCTATCGCGGCATACACATTCGGACGGTTCGGCGCCGATCTAGCATCTTCGGTTTCACCTTTTCAAACCCGCGCAGCGCAAGTCAGCTATGCGTCGCGGAAACCCGATCCGCTTATGCCACTCGCCACCGCAGCGGAACAGGGATGTTTTTCCGCCACATACACATCAGGCGGAAAATTCGTCCAAACCGGATGGCCGGACCGGATCGTCAGGCGTGCCGGACTTCCTCCGACACGCCACGCGTCTTGGTTGACGGCCTAGTTTACGACGGTGACGAAGCTTTCCTTCGGGCGACGCACCTTCTTGAGGTTGACCAGCCAATCGCCATCCCCGGCACGATAGCCGAGCGGCATGATCGTCACCGAACGCAGGCCGCGTTCGCGAAGCCCCAGGATCTCGTCGAGCTTGGTGGCGTCGAAACCTTCCATCGGTGTCGAATCGACACCCTCGAAGGCGGCGGCCGTCAGGGCAAGCCCGAAGCCGATATAGGCCTGGCGCGCCGCATGCTCGAAGTTGACCTGCGGATCGCGCGGCGGATAGGTATCGAGCAGCATCTTGCGATAGTTTTCCCATCCCTCGTTGGTGAATCCGCGCTCGGCATTGACCAGGTCGAACATGTCGTTGATCCGTTCCGGGGTGTAGTTGTCCCAGGCGGCGAATACGAGAAGATGCGACCCTTCGGTGACCTGGGCCTGGTTCCACGCGATCTCCTGGATGCGCGCGCGCACTTTCGGGTCCGTGACGACGATGATCTCGAAGGGTTGCAGGCCGCTGGAGGTCGGAGCCAGTCGGGCCGCTTCGAAAATGCGCTCGACCTTGTCTTCCGAAACGGTCTTGGATGGGTCCATTTTCTTGGTGGCGTAGCGCCAGTTGAGCTTTTCGAGGAGCATGGGAGTGTGCCTTTCCTGGTTGGTTGTCCTGTGCGACACCGCCCCACGGGACAGGAACGCCGCCGCGAGACTCGGTATCAAATGGTAACCAAGGCTAATTATGTAACTTTGGAGAAGACACAAGAAGGCACATAGGCTATACGAAGGCACATGGAGGTAACCGGAAATGTGCTCACCCTACGATCCGGCGCAATGCCCGACAGTCAGTGAAATGCTCTCGCGCCTCGGCGACAAGTGGAGCGTTCTCGTCATCATGGTCCTGCGCAAGGGGCCGCAACGCTTCAGCGACCTGAAGCGTGCCGTGGTCGGCATTTCCCAGCGCATGCTGACCTTGACCCTGCGTGCGCTCGAGCGTGACGGCATGGTCAAGCGCACTGTCTATCCGACAGTCCCGCCCCGCGTGGAGTACGAACTCACAGAGGTCGGGCAGTCCTTCTCGGAGCCGATCGAGGCCGTGGGCGCCTGGGTCTTCAACAATTACGGGAAAATTCACGAAGCCCGCGCCGAATTTGACGAGCGCATGGCAGCCGAACGCGGCAACGACAAGCTGATCCGCCTAGGCTGAGGCTGTCACCTCGGCAACGGCCGACAGAACGGAATTGATCAGCGCTCCGTGCCGATCCAGGCTGCAAAGCCTTCGAGCGCTTCCACCATTTCGCGGAGCAGACCGTCTTCGCCAAGAAGGCGCCCGATTTCGTCCGGCTTCCTGCCGATGAGGTGCACGGCCAACCCCGTCTGCGGCATCAGCGCCACCGACATCGTCCGCAGAACCTCCTGAAGCGCGGCATGGGAAATGTCGCTGCGGCTCGACGCGCGAACGAGCATCACGGGCTTGCCGGGAATTTCCGAACGCGACACCAGCCAGTCCAGCGCGTTCTTCAGGCCGCCCGGAATGCCATGGGCATATTCAGGCGAGGCGATGATGAGACCGTCCGCATCCGCGACCTTCTGCGCGAAGGCGAGTACCGCGGCGGGCGTCAGGTCCCCCTCCATATCCGGATTGAAAATCGGCAATGTCCCGATCAGGTCGTCAAGTTCGATCTCCATCCCATCCAGCGCCGACGACGACAAGGCCTTGAGCAAGGCACGATTGGTCGACAGCGCCCGCAGGCTGCCGCTGATCGCATAGAGTTTCAGTGGCCGGGCGCAAGCAGCGGTCATGACGGCAATCCATTCCTCGGAATCGGTTCCGCCATGATGCCGTTTTGAACGCCGATGTCACGCCCCCTTGTGATTGCCCTTCGGGAACCGGGCGGCCAGCTCGCTATACCATTTGCCGCTCTTCTTGATCGTTCGCACCTGGGTATCGTAGTCGACATGGACGAGGCCGAAACGCATCTTGTAGCCTTGCGCCCATTCGAAATTGTCCATCAGGCTCCAGGCGAAATAGCCGCGCATCGGATATCCCTCCTTGATCAGGTCGGCGACGACGCTCAGGTGCTCGGCGTAGTAGTCGAGGCGCGGCTGGTCGTTGACCTCGCCGTTCTCGACTTCCATGTTGTAGCAGGCGCCGTTCTCGGTGATGTAGCAGACCGGAAGCTCGTAGCGATCGTAGAGACCTTCGACGAGCGACTTCAGCGCCGGGGCATAGACCTCCCAGCCGATGTCGGTCTTGACCGTGGAGACCGGCGGCGCATCGACCGTCGCCGGGAATTCCGCACCCGGCGTCGGATCGTCGGCGACCCGCATCGGCGTATAGTAGTTAAGCCCCCACCAGTCGAGCTTCTGGTGGATGATCTCCATGTCGCCGTCCTTGATGTCCGGCATGCGGTCGCCGAGCGCCGAGAGGAAGCCGGCCGGATATTCGCCCTTGAACACCGGCCCGAAGAACACGCCGTTGTGGAACTGGAAGGCCCGCTCGACCGCAGCCTTGTCGGCTTCGCTGCCGGAGCCGGGAATGACCTCATGGGCGTTCAGCACCAGCCCTACGGGCACCTGCGGCGCCACCTGGCGGATGGCAACGACGCCAAGGCCGTGGGCGAGGTTGGTGTAGTGCAGCGCATGCAGCGCCGCATCCATGCTCTTCTCGCCCGGTGCATGCACGCCGTAGAGATGGGAGAGCCAGACCGAGCACCAGGGCTCGTTGAAGGTCGCAACTGCATCGAGCCGGTCGCCGAGCCGCGCCATTACCACTTTGGCGTAGCGCTGAAACGCATAGGCCGTCGAGCGGGCCGTCCAGCCGCCCTCGCCCATCAGCGTCAAGGGCAGATCCCAATGATAGAGCGTGGCGAAAGGCTTGATGCCGCGATCTTTCAAGCCGTCGATCAGCTTGTCGTAGAAATCGAGACCCTTCTCGTTGATGCGCCCCGTGCCGTCGGGAATGATCCGCGGCCAGGCGATCGAGAAGCGATAGGCAGACACGCCCATTTCCTTGATAAGGTCGAGATCGGCTTCCCAGCGATGGTAATGATCGCAGGCGACATCCCCGTTGTGCCGGCCATAGACGCGGCCCGGCATGTTGGAAAACGCATCCCAGATCGACGGCTTGCGGCCGTCGGCCTTGGACGCCCCTTCGATCTGGTAGGAGGCGGTGGCAACGCCGAATACGAAATCGCCGGGAAAGCGTTCGGCAAGCTTCTTTGGATCGGTCATCTGGAAACCCTTCGTCNNTGTCGCCAGCGGCATATACCATTCACCAGAGCCGGTGAAGAGCGGAGGAAGAAAAAACTGCAACGTTGCAGGATTGAGTGTTTCCGGGACGTCATTGATGCCCTGAAGGCTTCGAGATGTTGATCCGCTGTTGTTTCTCCTGCCGGCGCCAATTCCAATCATCCGCGAATGCGTCCCGACTGGACCTCGCCTTCCAGGCTCTGTACCCTTGCCGCATGAGCAGCAAGGAAAGCGACAGCGCGCAGACGGTCCCACCGGGTGCAAACGTGCAAACGCGGCACGTGGGCTCCGCCGGCGTCACCTTGACGCGTCTGCGCCATTCCGACTTCGAGGCCATTCAGCCGTCGCTTCCCGAGTACACCTTTTCCATATTGCTTGCCGGGCGTTCCAGACCCTGGCGCGACATCGGCGACGGATTGGTGGTTCCGAAGGGCGCGGAAGCCTATAGACATCAAGGTGCCGGAATTTTGACACCTGCCGACACGTCGGCGCTCTGGCGGGTCGAGGGCAATCACGACTGCCTGATTTTCTCCTTCCCCAAGGAAATGGTGGCACGGATGTTCGAAGAGTTCACACCAACGGGTGTAGCGTCACTCGACAGGCTGACGGGACACGTGGTGCACGATCCGATTTTCGCCGCCGTCTCGAACGCACTTTGGAAGGAAAATACGAAGGATGCCGAAGGCGGCATCGGTCGCGCCTATGGCGACCATGGTGTCGCCCTCATTCTTGCCCGTCTCGCTCAGGAAGCGGCGCGCGGCCCGTCACTCGGCATTACCCGGGGCGCGAAAGAGCGATTATCGCCCGGCAGCCTGAAGCGGGCGATCGAGCATATGCGTTCAAGGGTGGCCGACGATCCCAGCCTGGAGGAGATCGCCAACGCGGCGGGCTTGAGCCAATTCCACTTCCTGCGCGCTTTCAAAGCCTCCACGGGCCGAACGCCGATTCAATGGCTGCAAGACTTCCGGGTCGAACTCGCATCCGGCTTGTTGGCGGCCACCGACATGCCCCTCGCGCAGCTCGCCCTTGAAGTCGGCTTCAAGAACCAGAGTCATTTCACGATCGTTTTTCGCCGTGCGACCGGAACGACACCGGCGCAGTGGCGCGCGCGGGCGCGCGCATAATTTCGCAATTTCACGCAATGGCCCGCAACCAGCGGAAAGAACACGCCCTGAACATCTCCTAGGGAACAAGCGCCGGCACCGACGCCGCCCGAAGGAGATTTGTCATGCAATCCAACACAGCACGGGATACCTCGGCTGCAAACCACCCCTGCCCGCTCGATGTCGTGCGGGCCGTCTACCGTGCCTATGCTGGCCGCGATCTGGCCGCAATCCAGGCTCTCTACCATCCGGACTGCGAGATCTACCAGTCCGACCTCTTGCCGTGGGGCGGCGAATATCGCGGCTATTCCGGCCTCCAGCAATTCTTCACCCGGCTGACCAGCACGATCAACACCGAGATCGTCGACGAGCAACTGTTCGAGGCAGGCGACCGCGTGGTCAGTATCGGACGCACACGGGGCAAGGCCTGGGCGACAGGCCGGCAATTCGAGCTTCCCGCGGTCCATATTTACACGGTGCGAGAGGGAAAGATCGTTCGCTACGAAGCCTATGTCGACACGCCGGCCATGCTCTCGGCCTGCGCATCGGACTGACCTCACGCGGGTGCCTCGGCATTTCCAGAACCTGTTTACGTCCCATCGGTCGCCCCTCTCCCCACGTGCGGGGAGAGGCCGGGAGCAACTCAGTTGCTCCCCGTGGTGAGGGCAAAGCGGCGAGGAGAGCTTCCGCTCGGCCCCACGAGCGCGAAGTCACACCCTCACCCACGCCCCGTTGCCCTTCGACGACGCCACGCAGGCCTCGACGAAGGCAACGCCTTTGACGCCGTCGTCGATGGTCGGATAGACGACCGCCGGATCGACGGCCTTCCCCGATTTCGAGGCGTTGATCGCAAGGGCAGCTTCGGAATAGATCGTCGCGAAGGCTTCCAGATAGCCTTCCGGATGGCCCGCCGGAATGCGGCTCACGCGGGCCGCCGAAGCGCCCGCGCCGGCACCGTTTCGGGTGATCAGCCGTTTCTCTTCGCCAAAGGGCGTGAACCAGAGATGGTTCGGATTTTCCTGCGCCCATTCGAGCCCGCCCTTCGTCCCGTAGACCCGCAGGCGCAGGCCGTTCTCGTTGCCCGGCGCCACCTGGCTGCACCACAGCATGCCCTTTGCCCCGCCTTCGAAGCGCAGCATCACATGCGCGTTGTCGTCGACCCGCCGCCCCTCGACGAAACTGTCGAGATCCGCAGCCAGGCTGTCGAGCCTCAGCCCCGAAACGAAGCAGGCGAGGTTATAGGCGTGGGTGCCGATATCGCCGGTCGAACCTCCAGCGCCCGCCTGGCTGGGATCGGTCCGCCAGACGGCCTGTTTGGCGCCGGTCTGCTCGACCGCCTCGGTCAGCCAGTCCTGCGCATATTCGGCCTGCACCACGCGGATCGCGCCGAGTTGACCAGCGGCGACCATCTCGCGCGCCTGGCGCACCATCGGATATCCGGTGTAGTTGTGGGTCAGCACGAACAGCGCCTTCGACTTGCCGGCCACCTCTTTCAGCTTCTTGGCATCCTCGAGATTGGAGGTCAGCGGCTTATCGCAGATCACATGGATGGCGCGCTCGAGAAAGGCCCTGGCCGCCGGATAGTGCAGGTTGTTCGGCGTGACGATCGACACCGCCTCGATACCGTCCGGCCGCGCCGCTTCCCTCTCGGCCATCTCCTCGAACGAGCCGTAGCAGCGCTCAGGATCGAGCCCCAGCTCGCGGCCGGAGGCTTGTGATTTCTCCGCCGTCGAGGACAGGGCCCCGGCCACCAGCTCGAAATGATCGTCGATGCGCGCCGCCATGCGGTGCACGCCGCCGATGAAGGCGCCCGAACCGCCCCCCACCATGCCGAGCCTGATCTTTTCCGTCCGCTCTTCAGTCTTTCCTTCGATCGCCATGCTTTTCCTCCCTGAAATCTGAAAGCAGACCGACGCACTGGCCAATCCGCCGGAAACGCGCTATTTGTACCCGTCGAACTGAGGAGACTACGGACATGAACACTTAGGGCCGCCTTTTGTTGAAGGCGAATTGAACAAGCCGATCCGGCCATCCGCCGGACTAGTTTTATTCAATCCCGAGGTTTGATCATGCCCCTCCTGAACAAGGATGCCCTGCATCCAATCACGCTGCCCACGGGCGCGCTTTTCACCGAGACCGTCCAATTGCAAGCCGCCATCGACCATCCGCGGATCGAGGTCGGCGAATACAGTTATTTCACCCATTCCGGAGCTCCGGAAGAAACCGCCAGCATTCTTGCGCCCTACCTGAGCCCCTTCAGCCGGGAAAAACTGGTGATCGGCAGATTTGCCCAAATCGCCCGTGGAACGACCTTCATCACCTCGTCCGCCAACCATCCGATGACCGGGGTCACCAGCTATCCGTTCCGCATCTTCAATCCCGATACGATGATGGATTATGCCGGCCTGCCCTACAAGGACACGACCGTTGGCCATGACGTCTGGATTGGTCACAGCGCCACGATCATGCCGGGCGTCACCATTGGCCACGGCGCGATCATCGCCTCTGCTGCCGTCGTCACCCGCGACGTGCCACCCTACGCCATCGTCGGCGGCAATCCGGCCAGCCTCATCCGCATGCGCTTTTCCGGCGAGGCGATCGCCGACCTCCTGGAGATCGCGTGGTGGGATTGGCCAATCGACAAGATCGAGGCCAATCTCCCGGCGCTTGAGTGCGGCGACCTCGCCGCTCTGAGGGCAGCCAGCTGATCTCAAAGCCCCAGCATCCGGCGGTTTGCGGCATCGTCCGTGCCGCCGGAGGCGAAATCGTCGAACGCCCGCTCGGTCACGCGGATGATGTGATGCTTCACGAATTCGGCGCCCTCCCTGGCCCCGTCTTCCGGATGCTTCAAAGCGCATTCCCATTCGACCACCGCCCAGCCGTCGAAGTCGTTCGCCGCCATCTTGGAGAAGATCGCGCCGAAATCGACCTGCCCGTCGCCCGGCGAGCGGAAGCGCCCTGCCCGGTTCACCCAGCCCTGATAGCCGCCATAGACGCCCTGCCGGCCGGTCGGATTGAACTCCGCGTCCTTGACGTGGAACATCTTGATCCGGTCCTTGTAGATGTCGATGTGGTCCAGATAGTCGAGGCATTGCAGCACATAGTGCGACGGATCGTAGAGCATGTTGGCGCGCGCATGCCCGCCGACGCGCTCAAGGAACATTTCGAAGGTCATGCCGTCATGCAGGTCCTCGCCCGGATGGATCTCGTAGCAGACGTCGACGCCCTGTTCCTCGGCATAGTCGAGGATCGGTTTCCAGCGCCTGGCCAGTTCGTCGAAGGCGGTTTCGACGAGGCCTGTCGGGCGTTGCGGCCAGGGATAGAAATAAGGCCAGGCCAGCGCCCCGGAAAAGGTCGCGTGCGCCTCGATGCCGAGATTGCGCGATGCCTTCAGCGCCATCTTCACCTGTTCGACGGCCCATTCCTGCCGCGCCTTGGGATTGCCGCGCACCTCCGGTGCGGCAAAGCCGTCGAAGGCCTCGTCATAGGCCGGATGCACGGCGACCAGCTGGCCCTGCAAATGGGTCGAAAGCTCGGTGATCTCGACGCCATTGGCGCGCGCCACGCCCGCCAGTTCGTCGCAATAATCCTTGGATTCCGCCGCCTTCTTCAGATCGATCAGCTGGCTCGCCCAGGTCGGGATCTGCACACCGAGATAGCCCTTTTCGGCCGCCCATCTGGTAATCCCGTCCCAGGAATTGAAAGGCGCGGCTTCGCCCGCAAACTGCCCGAGAAAGATGCCAGGCCCCTTGATCGTCTTCATGAAATCTCCTCCCGGAACTTTTACTGTAACGTTGCAGTAATCCACCTCTATCAAAGTTTTCAGGCGGGGAAAACCTCCCGTCTTCCCCGCCTGACGGCAATCTAAATGTCAAACGTAGCGGTTGACGACATTTTCCAGATATTCCTGACGGCCCGACTTCGGCTCGGGATTGATGTTTTCCCGCTCGACCTGTGCCGCGATCTCGTCGAGCGAGTATTCGCCGCGCAGCATCTTCTGCGCCTCGGGGCTTTCCCACTTCGCGTAACGTTCCTCGAGCGGCTTGGACAGCGCTCCGTCCTCGATCATCTTCGCGGCCGCCTTGAGGCCGCGCGCGCAGCAGTCCATGCCGCCGATATGACCGATCAAGAGGTCCGCCGGGTCGAGCGACTGGCGCCGCAGCTTCGCGTCGAAATTGGTGCCGCCGGTCGCAAAGCCGCCGCCCGACAGGATGTGATAATAGGCAAGCGCCATTTCCGGCACGTTGTTCGGAAACTGGTCGGTATCCCAGCCGGACTGGTAGTCGTTGCGGTTCATGTCGATCGAGCCGAAGATGCCGAAGGCGTTCGCCATGGCGATCTCGTGCTCGAAGGAATGGCCGGCGAGGATCGCGTGGCCCTGCTCGATATTGACCTTCACCTCGTTTTCCAGCCCGTTCTTCTGCAGGAAGGCATAGACGGTCGCGACGTCGTAGTCGTACTGGTGCTTGGTCGGCTCCTGCGGCTTCGGCTCGATCAGGATCGTGCCCTTGAAACCGGTCTTGTACTTGTATTCCACGACCAGATTGAGGAAACGGCCAAGCTGGTTCAGCTCGCGCTTCAGGTCGGTGTTGAGCAGGGTCTCGTAGCCCTCGCGACCGCCCCAGAGCACATAGTTCTCGCCGCCGAGCCGCTGGGTCGCGTCCATGCAGGTCTTCACGGTCGCCGCCGAGAAGGCGAAGACGTCCGGATCGGGATTGGTCGCGGCCCCGCTCATGAAGCGGCGGTTGGAGAACAGGTTCGCCGTGCCCCACAAGAGCTTGACGCCGGTCTCGGCCTGCTTCTTCTCGAAATAGTCGACGATCTCGTTGAGATTCTTCGTGTTCTCCGCGAAATTCGTGCCTTCCGGGCGCACATCCGCGTCGTGGAAGCAGTAGTAGGGTGCGCCGAGCAGCTGGAAGAATTCGAAGGCGACGTCCGCCTTCATCTTCGCCGCTTCCATCGTGTCGGAAAACCACGGCCGCTGGAAGGTCTGCCCGCCGAAGGGATCGCCGCCCGGCCAGGTGAACGAGTGCCAATAGGCGACCGCGAAGCGCAGATGATCTTCCATGCGCTTGCCGGCCACCATCTCGTCGGGGTTGTAGTGGCGGAAGGCGAGCGGATTGGTGCTCTCCGGACCTTCGTATTTCACTTTGGCGATATCGCCGAAGAAGCCTGTGGTCATGGGTGTTTCCTCCTGTTGGCTTACACTGCCTGCCGCAAATGCGGCACGTCTCTTCCGCCCCTCATCCGCCTGCCGGCACCTTCTCCCCGTAAACGGGGAGAAGGGCCAAACGGCACCGCCAGGGCCGTCCCCTCTCCCCGCCTGCGGGGAGAGGGTCAGGGTGAGGGGCAAATCCGTCAAAGCCCGCGGATCGCCGGATAGAGTGCCCGATACCGCCCGTAGGCATCCTCGTAGGCACCACGCAGCCCCGCGACCGGCTCGATCGTTTCCGCCGTCTTCGGCGCCGTGCAGACCGAAACCGGATCGGCCCCCGTCGCGGCGATCAGCCCCAGCCGTGCCGCCCCGAAGGAGGCACCAAAATCGCCGTCGGTCGGAATGTCGACCGGAATCCCGAGCGCGGTTGCGATCGAGGCTAGCCAGTAGCGCGAGCGCGAACCTCCGCCGATCGCCGTCACCCGCGATAGCGTCGTACCGGCCGATTTCAGCGCCTCGAGATTGTCGCGGATGGCAAATGTGACGCCTTCGAGCACCGCCTGCGTCAGCACGGCGCGGCTCGACTCGTGGGCAAGGCCGATGAAGGCGCCGCGGATCTTCGCGTCGTTGTGCGGCGTGCGCTCGCCGGAAAGATAGGGCAGGAAGGTGACGCCGCCCGGCGCCTTCAGCGTGTCGCCGAGTTCCGCCGTCAGTTCGCCCGCCGACTTGCCGGTGACGCCCGAATGCCAGTTGAGCGCATCGGTTGCGGAAAGGATGACGCCCATCTGGTGCCAGGTGTTCGGCAGCGCATGGCAGAAGGCATGCACGGCGCTTTCCGGCTTCGGCAGATAGCTGCCGTTGGCCGCGAAGAGTACACCGGACGTGCCGAGCGACACGAAGGCCTGGCCTTCCGCGACCGTACCCATGCCGCAGGCGGAAGCCGCGTTGTCGCCGGCCCCGCCGGCAACGACGACGCCCGCCGCCATGCCCCATTCGCCGGCCAGCTCCCCACGAAGCGTACCCGCCTGTTCGGTCCCCTCCACGAGGCCCGGCATCTGGCTTCCGGTCAGGCCCGTCGCGTCGAGCAGTTCCGGAGACCACCGGCGCGCGCCGGTGTCGAGCCAGGCGGTGCCGGCCGAATCCGACATGTCGGAGAGATGTTCGCCGGTCAGCCACAGCCGCAGATAGTCCTTCGGCAGCAGGACCTTCGCCACCCTGGCGAAGATCTCCGGCTCATGCTTCGCGACCCAGACGAGCTTCGGCGCGGTGAAACCCGGGAACACGATGTTGCCGGTGATGGCGCGGAAGCGCGGATCGGCGTCGAGTGCCGCCGCCTCTTCGTGGCTGCGCGTGTCGTTCCATAGGATGCAGGGCCTCATCACATAATCCTGCGCGTCGATCAGCGTCGCGCCATGCATGTGGCCGGAGAGCCCTATGCCCTTCACCGCCGCGAGCTCGGCCGGATGCTTCGCCTTGAGCCCGGCAACCGCCTCCCGCGTCGCCCGTATCCAGTCGGCCGGGTCCTGTTCCGACCAGCCCGGATGCGGCCGCGAGACGTCGAGCGCCCCGTGGCCGGCGCCGATCACCCGCTGATCGCCGTCGATCAGCAGGGCTTTGACACCCGAAGTGCCGAGATCGAGACCGAGATACATGTTCATTCTCCAATTGTTTCCGCCGTCACGGCAGATTGTCTCTCAGGAAGATATCGAGCCGGATCCGCTCCTGCGCGGCGATCACCGGAAGACCGTCGGCCTTGGCCTTCAGCACGCGAATGGCGCTCCTGACCTCATGGCCGGCATCCTGGTTGAGCACGGCATCTATCACGCCTTCCGTCAGCGCCGCTCGCGTCGTCTCCGTCAGTTCGTGCGCAATCACCGCTGGACGCCGCTCGAACCGTGCCTGCTTGAGGGCGCGGATGAGACCGCGATTGCCCGCCCCGAGACTGTAGACGCCGATGATGTCGTCATGGTCAGACAACGCGCGGCCAAGAACCTTTTCCGCCGTCGCCGGGTCGTCGCGTCCCTCCAGAACCGGCAGCACGCGCAAATGTCCGAACTCGGCGGCCATCACATCCCGGAAGCCTTCGAAGCGATCGCGGTGGTCCCGCACCAGCATGGAACCGGCAAGGACCGCGACCGAGCCACGCCGCCCGCCGAGAAAGCGCCCGAGCAGGCTCGCCGCCGTGCGTCCCGCGGCAATATTGTCGACGCCGGCATAGTGATCCCGCCGCGATCCAGACAGGTCTGAAACCAGCGTCACGACGGGAATCCCGGCCTCCGCCAGTAGGTCGACGGCGCGCGCCACTTCCGGAGCGTCGATTGCCACCAGCGCCACGCCCGCCGGTTTCTCCAGAAGCGCCGCGAACAATGCTGCATCCAGTGCCCGCGCATCGAACGCCGGAACGTCGACGATACGGATCGCGAGGCGCTCTGTCGCCGAGCGCGCCACGGCAAGATCCACCTCGCTCCGCAGGCCGCGCATGAACGAATTGTCGTTGGAAGGAAGGATGAAGGTGAGCGGATAGACCCTGCCCTTCGCCAGATTGGCCGCCGCCACGTCGCGGACATAGCCGAGCGTTTCAATCGCCGCGTCGACCTTCGCGCGGGTCGAGGGGCTCACCCCCGGCCTGTTGTTCAAAACCCTGTCCACAGTGGCGAGTCCGACACCCGCGTGAACGGCAATATCATAGACGGTGGGCTTCATGTCTCCTCCTGGGCAAAGCTCTAACCGAGGATCTGAGGTACGTAAATCAATTTCTGATGTACGTACCTCAGAATCTGAAAATGCCCAGCCGAGACAATAAGAAAGGACCGTCGCTTTGAGGGCGACGGTCCAAGGCGCTGCGGTGGATTGCGGTATTTCTAGAGTTTGTCAGGGAAAAGTGGGAACCGGTTTTCCCGAAAAGACAAACGAAAACAAAAGAGCTAGAGCCTGACTGGTTCAGAATGAACCTGACAGGCTCTAGTGCCCGCTCCCTGCGGGTGCCGGCGCGCCCGGCTTCTTGATCAGAAGCGTCAGGAAGACCAGCGAGGAAAACAGGAGCGTCAGCCCCATGAACACGTCTATGAAGGACAGAAGCCAGGACTGCTGGGTGATGACGCCCGAGAGCTTTCTCACCGCCGCCGTCGCCCCGTCCAGCCCGTAGCTGTCGTAATTGCCGCCGACGCTGTTCAGCCAGTTGAGCGCTGCCGGATTGCTCCAGGTGATGTGCTCGGAAAGGCGGGCGTAATGTTCGTCCGAGCGCTGGGTCAGCATCGTGTTGATGATGGCAAGACCGACCGCACCGCCGAGATTGCGCGTCAGATTGAAGAGGCCCGAGGCATTCTTCATGCGATCCGGCGGCAGCGTGCCGAGCGCGATGTTGTTNNATCGGCACCATGCACAGCATCAGCGAGCAACCGCGCAGGATCTGCGGCACCAGCAATTCGTAGAAGTCCCAGTCGGCCGTCATCTGCGTCATCATCAGCGTGCCTGCCGAAAAGCCGGCAAAACCGATCATCATCATCACACGCGGATCGAGCTTGCCCGACAATATGCCGGCGACGGGCGCCGTCAGGAACATCGCCGCCCCGGACACGAACATGGTCTCGCCGATCATCAGCGAGTCATAGCCGCGTATCCGGCCGAGAAAGAGCGGATAGAGATAGGTCAGGCCGTAGAGACCGACGCCCATGGTGAAGGAAAACAGCGAGCCGAACGCGAAATTGCGGTTGGCAAAGGCCCCGAGGTCTACGACCGGGAAATCCACCTTGAAGACCCGGTAGAAGAACACCACGCCCCCGATCACCATGGCGATGGTGCCGAGAACGATATGCTCGTCGTTGAACCAGTCCTTGGCGTTCCCCTCCTCGAGCACGAATTCCAGCGACCCCAGAAAGACGCCCATGGAGAGGAGGCCCCACCAGTCGAACTTCTTGAAGAGTTTGAAATCCGGCTTGTCGAAGTCGATCAGGCTGAAGGTCACCGCCGTGACGATAATACCGGGGATGACGTTGATCAGGAACAGCCAGTGCCACGACATGGCATGGCTGATATAGCCGCCGATGGTCGGTCCGATGGTCGGTGCGAGCGTGGCAACGAGACCAATGATCGGCGAGACGACGTTGCGCTTCGACGGCGGGAAGATGGTGAAGGCGGCCGCGAAGACAGACGGGATCATGCCGCCGCCGATGAAGCCCTGGATGGCGCGGTAGACGATCATCTGGTCGATATTGGTGGCCGTCGCGGCAAGCGCGCTGGCGAGGGTGAATCCGGCGGCAGAGAAGGAGAAGAGGATGCGCGTGGAAACGATGCGCGCCAGCACGCCCGAAAGCGGGATCATGATCACTTCCGCGATCAGATAGGAGGTCTGTACCCAGGCGATCTCATCGCTGCCCGCACCGAGGCCAGCCTGGATCTCGGCCAGCGAAGCGGAAACGATCTGGATATCGAGGATCGACATGAACATCCCGAACACCATCGCGAAAAAGGCGATGATGCGTTTGGGGTCCATCCGTTCCTCGGCGGCCGGGATCACAAGCCCCCCTGCTCCGCCTGTCGCCGCAGCCGCCATGACCTAGCGCCTTTCGAAAATGTGGTTACCTGGCCGCGAGCGCATTGCCAGCGGGCGCCGTACGGGTATCGACATCGACGACGACGCTGAGGCCCGCGCGCAGTTTGCCCGTCTCCAGCACGTCCTTGGGCAGTGCGATGCGGACTGGAACCCGCTGCACGACCTTGGTGAAGTTGCCGGTGGCATTTTCCGCCGGGAGCATCGAAAAGACCGACCCGGAAGCCGGCGCGATCGAGGTCACGGTTCCGACGAGCGGCTCGTCCTCGAAGGCGTCGACGTGGATGTTGACCTTCGATCCGGGAACCAGCTTGGCGATCTGCGTTTCCTTGAAGTTGGCGTCGATAAAGAGCTCCTTGACGGGCACGAGCGCCGCGAGCCGCTTTCCGGCCGAAACGAGGTCGCCCGTCTGGACCGCGAGGTTCCCGACAATGCCGTCATAGGGCGCGCGCAGCACCGTGAAGCCGAGATCGCGTTCCGCCTTTTCCAGCGTCAGTTCGCTTGAGCGGATGCCGGCTTCCGCCTCGGCGCGCTGCGCCTTCAGGACGGCGATGCTGGCCTTGGCGGCGGCGATGTTGGCGTCGGAGCCGATCAGGCTCGCCTTGGCCTGGTCGAGCGCGGATTCGGCGGTATCGAGATTGGCATTCGAGGCAAATTTCTGCGCCTGCAGCTCGCTGACACGGTTATGCGCCAGTTCTGCCGCCTTGAGACCAGCTTCAGCGGCAAGCTTCTGGGCATTTGCCTGATCGAGCGATGCTTCCGCACCCTTGATCTGGGCATCGATGCGTTCAAGGGTCAGGTGTTGAACCGTAATCTGGGTGCGCGCCTGATCGGCGGCAATGCGGTAGTCGCCGTCATCGAGGGTCACCAGCGCGTCGCCGGCCTTCACGAGCTGGTTGTCTGCAACATCGACCTTTGCCACATAGCCCGCAACCTTGGGCGAGATGATTGCGATATCGCCCTCGATATAGGCATCGTCGGTCGACACCATGAACCGGCCGTGGGTCCACCAGCCATAGCCGTACCAGGCCGCCCCGCCCAGAAGAGCGAGCGCGATCACCGGCAGAACCGGGCTGCGGCGGGATTTCTTCGGAGGATTCGGAGCAACCGCTGCGGCCTTGTCGTCCGCAACTTGGTGGACCTCCACAGCTGCCGCCGCCTCGCCGTCGAGAACCGGGGGCTCCAGTCCATCGTCAACGGAACGGATTGCGTTGCTTCTTTGAGAGCCTGACATTATCGATACCATCTGTGCTGGCGGAGAGTTTTGCTGAACTGAACCGTTCGGTTCGATTGACATAGAGCGTTTTTTACCACATATCAAGAGCCATCGAACCATCGGGTTCGATTTCGTTAATTTTTGGATACCGCGAGACACGGATGCCTGAGAAAGTCACGGAAACCCTGCCGCCGGCAATCGAGCCGGCTCCATGCGCGGCCGCTCGCTTTGCCGCAGGCGAAGATCCCGCCAAGCGGGAGCAGATTCTGGACGGCGCCCGTTCCGCCTTCATGAAGATGGGCTTCGATGCCGCCAGCATGAATGACGTCACGCGCGAGGCCGGCGTATCCAAGGGCACGATCTATGTCTATTTCGAAAGCAAGGACGAGCTTTTCGCCGCCCTGATCGAGCGGGAGAAGGGGCGCTTTGCCGACGCCCTGCGCGACATTTTGGCCGACAGTGAAGATGCCAGGGACGCATTGCGCCGCTTCGGCCTCGCCTTTGCCCGTCAGATCATCGACACCGACATGATCCCGGCCATGCGCATCCTGCTCGGCGTCATCGACCGCATGCCGGGCCTGTGCAAGCGTTTCTTTGCGTCCGCGCCCGCCGAGCCCCGCACCGTGCTGCGCAGCTTCATCGACCGCCAGGTGGAAGCCGGAATGCTCCGTGTCGACGACACGGATCTTGCCGCGCGCCAGTTCATCGACCTCGCGACCGGCACCTTCTTCAAGCAGCGCCTCTTCGGCCAGATGGCCACACCTCCCGAGCAGGCCGAGGTCGAGCGGATCGTCGACAGCGCCGTCAATGTCTTCATGGCCGCCTATGGCCGTCCGGCCGCACCCGCCAGATAGACCCGCGCCTTCATCGCAGGCGTAAAGACATGCGGAAGGCAGAGTACAAGCTAGCCCCCCGTGAACGGGTTCTCTGCAACAGGCTCCAGGATCGCAAAGACATTGCCCTCGGTGTCCTTGAAAGTCGCCAGATAACCGACGCCGGCGATCAGCGTCTTGGCCTGAACGATCGTTCCCCCTGCCGCTTCGATTTTGCTGGCATACTCGTCGACCGAAGGAACCTCGATCGTCGGCGCCACAGATTGCCATGCCTCTTCCCGCTTCGCGATGCCGGCTCCGATGCCGGTGTCGTCGTCAGGCGACGAGGTCGCGCGGATCAGCCAATATGGTATCGGCCCTTCGAGCTTCTGGGCGCCCCATCCAAACACCTTGGTGAAGAAATCGGCGGCACGTTGCGGATCGTCGGCTGAGATGTCGATATGGACGAATTTCGGCATGCGGCTTTCCTCCAGTGATCGCAGGCCGGACCCGTGCGGAGCCGCCTGCGTCATCTGATCATCCCACGAAACCGCCGCTGGCAGAACCGTACTCGCCTCTGTCTGCGCCGAATTTTCCCAAAGCGTCTCCGCGCGGCTCTTGCCGTTCCGCGGCACATGCGCCATTTGTGCTATCGCCAAGCCACCCCAACCGGAAGAAGCTCATGCAGGACATCGCCCTTCTCGCCCAGGACCCCGCCGCCTGGATCGCCCTGATCACACTGATCGTCATGGAAGTCGTGCTAGGCATCGACAACCTGGTGTTCATTTCGATCCTCACCAACAAGCTTCCCGCCGACCAGCGCGTGCCGGCCCGCCGCGTCGGCATCGGCCTCGCGCTCGTGATGCGTCTTCTGCTGCTTGGAACCATCGCCTGGATCGTCCAGCTGACCAGCCCGCTCTTCGAGATCTTCGGACACGGTTTCTCCTGGAAGGACCTGATCCTGATCGCCGGCGGTCTGTTCCTCGTGTGGAAGGCAACGAAAGAGATCCACCACAATGTCGACCCCATCGACCAGGACGAGGATTTCATCGCCTCCTCGATGACCAGCACGCTTACTGCCGCGATCGGTCAGATCCTCCTCCTCGATCTCGTCTTTTCCGTCGACAGCATCATCACCGCCGTCGGCATGACGCCGCATCTGCCGATCATGGTCGCGGCCGTCGTTATCGCGGTCACGGTCATGCTTGTTGCATCCACTCCGCTGGCGAACTTCATCGAGAAGAACCCGACCATCGTCATGCTGGCGCTCGGCTTCCTGCTGATGATCGGCATGACCCTGATCGCCGACGGCATGGGCTTCCATGTGCCCAAGGGTTACGTCTATGCAGCCATGGCCTTTTCCGGCCTCGTGGAAGGCCTCAACATGCTGGCGCGTCGCAAACGGCGCACCGAACAGGCGAAGAAGAAGCTCCACTGACGCCTACAAGCGTCGAAATCACAAGGGCTTAACGGCCCGCGCGGCATCCCGCGCGGGCCGTTTCCTTTCTGGGGACCGTTTGCGCGCGAGGAACAATGCGATCCCGTTCGCATTGAGGGATTGATCGCGCAAGCGTTACCCTTGATACTCCTCTCCTCAACATTACCGGAGCCTCATGTCTACCGAGCAGATTCTGGCCTTCGCGGTTATCGGTGCGATGATGGTCGCCTTCATCTGGGACCGGCTTCGCTATGACGTGGTCGCCTGTGGCGCGCTTGTGGTGGCGCTCGCGCTCGGGCTCGTGCCTCCCGAGCAGGCCTTTATCGGCTTCAGCAACGACATCGTCATCATTGTCGGCAGCGCGCTCGTCGTCAGCGCCGGGGTCGCCCGCTCCGGCATCGTCGATGCCGCCATCAAGAAGTTCTTCCCCAGGCTGGAGTCGATCCGCACCCAGATGATGCTGCTGCTCGTCACCGTCGCCGTGCTTGCCGCCTTCATCAAGAATATCGGCGCCCTGGCGATCATGATGCCGGTCGCATTCCAGTTTGCCCGCCGCTCCGGCGCTCCGGTATCCATCTTCCTCATGCCCATGGCCTTCGCAGCCCTTCTCGGCGGGCTGATGACCCAGATCGGCACCTCGCCCAACATTGTCGTTTCGGCCCTGCGTCGTGACCTGACGGGCACGTCCTTCACCATGTTCGATTTCATGCCGGTCGGCGCCACGCTGGCATTCGCCGGCGTCATCTTCCTGATCTTCTTCTACCGGCTGGTCCCTGCTCGTGAAAACCAGAACCCATCCCTGCAGGAGGCGCTGGAAAACTCGAGCTTCGCCACCGAAGCGACCGTGACCGAGCAGTCATCCTTCGTCGGCAAGTCCCTTGCAGAATTGCTGGCGATTGCCGGGGACGAAGTCATCGCAACCGCGGTGGTGCGCGGACACCGGCGCATCTCCCCCTTCCCCGATGTCAAGCTGAAGGAACACGACACGGTCCTTCTGGAAGGCCCCTCCGAGGCCCTCGACCGGGTCGTCTCCCAGGCCTCGCTTGCCTTGTCCGGCACGCCGTTGAACGAAGGGGACGAAAAAAACAGCGAGATCGGCGCCATCGAGGCCGTCATCACCCACGATTCGAGCCTGATCGGCCTGTCGGCCCGCGACGTCTCGCTCTTCAACACCTATGGCGTCAATCTTCTGGCCGTCAGTCGCCAGGGCAAGCGTATTGGAGAACGCCTCGGCGAACTGCGACTGTATGCCGGCGACGTCATCCTGCTTCAGGGACAGCGCCACAGTCTTCCCGCCCTGCTGCTGGAACTCGGCTGCCTGCCCCTGGCCGAACGCGAAATCCTGCTCGGCACGCCGCGCAACGGCATCGTGCCGCTGGCGATCCTTGTCGCGGCCATGGGGTCGGCCGCTCTGGGACTGGCGCCGGTGGCAATCGCCTTCTTCGCCGCCGCGCTGGCCATGGTCGTGCTGCGCGTCATCCCCTTGAGCGAGATCTATCGTGCGGTAGACGGACCGATCCTGGTGATGCTCGCCGCGCTCATACCCGTCAGCGACACCTTGCGAACGACCGGCGCGAGCGAAGTGATCGCAGTATGGCTCGGCCAGGCCGCTCAGGGACTGCCGGCCTATGGCGCTCTGACCCTCATCCTTGTCAGCGCGATGCTGGTGACGCCCTTTCTCAACAATGCGGCCACCGTGCTGGTCATGGCGCCGATCACCGCAAGCTTCGCCACCACGCTCGGATACAAGCCGGATGCCTTCCTGATGGCCGTAGCGATCGGTGCCGGCTGCGATTTCCTCACCCCTATCGGACACCAGTGCAACACGCTGGTCCTGGGGCCAGGCGGCTATCGCTTCAGCGATTACCCGCGCCTCGGGCTGCCGCTGTCGGCGCTGGTGACAGTGGTGAGCGTCCCGATGCTCCTGATGGTCTGGCCGGTTTCCTGACTGAGGGGGCGCGCCCAGATCCCGCGATAACCCACACGCAGAAAAGCCTGCATGGGGGGATGCAGGCTTTTCAGGGCGGGGACAAGGACCGAACACAGGCCGGACGGGTAAGAAGCTCGTCTGCCAATTCGTTGGCCACGGAGAGAAACCGGAAAAACCTCCGTGTTCTCCATTCCCGTCGCGTCCGGTTGGCACGACCTGCATTCTGTCGATAAAATGCAGGCAGGAGAAAATGGTTCCCGGCAGCATTCGATTTTTTCGCAAAGTACCTGCCCGTATCGGCGATCTGGACCGCGCGGCAGCAGTTTTCCTTGACGCCCGCGGCCGAATATGGCCTAAGGCCTCGAAATGAAAAATTGCGGAATTTGCCGCCTGGCGCGGTCCTTGACCCGGTTTTTCGCCTAATCTACACCCTGTCCGAGATCCTGCGGTTCCTCCGCCCGGTCACCCGCACGTCACCACGAGCACGAATCCAATGAGCACTTCCGGCGTCCGCGTCCGCATCGCACCTTCCCCGACCGGCGAGCCCCATGTCGGCACCGCCTATATCGCGCTGTTCAATTACCTTTTTGCCAAGAAGCATGGCGGCGAGTTCATCCTGCGCATCGAGGACACCGATGCGACGCGCTCGACGGCCGAGTTCGAGCAGAAGGTTCTCGACGCGCTGAAATGGACCGGGCTCACCTGGGCAGAAGGCCCGGACATCGGCGGCCCCTACGGCCCCTACCGCCAGTCGGAACGCAAGGACATCTACCGTCCCTTCGTCGAGCAGATGGTCCGCGACGGCCATGCCTTCCGTTGCTTCTGCACGCCGGAACGCCTGGAAATGATGCGCGACGCCCAGCGCGCCAAGGGCCTGCCGCCGAAGTATGACGGCCATTGCCTCAACCTCAAGGCCGAGGAAGTCACCGAGCGCATGGAAGAGGGCGAACCCTCCGTCGTGCGCCTGAAGATCCCGACCGAGGGCTCCTGCGATTTCCATGACGGCGTCTATGGCGATGTCTCCATCCCGTGGGATGCCGTCGACATGCAGGTGCTGCTCAAGGCCGACGGCATGCCGACCTATCACATGGCGAACGTCGTCGACGACCATCTGATGAAGATCACCCACGTCGCGCGCGGCGAGGAGTGGCTTGCATCCGTGCCGAAGCACATCCTGATCTACAAGTATCTCGGCCTCGAGCCGCCGAAGTTCATGCACCTGTCGCTGATGCGCAATGCCGACAAGTCGAAACTGTCGAAGCGCAAGAACCCGACCTCGATTTCCTACTATTCCGCGCTCGGCTACCTGCCGGAAGCGCTGATGAATTTCCTCGGCCTGTTCTTCATCCAGATCGCCGAAGGCGAAGAGCTTCTGGACATGGACCAGCTCGCCGAGAAGTTCGACCCGGACAACCTCTCCAAGGCCGGCGCGATCTTCGACGTGCAGAAGCTCGACTGGCTGAACGGCCGCTGGATCCGCGAGAAGCTCTCCTCCGACGACTTCCTCGCCCGCGTCTTCGACTGGGCGTCGGAAAACGACCGCCTGACCGAAGGCCTGAAGCTTGCGCAGACGCGTATCTCCAAGCTCGGGGAGCTGCCGCAACTGGCAGGCTTCGTGCTCGCCAATGACGTCGGCCTGACGCCCGCAGCCTTTGCCGGCCTCAAGACGACCCCCGCCGAAACGCTGGAAATCATCAACACCGTTCAGTTCGATCTGGAAAAGATCGTCGAATGGAATGTCGCAACCATCGAGGAAGAGCTGCGCGCCATTTCCGACCGCTTGGGCAAGAAGCTGCGCGTGGTCACTCCGCCGCTTTTCGTCGCCGTGTCGGGCAGCGCCCGTTCGCTCCCGCTCTTCGATTCCATGGCGCTGCTCGGCCGCTCCGTGGTGCGCCAGCGCCTGAAGGTGGCCGCAACCGTCGTCGCCTCCATGGTCGGCCCTGCCTGATTGACGAAAGACCGATAAGATGAACGACAAGACAACCGAAATCGCCCTCTCCTCCGATGTCACGGAGGTTCGCGCCCAGAAGCTCAAGCTGCTGCGCGAGCAGGTCGGCGACGTCTATCCGGCGCATTTCCATCGCACCATCACCAATGCCGAACTGGCCGAGAAGTATTCCGGCCTCGAACCGGATATGGAGTCCGGCGATGTCGTGACGGTTGCCGGCCGCGTCTATTCCTCGCGCAATTCCGGCATGTTCATGGATATCCATGATGCATCGGGCAAGATCCAGATTTTCTCCCACAAGGACACGACGCCCGAGGAGGCCCGCAGCCTCCTGCCGCTGATCGACCTTGGCGACATCATCGGCGTGACCGGCATGGTCCGCCGTACCAAGCGCGGCGAGCTGACGATCAACGCGCAAGAGATCACCATGCTGACCAAGACGCTTCTTCCGATGCCGGAGAAGTATCACGGCCTCGCCGACATCGAGACGCGCTACCGCAAGCGCTATCTCGACATCATGGTCAACGAGGAATCCAAGCTGCGCTTCCAGCAGCGCAGCAAGATCCTCTCGGCGCTGCGCCGCTTCCTAGAGGACGACGGCTTCATGGAAGTCGAAACCCCGATGCTGCAGGCGATCTACGGCGGCGCCGCCGCCGAGCCCTTCAAGACCCACCACAACACGCTGAAGCTCGACATGTATCTCCGCATCGCGCCGGAGCTCTACCTGAAGCGCGTGCTGGTATCCGGCCTCACCGACAAGGTCTTCGAGGTCAACCGCAACTTCCGCAACGAAGGCGTTTCGACAAGGCACAATCCCGAGTTCACCATGATGGAGTGCTATTGGGCCTATGCCGATTACGAGGACATGATGCGCCTCGTGGAGCGTCTGTTCGAAAGCCTCGCCATCGCCGTCCACGGCAAGACCGAATTCGCCTTCATGGACAAGGAACTCTCCTTCAAGGGCCCCTTCCGCCGCGTCTCCATGCCGGAAGCGGTGAAGGAAGCGACCGGCATCGACTTCCTGTCGATCAAGACTGACAAGGAAGCCCGCGCCGCCGCCTATGGTGGAGGTTTCGAAGTCGAGAAGGACGCAACCTGGGGCGAGTGCCTGGCCTATATCTTCGAGGAGAAGGTCGAAGCGACCCTCATCCAGCCCACCCACGTCATCAACTTCCCCAAGGACATCTCGCCCTTCGCCAAGGAAGTGCCGGGTGAGCCGCGCCTCGTCGAACGCTTCGAGACCTACGGCAACGGCTGGGAGCTCGGGAACGCCTTCTCGGAACTCAATGATCCGGAGGAACAGCGCCGCCGCATGGTCGAGCAGCTGGAGCAGGCCCACGCCCGCGGCGAGACCGAAAAGGCCCTCGACGAGGATTTCCTCGAGGCCATGGACCAGGGCATGCCGCCCGCCGGCGGCCTCGGCATCGGCGTCGACCGGCTGATCATGCTGCTGACCGATTCCCCGTCGATCCGCGACATCATCCTTTTCCCGGCCCGCCGCCACAAGGGCGACTGATCGGACCTTCATGGGACGACATAGGGAAGGCAGCCTGCGAGGCCGCCTTTCATGCAGGACTGCCGGCCTTTGAAGCCGGCAGTGGCTGGGGCCGGATCGTCAGACAGGAGCGCGAGGCCAGCGGCCTCATGCCGGATTGTCAGTGCGTCGCTTCGGCGTGCTTTTCCGAGCTGGCCTTGGCGCTCGCCTTCGGCGGCAGGATGTCGGAATCCTCGGCCGGCATCTCGCCGGCGGTCGGCGCGGAGCTTGCGCCCTTGAGCGGCTGGGCCCGAAACTTTTCAAGCCATGTAGCGCCAGCGGATTTCGCGTCGCCTTGCGCCACAGGCTCGAATGCCGCGTCGTGCTCTTCGGTCGCTGCTTCTTGAGCCGGCGCGGCATCATGCCCGGCAGCAGCCTCGACTTCAGCAGCCGGCCCGGCGGCATCCTTGGCAGGGGCATCAGCGGCGGCAGCGTTCGCAGCGGCGCCATGCGGGTTGGCCGTCTCGTGAGCCGCAGCTTCGCTTGCAGGCGCGTCATGAGCGGGAGCCGTTTCGGCGCCGTGGCCATCCGTGGCCGCGTCCGCGCCATGTCCCTCGGTCGGCGCGGCCTTTCCATGACCGGCAGGCGCGCCGTGCCCCTCGGGAACGATCCCTTCGGGCTTGAAGCAATCGGACTTGTCGTCGAGCCGCGCGACCAGCTTTTCGATGTCCGCTTCCGGCAAGGCGATCTTTTCGCCGTAGAACAAGCCGCCGTCATTGGCCGGCTTGTCGACGTAGCGCGCGGTAAAGACAGCATTGGTCCCCTCGGGCACCCGGCTCGGATCGGCGATATAGACAACGTCGGCGCCCACGGCATGGCCGCGCATCTCGGCCCGGTCCTTGGGGCCCTTGTTGTCGAGGATAACAACCTGCACCAGATCGGGCTTTTCCGCGTCATAGACAGCACTTGCCACACGCAGCGCCGTCTTCACCCGGGCCAGCCCGTCGCCCTGACCTGTGGCGATGAATTTCCGGATCCAGAAACGATCCTTCCTCTTGATCGTCACGGTCTTGATTTCGGTGCATTCCAGCCCGTTGGTGTCCCGATAGGACGGCCCCAGCAGCTTGTCGGCGCCGATATAGACGGCTCCGGCGCCGGTCGCGCCACAAAGGACCAGGAGACCGCCGAGGATCAGGGCCAGTTTCCGGGACGGAAGGATCTTTCCCAAAAGACCCTTCAAGCGGCCAACTCCGACATCGCGCTACTCCATACAACTCCGCAATACACGCCTTTTGCTATCATGCTGTTCTTGAGGAAGTTTTAATTCACAGCCTCCCGCAATCGCGATGCGTCTTCCCATTTTGGGACAGCGGCGCTCTTGCGGGCGGTATTTATGCGAATGATTTGCAATTGCATTGACAATCGATGGCGCTCAGCTAGTTTGTATTGCGACTGGTTTGCAGAAAGCGATTGAGGAGTCTCGATGCGGAAGAGAATTGCGGGCCTGATAGCGGCGGCACTTTGCCTGATACCTCTATCGGCCGGCGCACAGGAAAAACCGAAGGTCATCACCACGTTCACAGTGATTGCCGACATGGCGCGGAATGTCGCCGGCGAGGCAGCCGAGGTCGACAGCATCACCAAGGTCGGCGCCGAGATCCACAACTACCAGCCGACCCCGCGCGATATCCTCAAGGCGCGCGACGCCGATCTCGTCCTGTGGAACGGCCTCAATCTGGAGCGCTGGTTCGAGAAGTTCCTCGCCAATCTCGGACAGGTCCCGAGCGTTGTGGTCAGCGATGGCGTCGTGCCCCTGAGCATTTCCGGCGGAGCCTATGAAGGCAAACCGAACCCGCATGCATGGATGTCGCCGGAAAACGCGCTGATCTATGTCGAGAACATCCGCAAGGCGCTGACGGCAATCGATCCCGATCATGCCGATGTCTATGCCGCCAATGCAAAGGCCTATGGCGAGAGGATCAGGGCGGAGATCGAGCCGATGAAGGCGGCGATCGCCGCGTTGCCGGAGAACAAGCGCTGGCTTGCCACCAGCGAAGGCGCCTTCTCCTATCTCGCCCGCGACCTTGGGCTGAAGGAGCTTTACCTCTGGCCGATCAATGCCGATGCCCAGGGCTCGCCGCAGCAGGTCCGCGCTGTCATCGATGCCATGCGAGAACACCAGATCAGCGTGATCTTCAGCGAGAGTACGGTGTCCGACAAGCCGGCCCGTCAGGTCGCGGCCGAAACCGGGGCACGATACGGCGGCGTGCTCTATGTCGACTCGCTGAGCGAGGCCGGCGGACTGGTGCCCACCTATCTCGATCTCCTGAAGGTCACGGTATCGACGGTTGCGAAAGGGCTTGCAGGATGATCATGGGAACAGGCACCAGAAAAAGCACCCAGGGCCTGACGGCCGACAACGTCACGGTCACCTACCGCAATGGTCTGACGGCGCTGAAGGCCGCAAGCTTCTCCATCCCGAAGGGCACGATCACCGCGCTCGTGGGCGTCAACGGTGCCGGCAAGTCGACCCTCTTCAAGGCGATCATGGGTTTCGTTCCGCTTGCCGCCGGCGAGATTTCCATTCTCGGAATGCCGGCCCGCGAAGCCCTGCGCAGGAACCTCGTTGCTTATGTGCCGCAAAGCGAGGAAGTCGACTGGAATTTCCCGGTCCTCGTCGAGGACGTGGTGATGATGGGCCGCTACGGCCACATGAACTTCCTGCGCATCCCGTCGCGCCGCGACCATGCCATGGTGGCCGATGCCCTTGCCCGCGTCGGCATGGCCGATTTCCGCAAGCGCCAGATCGGCGAACTTTCCGGCGGCCAGCGCAAGCGCGTCTTCCTTGCCCGCGCGCTCGCCCAGGAAGGTCAGGTGATCCTGCTCGACGAGCCCTTCACCGGCGTCGACGTCAACACCGAGGAGCAGATCGTCGCGCTGATGCGCGAGCTGCGCGCCGAAGGCCGCGTCATGTTGGTCTCCACCCACAATCTCGGCAGCGTGCCAGAGTTCTGCGACCGCACCATCTTCGTCAAGGGAACGGTGCTGGCGGCCGGCCGGACGTCGGAGGTCTTCAACGAGGAGAACCTGAAGCGTGCCTTCGGGGGCGCGCTGCGCCACTTCGTTCTCGGTGGCGCCGACCTCCATGACGATGCCGATGCCCGCCAGCTCAAGGTCATCACCGACGACGAGCGCCCCTTCGTCATCTACGGCGCCCCGCAACCGGAAAAGGCTGAAGATGAACCTGCTTCTTGAGCCCTTTTCCTACGACTACATGGTCAACGCGATCTGGGTGAGCGCGCTGGTCGGCGGTGTCTGCGGTTTTCTCTCCGCCTATCTGATGCTGAAGGGCTGGTCGCTGATCGGCGATGCCCTCTCCCACGCCATCGTGCCGGGCGTCGCCGGCGCCTATATGCTGGGTCTGCCCTTTGCCTTCGGCGCCTTCATCTCGGGCGGGCTTGCGGCGGCCGCCATGCTCTTCCTCAATCAGCGGACCAAACTGAAGGAAGACGCGATCATCGGCCTGATCTTCACCTCCTTCTTCGGCCTCGGCCTCTTCATGGTCTCGCTCTCGCCGGTCTCGGTGAACATCCAGACCATCGTGCTCGGCAATATCCTCGCCATCACGCCCGAGGATACGCTGCAGCTCGTCATTATCGGCGGCGTCAGCCTCGCAATCCTCACATTGAAGTGGAAGGACCTGATGGTCACCTTCTTCGATGAGAACCACGCCCGCTCGATCGGCCTCCACCCCGGCTTCCTGAAGGTGCTGTTCTTCACGCTTCTCTCCGCCTCCACGGTCGCAGCCCTCCAGACGGTCGGCGCCTTCCTCGTGGTCGCCATGGTGGTCACCCCCGGCGCGACCGCCTATCTGCTGACGGACCGTTTCCAGCGGCTGATCCTGCTCGCTTTCCTGATCGGCGCGCTGACGAGCCTTGTCGGCGCTTACCTCAGCTATTTCCTCGACGGCGCCACCGGCGGCGTCATCGTGGTCCTTCAGACGCTGCTTTTCCTGATCGCCTTCGTGTTCGCCCCGAAACACGGGCTTTTGGCCGCCAAGCGTCGTGCCCGCCTCGCGCTGGAGCAAACGCCATGAGCGAAATTCTCCAGCTTGCGATCCTCCCCTTCCAGCTGCCCTTCATGCAGTATGCCTTCGCCGTGACGCTGATGATTGCCGTGCCGATGGCGCTCTTGTCCTGCTTTCTGGTGCTGAAGGGCTGGTCGCTGATGGGCGACGCGGTCTCCCACGCTGTCCTGCCCGGCGTCGTCATCGCCTATGTCGTCGGCCTTCCGCTCGCCTCGGGCGCCTTCGTCGCCGGCATGATCTGCGCGCTCGCCACCGGCTACCTCAAGGAAAACAGCCGTGTGAAGGAGGATACCGTGCTTGGCATCGTCTTCTCCGGCATGTTCGGCCTGGGGCTCGTGCTCTATGTGAAGGTCGAAAGCGACGTGCATCTCGACCACATCCTGTTCGGCGACATGCTCGGCATCCTGCCGTCGGATCTCCTCGAGACCGGGCTGATCGCTCTTGCCGCGACCGCCTTCCTGTTCGTCCTGCGCAAGGATCTGCTGCTCCACGCCTTCGACCCGCTGCATGCCCGCGCCATCGGCCTGCCGGTCAGGGTCCTCCATTACGGCCTGCTCGTGGTGCTGTCGCTTACCGTCGTCGGGGCGCTGAAGGCGGTCGGCATCATCCTGGCGGTGGCGATGCTGATTGCTCCCGGCGCCATCGCCTTCCTGATCACCCGCCGTTTCCAGGCGATGCTCCTTGCCGCCGTACTGATCGCGGTCTCGGCCTCGCTTTTCGGCATCTATCTCAGCTTCTTCATCGACAGCGCGCCGGCTCCCACCATCGTGCTCCTGATGACGGCCATGTTCATTCTCGCCTTCCTCAGAACGGTCTGGCTGGCGCATCGCACCGGAAACATGCGCGAACCGGTCCCGCGGTAGCTCCTTTCGCCGGACTTGCTGGAGATCAAACGGCTGTCTGTCTATATTGCGTATAGGCAGATCATCGACCCTCGTCTCCGGAAGGCTCCCATGTCCCCGTTCAGCGCACTTAAGGATCCAACCCGTTTCCTCTTCTTCACGGGAAAGGGCGGCGTCGGAAAGACCTCGCTCAGTTGCGCCAGCGCCATAGCCCTTGCCGACCGGGGTCTCAGGATACTGCTGGTCAGCACGGACCCCGCCTCGAATCTCGACGAAATGCTGGGCGTCGCCTTGTCCGACATCCCGACGCCGGTGCCCGGCGTGCCGGGGCTCTCGGCAATGAATATCGATCCGGAAGCGGCGGCAGATGATTACCGGACGCGCGTCATCGACCAGCTCGGGCCGCAGGCCGACGCCAAGGAGATCTCGACCGTCCGGGAACAGCTTTCCGGGGCCTGCACCACCGAGATCGCCGCCTTCGATGAATTCGTCGGCCTGCTCGCCGACGACGCCCCCGAATTCGATCATATCATCTTCGATACGGCGCCGACCGGCCATACATTGCGCCTTCTCAGCCTGCCGAAGGCATGGACCGGTTTCCTGGAGACCAACGAGCGTGGAGCCTCGTGCCTCGGGCCCCATTCCGGACTGAAGATGCAGGAGGATCGTTTCCGCGAGGCGCTTCGTTGCCTCGGAGACCCTGCACGCACGACCATCGTACTCGTGACGCGCGCCGACAAGGGCGCGATCCGGGAAGCCGCCCGCACCTCGGACGAACTCAAGGAACTCGGACTGTCCAACCAGTTGCTCGCCGTCAACGGCCGCTTCCACGCCAGTGACCCGACGGATGCGGTGGCCGCCGCCTTCGTGCATGAGCAGGACGAGGCGCTGGCCGGAATGCCGCCGTCGCTCGCCGGGCTCCCGCGCGACGAGTTTCCCCTGCTCGCCTTCGACATGGTCGGCATCCCCGCCTTGCGAGCGCTCATGTCCCCATCTGCCCCTGCGCCGGCGCAGGTCGAGGACGTGCCAGATGCGGGGCGCGACCTGCCCCGGATCGCCGAGCTGGTGGACGAAATCGCCGCCGGCGAAAAGGGCCTGGTGATGGTCATGGGCAAGGGCGGCGTCGGCAAGACGACGGTTGCCGCCGCGATCGCCGTCGGGCTGGCGAAACGCGGCCACGCCGTGCACCTGACGACCACCGATCCGGCAGCCCATCTGACCTTCGTCGTGGAAGGCGAGATGCCGGGCCTGACCGTCGACCGTATCGATCCGGCCGTCGAGACGGAACGCTATGTCGACAAGATCATGACGACGCGCGGGCGCGACCTCGACGAGGACGGCAAGGCGCTGCTGCGCGAGGATCTCGCCTCGCCTTGCACCGAGGAGGTTGCCGTGTTCCACGCTTTTTCGCGCGTCGTGGCCGAGGCGCGCAGCGCTTTCGTCGTGATCGACACGGCGCCGACCGGGCATACCCTGCTGCTCCTTGACGCCACCGGTGCCTACCACAGGCAGATGACGCGCCACCTCGATCCCGACGCGCCCGGGCGGCTCGTCACGCCGTTGATGCGCCTGCAGGACGAGGACTACACGCGGGTAATACTCGTGACCTTGCCGGAGACGACTCCGGTTTCGGAGGCCGGCGCCTTGCAGGACGATCTCAAGCGCGCCGGTATCGAGCCCTATGGCTGGGTGATCAACAAGAGCATGGCCGCAACCGGCACCCGCGACCGGTTGCTGCGCTCGCGCCTGAAAGGCGAACACGAGCAGATCGACCGCGTGCGGGAGAAATATGCCAGGCGCGTCTATGCGCTCGAATTTCGCACCGAGCCTCCCGTCGGAGTGGAGGAGCTTCGCAGCCTGACGTGACGCCCGAGCCAGGGGAGCCGGGAACTACGCCGCCGGCGCGTCTGCCACCTTCTGCGCATCGCGCCGTGCCAGCACATTCTCCCGCCAGACGGTGAAAAGCCCGGCGCCGACGACGATCAGCGCGCCCACCACCATGTTCCATTTGAGGGTCTCTCCGAACACCGTCACCGCGATGAAGGAGACGAGTACGAGCTGCAGATAGGTGATCGGCTGAACGGCCACCGCCGTCAGGTTGTCATAGGCCTTGATGAGCAGGAAATGCGCGGTAATCCCGGTAAAGCAGAGCAGGATCATCCATTTCCAGTCCGATGCGGCGATTTCCGTCCAGAAGAACGGTCCGGCGATGGTGAGTGCCACCGCGCCGACGGTACCGATATAGAAAAAGCTCGTGACCGGCCCGTCGACCCGGCTCACGAGACGCGTCGTCAAGCCATAGAGCGCCCCGATCAGGGCGACCGCGAGCGGCAGCACCACCAGAATGTTGAACCCGTCCGAATTCGGCCCGAGAATGAGCAGCACCCCGCCCAGCCCGACGATGATCGCCGTCCAGCGTCGCCAGCCCACCTTCTCCCCGAGGATCGGGACCGAAAGCAATGCCACGATCAGCGGACCGGAAGCGAAGATCGCCTGAGACTGCGCCAGTCCGACCATGGTGAAGGCGGATATGGCGATCGGAATCTGTACCGCCAGCAGCAGGCCGCGCAGCACCTGGAGGACGGGACGTTTTGTGGCAACCGCCGCCCTCAGCCCGCCGCGCGCCCGCATCGCAAGAAGCACGGCAAAGACGGCAAAGGCCCAATAGCGGATCATCGCCACCAGAACCGGCGGATAGGCCATGCCGAGATGCTTGGATACGCCGTCCTGCACGGAGAAGATCGCAAAAGCGAGCAGCGCGAAAACATATCCGAGGGGCGTGGATTTCATCAGGGCGGCTAACGGGGAAAGGACGGCGCCTTGCGCGGCAGACGTCATCGACGGGGGATACGAATTTTCGACAATATACGTCTCTTTGGATTTGAGAAGCGACTTCGTCGCAGGCCAGCCTTGCAGGAAAGGTGGACCACGACCACTCCCGGACTGCCGCACCGCCGGCGCTTGCGCTTGTCCCGCTTGCCCTTCCCCGGTCCGCCATGCTCTAACCGGCCATGGCCTTCACGCTTCGACAATTGCAGTATTTCGTCGCCGTGGCCGAGCAGGGCTCGGTGACGCGGGCAGCGCAGAATCTCTCGATCTCGCAATCCTCCGTCACCGAGGCGATCAAGGAACTGGAGGGAGATCTTGGCGTCGTGCTTTTCGAACGCCATCCGCGCGGGCTTTCGATCACGCACAATGGTCACCAGTTCCTCCGCCATGCGACCAAGATCCTGGCAACCGTTTCCGATGCGCGCAACTCCTTTTCCGAGACGCGGGTCAACGAGGGCGGCACGCTGAATATCGGCGTCACCTCGCTGGTCGCCGGCTATGTGCTTTCCGATCTCCTGGCGCGCTACCGCCGTGCCTGCCCGGGTGTCGAGGTCAGCGCCATCGAGGACAACGGCTCCTATCTCGAACATCTTTTGATCGGCGGGGAGCTCGATGTCGCCGTCATGGTCATTTCCAACCTGCGCGACCGCATGGCCCTGCAGGCCGAAATCCTCGAAACCTCGCCCTACCGGCTCTGGCTGCCCATGGGCCATCCGCTCGTCTCCGCCGACATCATCTCGATTGCCGACATCGCCCGCGAACCGCTGATCATGCTCACCGTCGACGAAATCGAGGAGAACACCGGCAAGCTGCTCTCCGCGCTCGGCGCCCGACCGCACGTCGCCTTCCGCACCCGCTCCGTCGAGGCCGTCAGAAGCCTGGTGGCCACCGGCGCCGGCGTGGCGCTTTTGCCGGATCTCGTCTACCGCCCCTGGTCGCTCGAAGGCGACCGTATCGAAAGCCGCGATGTCTCCGGCGCACTTCCCGTGGTGCAGGTCGGCATGGTCTGGCGCAAGGGCTCGAGCCTGCCGCAATCGGCCCGGGATTTCGTCGGCATCGCCGAGGCGCTGCGCAGCGGGCGCGGACGGTAGACATCTCATTCCGGTTCCTGCCCCTCACCCTAACCCTCTCCCCGTAACGACGGGGAGAGGGAACAGCCACCGCGGTGCCGCTTGCCCTTCTCCCCGTGACTACGGGGAGAAGGTGCCGGCAGGCGGATGAGGGGCAACTCCCACACGCTTTCGGTAAAACCGATAGCGACTTTCTGATAAATGAATTTGCGAATGCGGCACTTTCGCGGCACTTTGGGCCACGGGAACTAGCGCCGCGGAAAAGCGGCCCCGAACCGGGAGAAAATTGCCATGAAGAAATTATTGCAGTCCTGCACCGCCATCACCGCCATCGTCAGCTTCGCCACGACCGCGATTGCCCAGGAGCCCCTGAAGGAGCTCGGCAAGGGTGAAGGCGCGCTGTCGATCGTTGCCTGGGCCGGCTATATCGAGCGCGGCGAAACCGACAAGAATTACGACTGGGTCACCAAGTTCGAAGCCGACTCCGGCTGCAAGGTCACCGTCAAGACCGCCGCCACTTCCGACGAAATGGTCGCCCTGATGAACGAAGGCGGCTTCGACCTCGTCACCGCCTCGGGCGACGCATCGCTCCGCCTCGTCGCCGGCAAGCGCGTCCAGCCGATCAACACCGACCTGATCCCCTCGTGGAAGACCATCGACGAGCGCCTGCAGAACGCCCCCTGGCACACGGTGAACGGCGTTCACTACGGCACGCCCTATGTCTGGGGCCCGAACGTGCTGATGTACAACACCGAAGCCTTCAAGGATCAGGCGCCGACCAGCTGGAAGGTCGTCTTCGAGGAAATGACGCTCCCGGACGGCAAGTCCAACAAGGGCCGCGTCCAGGCCTATGACGGCCCGATCTATGTTGCTGACGCAGCGCTCTACCTGATGAAGCACAAGCCGGAACTCGGCATCAAGGACCCTTACGAGCTGAATGAAGATCAGTACAAGGCCGCCCTCGACCTGCTGCGCGGCCAGCGCACGCTCGTCGGCCGCTACTGGCACGATGCCATGATCCAGATCGACGACTTCAAGAACGAAGGCGTCGTCGCTTCCGGCTCTTGGCCGTTCCAGGTCAACCTGATGAAGGCCGAAGGTGCCAAGATCGCCTCGACCTTCCCGGAAGAAGGCGCGACCGGCTGGGCCGACACCACCATGCTGCACGCCGACAGCGAGCACCCGAACTGCGCCTATATGTGGATGGAGCATTCGCTCTCGCCGAAGGTTCAGGGCGACGTTTCCGCATGGTTCGGCACGGTGCCGTCCGTCCCGGCCGCCTGCAAGGGCAATGAGCTTTTGACCGACGAAGGCTGCGCCACCAACGGCTACAACGACTTCGCGAAGATCAGCTTCTGGAAGACGCCGGTGTCCAAATGCGAAAGCCAGGGCGAATGCGTCCCCTATCACCGCTGGGTCTCGGACTACATCGGCGTCATCGGCGGACGTTGATCCTTTCCTTCTCCCCAGCGGGGAGAAGGTGCCCGAAGGGCGGATGAGGGGGCGTCAGCGCTCGCGGCTCCCCCTCATCGCCTCGCTATGCTCGGCACTTCTCCCCGCTGGGGAGAAGACGCCGGCCTCATGCCGAGCAACCATTTTCCGGAGTACCCATGACCGCAGCCGTTGAATTCTCGCAGGTGTCGCGCCATTTCGGCGCAGTGAAAGCCGTCGATGACGTCGATCTCGCGATCGCGCCGGGGGAATTCTTCGCCATGCTCGGGCCCTCCGGCTCCGGCAAGACGACCTGCCTGCGCCTGATCGCCGGTTTCGAACAGCCGAGCGCCGGCCATATCGAGATCTTCGGCGAAACAGCGGAAGGCGTTCCGCCCTATCGCCGCCACGTCAACACCGTCTTCCAGGACTACGCGCTGTTTCCGCATCTCAACATCCTTGAAAACGTCGCCTACGGGCTGATGGTCAAGGGCGTGGAGAAAACCGAGCGTCTTCGGCTCGCCGAAGAAGCACTCGACCTTGTCAAGCTGCCGGGCTACGGCGCGCGCAAGCCCGGCCAGCTCTCGGGCGGCCAGCGCCAGCGCGTGGCGCTCGCCCGCGCCCTCGTCAACAAGCCGAAGGTGCTGCTCCTCGACGAGCCGCTTGGCGCGCTTGATCTCAAGCTGCGCGAGCAGATGCAGGAAGAGCTGAAGACCCTTCAGCGCTCGCTCGGCATCACCTTCATCTTCGTCACCCACGACCAGGGCGAGGCCTTGTCCATGGCCGACCGCGTCGCCGTCTTCAACAATGGCAAGATCGTCCAGGCCGGCACGCCGGAAGAAATCTACAACCGCCCGAGGACCCGCTTCGTCGCCGATTTCGTCGGCTCCTCCAACGTCATTTCGCCCGCCGACATGAAGACGCTCGGCGGCGAGGCGAAGTGGGCGAGCCTCCGTCCCGAGGCCATTCGCCTCGTCGCCGATGGCGGCATTCCCGCAACCGTCCGCTCGACAAGCTTCCTCGGCGCGGCCACAAGGCTCACGGTTTCGGCCGGCGACATCGCCCTCTCCGTCATGGTGCCGGCGGGCCAGCCGGTGCCGGAGATCGGCGCCGCGACCGGGCTTTCCTGGCAGCCCTCCGACCTGCACTACATGGATGACGCCGCATGAGCGCGGTCGCCACCACATCGATCCTGCCGGGACGCGGTGGCCTGATGGGCCGCCTGTCGGACCTGTTCTGGCGCCGCCCGACCCTGCTGCTCGTGCTGATGCTGATCCCGCCGCTCACCTGGCTCGGCATCATCTATGTCGGATCGCTGGTCGCGCTCTTGCTCCAGAGCTTCTTCTCGATCGACGAGTTTTCCGGGCTGATCAATTACGAGTTCACGCTCTCGACCTACGGCCAGTTGTTGAGCCCGGCCAATTTCGACATCATCGTCCGCACCGTGCTGATGGCCGCCGCCGTCACGCTGGCCTCCGCCGTGCTCGCCTTCCCGATCGCCTACTATGCCGCCCGCTACGCCACCGGCAAATGGAAGGCCTTCTTCTATATCGGCGTCATGCTGCCCTTGTGGTCGAGCTATCTGGTCAAGGTCTATGCCTGGAAGCTGATCCTCGCCAAGGAAGGCATCCTCACCTGGGCCTTCGAAAAGCTGCACCTGACCTGGCTGCTCGACGCCATCCTGGCGATCCCGGTGATCGGCGGCAATTCGCTGTCGATCAGCTATATCGGCACCTTCCTCGTTTTCATCTATGTCTGGCTGCCCTTCATGATCCTGCCGGTCCAGGCCGCACTCGAGCGCGTGCCCGGCAATCTGATCGAAGCGTCCGGCGATCTCGGCGCCCATCCGGGCCAGACCTTCCGCCATGTGCTTCTGCCGCTGGCGCTTCCCGGTATCATCGCCGGCTCCATCTTCACCTTCTCGCTGACGCTCGGCGATTACATCATCCCGCAGATCGTCGGCTCCTCGCGCCTCTTCATCGGCCAGGCCGTCTATGCCCAGCAGGGCACCGCCGGAAACGTGCCGCTCGCCGCCGCCTTCTCGGTCGTGCCGATCGTCATCATGGGCGTCTATCTGTGGGCCGCAAAACGCATGGGGGCTTTCGATGCGCTCTGACCGTTCCTCGGCCGGATGGCCCCTGAAGCTCGCGGCAGGCGGCGGCCTCCTCTTCCTGCATCTGCCGATCCTTTTGATCTTCGTCTATGCCTTCACCACCGAGGAGAAGAGCTTCCAGTGGCCGCCGCCGGGCTTCACCGCCAAATGGTTCGCCGTCGCCTGGAACCGTCCCGACGTCTGGGAAGCGCTCACCTTGTCCGTCAAGGTCGCGGCGATCGCCACCGCCATCGCGCTGGTGCTCGGCACGCTTGCCGCCGCCGCCGTGTCGCGCACGAAATTCTTCGGCCGCGAGGCGATCTCGCTGCTGGTCATCCTGCCGATTGCGCTGCCCGGCATCATCACCGGTATCGCGCTGCGCTCGGCCTTTTCGCTGGCCGAGATCCCCTATTCGATGTGGACGATCATCCTCGGCCACGGCACGTTCTGCGTGGTCGTCGTCTACAACAACGCGGTCGCCCGCTTCCGCCGCACCTCCGGCTCGCTGATAGAGGCCTCGATGGATCTCGGCGCCGACGGTTTCCAGACCTTCCGCTACGTGGTGCTGCCGAACATCGCGACCGCCCTTCTTGCCGGCGGCATGCTCGCCTTCGCGCTCTCGTTCGATGAGGTCATCGTCACCACCTTTACCGGCGGCCAGCAGGCGACGCTGCCGATCTGGATGCTGGAGGAACTCATCCGCCCGCGCCAGCGCCCGGTCACCAACGTGGTCGCCATGCTGGTGGTGATCGTCACCTTCCTGCCGATCCTGGCGGCCTATTATCTCACCCGCGACACCGACCAGATTTCGGGCAGCGGCAAATGACGCAGACAAGCGGGGCGAGGAAAAGTGTGTAGCGGTTTTCCGCTTGGCGCCCCGCGACAAACCAGATGAGGGAGAACGACATGGACACGCAAATGCTGATCGGCGGACGCTTCGAGGCCGGCACGGAGACCGAGGAAAAGGTCCTCAACCCGAAGACCGGCGAGACCATTCTCGGCCTGCCCGAGGCTTCGCTCGGCCAGGTCGATGCCGCCGTCGACGCCGCCGAAAAGGCCTTCGACACCTGGTCCTCGACCACGCCCTCGCAGCGTTCCGCCTATCTCCTGAAGATCGCCGACGCGATCGAGCAGGATGCGGCCGGCTTCGCCACGCTGGAGAGCCTCAACTGCGGCAAGCCGATCAATGCCGTGCTGAACGATGAGATCCCGGCGATCGTCGATTGCTGGCGCTTCTTCGCCGGCGCCATCCGCTCGCTGCACGCCCCGGTCGCCGGCGAATACCTGCCCGGCCACACCTCGATGGTCCGCCGCGATCCGGTCGGCATTATCGGCTCGATCGCGCCGTGGAACTATCCGCTGATGATGATGGCCTGGAAGCTGGCCCCCGCGATCGCCGGCGGCAACACGGTCGTCTTCAAGCCGTCGGAACAGACGCCGCTCACCGCCCTGAAGATGGCCAAGCTCCTGGCCGACATCCTGCCGGAAGGCGTCGTCAACGTCGTGCTCGGCCGTGGCGAGAGCGTCGGTAACGCGCTGATCAACCATCCGAAGATCGGCATGGTCTCGATCACCGGCGATATCGCCACCGGCAAGAAGGTTCTCGCCGCCGCCGCCAAGACCGTCAAGCGCACCCATCTGGAACTCGGCGGCAAGGCCCCGGTCATCGTCTATGACGATGCCGACCTCGAAGCCGTCGTCGCCGGCATCCGCACCTTCGGCTTCTACAATGCCGGACAGGACTGCACCGCCGCCTGCCGCATCTATGCCTCCGACAAGATCTACGACAA
>DPXQ01000017.1 GCA_003527225.1 Rhizobium sp.
GCCATACCGGTCTTGAAATGGTCTCAAAGGCCGAGGTCGGCAAGTATGTGAAGTCCGACCGCTATGTCGGCGGCATGATCGACAGGCTCGGCGGCCATATCCACCCGCTCAATCTCGTGCTCGGCGAGGCCGCCGCCGTCGAGAGCCTCGGTGGCAAGATCTTCGAAAACAGCCGCGTCACCGGCGTCGACATGGGCGCCAATCCAGTCGTTCGCACCGCCCGCGGTTCGGTGAAGGCCAAATATGTGCTGGTCTGCGGCAATGCCTATCTCGGCTCGATGCTGCCGAAGATCACCGACAAGATGATGCCGGTCTCCAGCCAGGTCATGGCGACCGAGCCGCTCGATGCCAAGCTGATCGAGGAACTTCTGCCGGCCAACTACTGCGTCGAGGATGCCAACTACGTGCTCGACTACTATCGCCGCACGGCCGACAACCGGCTGCTCTACGGCGGCGGCATCGGCTATGGCGGCCAGGACCCGGCAAACCTCACTGGCGTCATCCGCCCGAACATGCTCAAGACCTTCCCGCAGTTGGCCAACACCAAGATCGAGTTTGCCTGGAGCGGCAATTTCGCGCTCACGTTGACCCGCATCCCGCACATGGGCAAGCTCGCCGACAATGTCTACTTCTCGCATGGCGACAGCGGCCACGGCGTGACCACCACGCACCTGCTCGGCAAGATCCTCGGCGAGGCGGTCGCCGGCCATTCCGGCCGCTATGACGTCTGGTCGTCGCTGCAAGCCCTGCCCTTCCCCGGCGGCAAGACCTTCCGCGTGCCGCTCACCGTGCTCGGCGCCTGGTGGTACGGCATGCGCGACAAGCTCGGCGTGTAAGGAGAAGAGGATGAGCCGCACCGTTACAGTCGCTGCAACCCAGATGGCCTGCAGCTGGGATATTCCCGGCAATATCGCGCGAGCCGAGAAGCTCGTCCGCGAGGCCGCCGCCAAGGGCGCCCGGATCGTGCTGATCCAGGAACTGTTCGAGGCGCCCTATTTCTGCCAGGACCAGATCGCCGAATTCTTCGACATGGCCAAGCCGTTCGAGGACAATCCGCTGATCGCGCATTTTTCCAGGCTCGCCGCCGAACTCGACGTAGTCTTGCCGATCAGCTTCTTCGAGAAGGCCGGGCAGACCTTCTTCAACAGTGTGGCGATCATCGATGCGGACGGCAGCCTGCTCGGCCTCTACCGCAAGAGCCATATCCCGGACGGACCGGGCTATACGGAGAAATACTATTTCTCTCCCGGCGATACCGGTTTCCAGGTGTGGCAGACGAAACATGCAGCGATCGGCGTCGGCATCTGCTGGGACCAGTGGTTTCCGGAGGCCGCCCGCGCCATGGCGCTTCAGGGCGCCGAACTGCTGTTCTACCCGACGGCGATCGGTTCGGAGCCGCAGGATCCGACCATCGACAGCGCCGCCCACTGGCAGCGCGTCATGCAGGGCCACGCGGCGGCAAACATCATGCCGGTGATCGCATCGAACCGCATCGGCACCGAGTCCGGCCGCAAGGGAACCGAACTCACCTTCTACGGCTCGTCTTTCATCGCCAACCAGACCGGCGAAAAGGTCGCCGAAGCGGACCGCACGACGGAAACGGTGCTCACCGCGACCTTCGATCTCGGCGCCATCGCCAAACAGCGCGCCGCCTGGGGCCTCTTCCGCGACCGCCGGCCGGAACTCTATACGCCGCTCTTGACGATGGACGGGGACGTCTGAGGCCGGTTTCGGGCCACGGTCCCTTTCGGGGATAACCCCTCACCTGCAATTTCTAGCACTTAGCGTACGCTAAGATGCTGAAATTGCTTCCTCTCCCACAAGGGGAGAGGAGCTTGCCGCTTTGCACGACGCTTCACCTCTCCCCTTGTGGGAGAGGTTACAAGATCACGATCTTAGCGCAGCTAAGTCGTCGATCTTGTTGGTGAGGGGGAAGCAAGGAAAGCCCAGTGTCGACGACGCTCTCTTTGGCACTTTCATGCCCTGCCCCTCACCCTGACCCTCTCCCCGCATCCACAGCAAGGGACAACCGCGGCGTAAGCGTCCGGCGAGCTCATTTAGCGACAGGATGAACTTCGGCTGAAGTCACGGTATAAGAACCTCAAAGACAATCAGACGTCGGCGATTTTCCCGATTTTGAAACGATGAGCGTGTCGATGAAATGGACGAAGTTAAAGCAGTTGATTGAAGCCCGTTTTGCCCCAGAGGCAAGCGGTCGGGTGCAGATCCATACGACGCGATATCGGCATGCACACGATGATGAGGGTGAACTCCTCGTTACGCTAGATGGAAACAAGATCTACGGAAGCGCCTATTACCAATATTTGAAGGCGCTCGTCACGATGCGCAAAGACCTTGGGCGTGCGCCGTCGCCTGCTGAAGGGCAGGAGTTTGAACGGAGACTTCGGGAACGCGGAATAGCAGATCACGGTGAGTTGCATCGTGCGATGTTCGAATCCCTCAATCAACCAATTGAGGAGATGCTTCGAGATTCCAGGCCGCTGATCCGGGCACTTGGCATTCTTGATGCCCGTTGTGGCAAACGACGTCTGTCGAAGCTGGACCATGCCAACGAACACGAACTCGTTCGCTGTGTCTATCGATTGCGACAACCGTCTCGCCAGGCCTGCTTGACTCCCTGACGCACATTTCTCGGCAATAGCCCATCGACACATTGATGGAGTGATTGGCGGTCCGCGCAAAGACGCCTTGAAGGCAGGCTTCGCGATCGAAACCGCTGAGCTTGGTGTTTCGATCAGTGATAGAATGGCTGCGGCGCCCCCGATGCCCGTCAGGATGTCAACCCGTCCTATACGCTCGCCTGGGCGACGTCGCCCGCTCAGAGTTTGCAATGTAACTTGAGTGCAATTCTCGAGGTATCAAAGGCTGCGTCACGGGAAGCTCATGCCGCAGCGGTGCCACACGTCCCTTCTCCCCGCCTGCGGGGAGAAGGTGCCGGCAGGCGGATGAGGGGCATGCGTCCCGGGGAGAGGGTCAGGGTGAGGGGCGATCTTGCCCCTACCCCAGCCCCCTCATCGCATCCGCGACAATCCCCTCGACGCTCTGATCGATGTCGACCGTCACCACACCCGGCTCCCCTGTCGGCACTTCGA
>DPXQ01000002.1 GCA_003527225.1 Rhizobium sp.
AGCAGACGCTGACCAAGTACCGCGCTCGCCAGCACGACATCTATATCGGCCAGTGGGGCTCGGACTATTTCGACCCGAATTCCAACGCCGAGACCTTCACCTTCAATGCGGACAATTCGGACGAAGGCAAGAACAAGACGCTCGCATGGCGCAATGCCTGGGACGTTCCGGAACTGACCAAGCTCACGCAGGCAGCCCTCGTCGAGAAGGATTCGGCCAAGCGCGCCGCGATCTATGAGGATCTGCAGAAGCAGGTGCTGGCAACCGGACCGTTTGTAATCGTGTTCCAGCAGATTGAAAATGCCGGCTATTCGAACAAGCTGAAGGGTTACAAGCTCGGTCCGAGCTTCGACACGAACTTCGTCTACACCGTTTCCAAGGAATAGTGTCCCTTGGCCATCAGTGAAACAAGAACCGAGGCGTGGCGCTCCGGCGCCGGCGCCTCGGCATTCGCTATGACATTGCTGCGGTTCCTCGTGACCGTGGTGACGACCTATCTCGGCCTCCTGGCCGTGACTTTCTTCATAGGTCGTGTGGTTCCGATCGATCCTGCGCTTGCGATCGTCGGCGATCGTGCGCCCGCCCATGTCGTGGAGCGGGTCCGCGAAGAGCTCGGTCTCAACCTGCCGCTCTATCAGCAGTTCTTCATTTATGTCCGCCAGGCGCTGACCGGCGACTTCGGTACCTCGGTGCTGACCACCAATCCGGTGATGACCGACATTCGCCGGGTCTTCCCCGCAACGATCGAGCTTGCCACCGTGGGAACGCTGATCGGCGCACTGTTGGGTGTTCCTCTCGGGGTACTGGCTGCGGTCAAGCGCGGAAGCATCGCCGACCAGATCGTCCGTATTATCGGGTTGATCGGTTATTCCGTGCCGATCTTCTGGCTCGGCCTGCTGGCGCTGGTATTCTTCTATGCCAAGCTTAACTGGGTCGCTTATCCCGGTCGCATCGATATCGTCTATGAATACAGTTTCACGCCGGTGACGGGCTTCTATCTTCTGGATGCCACCATGCAAGGGAAATGGGATGTGCTCTGGGACCTCTTCCGTCACATCATCCTGCCCGGCTCACTCCTCGGCTATTTCTCTCTCGCCTATATCAGCCGAATGACCCGCAGCTTCATGCTGAATGAACTCAGCCAGGAATATATCGTCGCGGCCCGTGCCAAGGGTCTTTCCGAGACGCGCATCATCTGGTTCCACGCGCTGCGCAACGCCGCCGTGCCGCTGATCACCGTCATCGCGCTTTCCTATGCGGGATTGCTGGAAGGCTCGGTGTTGACCGAGACGATCTTCTCCTGGCCGGGGCTTGGGCTCTACATCACCAATTCGCTACAGAATGCGGACATGAACGCTGTTCTTGGCGGCACCATGATCATCGGGGCGGTGTTCATCGCCATCAATCTGCTCTCGGATGTCCTCTATCACATCCTTGATCCGAGGACGCGCAGCCGATGAGCGAGACCGAGATGACGTCGACTACTCCAACTTTGCGCGAATGGCTGCTCTCCGACAAGCCGGAGTCGCGCAGGCAGGCCCGCCTTGGCCGTCTCTACATCATCTGGCGGCGGTTCTCCGAAAACCGGCTTGCCGTTGCGGGACTTGCCATCCTCATCGGATTGGTGTTCGTCGCGGCCTTTGCGGATGTGCTTGCCCCGCATTCTCCCGTTCAGGGAGACCTTCGCTACTCGCGGCTCCTGCCGCCGGGAACCGCCGGTTACCTGCTCGGTACCGACGACCAGGGACGCGATATCCTGTCGCGTCTGCTCTATGGCTCGCGCCTCACCCTGCTCGTGGTCTTTCTCGTCGCGATCATCGCCGCTCCGGTGGGTCTCATCGTCGGAACGGTTTCCGGCTATGCGGGAGGATGGGTCGATGCGATCCTGATGCGGCTCACGGATATCTTCCTCGCCTTCCCGAAGCTGGTGCTGGCGCTTGCTCTCGTCGCGGCCCTGGGTCCCGGTATCGAGAATGCCATTCTCGCGATCGCGGTCACATCCTGGCCGCCCTATGCCCGTATCGCGCGGGCGGAAACCATGACGTTCCGCAATTCCGACTACATAGCCGCGGTCAAGTTGATGGGTGCCTCGCCATTCCGCATCGTGCTCTTCCACATCATGCCGCTCTGCATTTCCTCGCTGATCGTTCGCGTTACGCTCGACATGGCCGGCATCATCCTGACGGCGGCCGGCCTCGGCTTCCTCGGCCTCGGCGCGCAGCCGCCGCTGCCGGAATGGGGGGCGATGATCGCTTCCGGCCGCCGCTTCATCCTCGACCAATGGTGGGTTGCGGCGATGCCTGGTTTTGCGATCCTGATCGTCAGCCTCGGCTTCAACCTGTTGGGCGACGGACTGCGCGATGCGCTCGATCCGAAGGAGGCTGGACAATGACGCCGCCGCTCCTCGATGTGCAGAACCTAAGGGTTACCTATCCGACCCGCACGGGCCTCGTGGAGGCCGTCCGCAGCGTCAGTTTCACGCTCGGCAAGGAGCGGCTCGGCATCGTCGGCGAGTCAGGCTCCGGCAAGTCCCAGACGGGGCGTGCGATCATGGGACTCACGCCCAAACAGGCGCGGGTTTCGGCCGATCGCCTGACCTTCGGCGAGTCCGATCTGCTGTCGATCTCCGGACGGCAGCGCCGCTCCCTGCGCGGCAAGAAGATCGCGATGATCCTGCAGGACCCGAAATATTCGCTGAACCCGGTGATGACCATCGGCAGGCAAATCGTCGAAACGCTGCTTACGCACGAGCCGATCTCCAGGGCCGAGGCGCGCGAGCGCGCGCTTGATATGCTGAATGCGGTGCAGATCCACGAACCGGAACGGATGTTCGACCTCTATCCGCACGAGGTATCCGGCGGCATGGGGCAGCGGGCGATGATCGCGATGATGCTGGTCTGCGGGCCCGAACTCCTCATTGCCGACGAGCCGACCTCGGCGCTCGACGTGACGGTGCAGCTCGAGGTTCTCGGCATCCTCGACAAGCTGGTGTCCGAGCGCGGCATGGGGCTGATCTTCATCAGCCATGACCTGCGTCTCGTTTCGTCCTTCTGCGACCGGGTTGTCGTCATGTATGCCGGGCGTGTGGTGGAGGAACTGGCGGCTTCGCGCCTTTCCGAGGCACAGCATCCGTATACGCAAGGGCTTCTGAATTGCCTTCCCCAGATCAATGGAGACCGGCATCCGCTCCCGACCCTGAAGCGCCAGGCGGAGTGGGCGCTATGAGACCCGCACTCTCGATCCGGGACATGGTCGTCTCCTTCAATGGCTATCGCGCGCTCGATACCGTCAGCCTAGATGTGGCCCCCGGCGAATCCTTCGGCATTGTCGGCGAATCCGGCTCCGGGAAGTCGACGCTTCTGCGCGCCGTGGCGGGGCTCAATCGTTTCGACAGCGGGACACTGGCTGTCCATGGCCGGAGCTTTACCGGCAAGAGGCGGGACTCGGAATTCTATCGCACCATACAGATGGTGTTCCAGGACCCCTACGGCTCGCTTCATCCGCGCCAGACAGTCGACAAGCTGCTTCTCGAGCCTCTGGCAATCCACGGATTTGCCGATGTCGATGCGAGGATTGCCCGCGCGCTCGACGAGGTCGGCCTCGGCTCGGGGTTCCGTTTCCGCTTCTCGCACCAGCTGTCGGGTGGTCAGCGTCAGCGTATCGCGATTGCCCGTGCGCTGATCGTCGAGCCGAAGATCCTCCTGCTCGACGAGCCGACCTCCGCACTCGATGCGTCGATCCAGGCGGAAATCCTCAATTTGCTGGAACAGGCCCGCAGGGACCGGGACCTCACCTTCGTCATGGTCAGCCACGATCTCGCGGTCATCAGCCACATGTGCGAACGGCTGGCCGTCATGCGCGATGGCGCGGTGGTGGAACAGCTGGAGGTCGGTGATCTCAGGCGTCGCGAGTTTTCGACCGATTACACTCGCGAACTGCTCACGGCGAGCGAAGGCTTCACGCGGGACTGAACCTCATCACGCGATACGTTCGCCCGAGCGCCATATCTGCCGCAGGAAGGGATGCCCTTCATGCGTTGCGACGCGGAGCAGGTCGGCGCGCTTTCCGACCGCAATCTCGCCGCGGTCCGTCAGGCCTGCTGCGTCGGCCGGGCTTTTCGTGACCATGCGCAGTGCGGCCGGGAGATCGAAATCGAGCGCGCTGTCGGCGGCGATCATGAAGGCGGCGTCGAGCAGCGAGCGCGGCACGTAGTCCGACGCGAGGATATCGACGAGGTTCTCGCCAAGCAGATCGCGGACGGCGACATTGCCGGACTGCGATCCTCCGCGCAGGATGTTCGGGGCACCAGCCACGATCAACATGGAGCGGGCGCGCGCCTCGCGGGCGGCCTCCAGCGTGCAGGGAAACTCCGAAATCGCCACGCCGTCCTTCGCTGCCATGTCGACATGTTCGATGTCGGTGTCGTCATGGCTGAGCAGCGGCAATCCGCGCGACTTGGCCAGTTCCACGATCTTCGGCCAAACCCGCGCGCCGATCTCGGCCTTCTCGGCGATCAGTTCTTCAATATGGGCACGGATGATCTGTTCGCTTTCACCGGTCCGCTTCTGGCTGCGGGCGATATATTGTGAAAGATCGCGGCTCTGACGCACGCCCGGCAGATGTTCCATCACCGATATCACCTTGACGATGGCGCGGTCGATATTGGCGGCGGTCAGTTCCGGAGTGTTGGGATCGGTGATCTCGCAGCGCAGGTGCAGAAAGTGCTCGGCGCGCAGCATGCCCGCCGCCTGGGTCATCTCCAGCGCGTCGATCATGGGACCCAGGATTTCGCCGCGCTCCGGATTGTCCGATGTCGCGCCGACGCAAAGGCTGTCAAAGACCGTCGTGATGCCGCCGCCGATGATCTGGGCGTCATGGGAAAGGGCGGCGCGGACATAGTCCCAGCGTACATGCGGGCGAGGGTAGACGTGCTTCTCGAAATGATCCGTGTGGATATCGACCAGACCGGGAAGGAGGTAGTCGCCGCCGAGGTCGTAGGCGTGTCGGGGCGCCACGCCGCTGTCGATCGCCGTGATGACGCCGTTTTCGACGACGACGGTGCCGGTGATGATCTCGCCGGCCAGCACGATGCGGGCATTGGCGAGCACGCAGCTATTGGCGCTTTCAAGTCGGAGTGGGACGTCGATCTGGTTCATGGGCCTGATAATCTCCGGCATCGCGTCGATGCCTGTCGGTTCCAGGCCTTGCAGCCTGGGTGGGAACAAAGGAAAGGAAGCGCGGCGCCCGGAATCGTCCGCGCCGCCATCACGGCTGCATAGCGAGGGCATGTGACAGTTGTGTGTCCCGGCCGGAGCTAAACTGCGCCGAGGACGCAAAGCGCCTCGTCGGCGATCACCTGTTCCTCGTCGGTGGCGATGACCATGGCCGCGACGCGGCTTGCCGGGCTGCTGATCGTCTGCGCATTTGCCGCGTTCGCGATGGGGTCGAGTTCCACGCCGAGCCAGGCAAGCCGGCGGCATACCTGGGTGCGGATTTCCGGCTGGTTCTCTCCGATGCCGGCGGTGAAGACCAATGCGTCGAGCCCGCCGACCGTGGCAGAGAGTCTTGCGATCTCACCGGCGATGCGGAAGGTGAAGACGTCAATCGTTTCCTTCGCTTCCCGCGCATCGCTCTCGAGCAGCACCCGGCTGTCGGCACTGATCCCGGAAAGCCCAAGCAGGCCCGACTTGTGATAGACGATGTCCTCCACCGCCTCGCGCGAAAGCCCCATGCGCGCCATCCAGTGGAAGATGACGCCGGGATCGAGCGCGCCCGACCGTGTTGCCATCGGGATGCCGTCGATTGTGGAGAAGCCCATCGATGTGTCGCGGCTCAAGCCGCCTTCGAGCGCGCAGATGCTGGCGCCGCTGCCGAGATGGGCAACGACGGTCCTTGCCATGGCGAGATCCGGTCGGCGGCGGGCAAGTTCCGCGGCGATATACCTGTAGGATAAGCCGTGGAATCCGTAGCGCTTGATGCCCTGGTCGAAATAGTCGCGCGGGATGGCGAAGCGCTGTACCGTCGGCGACTGTGTGCGGTGGAACGCGGTGTCGAAGGAGGCGGTCTGCGGCAAATGCGGGCGCAGATGCCGGACCGCCCGGATCAGACGGACATTCTGAGGCTGGTGCAGGGGAGCGAGCGGCGTCAGCGCGTCGATTGCCTCGATCGCGGCGTCGTCGATCAGAACCGGACTCTGGAAAATGTCGCCGCCATGTACGACACGGTGGCCGACGGCGGTAACGGCGTCCATGTTGAAGTGTTGAGCGAGCCAGTTGAAAGTCTCGTCCAGCACCTCGTGGAGCACGTCGCCGGCTTCGGCCTCAAGGGGAACGTCGAATACCTCCGGCCCCTCGACTAGATGGAAAGTCAGCGGCTTGTGGCGGAAATCGATCATGCCCTTGCCGATCCGGCGCACGGATGCTCCCTCGCGCAGGAAAAGACCGATCTTCACGGTGGACGAACCGGCGTTGAAGGTCAGCAGCAGTTTTTCGTTCATTGGGCCGGCAGTCCCTGGGCCAGCCGGCGGGCGGCGACAAGCTTGGCAAGGGCCGCCGAGGCGATGCGGACTTTCAGGCTGTCGGACCGGCTGGTCAGGATGATCGGAACACGCGCACCGAGAACCAGGCCCGCGGCATCCGCACCGGCGAAATAGAGAAGCTGTTTGGCAAGCATGTTGCCGGCCTCGAGATCAGGCACCACCAGAATGTCCGCCTGTCCCGCCACCGGGGAAACGATGCCTTTGGTGCGGGCCGCTTCCAGGCTGATCGCATTATCGAAGGCGAGCGGTCCGTCGACGCGAGCGCCGGTGATCTGGCTCCGGGCAGCCATGACGGTGAGTGCTGCGGCATCGAGTGTCGCCGGCATCTTGTCGTTGACGGTCTCGACGGCGGCGAGAACCGCCACCTTCGGTTCGTTGTTGCCGAGAAGATGCATGAGATCGATGGCGTTCTGGCAGATGTCCCGCTTGTGGTCGAGGGTGGGCGCGATATTGATCGCCGCGTCTGTGACGACCAGAAGCTTCGAATAGGCGGGCACATCCATGACGTAGACGTGGCTGACGCGCCGTTCTGTCCTTAGTCCCGAGCCTGCTGCGACCACGGCGCAGAGCAGTTCGTCGCTGTGCAGGCTGCCCTTCATCAGGGTCCCGACCTTGCCGGCAACGGCCAGTTCGACAGCGCGGGCCGCCGCCGCGTGGCTGTGCTCGACGGAGATGATCTCGAAGCCGTCGATCGACACGCCGGCTGCTGCCGCCGCCGCGCGGATCTTTGCTTCCGGTCCGATCAGCACCGGATCGAGCAGGCCCTCGTCTCGGATTTCGACCGCGCCCAGGATAGATTCCGGCGAACACGGGTGGACGAGTGCGGTCTTCACGAGCGGAAGGCCGCGAGCCTCCTTGACGATGGCTTCGAAGCGATCGTGACGCTGGATGGTCACGGATGGCAGGACCGTGCGCTGCCATTCGATGCGTTCCGAAGGCGCGATCACAGTGGCGGTACCGGCCAGCACTTCTTCGCCGTTCTGATTCACGCAACGCGTGTCGAGGATCACGATATGCCCTTCGGGCCGTTTCTCTGTGACCGTGACTGTCGCGGTGAGGGTGTCGCCCGGGGAGACCGGCTTCTGGAACTTCAGATCCTGGCTGAGATAGGTGCTGCCCGGGCCCGGCAGCTTCGTGCCGAGGACGGCGGAGATCATCCCGGCTGTCCACAGGCCATGGGCGATGATATGGCCGAAGACATCGCTTTCGGCGAATTTCGTATCGAGATAGGCGGGGTTGAAATCACCGGAGACGGTTGCAAAGAGGTCGATGTCCGCGCGGCCGATGCTCCGCACGATCGCGGCACTGTCGCCGATCGCGATCTCGTCGAAGGTGCGGTTGGTCAGAAGCGTCTGGTCCATTGCCTGTCTCATTTCTCAAGAACGTATGTGCCGGGAGCGGCGTCGAGCGGCGGATAGCCGCGATCGCCTGCGCCGGTCGGTGGCGGCGCTACATTCTCTGGCGATGAGTGTGAGGTCAACCAGTCGGACCATGCGGGCCACCAGGAACCTTCCGTGGCCGTGGTTTCGCCGATCCATTCCTCCGGGCTGATGCAAGGGTCGGTGGCGCTTTTGGTCGTGGTGCGGAAATGGCGGTGTGGGTGCCCGGGTTCGCTGACGATCCCGGCATTGTGTCCGCCGCTGGTGAGCACGAAAGTCACGTCGGTATCTGTCAGGTAGTGGATCTTGTAGACCGATTTCCAAGGCGCCACGTGATCGCGCTCGGTTCCGACGGCAAAGACCGGTACGCGGATATTCTGCAACGCGGCCGGATGCTCGTCGACCATCAGGCGGCCGGCGGCGAGTTCGTTGTCGAGATAGAGGCGCTGGAGATATTCGGCGTGCATGCGGAACGGCATGCGCGTCGAATCCGCGTTCCAGGCCATGAGGCCGATCATCGGCGTGCGTTCGCCCATCATGTAGTCATGGACGATGCGCGACCAAACGAGGTCGTTCGAGCGCAGGAGCTGGAAGGCGCCTGCCATCTGGTCGGCGGAAAGGTAACCGCGATTCCACATCATGCTATCGAGGAAATGCAGCTGGCTGTGGTCTATGAAGAGAGCGAGTTCTCCAGGTTCGGTAAAATCGGTCTGGGCCGCGAGGAGTGAGACCGAAGCAAGCCGATCGTCCTTGGCGCGGGCCATGGCCGAAGCGGCGATGGCGAGCAGCGTTCCGCCGAGGCAGTAACCGGTGGCATGCACCTTGCGGTCCGGGACGATCGCGTTGACGGCGTCGAGTGCCGCCATCACGCCGAGGCGGCGATAGTCGTCCAGACCGAGATCGCGGTCGGCTGCCGTCGGATTGTGCCAGGAAATACAGAATACCGTATGGCCCCGGCTCACGAGATAGCGGATCAGCGAATTCTGCGGCGAGAGATCGAGGATATAGTATTTCATGATCCATGCGGGGACGATCAATATCGGCTCTGCATGGACCGTATCCGTTGCCGGCGAATACTGGATGAGCTCGATCAGGCGGTTGCGGTAGACGACGCGGCCGGGCGTTGTCGCGACCGTCCTGCCGGGCACGAAGTCCTCGGTTCCCGCGACCGGCTGCTTGGTCAGTTCGCGATTGGCGTCTTCGATGAAGTTCTGGATCCCCTCGACGAAGTTCATGCCCCCCGTTTCCTGGGCCTTCTTCATCACCTCCGGATTGGTGAGCGGGAAGTTGGAGGGCGAGAATATGTCGAGGATCTGGCGGGTCGCGAACGAGATAACGTCTTCATGATGCGGAGTGAGGCCCGGCACGTCATTGGTAACGTTGTGCCACCATTGCTGGTTCAGGAGGAAGGTCTGGGCCATGACATTGAAAGGGAAATGCTGCCAACCCTCGCCCGAGAAACGCTCGTCGCCGGGCAGGGGCTCGATGCAAGGCGGAGTTTCGGGATCGACGGCGCAGGCGGCCAGATGCGTTGCAAGGCGGTTCGTTTTGCGCAGGGCCTTGTGCACGAGTTCGAGCCGCTTGCCGGGCGCCATGCCGAGATGCAGCGCCCAGTCGAATATCGCAAGCGTCAGGGCGGCGGGCGAGATGCCCCCGGTCATCGGAGCGATCAGCGCCTCGTTCATGCGGGTCAGGGCGTTGAAGGCCTCTGCCTCCGTTCCTTCGTCGAAACCGATAGCCGAGTGCGCCGTGTCGATATTGGCAAGCGACGGTCCTGCCGTTCTGGTCATGCTTCCCCTCGACATGCGAAATCCTTATTGTGTTGATCTTCAGCCGGACGCAACCCATAGCCCCTGACCGTGACGGGAGCACGAAACCCGTGCCGGCGCGCCAGGATGGCAGTATAGCGAAGCCGAACCAAACCGAAATCCCCAGGATCGCTCCGGGACGGGAAGTCGGCAGCTCAACAAACCGCGACATGCGGCAGCTCTCGTTGCTGCACTGCAATATGGCGTCTTGCCGTGCCGGCGGCAATGGCTCGGGCCAATCTTCCTTGTCGCAGGCCCGATCATGGCGATCAGCGAACCGGCGGGTCGACTTTTGTGGCCTGTGCCAGCGCGGCGAGACCACCGAGGATGAAGGTCTTCATGTAACCCGTCAGCGCCGTGACATCGTCTTTCGTTCCGGCAAGCGCGGGAAACAATGTCGGGATCACCGTCTTTTCCCCGACCAGCAGAATCAGAAACGGTCCGACGACCCCGATCGTCGCCGGGGCAATCGCCGGATGCCCGAGGGGCAGTCCGAGCATGTCGGCGACGATGCGCGAGATGATCTGCTTTTTCGGCAGGATCGCTTTTTGCTTCAGGATCTCGAAAGCGGGTGACGGCGACAGGATCTCGCGGATAAGAAGCCGCATGAGCCATGCCTCGCCATCGCCGCCGAGCAGCATTCCGACGGCGGCCTCCATGACATGCGTCAGCTTTTCCTGCGGCGGCAGGTCCTTCTCGACGATCATGGACAGGTTGTCGAGGCTGATCAGGCGATCATGCGCCATGATCAGCACCTCCTCATAGAGGCCGCGAACGCTTCCGAAATAGTAGTTCACTGCCGCCGAATTGGTGCCGGCCCGTTCGGCGATCTCCTTGCCGGTCGCGCGGTCCACGCCCTGTTCCGCGAATATCCGGGCGGCCGCCTGCAAGATCTGATCACGGGTCGTGGCGCCGTCGTCCCGCCGCCGCCTTGTCGTCTGCTTCATGTAGGTTCCTTCTTTTCACGCAGGGTAGCGAATACGCGGGAGAAAGTAAAATTCAAATTTGAATTTGACTTTCTTCGCTACTGGACCTATCCCGGTATCGAGCCAGGAGGGCCGCAGATGCGTAAATTCGTCATCCTCATTGTCCTTGCCGCCGTCGCGGGTGTCGCAGGCTGGTATTACTACAGGACCTCGGCCGTTCCCGAGGCCTTCGCGCTCTACGGCAACATCGAATTCAATCAGGCCGACCTCGCTTTCAATTCCAGCCAGCGGATTTCGGAGGTTCTCGTCGAAGAGGGCGACAGGGTTGTGACCGGCCAGGTTCTCGCCCGGCTCGATGACAGCCATATCCGGCCGCAGATCGATCAGGCCAAGGCCCAGATTGCCTATAATCAGGCGGTGGTGGACGAATTGAAGCGCGGCAGCCGGCCGGAGGAAATCGCCCAGGCGGAGGCCAATCTCGTGGCGGCGCAGACCGAGGCGGCCAATCTCAAGGCGCAATATGACCGCAGTGTCCAGCTCAAACAGTCCCAGACCGTCAGCCAGCAAACACTCGATCAGGCGAAGGCTGGCGCCGAAATCGCCGCGGCGAAGACCATTGCCAGCCAGCGGACGCTCGATCTGCTCGTGGCCGGACCGCGCAAGGAGAAGATCGACCAGGCGGAGGCCCAGCTTGCCGGCTCGCGCGCGGCGCTTGCGCTGCTCGAGCAGCAATTGTCGGATACCGAACTCAAGTCACCCTCCGATGGCGTCATCCGGTCGCGGCTGATGGAGCCCGGTGAGATTGCCGCACCGACGCGCGCTGTGCTTTCGCTGGCGCGGCCCGATCGCAAATGGGTGCGAACCTATGTCTCGGAAAACCAGCTTGGCCTTGTGCGCGAGGGACTTGCCGCCCGCATCACGGTCGACAGTTTTCCCGGCCAGAGCTTTGCGGGCACGATCGGCTTCATATCTCCCGTCGCCGAATTCACACCCAAGGCGGTGCAGACCCAGGAATTGCGCTCCAGTCTCGTCTACGAGGTGCGGGTGCTGACCGAGGATCGCGAAAACCTGCTGAGGCTCGGGATGCCGGCCACGGTCAGCCTCGCTGCGGAAACGGGGAATGGCGAGGCGGGCGAGGGAGCGCGGCCGTGACGGATAGCGCATCCGTGCCGGTGATTGTCGCGGAGGGGGTCGCCAAGACCTTCGAGCGCAAGACCGGTGAACGCGTGCGGGCGCTTTCAGGCGTGTCCTTCGCTGCCGAAGCGGGCACACTGACGGCGCTGGTCGGGCCGGATGGGGCGGGCAAGACGACATTGCTGCGCCTTGTCGCCGGCTTGATGACATGCGACGGCGGTCGCCTCGATGTTTTCGGCAAACCGGTCGCCGACGATCCGCAATCCGTGCAGGAGCGGATCGGCTACATGCCCCAGAAGTTCGGTCTCTACGAAGACCTGACGGTTCAGGAAAACCTCGATCTCTATGCGGAACTGCACGGGATCCCGACAGCCGAGCGGAAGGGTATCTATGCCCGGCTGATGGAAATGACGGATCTCGGCCGCTTCACCGGGCGTCCGGCCGGCAAGCTTTCCGGCGGGATGAAGCAGAAGCTCGGACTTGCCTGCACGCTGGTGCGCTCTCCGGAACTCCTTCTGCTCGACGAGCCGACGGTCGGCGTCGACCCGCTCTCGCGCCGCGAACTCTGGGAGATCGTGCTGAGGCTGGTCGCGGAAGACCGGCTGACGGTGGTCGTGGCGACGTCCTACCTCGACGAGGCGCAGTTTTGCGACCGCGCGGTGGTCATGCACGAAGGGGCCGTGCTGGCGAGCGGCCATCCCTCGGAAATCACGGCGGTCGCAACGGGGCGGGTGCATAGGGTCGAGGTGCCCGACGCGATGAGCGCTCGCGGGTTGCAGTCGCGGCTCTCCCGTGCACCCGGTGTGGTCGACGCCGTTCCCCAGGCCGGGGAGGTTCGTCTTGTGCTCGATGCGGCGGCCGCTCCTGAATTCGAGATCGATGGCATCGCCCTTCGCACCCATCCGGTCGAGCCGCGTTTCGAGGACGGTTTCATGGTTCTCTTCAGCGCCGCCGCGGGCCAAAGACACGATGTAACGGTCACGCTCGACCGCGACCGGCCGGTGCCGGACGGTGTTGCGGTCGAGGCGCATGATCTCGTGCGCCAGTTCGGTGACTTCACCGCGGTCGATCATGTCAGCTTCGAAGTGAGGCCGGGCCAGATTTTTGGCCTGCTCGGGCCGAACGGAGCGGGCAAGAGCACGACGTTCCGTATGCTGTGCGGCCTCTTGCCGGCGACATCCGGCACGCTGCGCGTGGCAGGTGGAGACCTTCGCACCGCACGCGCGTCCGCCCGTCGAAAACTCGGCTATGTGGCGCAGAAGTTTTCCCTCTACGGAAACCTTTCGGTGGACGAAAACCTCGATTTCTTCGCCCGCGCCTACGGGCTGTCGGGCAGGCTGAGGCGAGAGCGCATCGCATGGGCGAAGGCGCAGTTCGATCTCGCAAGTCTGGCGGATCTTCCCAGCGGGCAGCTGCCGGGCGGGTTCAAGCAACGGCTTGCCATGGCGGCAGCCCTGCTTCACGAACCGGATATCCTCTTTCTTGACGAAGCGACGAGCGGAGCCGATCCGCGTGCGAGGCGCGAATTCTGGGAACGGATCTCCGCCCTTTCCGAACAGGGCGTGACGGTTATCGTCACGACCCACTTCATGGAGGAGGCGGAATATTGCGACCGCATCGTGATCATGGATGCGGGCCTCAGCCTCGCCGAGGGAACGCCGGCCGAAATCCGCGCCCATGCGCCCGAGGTCGATGGCCGCCAGCCGACGATGGAGGACGCCTTCATCGAGATCATCCGAAAGGCTCGCCTCGAACGCGCAGATCCCCAGACGGGAAAGGCGGCGGCATGAGTAGCGCGGCAGGCTCCGGGCGGAAATTTGCCGGAACGAAGCGCGTGATCGCGCTCATCCGCAAGGAGACCTATCAGGTCCTGCGCGATCCGAGCAGCATCATCGTCGGCATCGTCATGCCCATGATCCTGCTCATCCTCTTCGGCTACGGCCTGACATTCGACGTGAAGGATGTGCCGCTGGCGATCGTGCTGGAGGAGAGTTCGGCGGAAGCCAACGAAGCCGCCGCTGGATTTCGGCTGTCTGAGTATTTTTCCACCACCGAAGTCCGCACGATGGCCGAGGCCGAGCGCCTGATGAAGCTCGGCGCGGTCAACGGCATCGCCCGCATTCCATCGGATTTCGCGCGCAAGGTCGCGATCGGCGAGGGCGAAGTGCAGGTGGTCGTCAACGGCACGGATGCCAATACCGCCCGTATCGTGCTGTCCTATGCGCAAGGAGCGATTGCCAGCTGGTCGGCGCGCCAGCAGGCCGACGGTCGCGCCGCGGCGATGGGGCCATCGGTCAAGGTGGAAAGCCGGCTCTGGTTCAACGAGGCGAACAACAGCCAGCATTTCCTCGTGCCGGGCCTGATCGTGCTGGTCATGACGCTGATCGGCGCGCTTCTGACATCGCTGGTGGTCGCCCGCGAGTGGGAACGCGGCACCTTCGAGGCGCTGTTCGTGACCCCGGTCCGTCCGGTCGAAATCCTGCTTGGCAAGACCGTGCCCTATTTTGTGCTCGGGATGCTGGGACTGGGACTTTCGGTGGCGGGCAGCCAATGGCTGTTTTCCGTTCCGATGCGCGGCTCTCTCCTGATCCTCGTCGGCGTTTCGGCCCTCTACCTGCTGGTGGCGCTCGGCATCGGCCTCGTCATTTCCTCGATCACCCGCAACCAGTTCGTCTCGAGCCAGTTGACGCTGGTCATTTCGTTTCTGCCGGCCTTGATCCTGTCCGGTTTCATTTTCGATATCAGAAGCATGCCGGATGTCGTGCGGGTGATCACCTATGTTTTCCCTGCCCGCTATTTCGTCACCGTGCTGCAGACGCTGTTCCTGGCGGGCGACGTATGGGCCATCATCCTTCCGAACGCCGCGGTGCTTGCTGTCATGGCATTTGTCCTGATGACTATCGCCATCCGTTCGACGCGCAAGAGCCTTGGCTGAGGATGGTACGATGATCGAATCCTTTCTGCGCATAGTGGCTCTGATCCGCAAGGAATTGCTGGCGATGCTGAAGGACCCGCGGGCGCGGTTCCTGCTTGTCCTGCCGCCTATCCTGCAAAGCCTGATCTTCGGCTATGCGGCGACCTACGATCTCAACAATGTGCCCTATGCGCTGCTGGATCTCGACCGCAGCGAGGCCTCGCGCGAGCTCGTTTCCCGGTTCGACGGCTCCGGCGTTTTCGCCCGCGTGGCCACGCTCCGGCGCACCACCGAGATCGGCGAGTATATCGATGGCCGCAAGGCCCTGATCGTCGTCGTCATCGATCACGGTTTCGAGCGCGAGCTGATGGCCGGAGAGCGTAGCGCCGTGCAGGTGATCGCCGATGGCCGCAACTCGAACACGGCCGGGACGGCGACCGGATATGTCACGGCGATTGCCGAGACGTTTTCGCAGGATTGGCGCACGGACCATGGCGTGACGGGCGCCGGCCCTCTCAAGCTTTCGACGCGCGCCTGGTACAATCCCAATCTCGAGACCCGCTGGAACATGATCACCTCGATGATCGCGATGATCACCTTGACGATGACCATGATCCTGACGGCGCTGTCGGTCGCGCGCGAGCGGGAGGAGGGCACTTTCGAGCAGTTGCTCGTGACGCCGTTTCGCCCCGGCGAGATCATGATCGGCAAGGCCATACCCTCGATGATGGTCGGGTTGACGCAATCGACGCTCATCCTGCTGGTCGCGCAGTTCTGGTTCGAGATTCCGTTTTCGGGCTCCTACCTGCTGCTCTATATCGGACTGGTCTTCTTTCTCGCGGCGGTGGTCGGCGTCGGGCTGTTCTTGTCGGCGCTGTCGCTCACCATGCAGCAGGCGATGATCTCGACCTTCGTCGTCATCATGCCGTTCACCCTTCTCTCGGGGATGACGACGCCGATCGGCAACATGCCGGAGGTGCTTCAATATCTGACGCTGATCAATCCCCTGCGTTACGCGATCAGCATAACCCATCAGGTCTATCTCGAGGGTGCGGGATTGCGGGAGGTCGGCGGGGAGCTTCTCTCCCTCGTCGCGATTGCCAGCGTCACTCTGCCGGTGTCGGCGTGGTTGTTCCGGCACCGGATCTAGATATTTCAGGCGTTCAGCCGAAGCGGTCGCGCCAGGAGGCTTGTGCCCCCTCGACGGGAAGCGCAGTCGCCTCGAAGACGCCTCGGGCGATGGCGCGCGCCATGACCAGCGCGGCCACATGGCAGAGTTCCATGAAATCGGCGGAACTGTTGAGGTGGCGCGCATTGGTGGCTGCCGCGAACACGGTGTCGCCGTCGGCCGGCAGGTGGGCGGGAAGCACCGCGCGGGCCAGTCCGTTGTGTCCCATGATCGAAAGGCGATGGACCTGGGCCTTGGTCAGCGCGGCATCGGTGACGACGGCGCCGATGGTGGTTGCCGTCAGGTCGATGCCCTTGGCTCGAAGGACTGTATCGGGCGAGGAGAATTCGGCCGGCATACCCAGCCCTGCGAATTCATCATCGATTTCGAAGGGAGCGGCCCAGAAGAACGGACCGTCACCGATCGTTGCCGATCCCATCGCGTTGACCGCAGCGATGGCCGCGACCCTGTGGCCGCCGCTCGTGATCGCGCTTGCCGAGCCGAGCCCGCCCTTGACGGTTGCCGTCGTGGCACCTGTGCCGGCGCCGACGCTGCCAAGCGCGAACTTGCCCTTCGCCGCGGCCTTGAAAGCCGCATAACCCATGTCGCGGTAAGGCGAATGAAGGCCCCAGTCCTTGTTGCCGCCATTCAGAAGATCCATCAGGATCGCCTGCGGCACGATCGGCACGCGCACATCGCCGACCGGAAAACCCCGACCGATCTCGCGCAAACCGGCCTGGACACCGCCGGCGGCATCGAGCCCGAAGGCCGACCCTCCCGAAAGCACGAAGGCATCGACCGATTCCAGCGTCATCGACGGATCGAGAAGGCTCGTCTCACGTCCACCCGGCGCGCCGCCGAGCACGCTGCCGGAGGCGATCGCCGGTTCGTCGAAGACGATGGCAGTGACGCCGGAACCGAGCCGCAGATCGGTCGCATGTCCAACGGAAACGCCCTCGATATCGGTCAGAAGGTTGAGTTGGGAAGTCATGCCGCTCCTCGTATGCGCTTCGGCTCCGGTGGAACCACTCATCAACGTGAAAATACGGGCGAAGAGTGGCCCGGTCCGTGATCGGAATCAAGCGGGGCCAAGAGAGTTCAAGGCTGAGAGAGGTATCGACCGGCGGATCGCCGGGCCGGTGCGGTTGCGAAATCATGGCTGTAGTAATGCGATAATACCCGCCCTCCCTGACGATTTGCTAGCCTCCGCCGGACATTCCACAACGGGAGGATGACATGTCGAAAAAGAAAATCCTGATGATTACGGGCGACTTCGCCGAAGACTACGAAACCATGGTGCCGTTCCAGACGCTGCTTGCCTGCGGTTACACCGTGCACGCCGTCTGCCCGGGCAAGAAAGCCGGCCAGACAATCGCCACCTCGATCCACGATTTCGAAGGCGACCAGACCTATTCGGAAAAGCGCGGCCACAATTTCGCGCTTAACGCCACCTTCGCCGACATCAAGGTGTCGGACTATGATGCGCTGGTCATTCCCGGTGGTCGCGCGCCGGAATATCTGCGCCTCAATCCGGAGGTGATTGCAGCGGTGAAGCATTTCTTCGAAGCCGACAAGCCGGTCGCCGCCGTCTGCCATGGCGCGCAGATCCTCGCCGCCGCCCGGGTCCTCGAAGGGCGCACCTGCTCGGCCTATCCGGCCTGCCGTCCCGAAGTCGAGCTGGCCGGCGGCACCTATGCCGACATCGCCATCGATGCCGCCGTCACCGACGGCAAGCTGGTAACGGCGCCCGCCTGGCCCGCCCACCCGGCATGGCTTTCCCAGTTCATGGCCGTCCTTGACGCCTGACGGGCCGCAATACCGTTCGCGACCGAGGGGAGGGCTTTCAAGCCCTCCCTAACCGGGATAGGCTCGCGGACAATGCCAGAAGAAAGCGCATCCGGGAGGACACCATGTGCAAGCTCTTCATTCAGGCCGATCCAAACCTTTGGGAGAGCCAGACGAAATCGCTCAGGATCGACGGCATGGTGACCAGCGTCCGGCTGGAGAACTTCTTCTGGATGACCCTTGAAGAAATCGGCCGGCGCGATGGCATGACCGTGATCCAGCTGATCGCCAGGCTCTATCACGAATCGATCGATGCGGGGCACGATCTCGGCAATTTCACCTCGTTCCTGCGCGTCTGCTGCGGTCGCTATCTGGCGCTCCAGCTTTCTGGCGACATCCCGCACAGCACGGAATTGCCGATCAGTTCGCTTGATGCCGAGCGCATCCTGACGGCGGAAAAGTCGAAATACCATTGATGGTTCTGAAGGCTCGCCAGGCCTTCATGTCGCCGGCCGTACCTTTGATGGCGCGCCGTGGCGTGACGCTCCGCGCCGCAAGTGCTATAGGCGTTGGCATCCTCTCCGGCGCTCGGCCTTGTCGTCTCTGCGCTTGATCCTCTACGAATTCCAGGAGCTGAACCAACATGCCCGGACCCCAGGTCGTTCCCGTTCAGGGCGATGCCCAATTGCCCGCCAAGGTCGATGTCGTCGTCATCGGTGGCGGCATCATCGGCGCCTCGACGGCGCTTGAGCTTGCCGAACGGGGAGTCAGTGTCGCGCTTTGCGAAAAGGGCGGCATCGGCCAGGAACAGTCGAGCCGCAACTGGGGCTGGGTGCGCATTTCCTGGCGCGATCCGCGCGAAGTGCCGCTGATGGCCGAGGCGATCCGCATCTGGCAGGGGCTCGACGCTCGCACCGGCCGCGACACCGGCTATAAACAGTGCGGCATCGTCTTTGCCTCGTTCGACGACAAGTATGAAGCGAAGAATGCCGAATGGCCGGAAATTCTGAGCGACTACCAGATGAAGTCGCGGATGATCGACGGATCGGAGTTCAACGGGCTCTATCCGGGCATGAAACACGACTTCAAGAGTGCGCTCTACACCGCCGCCGACGGTCGGGCCGAGCCGCAGAAGGCGGCACCGGCGATTGCCGAGGCGGCGCGCGACAAGGGCGCGCATATCCTGACGAATTGTGCGGTGCGCGGCATCGAGACCTCGGGCGGCAAGATTTCCGGCGTCGTCACCGAGCGCGGATCGATCGCCTGCTCGTCGGTGGTGCTCGCCGGCGGCGCCTGGTCGAGCCTTTTTGCCCGCAATGCCGGCATCGGCCTGCCGCAGCTGAAAGTGATGAACACCGTCATCCGCACCAAGCCGATCGAGGGCGGGCCGGAGCAGACGCTCTATGGTCGCGACTTCGCCTTCCGCAAGCGCCAGGACGGCGGCTATACCATCGCCTCGCGCTACGACAACATTGTCGAGATCGTGCCGGACAGTTTTCGCTACATGCTGAAGTTCTTGCCGGCGCTCAAGAGCGAATGGCGGTCGCTGCGCTTCCGCGTCTCCGGCCGCTTTCTCGAGGAAGGCCGGATGGCGCAGCGCTGGCGCATGGACGAGGAAAGCCCGTTCGAGCGTTGCCGCGTGCTTGATCCGAAGCCTTCGGACAAATGGACCAATCACGCGCTTGCGCAACTCAAGAAGGACTATCCGGTCTTTGCCAAGGCCGAGATCGAGCAGCGCTGGGCCGGCTACATCGACGTGTCGCCGGATGCCGTTCCGGTGATTTCGCCGGTCGAGGAGATCCCCGGTTTTCATATCGCCACCGGCTTTTCCGGTCACGGTTTCGGGATCGGGCCGGGGGCGGGGCGGCTGATGGCCGACCTCGTCACCGGCCACGCGCCCTGCGTCGACCCGACGGCTTTCCGCCTGTCTCGTTTCTTCGACGGCTCGAAGATCGAGATCATCAGCGGGGTATGAGAACCAAATAAAAAGGGGCGCCGCGGCGCCCCTTCTCATTTCCGGAGTGCGCGGTTCAGCGCTTGAGAGTGCGCGGGTCCAGCGCGTCGCGGATGGCATCGCCGATATAGTTGACGCTGAGCACGGTGAGCGAGATCGCCAGCCCCGGCCACAATACGCGCGAGGGCGTGATCTGCAGGAAGTTGGCGCCGTCATAGAGCAGCCGTCCCCAGGTCGGGAAGTCGGAGGGAAATCCAAGCCCCAGAAAGCTCAGCGCCGATTCCGTGATGATTGCGGAGGCGATGCCGAGCGTTGCCGACACCATGATCGAGCTCATGACATTCGGCAGGATGTGCTTGAGGATCACGCGATGCTCGCGCATGCCGCTCGACTTGGCGGCCAGGATGAATTCCTGGCTTTTCACCGCCAGCACATCGCCGCGCACGATACGGGCGGTATGCATCCAGCTAGTGACCCCGATCACGAAGACGATCAGGATGAAGATGCCTGTCTCCGGACCGAAAGCCGCTCTGAGCGTATCGCGGAACAGCAAGATGATGACCAGCAGAAGCGGCAGGAGCGGCAGGGCCAGGAAGAGGTCCGTTATGCGCATCAAGATGCCGTCGATGCGTCGGATATATCCGGACATGACGCCGACCAGGGTACCGAGGAACAGCGCCAGCAGCATTGCGGTCATGCCGACGGCGAGCGAGATCTGTCCGCCGGCGAGGACCTGCGCCAGCATGTCGTGGCCAAGGTTGTCGGTGCCGAAGGGATGGACCCAGGAGGGCCCCTGGTTCTTCGCCCGGATGTCGATCTTGTTCGGGTCGACGGTGTGAATGAGCGGGCCGGCATAGACCGCGATCACGATGAAGGCGAAGACGAAGAGGCCGGCCACGCCGCCGGGATGGGCCCTGAACTGCCGCCAGAGATTGCCCCCCAATGAACCACTGGATGGCGTCACGGTCTGTTGTTCCAATGTGGCATCAGTCATAGCGGATCCTCGGATCAAGGATGCCGTAGAGAACATCGGCAATCAGGTTGAACAGGACGATCAGGAAGGCGAAGATGAAGGTCAGTGTCTGGACCAGCGGTATGTCTGCGCCCTGAATGGCGGTGATCAGCAACTGGCCGAGCCCGTTCACGCGAAAGATCTGCTCGGTGATGATGGCGCCCGAAAAGATCGTCGGCACGCCGAGCGCGATCACGGTCACGACCGGGATCAGGCTGTTGCGAAGCACGTGGACGAGGAGAACGACCTTTTCCTTGACGCCCTTGGCGCGAGCAGTGCGGACGTAATCCTGGTGCAGGTTGTCGAGCATCGAAGAGCGCACGAAACGGCTGATCTGCGAGGTGTTGTAGAGGGTAAGCACCAGCACCGGCAGGAACATCTGCCTTACCTGGGCGAGGAAGCTGCTCCAGTCCCTGACGACGAGATTCGTGTCGTAGATCGACGGGAACCATTGCAGGTAGGAGCTGAAGATGACGATCAGCAGCACGCCGGTGAAGAAGGTCGGGACAGAATAGCCGACCATCGAGACGAAGGTCCCGATCTGGTCGAAGACCGAATACTGCTTGTAGGCGGAGACCACACCGATCGGGATCGCCAGCAGGACGCCGAAGAGATAGGACAGGCCCACGACCCAGAGCGTCTGGGGCAGGCGCTGGACGATCAGGTCGACGACGGGACTGCGGGTCGCCCAGGAGAGCACGCGCATACGTTCGCCAGTGCCGACGGTCAGGCCGGTGATCTGTTCGAAAATGTTGAGCGGTTCATTGATGAAGAACTGGTGCAGCCATTTCATGTAGCGGATGAGAAAGGGCTGATCGAGGCCCATGGCATCCCTGATCTGCGCGCGAACCTCGGGAGGAATGGTCAGCGGCAGGTCGCTCAAAGGATCGCTGGGAGCAAGATCCAGAAGCGCGAAGATGATGAAGCTGATAATCAACAGTGTCGGGATTGCGAACAGCAATCGCCGCAGTGTGTAGGTGAACATCGGATGGTCTCCAGACTGTCACGAAGTGAATGCAATCGTCGGGCCGGCATGGAGCCGGCCCGGCGAAACGGCACTTACTTCTTGCGCGACCAGTCGGCGACGTTCCAGAGTTCGGAGTCCCAGGCGTTCATCCTGACGCCTTCGAGGGTTACCGAGTGAGACGAGACGCTGCCGCGGTGAATGAGCGGGATCTGCGCCACGTCGTTGGTCAGCATGTCGTTGAGCTTCTTGGCGATGACGGCTCGGTCCTCGAGCTTGCCGGTCTTGCCGAGTTCCAGAACGAGCTTGTCGTATTCCGGATTGCAGTAGCGCACGATGTTCTCACCCTGCCAGCCATTGGCCGGGCTCGGGATCTTGTCGCACATCCAGCCCGCCATGTACTTCTCCGGGTCGGTGCCGTCGAAGTTGTTGGTGTACATCTGCACGTCGGCATAGAACTTCTGGAAGGTGTCCGGGGATGCCGGGTCGCCGCCGAAGAAGACGTTTGCAGCGATGTTGCGCAACTCGGTTTCAACCCCGATCTGCGACCACATGTCCTTGATCAGCGCCTGGCTGGCCTGGCGGACCGAGTTGGTGGAGGTCTGGAAGAGGAANNCCGGCATCGTCGAGCAGCTTGTTGGCCGCATCGATGTCCTGCTTCAGGCACCAGTCGACATCCGTCGACTTGTAGATATCCGGAGCCGGCAGGATGTTGCAGGTCGGCTGGCCCGCTTCGCCGTATCCGGCCTCGTCGATAATGTCGCGGTCGATGGCGAGCGACAGCGCCTTCTTCACGGCCGGGTCGGACAGAGCTGGATGCGGACCTGCCTCCTTGGTGGAGCGCTTGTCGCCGAGCGAGGGATCGACGGCATAGGGGTTGACGTCGATACGTTCGACCTGCGTGCCGAAGGCGGTGACGAGTTTGCCCTTGCCTGCGGCCATCATGGTTGCCAGCACTTCCGGCTCGACCTGCATGTTCCAGGCATAGTCGAATTCGCCGGTTTCGAGCACGGCGCGGGCGGCCGATGCCGCATCACCGCCGCCCTTCAGGGTCGCGGTTGCGAAGGCTGGCTTGGCCGGGTCGCGGTAGTTCGGATTGGCTTCGAAGGTGATGACGTCGTTCGGCTTGAATTCCTTGACGACGAAGGGGCCGGTGCCGATCGGGCCGAAGTTGGCCGAGGTGCATTCCGGTGCCTTGGCGCCCATGCAATCCTTGAACTGCGCTGCCTGGATGATCGGCGACTGGGCGCCGACGAAGGCGCTGTAGGGATAGGGCTTCGGCTCGGTGAAGGAAACCTTGATGGTGGAGGCGTCTACCGCCTCGACATTGCTGACGCCTTCATAATAGGAGGCCTGGGCGCAGCCGCCGTCCGGCGCGGTGCAGTACTTCCAGGTGAAGATCGCGTCATCGGCGGTGACCGGCGTGCCGTCGGACCACTTCAGGTCGGGCTTGAGCTTCCAGGTGATGCTCTTGAGGTCGGCGGCGACGCCGCCATTTTCGACGGTCGGAATTTCGGCTGCCAGCATCGGCACCAGCGTTCCGGTCTCGTCGTAGCGAGCCAGCGGCTCGATCACCATGGACGAGCTGTAGACCTCTTTCGTGCCCCCCGACAGATAGGGATTCAACGTGGAGACGGCCTGCCAGAAGAGAATTTTCAAATCGCCGTCGGTGCCCCTTTCGGCAAGGGCGGGTGTTCCCGCAAGCGCGACCGATGCCACCGAAGCCGCCAATAGAATTCGAAGTTTCTGCATATCACTGTTCCCTATTTTTATATTTGGAGATGTGCTGTGCGTTTTATCCGGAAGGCAAAGAACGTCCTTTCCGGAAAGCAAAGCCAATATCGCTATGTGATTGGCCTTGTTCAGTAATTTTGATTGCTCGGCCCCCATGAAAACGCATGGCCCACTGGAAAATTCTCTCCAGGAAGAGTGGGCCTGATCAAAATTTGAGCCATCTAAGCATAGGCCTATTTTCCGTTCAAGGCGGAAAATTGCGACTTGCAAAAGCGCTTTGAGGCAGCGCAGTATGGCGGCCAACGAGTGGGAACAAACAAAACAATCGAGGTCGTATCAATGCCCGTCTTGAACAGCGCCAGCGAAATGCAGGCAGAGGTCGCCGCATGGCGGCGCCATCTCCACGAGAACCCTGAACTGCTCTACGACGTCCACGAGACGGCCCGTTTCGTTGCGGACAAGTTGCTGTCCTTCGGCTGCGATCTCGTCGAAACCGGCATCGGCCGGACCGGCGTCGTCGGCATCATCAAAGGCCATGGCGGGGACGGGCCGGTGATCGGCTTGCGGGCCGACATGGACGCGCTGCCGATTCTGGAAACCACCGGCAAGGAATGGGCATCGAAGACGCCTGGCAAGATGCACGCCTGCGGCCATGACGGGCATACGTCGATGCTGCTGGGCGCGGCGAAGTACCTCGCCGAAACCCGTAACTTCAAGGGTTCCGTTGCCGTCATCTTCCAGCCGGCGGAAGAAGGCGGCGGCGGTGGCCTCGCCATGGTGAAAGACGGGATGATGGAGAGGTTCGGCATCTCGCAGGTTTACGGCATGCACAACTCCCCGGGCTTGCCGGTCGGTCATTTCGCCACCCGCAAGGGTTCGATCATGGCTGCCGCCGACGAATACGAGATTTTGATCCACGGCCGCGGCGGCCATGCGGCACAGCCCCACAATACCGTCGATCCTGTGCTGGTGTCGGCCCATGCCATCATCGCGCTGCAGGCGATCGCCTCGCGCGAAACGGACCCGCTGAAGTCGGTGGTGGTCACCGTGGCGACGATCCACGGAGGTGAGGCCTCCAATGTCATTCCGAACACCGTCAAGCTGACGGGCACGGTGCGGACGCTTCTTCCCGAAACCCGGGATTTCGCCGAGCGGCGTCTCTCGGAAGTGGCCAAGGGCATCGCATCCACCTTCGGTGCAACGGCCGAGGTCAACTACCGGCGCGGTTATCCCGTGACCTTCAACCACGAGGATGAAACCGACTTCGTGATCGATGTCATGCGCAAGGTCGCCGGCGAAAAGGCCGTCGACGGCGACATGCCGCCGCTGATGGGCGCGGAGGACTTCTCCTACATGCTGGAGAGCAGACCGGGTTCCTTCGTCTTCATCGGCAACGGCGATACCGCCAAACTCCACCACTCGTCCTATGACTTCAACGACGACGCCATACCCTATGGCATCAGCTACTGGGTGAAGCTCGCGGAGACGGCACTCGCGGCCTGAAACCCGCGTTGTGACACCGCTTGTTCCATCTAACGCCTGGGCGGGAAGGGATTCGAAATGGCACAGTCGACGACGGCAATGGCAGAGGCAACAAAAGAGGCGGGCAAGGGAACCACTCCGGTTCTTTCGGTCAGGGGGCTTACGACGTCTTTCCGGATCGGCGAGGACTGGCGTTCGGTCGTCAAGAACGTCAGCTTCGATATCGCACCCAGGGAAACGGTCGCGATCGTCGGAGAATCGGGGTCCGGCAAGAGCGTAACGTCGCTTTCGATCATGCAACTGCTTCCGAAATATGCCAGCCGCATCGAGGGTAGCGTGCGCCTTGCGGGCCGGGAGCTTCTGACCCTCAACAACGAGGAAATGCGCAAGGTTCGAGGCAACGAGATCTCGATGATCTTCCAGGAGCCGATGACCAGCCTCAACCCGATCTTCCCGATCGGCAAGCAGATCGCCGAGGCGATCACGTGCCATCGTGATGTCTCGGCGACGGAAGCCAAGTCAGAGGTGGTCCGTCTGCTTGAGAAGGTGCGCATTCCCAATGCCAGGAACCGTTTCGACGACTATCCGCACCAGTTTTCGGGTGGGATGCGCCAGCGCGTGATGATCGCGATGGCTCTTGCCAGCAAGCCGAAGCTGCTGATTGCCGACGAGCCGACGACTGCGCTCGACGTGACCATTCAGGGCCAGATTCTCGACCTCATCAAGGTTCTGCAGGAAGAGGAGGGCATGGCGGTCCTCTTCATCACCCATGACATGGGCGTCGTGGCCGAAGTCTCCGACCGGACCATCGTCATGTTCCGTGGAGAGGCGGTCGAGACCGGGCCGACTGACGACATTTTCCATCGCGGCAAGCACCCCTACACGCGGGCGCTTCTGTCGGCGGTGCCGCGTCTTGGCTCGATGCAGGGCAGGGAAAGGCCGATGCGTTTTCCGGTCATCGACATTGCCACAGGTGCCACGACGACGCCGGAAGCCGAAGTCGGCGCGGTTGTCGACGGACACAAGCGTCCGCTGCTCGAGGTGCGGAACCTGACGACCCGCTTCGATATCCAGAGCGGGATCTTGGGGCGCAAATCGGGTGCCGTGCATGCGGTGGAGAACGTCTCATTCGATCTTCGCGAGGGCGAGACGCTCTCGCTCGTCGGGGAATCGGGCTGTGGAAAATCCACCACCGGGCGTTCGATCACGCGGCTTGTCGAGCCCACGAGCGGGGCCATCTCGCTTGACGGTTACGACGTCATCCGGCTCGACCGGAGTTCGCTGCGCAAGATGCGGCGAAGCATCCAGATGGTGTTTCAGGATCCCTTCGCCAGCCTCGATCCGCGCATGAACATCGGCAAGGCGGTCATGGAGCCGTTCATCGAGCACAATCTTGGCACGAAAGCGCAGGCACGTGAAAAGGCGGCGGACATCCTTGAGCGTGTGGGGCTGAAGGCGGATTTGATGGGGCGTTTCCCGCACGAGTTTTCCGGCGGGCAGCGCCAGCGCATCGCGATTGCCCGCTCGCTGATGCTCGATCCGAAGGTGATCGTGGCTGATGAGGCGGTATCCGCGCTTGATGTGTCGATCAAGGCGCAGGTCTGCAATCTGTTGCTGGATCTGCAGCAGAGTTTCAATCTGGCCTATTTGTTCATCAGCCACGACATGGCGGTGGTCGAGCGGGTCAGTCACCGTGTCGCCGTCATGTATCTCGGCGAAATCGTCGAGATCGGACCGCGCCAGGCGGTGTTCGACAATCCGCAGCACCCCTATACGAAGAAGCTGATGGCCGCGGTACCGGTGCCCGATCCGGCCCGGCGTTCGATCAAGCGCAACATCTCGACCGACGAGATCAAGAGCCCGGTTCGTCCGGTCGGCTATGTTCCGCCTGTGCGGGAATACAGGGAAATATCCGCCGGACATCTCGTGCAGGTCTGAAGCCGGTCCGGCGGCTGGAAATTCTGCCGCCGCTCGTCTTTCTAGGAGATCTACTGCATGTACGTAGGCCGGATTGTGGGAGTAGGACGGACCACCGATGGGAGACTCGTATCGGGCTATAGAGTTTCTAGCCGGTCGTTTCCAAACCGTGATGCAGAAAGATCGGGTCGTTCAATACAAATAGTTCCCCGTGCCGGCAGTCCAGATGCTTTGTCCGACAGTCCGTATATTGCCTATGAATGCCTAGTTTGGAATGAACGTTTCGCTGTGGTCAGCAACGGTACGCATACGCGCCCGATCTTTGAACGGCTAAGGGCCGGCAACAGTCCGCGAGATGCTATGGTGAACGTTCTTTCTGGGCTTGACCGCGAGTTCGATGAGCACGACACGCCTCGCATTTGCGGTCTCATGGATATTGCCAAGGGTACGTTGTGGCTCGGAAGTATCACGGCTACTAGCTTGGCCGTGAGGCCGGTCAATGTTGCTAACGGTCAGATGGCCTACATCACCACCTACGGCTTTCCTCTGCCGCTAGATGAGCAAGCCGACACCGCCTTCCAAGCAGCAAGCGCAGATGATGTCTGTCGTCACCTCACGTTCTCTTCGGTATTTTCGGAGTTCGAGAAACCAATTTGCTCGGCAGCGTGTGTCGAAACGGCAGACGGCATCGAGACTTCAACGTTCAACGTCATATGAAAGTCGGTCGAGGAACGACTGCACGTCATATTCTCGTTGTGGAACTGTCATCCGATATTTACCGGACCTCTGTCATTGTCTGCGGCCAGGGCATCACTACATCAGGGTGCGGATATCGTTTCGGCAAGGAGCGGGAATGACAGTTGGTGACGGAGAGGATGGCGACCGCGAGGAAGGCCAAAGCTCCCGCAAACATGGCGGCCGGCTGTCGGAAATCCTCGCCGGCATAGCCGCCGACACCACCCGCGAACGCGTGTCCGTTGCCGACATCTTCGAGGCCATGGGAGACCGGGCCTTCGGAGCCCTGATCCTGATTTTCGCGCTGCCGAATGTCATACCGACCCCGCCGGGAACTTCGGCCTTGACGGGCGCGCCGCTCGTCTTCCTGTCGGCGCAAATGATGCTCGGGCAGTTTCCCTGGCTGCCGAAAATCATTGCCAGCCGGTCGATGGCGCGCCAGGATTTCGCAACGATCGTCGGCCGAGTGTCGCCCTGGCTGGCGCGCGGCGAGCGCATGCTCAGACCCAGACTCGGTTTTCTTGTCTATCCGCCGGCGGAGTACCTGATAGGCCTTATCTGTCTCGTGCTGTCGGCGATCCTCGTCCTGCCGATTCCGCTCGGAAACATGCTGCCTGCGATCGCCATCTGCTTCTTTTCTTTCGGCATACTGGAACGCGATGGGGCCTGCGTGCTGATCGGCGCAGTGATCTCAGCGCTGTCGGTGACCGTGGTCGCCGGTGTTGTCTACGCCTTGATCAAGGGTCTCATCATGTTGCTGGCCGCCACGATTTTCTAGTCGGGTTTGCCTTCGGGATCGGCCGTACGGTCTTTGCAAAAGACGGCGGATGCTCTTAATTGGCTGCGTGGAATTCCTTGGGCAATGTGCCGGAAAGTTCTCTCATGCTGATATCGCTTCTGCAGATGCAACCCGTCTCCGGCGACGTAGCCGCAAACCTCGTGGCGATCGCCAAGGCCGCCGAAGCGGCCGCGGTCATGGGCGCGGAACTGTTGATCACGCCGGAACTCTCGACGACGGGTTATGCCCTCGGCCCCCGGTTTTCCGCGCTCGCCGAGCCGCGCGACGGAGCGATCGTCACTGCGCTTTCCGAGATCAGCAAGGACTGCAAACTCGCCATTGCCGCCGGTTTTCCCGAGCGGGACGGAGCGGATGTCTACAATTCAGCCGTCGTCGTCCAACCGGAGAGGCCCGCGGAATTCTATCGCAAGTGCCATCTCTTCGGCGATATGGAAAAACAGGCCTTCCTGCCGTCGGCGCGCCAGCCGCATGTCTTCGATCTCGGGCTGTTCAAGGCCGGAATGGTGATCTGCTACGATGTCGAGTTCCCCGAAATGGTCCGCATGCTGGCGCTTGCCGGCGCCGATCTCGTGATTGTACCGACGGCGCTCGCCGCTTGTGTCGGCAATCGCCGTGTTTCAGAGACGCTTCTGCCCGCACGGGCGATGGAGAACCAGGTTTTCATCGCCTATGCCGATCTCTGCGGACGCGAGGGTGATCTGGTCTATGAAGGCCATTCGGTCATCGCGGCACCGGACGGCGACTACCTGGCGCGCGCCGGCAGCGGCGAGACACTCCTCTTCGCGCGGCTTGTTCCGGGCGATTATGCCGGATTGAAGGCGGAACTGCCCTATCTCGCGGAGCGCCGGCCGGAGCTTTATGCAGATATCGCCAGGCGAAAGTAGGTTTGCAGACCCGGCCGGCGGCGGCCGGAATGATCCGCCGTCGCGGGACAAGAGCGCGCACCCTTGCCGGGACGGGCTGCACGACTTACATCCGGCGAGCGCTCATGGAGGCATGAATGATTTTCGACGCAGCAGGGCTCGCCCTCCGCAATCTTTTCGCACCCGAGACCCGATCGGTCTTCTGGAAGGTGCTCGGACTGACGATCCTTGTCCTCGCCGGCTTGTGGTTCGCCATGCGCAGCACGTTCATCAGCTATGTCCTGCCCTGGTTCGACGGCCTGCTTCCGGGCATGCCGGAATGGGCGGGCTGGCTCGCCTTCGTTTTCGGTATTTTTGCCAGCATCGGCCTGGCGCTGGCGCTTGCCCTTCTCCTCTCCTCGGTGACGGCGATCATCGCCGGCCTCTTCCTCGATGATGTCGCGGAAGTCGTGGAAAAGCGGGACTATCCCACGGATACGCCCGGTACCGCGATGCCGATCGGCGAGGCGATCGTCGCATCGCTGAAATTCTTCGGCGTCGTCGTTCTGGGCAATATCGTCGCCTTCATCCTGCTCTTTGTTCCCGGTATCAACATCGCGGCCTTCTTCCTCGTCAACGGCTACCTTCTCGGACGGGAATTCTTCGAGTTCGCCGCCATGCGGTTCCGCAGCGCGAGCGAGGCGCGGGCGTTCCGCTCGCGCCACGGCGGAACGGTCTTCATCGCGGGGTTGGTGATCGCGGGCTTCCTGGCGATCCCGGTCGTCAACCTGCTGACTCCGCTCTTCGCCGCCGGGATGATGGTGCATCTGCACAAGTTGCTGTCGAAGCGGGACCCGCTCGCGAAAGCCTGATCAGGACGGCAGGGCTGCCGCATCGTACATAGCCGCAAACTCCGCGCTCGGCGGGATCGGCTTGATGACGTCGATCAGCACGCCGTTCGGGTCGGCGGTGATGAAATGGCGCTGGCCGAAGTCCTCGTCCGTCAATTCCTTCAGGATCGGCAGGCCGGCCTTATTGCAGGCCTCGTAGATCGCATCCGGATCCTCCACCTCGAAGTTCAGGATGAGGCCGGCCACACCCGCGCGGGCCTGTTCCGGCACGGTCTCATGGGACGGATCGAGGATGGCGAGCGTGACCTTCTCATCCTCGGTTGACTGCAGGTGCACATACCACTGGCTCTCGAACAGCGGTACGAAGCGGAAATGCCGGCAATAGAAGCCGGCCGTTTCGGCGAGGCGGTCGGTCATGATCACCGGATAGTAGCTGGCGCTGCGCATGCTTCACTTCCTCCTGTATTCCACATACAATCTGCATGTATCTATAACATACATACAGATTGTATGTAAATGAGGACTCCATGCGCCGCTCGAACAAGGATCGTGCCGAAGCCACCCGGCAAATCTTGATGGACCACGCCCGCGAACTCTTCGTCGAGCGCGGCTACAGCGAAACTGCAACGCCGGACATCGTAGCGGCCGCGGGCGTGACGCGTGGCGCCCTTTATCACCATTTTGCAGACAAGCGAGGCCTGTTCCTCGCGGTTGTGGAACGAGAAGCGGCGCAGGTCGCCGCCGAGATTGCGGCCGCCGCCGACAAGGCGGTTTCGGCACGCGACGCGCTCGTCCGCGGCATCGCCGCCTATTTCGACGCGATGGCCGCGCCGGGCCGGAGCCGCCTGCTGCTTCTCGACGGTCCCGCGATCATGGGGCTGGAAAGCGGACGCGCCACAGACCGCGATCATGCCGAGGCGAGCTTGCACAGCGGGCTTGAAGCATATCTTCGCGAAACAGGTTCGGATCTCGCGGGGCTCGAACCCGTCGCCCGCCTCCTCTCGGCCGCTTTCGACCGGGCAGTTCTGGCGATCGCGGCGGGGGAGAGCCGCGAGGCTTATGAACAGGCGATCATCCGGCTCATCGACGGGCTGGTCACTCGGCAACCCCGATGACCTGCGGCGGTAGCTCGACGAGGGGTGCCGGCATGTCGCAGGTTTTCTCCGGCGACTTGCAGATGTCGGCGATGACGCAGCGCTCGCATTCAGGCTTGCGGGCCTTGCAGCAGTAGCGCCCGTGCAGGATCAGCCAGTGATGGGCGTGGAACAGATACTGCTTCGGGATGATCCGCATCAGCTTGTCCTCGACCTCGTCCGGCGTCTTGCCGGGGGCGAGCCGGATGCGGTTGGCGATGCGGAAGATATGGGTGTCGACGGCGATGGTCGGGATGCCGAAGGCCATGGACAGGACGACATTTGCGGTCTTGCGGCCGACGCCCGGCAGCGTCACCAGCTCCTCCCGCGTTCTCGGCACCTCGCCGCCATAGACGTCGACCAGCCGCTGCGAAAGCGCGATCACGTTCCTGGCCTTGTTGCGGTAGAGCCCGATGGTCTTGATGTAGTCGCGCAGACGCTCCTCGCCGAGATCGAGCATTTTCTGCGGCGTGTCGGCGACCTTGAAGAGTGCGCGGGTCGCCTTGTTAACGCCGGCATCGGTTGCCTGTGCGGAAAGCGCCACTGCGACGACCAGGGTAAAGGCGTTGACGTGCTCGAGTTCGCCCTTCGGCTCGGGGCGCTGGATGGAAAAGCGGCGGAAGATCTCCTCCAGTTCCGCCTTGCTGTAGGCAGATCGCGGCGCGGCTTTCCGTCGCGGTGCCGCCGGATTTGACTTTTTCAATGTTTGCGTGCTGGATTTCTTTAGCGGACTCGTCATCGTCAATCTATAATCGGGCGCAATGACGGAAGGCAATGTGGACGAGCCAATGGAACAACCGATTTTCGCGGCCGAGCTTACGCCCTATCGCTCACTCGGGCGAAAGGGATTCAGGATTCTGCTGCTCCTGACGGGGCTCTTCTGCTTCGGCCATGCGATCTTCTTCCTGTTCACCGGGGCCTGGCCGATCGGCCTGTTCTTCGGGCTCGATTTCCTCCTGCTCTATGGCGCCTTCGTTCTCAACTACCGCTCCGGCCGCGCCCGCGAGGAAGTTTTCGTCTCGCGCACCGATCTGGCGATCCGCAAGTTCACGCCTTCGGGCCGGATGACCGAGCACCGCTTCAACCCCTTCTGGGCGCGCTTCTTCGTGCGCCGGCACAGCGAAATCGGCATCGTTTCCATGCTGGTCGCCGGCGAGGGCAAGCGGACCGACATCGGTTCCTTCCTCAATCCCGACGACCGCGAGAGCTTTGCCAAGGCGTTCCGGGCGGCGCTCGCGACCGTCAAGCAGCGGATCTGAGCGAAGGGTCAAGAATCGGGTGGCGGCGATGCCCGCCCCGTGGTGATATCGTCCGACAAAGGAGTTCGCCATGACCATTGCCCAGTCGATATCCAAGTCGATCGCCAGCCTCGAACCGGCGGACATCACGCCCTCGGGCAACGACTACGAGACCGTGCGCCGGGTGATCGAGATGCTGACGCTCGATTACCAGGAACAGCCGTCGCTGGAGACGATTGCGGCGCGGCTGAACCAGTCGCCGACGCAATTGCAGAAGACCTTTACCCGATGGGCGGGCCTGTCGCCCAAGGCCTTCCTGCAGGCGGTGACGCTCGACCACGCCAAGAGGCTGTTGCGGCATGACGAAATGCCGATCCTTGAAACCTCCATCGAGCTCGGTCTTTCCGGGCCTGGGCGCCTGCACGATCTTTTCGTGACCCACGAGGCGATGTCGCCCGGGGAATGGAAGGCGAAGGGCGAGGGGCTGACGATCCGCTACGGCTTCCATCCCTCGCCTTTCGGAGAGGCGCTGGTGATGGCAACCGAGCGGGGGCTCGCCGGCCTCGCCTTTGCCGACAAGGGCGGGGAGAAAGCCTGTTTCGAGGACATGGCCGGTCGTTGGCCAAGGGCGCGTTTCGTGGCGGACCAGGAGGCGACGGCACCCTACGCGACGCGCATATTCGAACCCTCCCGCTGGTCGGGCGATCAGCCGCTCAGGGTGGTGCTGATCGGCTCGGACTTCCAGGTCCGGGTCTGGCAGAGCCTGCTCAGGATTCCGCTCGGCAAGGCGGTCACCTATTCGGATATCGCCGCCGAAATCGGCCAGCCGACGGCAAGCCGCGCGGTGGGCGCGGCCGTCGGGCGCAACCCGATCTCCTTCGTCGTGCCCTGCCATCGGGCACTCGGAAAAAGCGGCGCGCTCACCGGCTATCACTGGGGGCTGACCCGCAAACGGGCCATGCTCGGTTGGGAAGCGGGCCAGGCCGCAAGCTGACCGCCGGGGGGCGCAGAGGCATGTTAATCGATTGAAATTCGTGACCGTCCCGTTCTTGACTTTGCCATCTTCGGCTGGTGATAGTCGGGCATGTTTCCGGCAGGCTTCGAAGCCCGGACAGAACAGGGATCCAGACGATGACTTCCAAACTCGAACAGCTTCGCTCCATGACCACCGTTGTCGCCGACACCGGCGACATCGAGGCCGTGGCACGGCTGAAACCGGTCGATTGCACCACCAATCCGACGATCGTGCTCAAGGCGCTCGGCACCCACATGTTCGACGACACCTTCAAGGAGGCGATCGCCTGGGGCAGGTCCAAGGGCGGCTCCAGCGACGCGGTCGCTTCCGCCGTGGCCGACCGGCTCGCGGTCGCGGTTGGTGCGGCGCTCGCGAAGATCGTGCCCGGACGTGTCTCCACCGAGGTCGACGCCGATCTCTCCTTCGACATGAAGGGTTCGATCGCCAAGGCGCACGAGATCATCGCCCGCTACAAGGAACTCGGCATCGAGCGCGAACGCGTCCTGATCAAGCTCGCCTCGACCTGGGAGGGCATCCGTGCGGCGGAGGTGCTGCAAAGCGAAGGTGTGGACTGCAACCTGACGCTGCTCTTCTCCAAGGCCCAGGCGATCGCCTGCGCCGAGGCCAATGTCTTCCTGATCTCGCCCTTCGTCGGACGCATCCTCGATTGGTACAAGAAATCGACCGGCCAGGATTACACCGCCGAGACCGATCCGGGCGTCGTCTCGGTGCGCTCGATCTACAATTACTACAAGGTCAACGGCATCGAGACGATCGTCATGGGCGCGTCCTTCCGCAATGCCGGCGAGATCGAGGCGCTGGCCGGCTGCGACCGGCTGACGATCAGCCCGGCGCTGCTCGACGAGCTCGACGCGGCGAAAGGCGACCTTCCGCGCATGCTGTCGCCGGACAAGACGACGCCCGATCCGCTGGTCTCGCTCGACGAGAAGACCTTTCGCTGGATGCTCAACGAGGATGCCATGGCGACCGAAAAGCTCGCCGAGGGCATTCGCGCCTTCTACAAGGATCTCGTCGCGCTGCGCAGCATGGTGGCGAAGGCGCTCGCCGCCTGAACCAATCCCGATTGTCAAGAGAACACGGGGAGGCGCTGCGAGGGATCGGGGCGCCTTTTTCCGTTCCGGCCTCACTCGCCCATGATGAGGGTATCGGGGACGTAGTAGGTTTCGGCGCCGCCGACCGTCACGACCGCGTTTCCGCCTTGCTTGACGCTGCTGACGGCAGACCCGTCGGCGGCGGTAAATCGCCCGGCGCGGTAGTCGAGCGTGCGGGTGAAGCCGTCCGGCGTCATGATGTCGAGGGTGGCGAAGGGCCCGTTGCGCACCACGCCGTAATCGCAGGAATAGGTCCGGTCGTCGCCGGGCAGGCGGCAGGAAATGGGGCCCGTCGCATGATAGGGCGTGGCACGGGGCGCGGGATAGGGCGCGGGATAAGGCGCGGGATAGGGCGTGCCCGGAACGAGGTAGCCGCCATCCTCGGGCGGCAGGGGCTCGGGCCCCCAGTCCTGCACGAGAAAGCGCCCGTTCACCCAGCCGCTGATGCGCGGAATATCGGTCGTGGCGATGCGGCACCAATAGGCGCCGTCCTGCGTGCTGCAACCGAGATGCCTGACCGGCGCGCCTTCGCCAAGCTCGCCGATGACCCGGAAGGCGGGGCCGGCGCCGGAGCGGATGGCGAGCACGCCGTCCGGCGGCAGGCCGTAGACGTGCCAGACATAGGCGTCATCGGGATCGCGCGCGCCGGCTCGCGGGGCCGGCACGATCACCGGATCGCGGCGGTCGAGCCGGGGGGCCGGGATGACAAGCGGCTCCTGCGCGAGAGAGGGCAGGGGCTGGAGAAGGCAGACGATCGCGCCTAGCGCGGGGAGGATACGGCGCATCAGAGGACTCCGTGATTTGCGCAGACCATAATATGGGCCGGACCGGCGTGCCACCGGATTGCGTGGCCAGGGTAAACGGTTTTCCGCCCGCGCGTGGCCGGCAGCAACTTGCTGCCTGCTGGCCTTGTCCTGCAAGCCGGGTTCGAGCGTCATGACATGCCTCCTGTGGCTTTCGGCTGGCGCGTCTCGGGCACGCGGGGTCGTTCACGCGCGGTTTGGCCGCCGTGGCTTGAGGGGAAGTTCGGACGGGGCGCTGAAAGCTGCCTCGTTATGTTGTTTTATGTGACACCTTTCAGCGCCCCGTTCGGCGGTTTTTATCCGCGACTTCGGTCTCTCTGCCTCGGCTGGCCGACCGGACGGTTTCCCGCCGGTTGCCCCGGAAATTCCGGCCGGATGCGCATCCGGCTGAAAGCTCCGTCCGGTTTGCCGGCAAATCTTGCCGGCCCGGCCAGTTTTCGCCGCCGCCGTTTCCCTTTCGGGACGACAGGCGCGCCGCCATGTGTGCCTCACAGGCACGTCCGGTGCATGATGCTGGAGGGAGCATGGCAAGGCGGATCCGTCACCTTGCCCTGTCCGCTCCGCGACACCGGAGGGAGACCAGTTTCCGCGGACCCCTGGGGGCCGGGCCTGCGTTTGCCCGAACCTCCAAGCGCCGGTTCCGTCTCGCCGGCCACGCACAGCCGGTGTATCCGAAAACGGAACGCGGCGATTATAGCGCCGGGCGAAAAGGGGTAAAAAGATTTTGCAGTTGTTTTGTTGATTCCATTGGGAAAACCCCGTTTAACATTCACCATTTTCCGGGCAATTGTGGCGAAGATCGGCCCCTAGCCGGAGGTCCGCTTGCGGAAAACAGCCGGCAATCTGGCCGGAGCCTTGATCCTCAGCTGCTTGTTCACGTTGAAGCGCCCGAAGACGACCTCGATCGCCGCCGGCGAAACGCCGAACTCGCCGGCCAGGAAACGCACCATGTGATCCGTCGCCCGGCCGAGGCGCGGGGCCTCCGTCACGCTGACCTTGAGCTGCGCGCCCTTGGCCTTGCCGATCGCATCGCGGTTGGCGCCGGGCTGGCCCAGAATATTGACGACCAGCGTATCGTCCTCCCACCAGAAGAACGAGGGGTTCTCTGCGGTCTTCAATTCCGGTTTTGCCCGCGACCGCTTCATGGTGGATTCCGCTCCAGGATTTCGACGCGCCCTGCGGGCTTGCCGGTGTGCCGGCTTGCTGTGGTGCGCAAAATCAAATGGCTGGCAGCGCAACTTCGTTTGGCACCACTTTAAGACGCCTACACTGGACCTTAAAGCCACAAAAAGGTGGTTGTGACCTGCTGCCGATCCTTCGGACACTGAGTTATGCTAGTCCCTCCTTGTTTCAAATTCCATCTGGCTGAGATAGCCCAGTGTCGAATGATGCCGCATCGGATTGTAGAAGCGCTTTAGAGAGATCCAATTGCGGGCGACCCGAATATCCCCTCCTGTCGCAAGCCAGCCGCCTGCAGATCTTAGAGGGGCGGCATCAAAGGTTCCGTCACCCCGGACTTGATCCGGGGTCCAGCAGCGCCGCGTCTGCGGCGCGATAGAGTCTTCCGCGCGATGGACATCGCGCCGCTGGATGCCGGATCAAGTCCGGCATGACGGAGGAGAGGGACTGCCTGCGTATCGGTCGTCGAGGCGGGTCCGGCATGACGGGGGGAGGGACTGTCGGCTCGCCGGACCCGCTTCCTCAGCCTAGCGCTCCAGCGTGTACACGACCTCATAGAGCCCGGGACTGGCCTGGCCCAACATCCTGTTGCGTTCGAGAAAGCCTTCGAGGCGCAGCTTGTCGATGATGCGTTGCGATGCTTCGCAGCTCTCGCTCTGGGCGTAGTTGACGACGCGCGTGCCGTCGAGACTGCGATGGATGCTCGCCGAAATCCATCCGGGAATCCGGCTGGCGAACCCGGCGGATTCCGTGAGCAGGTCGATCAGCGGCTGCTGGCCGCCTTCGGCTACCGTGAAGACATTGATCTGGGTAATGATGCCTGAATTGGCGCGAATGATGGGCATTGGTATCTCCTCGACATTTGAGGCGATGCCCGAGGGGAGCCGAGGCGTGCGCATATGCGCCACGACAAGCCCCCCGGCTGGCATGGCCGGTTGCTTGTCGCGGGTTCGCCTGAAGAGCGACACGGAGCTTCCCTTGTGGAGAAGTGGCCGGGGTTACCTCTGCCGGCCAACGTCCTTTTCGACGGGCAGATCATGCCTGCGCAGGCAAGGGGCGTCAAGCATATGCCGACGCCCCGCGATTTCTTGCCTCAATGCGCGATCATGACGTGGCGGACGGCTGTGTAGTCCTCCAGCGCATAGACCGACATGTCCTTGCCGTAGCCCGACTGCTTCAGGCCGCCATGGGGCATTTCGTTGCAGAGCATGAAGTGGGTGTTGATCCAGGTGCAGCCGTAGCGCAGCCGCGCGGCGGTCTTCATGGCGCGGGAGATGTCCTTGGTCCAGACGGAGGAGGCAAGGCCGTAATCGCTGTCGTTTGCCCAGGCGACCGCATCGTCGGTGTCCGAGAAGCGGGTGACCGAGACGACCGGACCGAAGACTTCGCGGCGAACGATCTCGTCGTCCTGCAGCGCGCCTGCAATGACGGTCGGGGCGTAGAAGAAGCCCTTTTCGCCCGAGACCTTGCCGCCGGCGACGACTTCCATGTGGCTGTGCTCGGAGGCGCGGGTGACGAAGCTTTCGACGCGGTCGCGCTGGCGCCTGGAGATCAGCGGGCCGATCTCGTTTTCGGTGTCGTCGGCCTGGTTGAACTTCAGCGTCGAGACGGCGGAGGCGAGATCGGCGACGAAATTGTCGTAGATCT
>DPXQ01000148.1 GCA_003527225.1 Rhizobium sp.
GAGGGAAATTGGGGCTCAGGTCACTTCTGATGAAGGAAAGAGGGGGCCTTCCTGCCGGCGGCGAAGGTCAGGATGGCGGCGAGGCTGCCGCGCAGCACGATCGCCAGTTGTTCTCCGTCTCGAACAAGCTCGATCCGGTTGGCGAGCGTGCGCAATATCTGAGCCGCCCCGCCCCGCGTCTCATCATTGCCGAGCTGGTCCCGACCAGATTAAAAACCCAGGACTTTCCCGAAAGTCTAGAGGGAGTTTGGAACTCAGGTCACTCATGATAACTTCAGCTTCTTAGAAGTGGCGGCTCCGGCAAAGCCGAGGCGGGTCAAAGCCGGAGTCGGGTATCGTCGTGTTGAACATGCACAAGGCGAAGGGGAAGCAGTTCGATGAGGTTATCATCTTCGAAGGATGGCCGACGCGCGACAAGGGCGAGATCGTCGGCAACCCGGATCGCATTGTGAGCGGCAATGTCCGCGCGGGGGTGATGACGCAAGCTCGCCAGAATTTCCGCGTGAGCGTGACGCGCGCGAAAACTCGCAGAACGATCATGTCGCCCAACGACGACGTTTGTGTCCTCCTTATCCCCGATGAGTGAAGCTACGCTGCGGTCGTTGTGTGGGCAGGATCCGGGCAGCTTCAATGTGGCCTCCTATCGCGATGTAGGCGCTAGAGAGAGGGCGCTCCGCCCTCTTTCAATTAGGAGCTCTTGGCGGTGCGGTCATTTCCGTCGAGGATGCCTACAGCCATTCGAGGTGGGTCCGCGACGTCCTTTCTTGCTTGAACCCGGAGGCTGCGCATCGCTGCCGATTGGTTGGCAATAGCATGCCCCAATATTGTCGTCCGTCCCAGCCGGCGTTGCGACTGCAGTTGACGTGTTTGATATCTAAAGCCGACATTCCGCTTCCGTGAAGAGTTTCGGGCGCCGGCAGGCGTACGAAAGTCCCCGAGGAAGGAACCCGCGGGCCACGGTCGAAGGCTATGGAGATTTCGATTTACGGCTGATGTATGCAGTGGCGCGACTGCAGCGAGAGAGGGGAGCGATCGATGCGAATTGACCGCTTCGTTGCGCATCCGCGTGACTTTGCCGGCCCGGCGCCCGGCTCGCCGCAACCCTGTCGACGGCGGTGATCACCAAGGACGCGTGTAGGTCGGTTGCCGGAGGCGTAATGCCTGCGGCTGAAGCCTGGACGATGCCATGCCGGGTCATGAAGCAGTCTCCCGGTTCGTCGCCGTCGCGTCCGGCGGTCCGCGCGGCTGCCTCCAGCGTTCAAACACCTCGATGACGATCATTCGTCCGCCACAGCAGGGGCATGAGGGGCGGAAGTCATCCGGTTCGTTTCGTGCGTCCTCATCGACAGCGGCGACGTGCAGGAGCTCGCGCGCAAGTGCGAGGCAAGCCTTTCGGGCAGAGCCGGCGAGAAGACCGTAGTGCCGGATACGATGGAAGCCACGCGGCAAGACATGGAGCAGGAAGCGGCGGATGAACTCATCGACCGCGAGCGTCATGATCTGCTGTCGGTCGCAGCCGTCTCGGCGGTAGTCCTTGTAGCGGAAGGTGACGCCAGTTTCGTCAAAGGTGATCAGGCGGCGGTTCGAGATTGCGACCCGGTGGGTGTAGCGGGACAGGTAGGCGAGCACTTCCTCCGGCCCTGCGAACGGCGCCTTGGCATAGACCACCCAGCGCTTCTTTCGGACCGGCGATAGATGCCGCAAGAATGCCTGCCGCTCCGCGAGATGAGCAAGTGCACCGAAGAAGCCGAGCCGCCCGGCATCGTGCAGAGCGACCAGCCGGACGAGGAACAGCCGTCGAAACAGTCTGCCGAGTACGCGTACGGGAAGCAGGGAGGCCGGGCGCGATGATATCCATCGGCTTCCGTCTGGCGTGATGCCACCGCCCGGAACGATCATGTGGACATGCGGATGGTGCGTCATCGCCGATCCCCACGTGTGGAGCACGGCGGTGATGCCAATGCGCGCGCCGAGATGGTTGCGATCGGCCGCGATGGTGAGCATCGTCTCCGACGCCGCCTTGAACAGCAGGTCATAGACGAGCGCCTTGTTCTGGAACGCTATATCGGCGACCTCGGCCGGCAGCGTGAACACGACGTGGAAGTAACCGACCGGAAGCAGATCGGCCTCGCGTTCGACAAGCCATGTCCGTGCTGCCGCGCCCTGGCACTTTGGGCAATGCCGATTGCGGCAGGAATTGTAGGCGATCCGCCACTGGCCGCAGTCCTCGCAGGCCTCGACGTGACCGCCGAGGGCAGCAGTTCGGCAGTTCTCGACCGCCGACATCACCTTCAGTTGCGGCAGGCTCAGATGTCCTGCATGCGCGCGCCGGTACGCCGCCCCGGCAGCTCGGAAGATGTCGGCGACCTCGATCGAGGCACGCAAGGCTCAACCGCCGGGCGAGGCTTCTTCCGGCTTGAACAGGCCGAGCTTGCAGAGCGGACTCGTCACCGTGCGGACCGTCCTGGTCGCCACCTTGGCGTAGAGGGCGGTGTTGTTGAGCTTTGCGTGCCCGAGAAGGACCCTGGATGATCCTGATGTCTGTGCCGTCCTCCAGCAGGTGAGTGGCGAAGCTATGGCGCAGCGTATGCGGCCCGACCCGCTTGGCAATGTCGGCGGCCTGGGCCGCCTCAACGACGATCCGATAGAGCTGCCGCGTGCTGATCGGCTTCATCGCGTGTTGTCCTGGGAATAACCAGCCGTCGCGATGCATCACACCCTGCTGTCTCCCAACCTTCCACCACTGGCGCAACAAGGTGAGCAGATCCTCCGAGAGCATGGCATTGCGATAGCGTCCGCCCTTGCCACGCTCGACGCGCAGTAGCATCCGCTCACTGTCGACGTCGGCGACCTTCAGCATGGAGACCTCCGCAACACGTAGGCCGGCGCCATAGGCGACCGACAATGCTGCCTGGTGCTTGAGGCAGGTGGTGGCATTGAGTAACCGGGCAACCTCGTCGCGGCTCAGCACCACAGGCAGGTTCCGAGGATGCGCCAGCCGGACGAGCCTACGCGCCAGGTCCGGGCGGTCGAGGGTCTGGGTGAAGAGGAAGCGTAACGCCGACACGACGCTGTTCATCGTCGGAACGGGAACGCCATCCTCCTGCTGCGCGATCTGGAACCGGCGCAGGTCGTCGGCAGTCGCCGTGTCTGGTGAACGCCCGAGGAAGGTCGCCAGGCGACCGATGTCGCGGAGATAGTTACGCTGCGTTTCGCGTGAGAAACGCCGCATGTTCATGTCGTCGATCAACCGCTGGCGCAGCGGGCTGATGGGTGTGTCGGGTTGGGGGTACTGCATGATCAGGCTCCTTGGTGAAGAAGCCCGTCATGCTCTGCCCTTGCCGGACGACGCTCGATGCAGGCGCAACGTCCGGCATGTGCCCCTCTACCTCAGCCGCAGACGCCCTCCCGCGCAGCGGGTTCGTTCCCCGGCCCCTGTGCTGCCGGACGGCAAAGCGCCCTCATGTCGGTCGTAGAGAAAACACCTCCTGAGATGCTCAAAAGTGGACATGAAGACTTCTATGGTCTTTTGGCGGTCTGCAGGGTCTCAAGAGCCAGAGCGATCCCCTGCCCGCCGCCGATACAAAGGGTCACCATCCCCTTGCTCAGGCCGTCGCGTTGCATCGAATGGATGAGGCGCGTCACCAGAACAGCCCCAGTGGCACCGATCGCGTGCCCATGGGCAATAGCGCCGCCATCGACATTGACGATCTCTTCCGCCAATCCAAGCTCCCGAATGACGGCAAGTGGAACGGCTGCAAAAGCTTCATTGATCTCGATGCGCTCGACGTCACCAAGCGACCAGCCAGCGCGTTCCAGCGCCCTGCGCACGGCGGGAACTGGTCCAAGTCCGAACATGCCAGGTTCGACAGCGCCAACGCCATATCCTGCCAGGCGTGCAACCGGCTCGATCCCAACCTTCTCCGCAAAGCCGCGCTCCGCCACGACCATAGCAGCCGCGCCGCTGTTGAGGCCCGGCGCATTGCCTGCCGTGATGGTTCCATCCTTGCGGAAGGCAGGCTTGAGCCGCGACAGCGTCTCGACTGTCGTATCCGGCCGCACCGCTTCATCGACGGCAAATGTCGAGACGCCTTGACGCCCCTGGATTTCAACAGGTGCAATCTCGGCGTCGAAATAACCGGCAGCCTGCGCTGCGGCAAAACGCTGTTGCGAACGCGCTGCGAACGCATCTTGCTCCTCTCGTGTGATCCGGAAGCGGGTGACCAGATCCTCCGTATGCCATCCTGAATGCTCGCCAGAGAAAGCGTCGTTCAAACCGTCGGCCAGCATGCTGTCGAGGATCTGCGCCGGTCCCATGCGGTATCCCCAACGCCCGCCATCCATCAGGTAGGGTGCGCGGTCCATGTTCTCCATGCCACCAGCGACAGCCGCATCGATATCGCCACTGGCAATCTCCTGGGCCGCACTGACGATCGCCTGCGCGCCAGAACCGCAGACCCGGTTCACCGTTAGAGCCGGGACGGATACCGGCAGTCCGCTTTGGATCGCAGCCTGTCGGGCCGGGTTCATCCGGTTTCCGGCCTGAATGACATTACCCATGACGACCGAGCCGATAGCGTCGCCGGCAAGTCCGGCCCGCTTCAAGGTCTCTCTCACGACGATGGCGCCGAGTTCCGTCGCAGGGATTGCTTTCAATGCGCCGTTGAATGTCCCGATCGCTGTGCGCACCGGTTTCGCCAGAATGATCTCTCTGCTTCTCATCGGATCTCTTCCTTGGTTGCTCGCTTAGTGATGGGATCGCCGATCAGGCAACGATCCTGCTGATTGCGACGCCATAGTCCTGCGAACTTGCAGCCTTGGTGGCAGTAGCACCTGCAAGACTGCTCACGTCGTCGAGACGTCGGATTTGATCTTCGGAAAGATTGACTGAGACTGCGCCGATATTGGCCTTCAGTTGATCGAGGGATCTGGGACCAATCAGCGGAATGCTGCCATGACTGATCGACCAGGCGATTGCCACACGATCCGGGCTCGTTTCGAGTTCCCCGGCAATTTCGAGAACGGTGTCGAGAATGCGGGTTCGCTGCTCGCTGTTTTCCGCCTGGAACACGCGGCCACCCATCTTTTCGGCGCGCCCAGTTTCGCCCTTGCGATACTTGCCCGTCAAAACACCGCCACCGAGCGGGGACCATGTCACGACACCGAGACCAAGCGCCTTGGCGGCCGGGAACAGATCGGCCTCGGGCTCACGACGCACGAGGCTGTGTT
>DPXQ01000171.1 GCA_003527225.1 Rhizobium sp.
CGATGATCAGCACCGGGACGACCGGCTGCAGCTTGAGGGTGGAGAGGAGCTTTTCGGTTTTTGCACTCACGACCGGCCATCCATTTCAAACGATTGAATTTACGCCAAGGATTAGCCCGAAGCTGTGTCATTGTCGAGACAAATGCGCGCGCTAAGGATGCTGGCCGTTTGCATGACGGCTCAACTGCGCTAGGGTATGGGAGGTTTTCACGTTGGACGGCGAGATGGCGAAAGAAATCGAGCGCAAGTTCCTGGTGATCAACGACAGCTGGCGCGACCGCGCCACGTCTGCGACAGCGATGCGCCAGGCCTATCTCTCCGTCAATTCCGATCGCTCTATCCGGGTTCGCACCAGCAACGAACAATCGGCCAAGCTCACCATCAAGTTCGGCAAGACCGCTCTTGTTCGGGACGAGTTCGAATACGACATCCCGTTCGAAGAAGCGCTCGAGATGATCACCTTCGCCATCGGCAGCGTCATTGAAAAGGTCCGCTACACCGTCGATGTCGGCGGCTTCACCTGGGAGATCGATGTCTTCGAGGGCGCCTTCCAGGGCCTGGTCATCGCCGAGGTGGAAATGCGTTCGGAGTACGACCGTCCGGAACTGCCGGCCTGGCTCGGCCGCGAAGTGACCGGCGACCGTCGTTATTCCAACCAGGCGCTGGCTACCGAACGGCTGAAGCCCGAGGTCGTGCATGCCGTATCGAATTAGACCGGGCCGCCCGTTCGGCGAGGAGGTCGCGGCCGTCGCGAGCGAACAGCTCGAACGCGCCATCGCGGCGCTTGAGGAACAGCCCGAAGGCCTGCACGAAGCCATCCACGAGGCCCGCAAGAAGTTCAAGCGCGTGCGCTCGCTCTACCGCCTCGTTGCCCTCGACCAGAAATCGTTCCGCGCCGCGGAGAACGCCCGCTTGCGCGACACCGCCCGCACGCTTTCCGTGGTGCGCGACGCCGCGGCCCTGATCGAGACCGTCACCTACCTCGAAAACCATGCGCTGAACGACGAGGAAAAGAGCGCCCTCTCCCATGCGCGCTCCGCCTTGACCGAGCGCCGCGACGCGCTGGCGCTGGCCGAGACCGACCTGCCGGACAAGGTCGCAGCGGCGATCTCGGCCTGCCGGGATGCGATTGCGGCCATCCAAGGGGCATCCCTTCCGTCGAGCCCGCGCAAGGCGGCGAAGCTCCTGGCAAAGGGCTGGCGAAAGGGCCTCGGCCGCGGACGCACGGCCCTCGACGATTGCCGCAGCAGCGTTCACGAGGAAGTCTTCCACGAGTTGCGAAAGGCCGGTCAGGCCTACTGGATGAACCTGTCGCTCCTGCGGGACATCTGGCCCTCCGCCATGCATGCCAAGCGCGCCGAAGCCAAGGCGCTGGTGGACACGCTGGGCCACGAACATGACCTCGCCCTTCTCGCCGACCTTCTCGACCGGGAAACCGGCCTCATCGGCGGCGGCGAGGAATTCTCCCACCTGCTCGGCGCGATCATCCGCCAGCAACTGGAGCTACGCCGGAATGCGCTCACCCTTGCCGAGCGCGTCTTTGGCGACCGGCCCGAGCGGGAGGGCATGATCATCGAGACCCTGTGGATCGCCGCGGCCACCGTATAGTCGTCAATACTGACAGTTTTTGACAGCAAGTCCGATATGATCGTCCAATGAGTCGTTCCGAACGCTTGCTGTCGCTTCTGCAGGTGCTGCGCCGCCATCGCCAACCGGTGAGCGGTGCCGCGCTGGCGTTCGAGCTCGGCATTTCCTTGCGCACCCTTTACCGCGACATCGCCAGCCTGCAGGCGCAGGGTGCCAATATCGAGGGCGAAGCCGGCGTCGGCTACGTGCTGCGTCCGGGTTACATGCTGCCGCCACTGATGTTCTCCCGCGAGGAGATCGAGGCTTTGGTCCTCGGTGTCCGACTGGTGACCCGGCGGGCAGACCCGGAACTGGCGATATCCGCCCGCGACGCCCTTGCCAAGATCACCGAAGTCCTGCCGGGCGACCTGCGCGAGGAACTGACGGCGAGCACACTGTTTGCAGGGCCCGGGCTGCCGCTGCCGGAAGACCGCATCGACCTTGCCCGACTGCGTGAGTTTATTCGCTCGGAGCAAATAATGAAGATCGCCTATCGCGACGAAAAGGGCGCCGCCACGGAGCGGTTGATCTGGCCCTTCGCCCTCACCTTCTTCGAGGGCGCGCGCGTCATCCTGGCCTGGTGCACGCTGCGAAACGATTTTCGCAGCTTCCGCAGCGATCGCATCGACCTCATGGAAGGGCCGCTCGGTCGCTATCCGAAGCGCCGGATGCAGTTGCTCAAGGCCTGGCGCCTGCAACACGACATTCCCGAGCGCATGCTGTAGGTTGCTGCCATTTTTTGGCAGCATGTCGACGTAGGAATGGGACCTCAACACAGGAGAGCCCCATGAAACCCAACCTCATCATCCTCTATGTCGCCGATCCCGACCGAAGCGCCGCCTTCTACGAAGACCTGCTCGGCGCCGCACCGGTCGAACGCTCGCCGACGTTTGCCATGTTCGTCTTCCCCGGCGGGATCAGGCTCGGCCTCTGGTCACGGAATGCCGTGGAGCCGGCCGTAACCGGCAGCACCGGGGCTTTCGAGATCGACGTGCCCCTGGCAAGTGCCGCCGATGTCGACACGGTCTTCGTCCGCGTGTCAGCCGCCGGCGCAACGATCCTGCAAGAGCCGGCCGAGATGGAATTCGGTCGCAACTTCATGCTGGCAGACCCCGACCAGAACCGCATCCGGTTCTACAATCCTCCGGCCTGACCCATGGCCTGGATCGTCATTGCCTCCGCCGACCACGTTGCAAGAGGGGTGGAGGGCGGGTTCGTCCAGGCCTGCCATGGAAAGGATGCGCCGCTCAGGCGCATCCGGACCGGTGAGACGGTCATCACCTATTCTCCGGTGACGGTGTTCGGCGGCAAGGAACGTCTCCAGGCCTTCACCGCAATTGGAACGGTGAGGGAACGAGAACCCTATCGGGTTGAGATGAGCAGTACCTTCCACCCCTATCGATCCGACATCGATTGGCGGCCGAACCGGCCTGCTTCCATTCATCCCCTCCTCGACCGTCTGGATCTCACACGGGGCAAGCGCCATTGGGGCCAGGTCTTCCGGTTCGGCGTCGTCAGGATTGCCGAGACAGACGCCGAGATCATTGCTGCGGCAATGATGACAGCGCTTGTGGAGGGCGAAGCAAGTGCGCCCCGGCAGGCTTCATTCCTTCCCCTGCTCGGCATTTGACAAAATTCAAACTGCGGCCGGACGCGCGAAAATCGTTGCACGGCAGGGGCCAAGGCAGTATTCCCCGGCCATGACCGATGATCTCCAGACCCCTCGCCACGAAGAGGGCGGCGCCTTCTGCGTCGCCGCGCTATATCATTTCGCGCGTTTCCCGCGCTTCGAAAGCTTTCGCGCCGAGCTCGATGCCGTGGCCCGTGAAAACGGCATCAAGGGCACGTTGTTGCTCGCCGCCGAAGGCATCAA
>DPXQ01000073.1 GCA_003527225.1 Rhizobium sp.
TGAGCGGTGGCATCTGTCACCCTTATGCCGCTCCGTCCGCCTGTTCACGGCTGTCGGGGATTGCCCCGGCGCTGCTGCTGACGTCGCAGGACGACCCGCTCCTCGACGAGACGCTGCTCTATGGCGAGCGGCTGAAATGCGCGGGCGTGGAAGTTCGGCAGCATGTCATTCCCGCCGGGACAGGCTGGCCATCGGTATATGGCGGGAAAGCGGAGGAGGCCTCCAGCTGGCAGGAAAGCGCAAGTAGCCAGTTCGCGAGTTTTGTCCGCGACATCGGCATTCAGAGATCTGATTTGAAGACCCTTTAGACCATTTAGAGCATTTGACCATAGGCGGCGCCCCAAGGCCGCAAGGAGCTAGACCATGACAAGGAAAGCAAAGCGCTGGGCCCTCGCGGGCACCGGCCTGGGACTGGCTGCGTCCATTTCGGCAGCCGCATTGTTCCTCGACCTGCCGTTCAACAAGGCAGCCGCCGAGACGGAAGCGGCGGGCGCCGCCGCCGCTGCCCCGCCGGCGACCCCGGTCACCATAGCCGTGGTGAAGAGCCGCGACGTCACCACCTGGCAGGAATTCTCCGGCCGGCTGGAGGCGGTCGACCGCGTCGAGATCCGTCCCCGGGTCGGCGGCGCGATCCAGTCCGTGAATTTCCGCGAGGGCGCGTTGGTGAAGGCCGGAGACCTCCTCTTCACCATCGATCCCGCGCCTTATGAGGCGACCGTTGCCCAAGCAGCCGGGCAGGTCGCCTCCGCGGAAGCCAAGGTGGCGCTGGCGAATACCGAGCTTGAACGCGGCCGCCGTCTTGCAAGCAATCGCACGATCTCGCAGAGCGATCTGGACCAGCGCCAGAACGCGGTCGCCGAAGCCGAAGCGGCGCTGAAGACGGCCCAGGCCGTTCTTCGGTCCGCCGTGCTCGAGCTCGACTACACCAAGGTGCGTGCTCCGGTTTCCGGCCGTGCCGGCAAGGTAGCGATCACCGCGGGCAACCTGGTTGCCGCCGGTTCCAGCTCCTCGGCGCTCACCACGCTGGTATCGGCAGATCCGATCTATGCCAGCTTCAATGCCAGCGAGGAGATCGTCGCGCGGGCGCTTTCCAGGCTGCCGGCGAGCGACGGCGCGCTGCCGCCGATCGACCAGATCCCGGTCGAGATCGGCACGCTTGCCGACGAGGGCACACCGATCAAGGGCAAGCTGCAACTGATCGGCAACGAGGTCGACGCGTCGAGCGGCACGATCCCGGTCCGCGCCGTGATCAACAATCCGCAAGGGCTGCTGATCCCGGGCCAGTTCGTGCGCATCCGCATGGGCGACCCGCGGACGGACAAGAAGATCCTCGTCAGCGAGAGGGCAATCGGAACCGACCAGGACAAGAAGTTCGTCTTCGTCGTCGATGGCGAAAACAAGGTGGCCTATCGGCCGGTCGAACTGGGCAGCAGCGCGGATGGCGAACGGATCGTCGTGAGCGGCCTTGCCGATGGCGACAGGGTGATCGTCAACGGATTGCAGCGCGTGCGTCCGGGCGCTCTGGTCGATCCGCAGACCAAGGAAGCCGTTGCGGTCGTGAACTGACCTGACGGCGGGGCGCGATTAGCCCCGCCTTATCCGCATTGCATCTGATCCGCTGGTGGGCCTTTGCCCACCGGCCCGGGTCGCATTGTCAAGATTTCACCCTGGAGAGGGCTTCGACATGAGTATTTCCCGCTTCTTCGTCGACAGGCCGGTATTCGCTGCCGTCCTGTCGATCCTGATCGTCGTCGCAGGCCTGATCGGCATGCGTTCGCTGCCGATCTCGGAATATCCGGAGGTCGTGCCGCCCTCTATCGTCGTGCGCGCGGTCTATCCCGGCGCCAATCCGGTTGTCATATCCGAGACGGTGGCGACACCGCTCGAGGAGCAGATCAACGGCGTCGACGACATGCTCTACATGAACAGCCAGGCGACGTCCGACGGCGTACTGACACTGACCGTCACCTTCAAGCTCGGGACCGATCCGGACAAGGCGCAGCAGCTGGTGCAGAACCGCGTCTCGCAGGCCGAACCGCGCCTGCCGGCGGAGGTCCGCGCCATCGGCGTCACCACGGTCAAGAGCTCGCCGGACTTCATCATGGTGGTCAACCTGGTCTCGACCACCGACCGCTATGACGTCACCTATCTGCGCAATTACGCGACGCTGAACATCAAGGACCGTCTGGCGCGCATCGAAGGTGCCGGCCAGGTTCAGGTCTTCGGCGCCGGCGACTACGCCATGCGCATCTGGATCGATCCGCAGAAGGCGGCCGAACATGCGCTGGCCGCCAGCGACATCACCAATGCCATCCGCCAGCAGAACGTACAGGCCGCGGCCGGCATCATCGGTGCGTCGCCGAGCCCGAGCGGCGTCGAGCTGCAGCTCAACGTCAATGCCCAGGGGCGCCTCAGCACGCCGGAGGAATTTGGCGAGATCATCGTCAAGACTGGTAATGAAGGCGAGATCACGCGCCTCAAGGACGTCGCGCGTATCGAGATGGGGGCAGCTGATTATACACTGCGTTCGCTGCTCGACGGGAAGCCGGCGGTGGCGATTGCCGTTCTCCAGGCGCCCGGTTCCAACGCTATCGAGATCGCCGACAATGTGCGCGCCACCATGGACCAGCTCCAGATCGCCATGCCGGACGGAGTGAAATACGAGATCGTCTACGACACCACGGAGTTTGTCCGCGCCTCGATCGAGAAGGTGGTCGACACGCTTCTGGAAGCCGTGGCCCTCGTGGTGCTTGTCGTGATCCTCTTCCTGCAGACGTGGCGTGCGTCGATCATTCCGCTGATCGCCGTGCCGGTCTCGATCATCGGCACCTTCGCCGTAATGTATGCCTTCGGCTTTTCCATCAACGCGCTGACGCTGTTCGGCCTGGTGCTTGCCATCGGCATCGTCGTGGACGACGCGATCGTCGTCGTCGAAAACGTCGAGCGCAATATCGAGAACGGGCTGTCGCCGCGCGAGGCGACCTATCGTGCGATGCGGGAAGTGTCGGGACCGATCATCGCGATTGCGCTGGTGTTGGTCGCCGTCTTCGTGCCGCTGGCCTTCATCAGCGGCCTCTCCGGCCAGTTCTACCGCCAGTTCGCGTTGACCATCGCCATCTCCACGGTGATCTCGGCGATCAACTCGCTCACCCTGTCGCCGGCGCTGGCTGCCCTTCTCCTGAAGGATCACCAAGCGCCCAAGGACTGGCTGACGCGGGCGATGGACCGGGTCTTCGGCTGGTTCTTTCGCGGCTTCAACCGGGCGTTTGGCGCCGCTTCGCACGGCTACGGCCGCAGCGTCGGGGGTCTGCTGTCGCGCAAATCTCTGGTCATGGTTGTCTATCTCGCGCTGATCGGCGCCACCTATGCCGTCTTCAACGCTGTTCCTGGCGGCTTCGTCCCGGCACAGGACAAGCAATACCTCATCGGTTTCGCGCAATTGCCGGACGGCGCGACGCTGGACCGGACGGAAGAGGTGATCAAGCG
>DPXQ01000080.1 GCA_003527225.1 Rhizobium sp.
TGAAGTCGGCGCGTGTGATGAAGCAGGCGGTCGCCCACCTGATCCCCTACATCGAGGCCGAGAAGCTGCGCACCGGTGCCTCCAGCAAGGGCCGCATCATCATGGCCACGGTCAAGGGCGACGTGCACGACATCGGCAAGAACATCGTCGGCGTCGTGCTGGCCTGTAACAATTACGAGATCATCGACCTCGGCGTCATGGTACCGGCCACGAAGATCCTCGAAACGGCGGTCAAGGAGAAGGTCGACATCATCGGTCTCTCCGGCCTGATTACGCCGTCGCTGGATGAGATGGTCTATGTGGCTTCGGAGATGGAGCGGCAGGGCTTCGATATCCCGCTTCTGATCGGCGGGGCGACGACGAGCCGGGTGCACACTGCCGTCAAGGTCGCGCCGCAGTACAAGGCGGGACAGGCGATCCATGTCAATGACGCCAGCCGCGCCGTGGGCGTGGTCTCCGCACTGCTGTCGCCGGACAGCAAACAGGCCTATGCCGATGGCGTTCGAGCCGAATATGCCAAGGTAGCAGAAGCACATTCAAGGGCGGAGGCCGAGAAGCAGCGCCTGCCGCTGGCGCGGGCTCGCGAGAACCCGGTCAAGCTCGACTGGACGGCCTACAAGCCGGTCAAGCCAAGCTTCCTCGGAACGAAGGTATTAGACGACTACGATCTCGAAGAGCTCGCGAGGTATATCGACTGGACGCCCTTCTTCCAGACCTGGGAACTGAGGGGCCGCTATCCGGCAATCCTCGAGGACGAGGCGCAAGGGGAGGCTGCTCGCCACCTGTTTGCCGATGCGCAGGCCATGCTTTCGAAGATCATCGAGGAGAAGTGGTTCCGTCCGCGGGCTGTCATCGGTTTCTGGCCGGCCAATGCCGTGGGTGATGACATACATCTCTTTACGGACGAGAGCCGTCAGCAGGAACTGGCCACGTTCTTCACCTTGCGCCAGCAGCTTTCGAAACGCGACGGGCGGCCGAACGTGGCGCTTTCCGACTTCGTCGCGCCGGTCGACAGCGGCGTCGCCGATTATGTCGGGGGCTTCGTCGTCACCGCCGGTTTCGAGGAGATCGCAATCGCCGAGCGTTTCGAGCGGGCGAATGACGACTACTCATCGATCCTGGTCAAGGCGCTGGCCGACCGCTTCGCCGAAGCCTTTGCCGAGCGCCTGCACGAGCGGGTGCGGCGCGAGTTCTGGGGCTACGCCAAGCACGAGACGCTAACGCCAGATGAGCTGATCAGCGAGACCTATGCCGGCATCCGTCCCGCTCCTGGCTATCCGGCCCAGCCTGATCATACCGAAAAGAAGACGCTCTTCCGCCTGCTCGACGCGGAAAACGCGACCGGCGTCCAGCTCACGGAAAGCTATGCGATGTGGCCCGGCTCATCGGTATCAGGGATGTATATCGCCCATCCGGAGAGCTACTATTTCGGCGTGGCCAAGGTCGAGCGCGATCAGGTCGAGGACTATGCGACGCGCAAGGGCATGCCGGTGAAGGAGTTGGAGAGGTGGCTGGGGCCTGTGCTCAACTATGTGCCGGTGAAGGCAGCCGAAGCGACGGATGATGCAGCCTGAGAGGTTGCGAAGAAATTGATTCAGGCGCGTGCCGCAAGCGCCTGATTTCAGATTCAATTCAGTAGGCGCTAAGAAATCTGGGCCGCCGCTTTCGCATGAAAGCGGCGGCTTTCTACTGTTTTGATTCATGAAATTGCCAAAACGATTCAGATTGTTGGCATGCCGATTCAGAGAAAGCCGGTACCGCATTGTTTGTGAATCCGAAACACGCGTCCAATCGGGCTCAATCTACAGTGAGCCGCAGCAGGATCGCCGTCGTATCGTCGCTCTGCTTGAAGCGGGGGAAGCGCTGCCCGTCCGGATCGATCTCCCGTTCGAAATGACGGAGTTCGTCGACCAGCGAGGCAAGCCCCGACATCCTTGCAGCCTCGACCAGTCCGGCCGCATCATGGGCGTGATAGAGCGCGACGAGATCGGCGAGACCATCAGAACAGACGATCGCGGTCGCCGAACTCTTCAGCGGCAAGGGGTGAATGGTGAGATGGTTAGCCGCCTCCGGGACCAGGCCCAGCGTCCAGACATCGCCGCCATCTGTGTTCTGTCTTTCGCGATGGCGGCGCAGTCCGGCCAAGGTCGTTGGATCGTCATTGGCAGCGCCCGATGGGCCGATGCCGCCAACGCGAAGGATGTGTTCGCGTGCCGCCGCCTGTTCCCGCTGGAAGGCGTCGGGAATGGCCATGTGGATCTCGGCCTCGCCAGTGTCGGGCAGGAGATAGAGGCAACAGTCGCCAAGGCCGATGAATTCGAAACCCTGGGGCGTCGCCCTGGCAGCCGCAAGCGCTGAAAGTGGCCAGGCATAGCGCGGCTGGTCGCCGGCGATACTGCGGAACTCGTCTGCGGCTTGCCTGCAGATTTCCCGAATCACTGTGCGCACATCGCATGTGCCGGTCAGATTCTCGCGCAGGCGCAATGCGCTGAAAGCGGCAATCCAGGCCGCATCGCTGCCATGGCCGGGCATGAACTGCCGGTCGCCCAGGCCGGTGGCGCCATCGACCACGAAGGCACTGTCGGCGTTGTGGCCGAAGCTGTCCTCATTGGGGCGGGTCAGCTTGCCCGGATCCGTGATGGCGTCGAGGATTTCAATGCGATACCGCGTACTCATTTGTCAAAAATTCCCTACGATTGCGCGGCCTGGCATCGGGCGTCCCTATGGCGCTGGCTGGCGAGTATCGGGGTCAGCGAGCGGCCGAGCTGCGACGGCGGCAAGCCGATCGGCTAGTCCCGCACGACGAGGAGATCGCCGGAATCGATCTTCAGCGACACGGTGTCGCCGATGGCCGGCGGAGTGATGCTTGGATCGTTGAACATGTCGAAGGAAACGGTATTTCCGGCGACATTGATGCGGGTTCGGATGACCGAGCCGAGGAAGTGGCCCGACACGACCTGACCGGTCAGCGTCGTATCGCCCTTGGCGCCGTCGAGAATGGAGCCTGCTTCCGGACGCATCGCGAGCTGGACCGTGCTGCCCGCCGGAACGGTGATCTTTTCCTTTAGCGCGACCGTCAGGTCGCCGATCGCGACGGTGTTGTTCTGCGGATCGACGACCTTCGCTTCGATCAGGTTCAGGGTGCCGACGAAGGAGGCGACAAAGCGGGTTGCCGGGCGATTGTAGATCTCAAAGGGTGTGCCGATCTGATCGGCGCGGCCGGCATTCATCACGACGACGCGGTCCGATATCGACAGCGCTTCTTCCTGGTCGTGGGTGACGAAGACCGTGGTGATGCCGAGCTGGCGCTGGATCTGGCGGATTTCCTCGCGCAGGGAAACACGGATCTTGGCGTCGAGCGCCGAGAGCGGCTCGTCGAGCAGCAGCACCTGCGGCTTCGGTGCAAGCGCCCGGGCGAGCGCCACGCGCTGCTGCTGGCCACCCGACATCTGGTAGGGATAGCGGTCGGCGAGATGTTCCAGGTGAATGAGTTTCAGCATCTCCGTGACGCGTGCCTGGATTTCGTCCCTCGGCTTACCGGCCACCTTCAAACCGAAGGCGACGTTGTCGAACACGTTCATGTTGGGAAACAGCGCATAGGCCTGGAAGACCATGCCGATGTTGCGCTGGTTCGGCTTGAGGCGCGACTGGTCCTTGCCGTCGATGACGATCGTGCCGCCCGACGGGGTTTCGAAGCCGGCGACCATGCGCAGGATCGTCGTCTTGCCGCAGCCGGACGGCCCGAGGAAGGAGACGAACTCGCCCTTGTCGATCGACATGTTGAAATCGTGGACGACTTTGACCGCGCCGAAGGATTTTTGGATATTCGTCAGGGTCAGGAATGTCATAAATCTATCCTCAGGCGGGGCGTTGGGTTGTCTTTTGCAGGCGTGAGACGAGCTGGATCAGTACGAGGCAGCCCCAGGTGATGCCGAAGGCGATTACCGACAGCGCGAAGGGTTCGTAAGCCTTGTTGGCACCGATGCGTTGCAGGTAGGGGCCGAAGGCGGGCCGGTCGAGCAGGGAGGCGAGGGTGAATTCGCCGATGACGATGGCAAAGGTCAGGAAGGCGCCCGACAGGACGGCGGGTACGACATTCGGCAGAATGACCCGACCGAGAATGGTGACCCAGCCGGCGCCGAGGCTCTGTGCCGCTTCAGTCAGCGTGGCGACGTCGATGGTCCTCAGCCCCGTGTCTACCGCACGGTACATGTAGGGCAGGGCAAGGATCGTGTAGCCGAAGGCTAGCAGGAGATTGGTGCCCAGAACCGAGCCTGTCAGCGGCAGCCAGCTCGACGTGTTGTAGAGGCGGATATAGCCGAACACGATGACGATGGCCGGGATGACGAGGGGCATTAGTGTCAGGAATTCGACGTAGGGGCGGGCCCAAGGCATCTTGAGCCTGACCCAGAAGGCCGTCGGCACGACGAGCAGGACGCCGATCACGATCGTTAGCAGCGCCATGACCACCGAATAGGTGAAGGTCTGCTGGAACTGCGGGTCGGCCAGGACCTTGGCATAGGCGTCGAACGAATAGACGCCGCGGCGCGCCTTCAGGGAGAATTCGAACAGGCCGCCGAGCGGCACGAAGAAATAGAGCAGACCAAAGATCAGTGCGGCCCAACCGGTGATGCGTGCCCAGAAGCTCATTTCAGCCACCTTTCGGCGCGTACGCGCAGCCAGATGTAAACGACGTTGGCGATGGCGGTGACGACGATCATGCCGAAGGCCATGGCATAGCCGAGATGCGGATTGCCGAGCACGTCGCCACGGATCTGGGCGTAGAGCTGGATCGGCACGATATTGAGGCTCGAACCGGTCAGCGCGATAGCTGTCGCGACGGCGCCGAAGGCATTGGCGAACAGCAGGGCGAAGGTGCCGAGGATCGACGGAAAGAGGATGGGCAGGGCGACCATGCGCCAGTACTGAAGCGCGGTTGCGCCTAAAACCTCGGCCGCCTCTCGCCATTCGCGCCGCAGGCCCTCGAGCGCGGGCGTGATGATCAGGATCATGAGCGGGATCTGGAAGAACAGGTAGGTGATCGTCAGGCCCCAGAAGCTCAGGATGCTGAAGCCGAGATCGCGCTGGAGGACGATGCCGAAATTGTTGCGCAGCAGGACGGTGACGAGGCCGACGGGGCCGAAGGTCGCCAGAAAGGCGAAGGCGAGCGGCACGCCGGCGAAATTCGAGGCGACCCCGGAAAAGGTTAGCAACGGCGACTTGATCCAGCGTGGCACGGTGCCGAAGACGACGGCCGCCGCCATGCCGAAGCCGATCAGGCAGCCGAGCGCGGCCGAGGCGACTGAGATCTTGATCGAAATCCAGTAGCTTGAGGGAATGGTGCCGGAGTTCAGGTCAATGATGTTCTGCAGAGTGAACGCGCCGTCGCGGGTCTGGAAGGCGCCAATGACGATGTGCATCGTCGGCAGGACCAGAAACATCACCACGAAGATCACGAAGGGCAACAGACCCAACCAGGTCAGCGGCAGGCGCAGTCGGCGCGCGGAGGGAGCTTGGTTCATATTCGCGAGTCTTCGCTAAAAGGCGTGAATGCAGGTCCGGCAAAGTATGGCCGGTGCTTCAGATATGGCAAGCCCCGGCCCGATGGTGTCGGGCCGGGGCCACAGGCTCGTGGCCTGATTACTGGACGTTGGCGCCGACGACGCTGTCCCAGCCACCGGTTACGACTGTCTTGTTGGCGTTCTGCTCTTCGACGGTCGGGAAGACAGCGGCTTCGTAGCTAGCGGCCGGCGGCAGGGCATCCAGAAGTTCCTTCTTGATGTTGCCTGCCTTGGCCATGGCGTTGAAGCGGGCCGGGTGGCAATAGCCCTTGAGCCACAGGTTCTGGCCTTCGTCCGAGTAGAGGTATTCCATCCACAGCTTCGCAGCGTTCGGATGCGGAGCAAAGGCAGAGATGCCCTGGACATAGACACCGGCGAGGACGCCGGTCTTCGGAACGACGACCTCGACCGGCGGGTTGCCGGCGAGTTCGTCACGCCATGCCAGCACGTTGTAGTCCCATGCGACAGCGATCGGGGTGGCGCCCTGCGCGATGGTGCCGGCCTTGGCGATAACCGGAACGAAATTGCCGGCCTTGTTCAGCTCGGCGAAATATTCCAGACCAGCCTTGCCGGATTCTTCACCGGCCTTCGCACCCTTGTGCAGGCCAGCGGCGAGAACGCCCAGGATTGCCTGGTTCGAGGCACGCGGGTCGCCGGCGAGTGCGACCTGACCGGCATATTCCGGCTTCAGCAGGTCGGCCCAGTCCGCCGGAGTGTTCTTGACGAGGTCCTTGTTCACGATGAACGAGAGAACGCCGTAGTAGTCGCCGTACCAGTAGCCTTCGGCATCCTTGATGGTTTCCGGGATTTCGTCCCAGGTGGAGACCTTGTAGGGCTGCAGGAGGCCTTCGGACTTCATCTGCGGACCGAAGGCGAGGCCGACGTCAACGACGTCCGGAGCCTGCGGGCCCTTGTTGTCCTTGTTGGCCTTGATGGCTTCGACTTCGTCGGCCGAGCCGGCGTCCGGGTTGAGTTCGTTGACCTGGATTTCCGGATATTTTGCCTTGAAGCCGGCGATAACGTCGCCATAACCGCACCAGCTGTGGGGCAGGGCGATCGTGGTCAGGTTGCCTTCTTTCTTGGCGGCTTCGATCAGTTCGGCGCTCGGCTCGGCAAAGACGAGCGAGGTGGAGGCGACGACCATTGCGGTCGACAGCGAGAGCATGCGGCGAAGATTAGTGGTCACTGGATTTCTCCTTGTTGGTTCTACTGCGGCGATGCGGACTGTTATTCGGGTTGTATGATAGTTATGTGACGGCTTGCATTTGCCTCGCGTAGGGCTGGCCAGCTCGTCGTTGCTCTTGAAAAATAGGACGTCTCTTCTCTCCCCTGTTGTGTTTATCTGTTTAATTACCGCGGCTTGCGAAACAGCCGCGCCTGCTCGAAGAGCCCTTCGAGGGTATTCATACGTTCGCGGGTCTCATCCCACGCCAGGCTCTGAACTGCCTCGATCAGAGCTTCCACCACGAATAGCGTCACGACGGAGGAGTCCCAGGCCGAGGGCGCTTCTATCTGCACCTTGAAACTGTGCTGCGCGTACTTGGCCACGGGTGATGTCCATTGATCGGTAAACAGCACTATAGTGACGCCGTTGGACTTTGCCACGTTCGCAAGCGTCGCCATATCGGCCTCATAGCGACGTATATCGAATATTACGAGGACATCGCCGGCGCTCATGTTGAGCATATGCTGTGGCCAGGCGCTGGTATTCGACGACATCAGCGTCGTTTTCGGCCGGATAACCTGCATATGGGTGAAGAAATATTCCGCCAGCGCGCCCGTTATGCGTCCGCCGACAAAATATATGCTGCGCTTGCGGTCGGCGAGCAGCTTGGCCGCTTCGTTGAATGTTTCCGTATCGAGTTCGCTGAGGGTCTGGCGCATATTGTTCATCACCGCTTCGGCGAAGCGGTTGAGAATGTGCGTGCCGGGAGCATTTGACGCCCACCGGTCATGCTTGGCGATCGGATTTGAAATCGATGCTTCCAGTTCCTGGTGCAAATGCGCCTGGAAATCCTGATAGCCCCTGTAGCCGAGCTTCTGCACCATGCGCGCAACGGTCGGGGTGGACACGCCGGCATTTTCCGCGATCGTCGTGATGCTGCCCAAGCCCGAGACCGGATAGTTGTCGAGCAGGCTTTCCGCAAGTTGGCGCTCGGCGCGGGTCAACCCGGCGAAATGGGCATGGATTACGTCCGACACTGTTTTCGACGTATTTCGCACGTGCTTGTAGTTCCCCTATCCGGTCTGTGCCGGCTATCGGAAATTTATCAACCGAGCATCCGGACCTGTCAATGCGCAACTGAAGAGAAATTTTCAGAACCCGGTTGACTTGCGGCCAAACGTGAAGAATTCTCTTCGTCGTTAAGGTTTCGTTTGTTTCTCGGAAGGCGGGGGCATGCTGGTACGTTCGGACATTCTGACGGCGGCGGACGGAGAGCCTGTTGCCGTGGAAAATTCCGATGGCAAGGGCGCCGTGCTACTGGTCTGCGAGCACGCATCCTCGACGCTGCCGGCCAGTGCCGGCGATCTGGGCTTGAGCCGCACGGCGCTCGAAAGCCATATCGCGTGGGATCCGGGCGCTCTTGCAGTCGCCCGGCTGCTGGCGGATAGCCTTGACGCAACGCTGGTTCACCAGCGCTTTTCACGCTTGATCTATGACTGCAATCGTCCGCCAGAATCGCCGGCCGCGATGCCGGAGACTTCGGAAATCTATCGCATTCCGGGCAACGAAGGCCTTAGCGTCGCTGAGCGCTATGCCCGGACCGCCGCACTCTACATTCCCTTCCATGACCGGATTTCCGGCATCCTGGCCGGGCGCCGCGCGCGCGGTCAGAAGACAGTCGTTGTCACTGTACATAGCTTTACACCGGTCTACATGGGCAAGCAGCGCGACGTCGAGATCGGCATTCTGCACGATGTCGACAGTCGGCTGGCTGACGGAATGCTCAAGGCAGCCGAAGGCGGACCATATCGTGCCGAGCGCAACGAACCCTATGGACCAAAAGACGGGGTAACCCATAGCCTGAGGCTCCACGCGCTGCCTGGCGGGCACCTGAATGTGATGATCGAGGTCAGAAACGATCTCATACGCGACGAGGAAGGGCAGCGGGTGATTGCCGATTATCTGGCGGGGCTGCTGCGGACCGGTCTGGAGGCGCTTTCGTCACAGCAGAACTGATACGAAAATCTGGCATGGTTTTATAAAAGAAGAGGGGAACGGATGCCGATACGAAGAGAGAGAGACGTTGCGCCGCATCGGCCCGCGATGGGCCGCGCGACCGACGGGGGCTGCGTACATGCCTAACGCCTTCAAGACCTACGTGCGCGTGGTTGACGGCTTCAACCGGCGCGTCGGCCGCATTGTGATGTATGGCATCTTTCTGCTAATGGGCATTCTGCTCTACTCGTCGATCTCCAAGGCAATGTTTCTTCCTGCGCACTGGACGCTGGAGATGGCGCAGTTCGTCATGGCGGGTTATTTTCTGCTCGGCGGCGCCTATTCGCTGCAACTCGACAGCCATGTCCGCATGGACCTGCTCTACGGCAAATGGTCGCCGAAGACCAAGGCGGCGGTCGATGTCGTGACCATCTTCATGCTGTTCGTCTATCTGTTCTTCATGCTCTACGGCGGCGTATCCAGCACGGCTTACGCGCTGAAGTTCGGCGAGACCAGCTATTCGGCCTGGTCGCCCTACATGGCGCCAATCAAGATCATTATGGTGATCGGCATCTTCCTCACATTTCTTCAAGCGACATCGATCCTGATCAAGGACGTAGCCGTGGCGATCGGGAGGCCGCTCGCATGAGCTATGAAATGATCGCACTTCTGATGTTCTCGTCGATGATGATGTCGATGTTGACCGGCCAGCGCGTGTTCGCGGCCATCGGCTTCGTCGGCGTCGTCGCAGCTGCGCTTCTCTGGGGTAATGGCGGGTTCGAACTGGGCTTCTCGGCCAATATGAAGCTGATGAAATGGTATGCGCTGCTGACGTTGCCGATGTTCATCTTCATGGGCTATATGCTGTCGGAATCCGGCATTGCCGAAGACCTCTACAAGGCCTTCCACGTCTGGTTCGGTGGCCTGCGCGGCGGTCTGGCGCTCGGCACGATCGGGCTGATGGTCGTCATCTCCGCCATGAACGGGCTCTCGGTCGCTGGCATGGCAATCGGCGCAACTATCGCGCTCCCGGAACTCCTGCGCCGCGGCTATGACAAGATCATGGTGTCCGGTGTCATCCAGGCGGGCAGTTCGCTGGGCATTCTCGTGCCGCCCAGTGTGGTGATGGTGCTCTACGGCATGATCGCTCGCCAGCCGGTCGGCCAATTGTGGCTCGCCGGCGTGTTCCCGGGCCTCTTGCTTGCGCTGCTGTTTGCCCTCTACGTGGTCATCCGCTGCCGCATCAATCCGGCGCTCGGCCCGGCGCTTCCCAAGGAAGAACGGGACATGCCGCTCGTCGACAAGCTCAAGCTGGCGCGCGCAGGAATCCTGCCCTTCCTCATCTTCTTCCTGATGATGGGCCTATTCCTGATGGGCGTGACCAGTCTCGTGGAGAGCTCGGCTGTCGGTGCCCTCGGTTCGCTGTTCGCCGCCTGGTTCAAGGGGCGCCTGACCTGGGCGATGTGGAACCGCGTGCTCGAGCAGACGCTCGGCATCACCTGCATGTTCATGTGGATCATCATGGCGGCGCTGTGCTTCGGCGCTGTCTTTGACGGGCTCGGTGCGGTGAAGGCGATCGAAGGGCTTCTGGTCGGCGAATTGGGTCTCGGTCCCTGGCAGATCCTGATCCTGATGCAGATCTCCTTCCTGATCATGGGTGCCTTTCTCGACGATACCGCCATGCTGGTCATCGTCGCGCCGCTTTACATCCCGCTGGTGGGCAAGCTCGGCTTCGATCTGGTCTGGTACGGCGTGCTCTACACGATCACCTGCCAGATCGCCTACATGACGCCGCCGTTCGGCTACAATCTCTTTCTTATGCGGGCCATGGCCCCGCCGGAGATTTCACTGGTCGATATCTACCGTTCGGTGTTCCCGTTCGTGGCGATCATGATTCTCGGCATGATCATCATCATGGCCTTCCCACAGATCGCGCTCTGGCTGCCGCAGCACGTCTATGTCCGGGGGTGAGTGGAAACCAACAATGTAAAGAGGTCCGGTTGAACGGCCCGTTCAGTACTGGATCCGCCGATGGCCGGCGGATCAAGGTTCACAGAAACAGAAGAGGGAAACAGACATGAACAGCAGAAGACATTTTCTCAAGAAGGCCGGTCTGGTCGCCGCCGCCTCGCCGGTCGCGCTCGCCGCACCTTATGTAAAAGCGCAGGACAAGAAGATCACCTGGCGTCTCCAGACCTATGCCGGTGCAGCACTTGCCGAATTCGTCATCCGCCCGGCGGTCGATGCCTTCAACAAGGCGGCCAACGGTGAGATGGAAATCCAGCTCTACACGGCCGATCAACTCGTCCCGACGGGGGAACTGTTCCGCGCCATGCAGGCCGGCACGATCGACGCCGTGCAGTCGGACGACGACTCGATGAACTCGCCGGTGGACATCAAGGTGTTCGGTGGCTACTTCCCGTTCGCGTCGCGCTACAGCCTCGACGTCCCGACCCTGTTCTACGAATACGGCCTCGCCGAGATCTGGGATGAGGCATACACGGAAGTGGGCGTGAAATGGCTCTCGGCAGGCGCCTGGGACCCGTGCAACTTCGCCACCAACAAGCCGATCAAGTCGCTCGCCGACCTCAAGGGCCTTCGTGTCTTCACCTTCCCGACAGCCGGCCAGTTCCTGGCGCAATTCGGCGTCGTTCCGGTCACCATTCCGTTCGAGGATGTGCCGGTCGCGATGCAGACCGGGGAGATTGACGCGATCGCCTGGTCTGGCATCACCGAGGTGCACACCTCCGGCTGGGTCGATGTGACCAAGTACTTCCTGACCAACAACGTGTCGGGCGGCTGGGCCGGTTCGTTCTTCGCCAATGCCGACCGCTGGAATGAAGTGCCGGAGCACCTCAAGGTGCTTTGGCAGATGTGCATGGATTCATCGCACTATCACCGCCTGCACTGGTACTGGGGCGGCGAGGCCCGTCTTCGCGCCGAGGGCGGCAAGCTGGAACTCACCAGCATTCCGGATGCCGAGTGGAAGACGGTCGAGGATGCCGCACATGTCTTCTGGGAAGAGATCGCCAAGCAGACGCCGCGCACGGGCAAGGTCGTCGAGATCCTCAAGAAGTACAATGCCGACATGGAAAAGGCCGGCAAGCCTTATCGATACGGCTGATACGGCGCAGGACCGAAGATAGTGATCCGGGGGGCTTGCCCCGGATCACGCCGAACCAAGAACAATTCCGGGTCATACCCGGCCAGATTGACACTAGGATTTTCCGATGGCCGCGCAGTACACGTTTGACGAATTGAAGAAGGATGTTGCCGAAGGCCGCATCGACACCGTTCTCGCCTGCATGGTCGACATGCAGGGCCGTCTCATGGGCAAACGGTTCCATGCGCAGTTTTTCGTCGACAGCGGCTACAAGGAAACGCACAGCTGCAACTATTTGCTGGCGACCGACATGGAAATGGAGACCGTGCCGGGCTACAAGGCGACAAGTTGGGAAAAGGGCTATGGCGATTATGCGCTGAAGCCGGATCTTGCAACACTGCGCCGCGTGCCTTGGCTGGAAGGTACGGCCCTAGTCCTTTGCGACGTGCTGGATCACCACACCCACGAAGACATTCGCCATTCGCCGCGCGCCATCCTGAAAAAACAGGTTGCAAGGCTGGAAGCCATGGGGCTGAAGGCCTTCATGGCCACCGAACTGGAATTCTTCCTGTTCGACCAGACCTATGACGACGCGCGCGCCTCCGGCTATCGCGACCTGCAGCTCGCCTCCGGCTATAACGAGGACTACCACATCTTCCAGACGACCAAGGAAGAGGACGTGATGCGGGCGATCCGCAACGGGCTCCAGGGCGCCGGCATTCCGGTTGAAAATACCAAGGGCGAGGCGTCGGCCGGGCAGGGCGAAGTCAACGTGCGCTATGCCGACGCACTGACCATGGCCGACCGACACGTGATTATCAAGAACGCCTGCAAGGAGATCGCCTGGCAGCGCGGCAAGGCGATCACCTTCCTCGCCAAGTGGCACTACAACGCGGCCGGCTCGTCGTCGCATATCCACCAGTCGCTCTGGACCGTCGATGGAGGCACGCCGCTGTTTTTCGACGAGAATGGCGAGCATGGCATGTCGCCTACGATGAAGCACTACATGGCCGGTCTCCTCGCACATGCCAGCGAGATCACGTATTTCCTGGCGCCCTATATCAACTCCTACAAGCGCTTCATGGCAGGCACATTTGCGCCGACCAAGGCGATCTGGTCGAAGGACAACCGCACGGCCGGCTACCGGCTCTGCGGCGAGGACACCAAGGCGATCCGTGTCGAATGCCGTGTCGGCGGCTCGGATCTCAATCCCTACCTCGCCATGGCGGCACTTATTGCCGCAGGGATCGACGGCATCGAGAAGAAGCTTGAACTGGAACCCGCCTTCGTGGGAGACGCCTATGGTGCCCGCGAGGTCCGCGAGATTCCGCGCACGCTCCGCTCGGCCGCTGTGGCACTCAGCGGTTCGGTCATGCTGCGCGCGGCCTTCGGCGGCGATGTTGTCGATCACTATGTCCGCGCCGCCGAATGGGAACAGGAAGAATACGACCGCCGCATCACCGATTGGGAAGTGGCGCGCGGTTTCGAAAGAGCATGAACATCGAAAAACAGGAAGTCAGGTCATGACAATGATCCAATGCATTTCGCCGATCGACGGATCGGTCTACGCCGAGCGCCCGGCCATGTCGCTCGAAGCCGCCGCCGAGGCGGTGGCTCGCGCGCGCAAGGCGCAAAAGGCCTGGGCGCGCCGCCCGCTTGAGGAGCGCGTCCAGCTCGTCCTCAAGGGCGTCGCCCGCCTTAACGAGATGTCCGACGAAGTTGTGCCGGAACTCGCCCACATGATGGGCCGCCCGGTGCGCTATGGCGGCGAATACAAGGGCTTCAACGAGCGCTCGAACTATGTTGCCTCGATCGCTGCCGACGCCCTGAAGCCGCTTGTCATCGAAGAGAGCGCCTCCTTCGAGCGCCGCATCGAGCGCGAACCGCAAGGCGTCGTCTTCGTCATCGCGCCTTGGAACTATCCCTACATGACGGCGATCAACACGGTTGCTCCAGCGCTGATGGCCGGCAATACGGTCGTCATCAAGCATGCGACGCAGACCCTTCTGGTCGGCGAGCGCATGGTCCGCGCCTTCGTCGAGGCCGGCGTACCGGACGACGTGTTCGTCAACCTCTTCCTCGACCACGCCACCACCTCGGCGCTGATAGCCACTGGCAATTTCAACTTCATCAACTTCACCGGTTCGGTCGAGGGTGGACGCTCGATTGAGCGCGCAGCTGCCGGTACCTTTGCTGGCCTCGGGCTCGAACTTGGCGGCAAGGATCCGGGCTATGTGATGGAGGATGCCGATCTCGATGCCGCCGTCGATACGCTGATGGATGCCGCCACCTACAACTCCGGCCAGTGCTGCTGCGGCATAGAGCGCATCTATGTGCATGAGAGCCTCTACGACGCCTTCGTCGAGAAGTCGGTCGCCTGGGTGTCGAACTACAAGCTCGGCAATCCGCTCGATCCGGAAACGACGCTCGGGCCGATGGCGCACCGCCGCTTTGCCGCGCATGTGCGCGAGCAGATCGCCGCCGCCGTTGCGAAGGGTGCGAAGACGCTCGTCGATCCGAAGCTCTTCCCGCAGGATGACGGCCACGCGTATCTGATGCCGCAGATCCTGGTTAACGTCGATCATTCCATGTCCTTCATGAAGGACGAGACCTTCGGTCCGGCCGTCGGCATCATGAAGGTCAAGAACGACGAGGAAGCGCTGGAGCTCATGAACGATAGCCCCTATGGCCTGACGGCATCGCTGTGGACCCAGGATCCGGCACGCGCCGCTCGGATCGGTCGCGACATTGAGACCGGTACGGTCTTCATGAACCGCGCCGACTATCTCGATCCGGCTCTGTGCTGGACCGGTTGCAAGGAAACAGGCAAGGGCGGCTCGCTCTCCGTTCTCGGCTTCCAGAACCTCACCCGTCCGAAATCCTACCACCTCAAGAAGGTCACGAAATGAACATCGTCGCAAACTGGAGCTATCCGACCGCCATCAAGATGGGCCGAGGCCGGATCAAGGAACTTGCTGACGCCTGCAAGTCGCTCGGAATGAAGAAGCCTCTCCTGGTCACCGACCGGGGCCTGGCGCCGATGCAGATCACCCAAGCGGCGCTCGACGTGCTGGAAGAAGCCGGCCTCGGCCGCGCGATCTTCGCTGACGTGGACCCCAATCCGAATGAGAAGAATCTCGAAGCCGGCGTAAAGGCCTTCAAGGACGGCGGCCATGACGGCGTCGTTGCCTTTGGTGGCGGCTCCGGTCTCGATCTTGGCAAGTGCGTCGCCTTCATGGCCGGGCAGACGCGCCCGGTCTGGGATTTCGAGGATGTCGGCGACTGGTGGACGCGTGCCAATGTGGACGGCATCGCTCCCATCGTCGCCGTACCGACCACGGCAGGGACCGGTTCGGAGGTTGGGCGCGCCAGCGTCATCACCAATTCCGAGACGCATGTGAAGAAGATCATCTTCCATCCGAAGTTTCTCCCGGGCGTGGTCATCTGCGACCCGGAACTGACGGTCGGCATGCCGAAGGTGATCACCGCGGGCACCGGCATGGATGCCTTCGCCCACTGCCTGGAAGCCTATTCCTCGCCCTTCTATCATCCGATGTCCCAAGGCATTGCGCTGGAAGGCATGCGGCTGGTCAAGGAATTTCTGCCGCGTGCCTACAAGGATGGCACGGATATCGAGGCGCGCACCAATATGATGTCGGCCGCTGCGATGGGCGCCGTCGCCTTCCAGAAGGGGCTCGGGGCGATCCATTCGCTCTCGCATCCGATCGGGGCGGTCTACAACACCCACCACGGCATGACGAATGCTGTCGTCATGCCTCCGGTGCTGCGCTTCAATCGCTCGTCAATCGAAGACAAGATCGCGCGCGCGGCCGCCTATCTCGGCATTTCCGGCGGTTTTGACGGCTTCTACGATTACGTGTTGTCGCTGCGTGCCGAACTCGGCGTGCCGGACAACCTCACTGCTATGGGTATCAAGCCGGACCGTATTGATGAACTGACCGCCATGGCGATGGAGGATCCGAGCTGCGGTGGGAATCCAGTCAAAATGACGCTCGAGAATACCAAGGCACTGTTCCTCGACTGCTTCTGAGACCAGGACCGCTCCATGATCCGGCACCCCAGGCGCCGGATCATTCTTTTACTGTTTTCTGTCCGCCGTGGGCCGGTCATTTCAAATCATCATTTTGAAGAGGTCTTTTCATGAAGAAGTCGATAGCCTTCGTCATAGCGCTGTCTGCCAGTATGCTCGCCACCGGTGCTGCCGCCGAGAGCTTCACGAGCCTGGTCAAGAAGGGCTATGTCGTCGGCAAGATGAGCCAGGGCAAATCCGGTGCGCTTGGCTGGGTGCTGAGCAGTAAGGATGGAAAGCAATTCTGCAAGACGAAGGTCAGTCTAGCTTATGTCGACGCGAAGAGGATGGTGAGCATTCTCGCCAGTGGCCGCATGGTGTCCATGGACCGGGCAACGTTCGAGCAGAGCCTCGGTGGGCCAGATCCCTCCATCCCGATGCTGGCCGACCTGAAGGCGGGGCGCATTCAACCGCAGCATGTCGGCGCCTGTACGCCGCTTCGTGGGTGACCCCGAGGCCAGGTTCCTGCTGCAATCATTGCGTTTAGGCGTCTGCTCTCTCATTTTTAGGGAGGGCTGGCTCGGCTCCGTTTCCGGTTTGTTAACCACATCTGGCAATGATGAGCATATGCCGTCGGAATGAAATGGACTGCCTGAGAGCGATGAGCCGCTCGGACCTGACCTCCCAAGGAAACAGCATGCCAGTCATTTCTTTTGCCAATACCAAGGGCGGAGCGGGCAAGACCACCGCAGCTCTTCTTCTTGCCACGGAACTGGCACATCAAGGTTATCGCGTCGCCATTCTCGATGCCGATCCGCAGCGCTGGATCACCCAATGGCATGAAGTCTCAGGCAGGCAGCAAAACATCGAAGTCATATCTGAAGTGTCCGTCGCCTCGCTTCACGGGCATCTTCGTGATCTCGCCCAGACTTGCGACTATACGATCATCGATCTTGCCGGTGCCCGCGACGCCATTGTCACCACCGCGATCGGCCTTTCCGACCATGTGATGATCCCCGTTCAGGGCTGTGCCATGGATGCGCGCGGCGGGGCACAGATCCTCGACCTTATCAAGCTGATGGAAGATACCGGGAAGCTGAAGATCGCCCACTCGGTCGTCTTGACCCGGGTCACATCCATGGTGACGACCCGCGCGCTTCTGACGATCAAGGGGCTTCTCCAGGCGCGCGGCGTCAATGTCATCAACACCCCGATCGTCGAGCGTGCTGCCTATCGTGAAATTTTCGATTGCGGTGGTACCCTTTATACCATGGATGCCGCGCGGACGAGCAATCTCGACAAGGCGCGCGACAACGCGCGGGTCTTCGCGCTCGAGGTCATGCGCCTGCTGCCGGTGAGGGTGGTGCGCTCACAGCCGGCGCGCCGCTTTCTACGCGTCGTTAGCAACGCCGCCTGACATCCTTAGCAAATGAAAATCCGCCGCTCCATATAGCCAATGAGGCGGCGGATTCTCTTTTCTATCGTTGGCTGCTATCAACAAGCGCGCAGCGCTCCGGTCAGTCGATGAACTCGACGCTGACACCCGGCTTCACCATCTTGGCAAGTTCGGTCGCGTCCCAGTTGGTCAGGCGGATGCAGCCGTGGCTTTGCGTACGGCCAATCTTCGATGGCTCGGGCGTGCCGTGGATTCCGTAAGTCGGTTTGGACAGTGCCATCCATACGGTACCGACGGGCCCGTTCGGACCCGGCGGAATGTTCAGGACCTTGTCGTTGGCCCCTTGCTGGAAATTGATCTTCGGATTGTAGGTGTAGCCGGGGTTGAGGGCGACGCGTTCCACGGTCACATTGCCGGAAGGCGACGGCGTATCCGCAGAGCCGATGCTTGCCGGGTAGGCCGCGACCAAGGCCCCGTCCTCGCCATAGGCGAAGACCTGTTTCTTTCCCTTGTCTGCAATGATCCGGCTTACCGTCGCACTCTTCGGCGTGCCCGGGTCTATGACCTTGACGATCGTGCCGGGGATCGTGAAATCCACACCCGGGTTAAGGGTCCGCAGATAGTTCTCGTCCATGTGGAATTTTTCCGCCAGCATTTCGGCGGTGGAGGAAAAAGCGAGCGAGGGCAACTGGGCCTTCAGGCTATAGTCTTCGGGAATGGACGCGACATAAGGACCGGCGGCGTCGCCCGGGGTGATCGTATAGGATGTGACGGCAAGGCCGCCCGAGAGCCGAAGGCGTTCGAGGATGTCTTCGGCATTGTTGGGATCGAGCGTCTCGCCCGTCATCTCCTGCCAGGCGACGAGCGCCTTGTTGACGTTCTGGCCCATCTTGCCGTCGATGACGCCCGGCGAAATGCCCTGGCGGTCGAGAAAGACCTGGAGAGCCGTGATCTCGAGCTGCGACAGGTTGCTTTTCACGGGGATGGCGGGTGTGACCACGGTCGGTGTCGCCTGCTCGACTGGTGGCGGCAGATCCGGGCCGCCCGAGGGCATGTCCGGCAGCGGCTGGTCGAGGGGGGCGCGATCGATCGTGCCAGGGGACGGAATTGCGCCTGTCACGACGCCATCGTCTTCCCAACCGGGCTCGGGAGCGCCGAAATCGTCATAAGCAGCAGGCGCGCGCGCCTGCTGTTGGCGAGGGTAATAGGTCTCGGCCGGGACTTCCGTCGCGATGAGATTGCCATAGTGGTCGATCAGGACGCGGCGACCCATGCGGTCGCGGCTGATCACCACTTCACCTTCTTCCGGGGTATAGCCAAGAAGATCGCCTTCCGGGGTGACAAGCAGGGTATCGGTCCTCTGGTACGGATATCGATCCTGGGCACCTGCCGGCACGGCCAGCGCCACCGGGACGGCCGTGAGCGTTGCCAGTATCAGTCCTGCTTTCCATATGTCGACCACGATCTCGATGTTCCTCATAGTGATAGGGTGGGGACAAACGCGACAAATTGGACACTAATGTGAAATAGATGAATTCATGGTGAACGTTAAACTAATCGTGATCGTTCCAGACTATATCGCTCGTGGTGGGCCAGCTCCCGCAAGTGCGCGAAAACAGGCAATATCGCGTCAGTGTCGAGGAAATTTAAATGATGGAATTCAAAGCACTCAGAGGTCCTCGGCTCACGCTTGATCAGGGTTCTGTTCTCGATATCGGTGCGTGTGTCGTCGATGGCGTGGATATGGCGCCGGGAAGAGCGATACCCGACGATGGCGATCCGCGAATCGACCATTCGCTCGAGGGATTTCTCTTCACTTGCGGCCCTGATCACATCCGCCATCCGGAATTCATCGGCGGCGGCAAGGCGGGCAAATATCCACTTCACGGCTCGTTCTCATCGCATCCGGCACGCGACGTTTTTCTTGCGAGCGAGGGCGATGATGCCGAGTGCCGGGCCGTCGTCGACGTGCGGCTCGCTGATGGAGGAAGCGCACGCCTCGAACGGTCCTGGCGCATCAACGGCGCGACCGGTGAGGTGAAGCTTGCCGATACCGTGACCAACACCGGCACGGCCGCGTTCCCGGCGATGCTGATGTATCACATGAATATCGGCGCCCGGCATTTGGACGACGGCGTGCGGCTCGAAGGCGCCATGCTCGAAGGCGGCGGTTTTCCCTGGGCCTTCGGGGAAGAGCCGGGCGGCGTCTTCTGTGTGCCGGCGAAGAAAGACGGGCGGGAGTGGGCCGAGATTCGCCTCGGTCCGATAGCGGTAATCGGAGGCAGGACGCTGAAAGTCCGTTTCCGCACTGATACGCTGCCGTTCGTGCAGGTGTGGCGCAACCAACAGGCTCCGGCGCATGTGCTGGGCATCGAACCCGCCTCGCATCGCTGGGAGCTGCGCAGCGAACTGGCAAGGCGCGGCGAACTGTCACCGCTGACACCGGGCGAGAGTCGGGATTATGCTCTGTCTTTCGCCTTTGTGTGATCTGGTGCGGAGACGGGCGATTGACGCCTGCAGACATGCATCGTAGAGCTTTGACACTAGTCAAGAAGGGAGCGCGCAAACATGGACATCAAGTCGATCAATGACGAATACTCCGTGACCGGTCAGATCACAGTGTCGGATCTCGACACAATCAAGGCCCTTGGTTTCAAGTCGATCGTGTGCCATCGTCCCGACCATGAAGAGCCGGGCCAGCCGCTTTTCGCCGAGATCGAACAGCGCGCCCACGAACTCGGACTGAGCATCACCCACGTGCCGATCGGCCCGACGGGCGTCACCCCCGAGGCCATATCGGGTATGGTAGACGTTCTCGACGATTTCGATCGTCCAATTCTCGGCTATTGCCGCTCGGGGGCCCGTTCCACCGCCGTCTACCAGAAGAGCCAGCATCTGCGCGGCTGAACCCCGAATTTCGTTTTCCGTAATATTGTCAAACAGGAGTCTTCAATGAGCATCAAGCGCATCGAACCCGGCGCACGCATGAGCGGCGCGGTCGTTCATGGCAACACCGTCTATCTCGCCGGACAGGTCGGCGAAGGCGCGACCGTCACCGAGCAGTCGAAGTCGGCGCTGGCCGAAGTCGATCGCCTGCTGGCCGCTGCCGGTACCAACAAGTCGAAGATCCTGCAGACGATCATCTATCTCTCGGACATGTCGACTTTCGGCGAAATGAACGCCGTCTGGGAAGGCTGGATCGACCCCACGAACCCGCCGGCCCGCGCCACCAGCCAGGCCGCGCTCGCAACGCCGGCCTACAAGGTCGAGTTCATCGTGACGGCTGCTCTCTGAGCCTTGACGAAGTGATTCCGAAATCCGGCGCATCGCATTGATACGCCGGATTTTTTCTTGGCCTCAGGCGAAGTGCGAACGCATGAAGTCGACATAGTCCTGGTCGGCCATTTCGTGGCGCGCCTTGATGAAGCCACGTGCGTCGTCTCCGACGAAGTAGCGCAATCGGCTGGTTCCGTCAGTTGCGGCCTCGTGCACCACATTTGCCACATCCGGGGATGTCATGGTCAGAGCACCACCCATTCTGGCGAACGCCGCGGTGGAGCGTTCCAGGAATGGGCGGTAATCGGTCGGCGTGCCCTCGTTGGCGAAGTCGTCGGCCGCACGCTTCTGGAACGAGGTCTCACCCACGCCGCCATGCGGGATGACGAGCTTCACACCGATGCCGAGCGCGAGCAACTCATAGGAGAGGGCCTCGGAAAAACCTTCGAGCGCGAACTTGCTGGCGCAATAGGCGGAGATCATCGGCAGTGTGAAATGACCGGCGCCAGAGCTCACGTTTATAATCGTGCCGTTGCCCTGCCGTCGGAAGTGCGGCAGTGCCGCACGGACTGTGTCCATCACGCCGAAGACGTTGACGTTGAACTGTTGCTGCAGCTTTTCCTCGGGGATCGACTCGAAGATGCCGTAGAGACCGTAACCGGCATTGTTGACGAGAACGTCGATCCCGCCGAAGCGCTCGACACCAGCAGAGATCGCGGCCCCGATGCTTTCCTTTTCCTCGACGTCGAGCCGCGTCACCAGCACGTTCGGCAGTTGTTGCAATTCGGCGCCGGCCTCGGGCTTGCGCATGGTTGCAACCACATTCCAGCCTTTTTCATGAAAGAGCCTGGCCGACGCCTTGCCGATGCCGGAGGATGCGCCGGTGATGAAAACTGTCTTAGTCATAATTGCCTCGCTCATCTGGGTTGAATTCCAGAAGGATAGATAGGTCGCTGGCATTGTCCTGATAATTGGCATATTATTACACAACATGATGCATGACATGAGACAATGAAGAAGACCGGACTGATTGAACTGCACGCGGTCGCGGCCGTCGCGGCGGCACGGAGCTTTCGAGCGGCGGCCACGGAGCTGGGCATGTCCGCTTCGGCGCTCAGTCATGCGATTGCGGCGATCGAGGCCCGAATGGGCGTCAAGCTCTTCAATCGCACGACGCGTAGCGTCTCGCTGACACAAGCCGGCGAGCAGTTCCTCGACAAGGTCGGGCCGGCGCTGAAGGAGATCGAGGCGGCGATGGAGAGCGCTACCCAGTCGCGCGCCACGCCGGCCGGGCGGCTGCGCATCAACACCTCCGAGGGGGCCGCGCGGGGCTTGCTGATGCCTATTGTGCTCGAATTTCTCCGCCTCTATCCGGATGTCCATGTCGACATCGTCAGCGAAGGGCGCATGGTCGACATTGTCGCCGAAGGCTTCGACATCGGTATACGTCTGATCGATGCGGTGCCTCAGGATATGATCGCCATTCCGCTGACCCGACATGAGCGCTTCCTGGTGGTCGGATCACCGTATTATTTCGAACGACACGGCAAGCCGCTGGTTCCGGCGGATCTGACCAAACATGCCTGCCTGCGTCTGAGGTTGCCGGGCGGGACGATCTATCGCTGGGAATTCGAGCGGCACGGTGAGGAGATCCGTGTTGATGTCGGTGGTCCGCTGACGCTGCAGGATATGGACCTGATGCGCGAGGCGGCGATTGGGGGCGCTGGACTTGCCTATATGACCGAACGAAATGTTGCGGCCGACCTTGCGGCCGGCCGTCTCGTTACAGTGCTCGAGGAATGGACGCCGCCATTCCCAGGATTGTGTTTCTACTATTCGGGCCACCGGCACCTGCCGCCAGCTCTGCGAGCCTTTGCCGATCTGGCTCGCAAGATGCTGAGGAAGATTTAGGTTTTTTCCCGAATCTGAGTCAGCGTCCTGGTGGGCGTGATCGCTTCCGGGTCGAGCTTGATCTCGATGATTGAGGGCTTGCCGGAGGCGCGGGCGCGCTCGAAGGCGGGGGCGAAATCCTCGGTCTTTTCCACCACTTCGCCATGGCCCCCATAGGCGCGGGCGAAGGCGGCGAAGTCGGGGTTCGTCAGGTCCGTGGCGCTGACACGCCCCGGATATTCGCGCTCCTGGTGCATGCGGATCGTGCCATAGATGCCGTTGTTCACCAGGCAGACGATGATCGGCAGGTTGTAGCGGATGGCGGTCGCGAATTCCTGGCCGTGCATCATGAAGCAGCCGTCACCGGCAAAGCAGATGACTTCCCTGTCCGGATGCAGCGCCTTGGCGGCAACGGCGGCGGGCAGGCCATAGCCCATCGAGCCGGAGGTTGGGGCCGCCTGGGTGGCGAAGTCGCGGAAGCGATGGAAGCGGTGGACCCAGGTGGCGTAGTTGCCGGCGCCGTTGGTGAAGATCGTATCCTCGGCGGTGTTGGCCTCGATCCAGTCCATGATCGGCCCCATGCGGACGGCACCGGGGCCTTGGGTCGGCGGCGTCGACCAGGAGCGATAGGCCGCGTGCATGGCCTCGGTGCGGGCGGCCCAGACGGGCTGTTCCGGCGCCTTCAGCGACTTCAGCGCGCCGACGAACTCGACCGGGGCAGCGCAGATGGCGAGGTCCGGGCGATAGACGCGGCCAAGCTCGGAGGGATCGGGATAGACATGCACGAGCGTCTGCGACGGGTAGGGGACGTCGAGCAGCGTGTAGCTCGAGGACGGCATTTCGGAGAAGCGTCCACCGATCAGCAGCACTAGGTCCGCCTCCTTGATCTCCTTGGACAGCGCCGGATTGATGCCGATCCCGACATCGCCCGCGTAGGACGGGTTCAGATGGTCGAACAGCATTTGGCGACGGAAAGAGCAGCCGATAGGCAGCTTCCAGCGGCTGGCAAAATCCTCAAAATCGGCGACGGCCTCCTTCGTCCAGCGCGTGCCGCCGAGAATGGCGATCGGGCGCTTGGCGGCCTTGAGCATCTCGCCCAGCCGCTCGATCTGCGCGGGGCCGGGATGGGCTTCGACGGGCATGGCGGGTTTGGCTGCCGGCGCCTCGACCTTGTCCACCAGCATGTCTTCCGGCAGGGACAGGACGACCGGGCCGGGGCGGCCCGACGTCGCGACCGCAAAGGCGCGGGTGACGAATTCCGGGATGCGGCGGGCGTCGTCGATCTCGCCGACCCACTTGGCGAATTCGGTGAAGGCCCGGCGGTACTCGACTTCCTGGAAGGCTTCCCGCTCGCGCATGTCACGGCCGACCTGACCGATGAACAGGATCATCGGAATCGAATCCTGCCTGGCGATGTGCAGGCCTGCCGAGGCGTTGGTAGCGCCCGGACCACGGGTCACCATGCAGATGCCGGGCTTGCCGGTCAGCCGGCCCCAGCAGTCGGCCATCATCGCAGCGCCACCTTCCTGGCGGCAGACAAGGGTCTCGATGCCGCTGTCACGCAGCGCATCGAGGACGGCGAGATAGCTTTCGCCGGGCACGCAGGAAACGCGTTCGACGCCGTTGGCCTTAAGGGCGTCGACGATCAGTTGTCCGCCGGTCTTTTTCATTTGTTTCTTTCCCTTTCGATCTCGGCCAGTTCGGCGAGAATTTCCTGTTGATGCTCTCCGACTCGCGGGCTCGGGCGCTCGTAGCGCAGCGGCGTTTCGGACAGCACGATGGGCGTGCGCACGCCCGGAATGACGTTTCCGTCGGCATCCGCGAGTTCGATGCGCAGTTCGCGGGCCTTCACCTGCGGGTCGTCGAACATTTCGGCAATCGAGTTGATCGGGCCGGCCGGCACGGCATTCGTCTCGCAGGCGGTCAGGAGATCGCGCTTGGCCCACTTCGCAGTCTCCGCGGTGACGATGCGGCGTACCTCGACCTTGTTGGCGACGCGGGCCTTGTTGGTCGAAAAGCGCTCGTCCTCGGCGATGGCGTCGATGCCGAGAATAGTGCAGAGCCTTCTGAACTGGCCGTCATTGCCCACAGCGAGGATCAGGTGGCCGTCGGCGGTGGGTACCACTTCGTAAGGTGAGATGTTCGGATGGGCGTTGCCGAGGCGGACCGGCGCCTTGCCCGAAACCAGGTAGTTGAGGTTCTGGTTGGCCAGCACGCCGGCCATTACGTCGAGCAATGCCATGTCGATGAACTGGCCTTCGCCGGACTTCATCGCGTGGATCAGCGCCGCCTGGATGGCGGTGACCGCATAGATGCCTGTGAAGATATCGGCGATAGCCACGCCCGCCTTCATCGGCTGGCCGTCTGGCTCGCCGGTGATTGACATGAAACCCGACATGCCCTGGACGATGTAGTCATAGCCGGCGAATTCGGCGTAAGGCCCGTTCTGGCCGAAGCCGGTGATCGAGCAGTAGACGAGCTTCGGGTTGTCCGCCTTCAGGCTTTCATAGTCGAGGCCGTATTTCTTCAGGCCTCCGAGCTTGAAGTTCTCGATCACCACGTCGGAGGTTGCCGCGAGCCGGCGGACGATCTCCTGGCCTTCCTCGGTCTTCAGGTCAACGGCGATCGAACGCTTGTTGCGGTTGGTCGAGTGATAATAGGCGGCGGACAGGTTTTCGCCGTCCTTACCCTCGACGAAGGGCGGGCCCCAGGCGCGGGTGTCGTCTCCTCCTTCCGGGTTCTCCACCTTGATCACGTCGGCGCCCATGTCGGCGAGCATCTGCCCGGCCCAGGGGCCGGCGAGCACGCGTGCGAGCTCGAGTACGCGGATGCCGGCCAGCGGCGGTTTCTTCGGTTGCGTATCGGTCATGGAATGTCCTGTCATGGCGCGAGCGTGGCGTTTTCGGAGACCGGCTTCGAGGAGAAACGGCGCTCCCGCCAGATGATGAAGAGGCCGGAGCCGATGATGATGGCGATGCCCAGCCATTTGACCGGATCGGGGAAGTCGCGGAAGACGAGCCAGCCGAAGATCGTCGTGGTGACGATTTCGAGATATTGCAGCGGTGCGAGCGTGGAGGCGGGGGCCGAGCGATAGGCGTAGACGCCGAATATGCCGGAGATTGCCGCGGCCAGGCCGACGCCGAAGAGCCAGACCATGGTCGTCGAATCGGGAATGCTCGGAGCGAAGGTGGCGGGGCCGGAACGGCCGAACAGGACAATCGCAGCGATCGAGATGAGCAGGCCCCAGAAGCCTGTTTCGACCTGCATCGACCACGGATCCTCGCTGTGGGAGAGCTTGCGGGTCAGGATCGCGAAGATGGCAATGCAGAAGGCGGTGACGACGGGAAGGAGGGCGATGTAGCCGACTTCCTCGAAGGTCGGCTGGATGATCAGGAGCGCGCCCAGGAAGCCGACGGCACAGGCGGTGTAGCGACGCCAACCGATGGTCTCCTTGAGGAAGATGCTTGAAAGCACGGTCAGTATAATCGGCTCGACGAAGAAGATCGCCAAGGCATCGGCAACCTCCATGACCGAAAGAGCGGCGACGTAGCTCACCATCGAAAGGGAAATGAGGCTGCCCCGGGCGATGTGGTAGATCGTGTTGCGGCGGGAGAAGCGGGGCCAGGTCCGCCGCCAGACGAAGATCGGCAGCATGAAGACGATCTGGAAGAAGAACCGTACGGCGGTGATCTCCATCGGCGAGGTCGTCTCGGTCGCCAGTTTGGAGAAGATGTCGATAAACGGAGCGATCAGCACTGCGGCGACCATGAGCAAGAGGCCGACCGTCACATCCGCGGACGGGGCGGGCATGGCCTGCGCGGGTTGTCCGGGGGGCGTGGTCATCGCGGGTCTTGCTCTCGTGCAGTGCGGGATGCGGTCGGTCGGTCCGATCTCGGACTTACCAACAGGATTCTGTTGTTCTATCTATAGCTTCCGGCTTGCGCGGAAGCACTTGAATTTCTCTCATGGGATCATTCCGTTTCGGACATTTTCCGCATTCGGCAAACTAGGGCGGGGCGTGTCTCAGGGAATCTGATCGTCCGTCAGGCGCGCGCGACGTCAACAGCCCGTTCGCACCATGCGGCGAAGTCGGCCGTGGCCTGCTCCCTACCGATCTCGTTGAGCGTCTCATGACGCATCTCGTCGTAGATCCTTGTCGTTACGTCGTGGAAGCCATTTCGCTTCAGATGCCTAGCGAGCCAACGAACTTCCTGGCCGCCGCGTGTCGCCGGATCCTGCCCGCCGCCGACGAGATGGATCGGCAGGTCCTTTGGCAATCGGGCGAGTGCTCCTGGCGCAGGCGCCCTGAACGTCAGGGCGAAGACATCGAGCCACATTGAGACGCTTGCCTCGAATTGGCAAAGCGGGTCCCTTTCGTATTTTTCCACTTCCGCCCGGTCGCGCGACAGCCAGTCGCCTTCGCTCAGGTGGCCCGGGATGGACTTGCCCCAAGCCTGAAACGTCGCCTTGGGCAGTATGGCACTCGGAACGTCAGAACCTTTCAGCATCCGCTCGGCAAGAAGGACGCTTTGCGCAAAACGACCGGCGAGACCCGGATTGAAGTTTGAATTCCAGATTGCCAGTGCCTGAAAAGCCCGCGGATGGGATACCGCCGTGTTCAGGGCGATCAGGCCCCCCATCGAATGACCGAAGAGGATTATCGGCAGATCGGAGTTTTCCTGGGATGCCATGTCGCGCATCGCCTTGACGTCGGCGATCACTGCGTCCGCGCCGTCGCTTTCGGCAAAACGGCCGAGGGGCGCATCGGTCGATTTTGTCTCGCCGTGGCCGCGATGGTCGTGGGCGTAGACCTCGAAGCCATGTTCAGCCATCGTTGCGGCGAACTCCCGATAACGCTTCGAATGCTCGACCATTCCGTGACAGATCAGAAGTGTCCCACGAGGTTTCTTGCGCGCCGGCTCGTGGTGATAGGCAAGAAGTGCCCCGCTCGGGCTCGAGAAGCGCCTGGTCTCGGCGAACATGTGGGTCTCCTTGATCGTCGTCCATTAGAAGAAGCGATTTTTCGCGAGCCCGCAACGCAACCGCGACGGCTATACCAAAAAAGGTCCAGGAACCAAACCTGTCAAAAAATATCACGTCCGGTTTGCGCACGTCCTTAGGCCACCCGGCGATAATTGGACGGAAAGACCAGTCAGCGATTGCCCCGGCGGGAGCTTTCGCCTACATAGCGGCAAACCCCCTTTCAGCCCGCGGAGCAATTCAAAACGATGGCACGTCAGTTTATCTATCACATGGCCGGCCTCAACAAGGCCTTCGGCGCCAAGAAGATCCTCGAAAACGTCAACCTGTCCTTCTATCCGGATGCCAAGATCGGTATCCTGGGTCCGAATGGCGCCGGTAAGTCGACTGTTCTGCGGATCATCGCCGGCCTCGACAAGGAGTATACCGGCGAAGCCTGGCTCGCCGAAGGCGCGACGCTGGGTTATCTGGAGCAGGAACCGCACCTCGACCCGACCAAGACGGTGTTCGAGAACGTGATGGAGGGCGTCGCCAAGAAGACCGCGATCGTCGAGCGTTACAACGAACTGATGATGAACTATTCGGACGAGACTGCCGACGAGGGCGCCAAGCTTCAGGACATCATCGACAGCCAGAACCTCTGGGATCTGGAAAACCAGGTCGAAATGGCCATGGATGCGCTGCGCTGCCCGCCGGGCGACGCCGATGTCACCAGCCTTTCGGGCGGTGAGCGCCGCCGGGTCGCGCTGTGCAAGCTCCTGCTCTCGCAGCCGGACCTTTTGCTCCTCGACGAACCGACCAACCACCTCGACGCCGAAACGATCGCCTGGCTTGAAAATCACCTGCGCCAGTATCCCGGCGCCGTGCTGATGATCACCCACGACCGTTACTTCCTCGACAACGTCACCGGCTGGATTCTCGAGCTCGACCGTGGTCGCGGCATTCCCTATGAAGGCAATTATTCTGCCTATCTGCAGGCGAAGGCCAAACGTATGCAGCAGGAAAGCCGCGAAGACGCTTCCCGCCAGAAGGCGATCTCTCGCGAACAGGAATGGATCGCATCTAGCCCCAAGGCCCGTCAGGCCAAGTCGAAGGCGCGCATCAAGTCCTATGAACAACTGGTCGAAGCCGCCGAGAACGTCCGTCCCGGCGACGCGCAGATCATCATTCCGGTCAGCGAGCGCCTCGGCAATGTGGTCATCGAGATGGACGGCATCACCAAGGGCTATGGCGATCGCGTGCTGATCGAAGACCTGACGCTGAAGCTGCCGCCGGGCGGCATCGTCGGCGTTATCGGCCCGAACGGCGCCGGCAAGACGACGCTGTTCCGCATGATTACCGGCCAGGAGAAGCCCGACAGCGGCACGATCCGCATCGGTGACACCGTGCACCTTGGCTATGTAGACCAGAGCCGCGATACGCTGGACGGCAACAAGACGGTGTGGGAGGAAATCTCCGGCGGCGCCGAAGTTATCAAGCTCGGAAAGTTCGACATGAATTCCCGTGCGTATTGTGGTGCTTTCAACTTCAAGGGCGCCGACCAGCAGCAGAAGGTCGGCAACCTGTCCGGTGGGCAGCGCAACCGCGTGCACCTCGCCAAGATGCTGAAGGCCGGCGGCAACGTGCTGCTGCTCGACGAACCGACCAACGATCTTGATACTGAAACACTCGGTGCACTCGAAAACGCGCTGGAGAACTTCGCCGGCTGCGCGATCATCATTTCGCACGACCGCATGTTCCTCGACCGTTTGGCGACGCATATGCTTGCCTTCGAGGGCGATGGGCATGTCGAATGGTTCGAAGGCAACTTCGAGGACTACGAGAAGGACAAGGTCCGCCGGCTGGGCGCCGACGCGGTGAATCCGAAGCGAATGAGCTACAAGCGCCTGACGCGCTGACAATCGGACAACCGGCCCGCGGGGCGGGTCGTGACAGTGAAACCAAAGCCGTCGGGGAGAACCTCGGCGGCTTTTTTCCATTGTTTCCATCGACATAATTTGAGCTCCTCAGGTGGCGAGTCAACTTATTGGCAAGGAATTACCGTCATTGTCGCGGCAGGAGCACCATGCCTTGAATTTCAGGTGGCTCGGCATCGTCATGATGACGAGGTTTCCAAAACAAAGGTTTGAGGTATGCTCCGCGCATTGCAGAAACTTCCTTTTCGGATACTGATGACCATCCTGTCGGTCGTTCCGCTTCTGGCCGTGCTCATTCTGGGCGGCTGGCTGAGCTGGGATGCCTACCGAGGCAGCGTGGCCTCGGCGGATGCCGTGAAACTCGCGCAACTCGCGCGCAACGGCATCGGCATCGCACTCACCGTGCCGAACGAGAGCAATTCTCCGAAGGACAAGATTTCGGAGGCCCGCCAGCGAACGGATGCCGCTTTTGCCGAACTGAATGACGCCTACACCGCCGTGCTGGCGATCGGTTTCAATGACCCGGCGCTTGCGGCGATCAAGGGGGAACTGGGGAAGCGGGCGAGCCGGATCAGCGAATACAGGACGAAGACTGACGAGGGCAACGCGCCGCCGCTGATGGCGCTTGAGGTCATGCAGCCGGTCGTGGCGGCCAGCGCCGACCTGACACGGCGCACGGGCATGCTGGTTTCCGACCCGGAACTGGCGAACGCGATCTCCGGCTACTTTGCGATAATGCAAGTGAGCGACGCCTATCAGATGCTCAACCGGCTGGGCCAGCAATACCTGAAGGATGGTACGCTGCCGATCTCCGGTTTCGGGGTGGTGCAGCGCAGTGACTACATGATCGGCGCCTCTTTCAAGGCCATGGCGGAACAGGTTCCGGCGGACATCGTCGCGCGATACCGCGCCTTCTTCGACGGTCCGCATGGCAAGGCAATCGAGACGATTCGCGCCTCGCTGCTGAAGGGCGAGAACTATCAGGCTGCCGCCGGCGAACTCGAGGCCTGGGTCTCGGCCCATGGTGAGCGCCGCGTGCAGGTTTCGGAGATGATCCGCCAGACCGGCGAACGGATGATGACGATGATCACCGCCAAGGCGGAGGCACAGGAACGCTCGTTCTATGTGCTCGTCGCACTGGTTGCCATCATGGTCGTGGTCAGCGTCGGCCTTTCCATTCTCGTCTCCCGTGTCCTGTCGCGCTCGTTCAGCGGCTTGGCCTTCAGCATGAAGGCGCTCGCGGATGGCGACAGGGCCCGCGCAATCCCCTATGTCGGCCGCAAGGACGAAATCGGCGACATGGCGCGGTCGGTGGAGGTGTTCCGGCAGGCGGCGATACGCAATTCCGAACTGGAGGCAAGTGCCGAACAGAACCGGCTTGCCGCCGAGCAGGAACGGGCGGACGTGCAGCGCCGCGCCGAAGCCGAAGCCGAGGAACGGCTCATCCAGGCAACCGGCTCGCTGGCCACCGGCCTTCGCCAACTCGCCTCGGGCGATCTCGTCTGCGAGATCGACGAGCAGTTCGCTCCGCAGTTCGAAGCGCTCCGTCACGATTTCAATGCATCGGTTCAACAGCTCCGCGAAGCCATGCAGAGTGTCGGCCAGGTGGTCGGGTCCGTCACGAACGGCAGCGGCGAGATTTCCCAGGCCTCCGACAATCTGGCAAAGCGGACCGAACAGCAGGCTGCCTCCCTCGAAGAGACCGCCGCGGCGCTGGAAGAGATTACCTCGAACGTCACCGCCACGTCGAAGCGGACGGGCGAGGCGCGCGATCTCGTTCGCACGACGCGCGAGCAGGCCGAAAAGTCCGGTACGGTTGTCAACAACGCCGTGTCGGCCATGGAGAAGATCGAGCATTCGTCGCGTCAGATCAGCCAGATCATCGGGGTGATCGATGAAATCGCCTTCCAGACGAACCTGCTTGCGCTCAATGCCGGCGTTGAGGCGGCGCGGGCAGGGGATGCAGGCAAGGGCTTTGCCGTGGTTGCCCAGGAAGTCCGCGAGCTCGCGCAGCGGTCCGCCAATGCCGCCAAGGAGATCAAGGGTCTGATCGGCAATTCCGAAGTCGCGGTGAACGAGGGCGTGAAGCTCGTCAACGACACCGGCGAAGGCTTGAACACAATCGCGGGACTGGTGCAGGCGATCAACGCGCACATGGACGCGATCGCGACGGCCGCGCAGGAGCAGTCGGTAGGCCTCGGCGAGGTCAACACGGCTGTCAACCACATGGACCAGGCGACGCAGCAGAACGCCGCGATGGTCGAGGAAATGAATGCTGCCGGGGCTAGTCTCGCTCAGGAAAGCGGGAGACTGGCCGAATTGGTCGCCCGGTTCCGTACTGGCGAGAGCGTCATGGTGCAGCAAAAGCCGGCGGAACCCGCCAGGGCGCCTGCGGCGGCACAGCGTCGCCCTGCTCCGATTGAACCATCCAGCCGACCCGCTCCGGCGACGCGTGCGCGTCCCGCGACGGCAAGCCTGGGCAACACAGCACTGGCGACCAAGATCGAAGATTGGGAAGAGTTCTGATTTTCAGATCGCCTAATTGTAACGAGGAGCGGCCGTGCGCAACGGCCGCTCCTTTCGCATCATGGGAGCGGATTGCCAGGCCCTCAGCCTGCAGGGTTAGCCTCCCCGGGGTCCCGTTCGATCGACGACGCCAAAGATTTACGCTTGCAAGAATCGCGTGAATGACATAAAGATATCTTTATATCTTGATTGGGGCGGGAATGGCGGAATCAATGAAGTTTGGCGTGGATGCACTTGTCGAGCTGCTCAAGGCAGCGGGCGAGCCCACGCGGCTTAGGCTTCTCGCGCTTCTTTCCGCCGGCGATCTGACGGTCACTGATATGACCGAAATCCTCGGGCAATCACAACCGCGCATATCCCGTCATCTCAAGCTTCTGACGGAGGCCGGCCTGATCGACCGGTATCAGGAAGGCGCCTGGGCCTATTTCCGGCTGAAGCAGGAAGGCGATGCGGCTGCGCTCGCCAATGTGCTTCTCGCAGCCGCCTGCGAGGACGACCAGGTTCTGCTGCGCGACGGCGAGCGGCTTGCGGCGGTGAAGCGCGTGCGCGCGGACCGGGCGCAAGATTATTTCAGCCGCAACGCCTCCGAATGGGATGAGTTGCGCCGGCTGCATGTCGATGACGGCCAGGTCGAGGCAGCGCTCGTGGACATCATCGGGCCGGAGCAGGTGGACGCCCTTCTCGATCTCGGAACAGGGACCGGCCGCATTCTTCAACTGCTGGAGAAGAGCTATCGTCGCGCGGTGGGCATCGATGCCAGCCGTGACATGCTTGCCGTGGCGCGCGCTAATCTCGACAAGGCCGGCATCCTCAAGGCAGCCGTTCGCCATGGTGATATCCTCAACCTGCCGCTCGACGGCAATGAATACGATATCGTCATCATCCATCAGGTTCTGCATTTCCTAGTCCAGCCCGAACTGGCGCTCAGCGAGGCGGCGCGCATGCTGAAGCCCGGCGGGCGCTTGGTGATCATCGACCTTGCGCCCCATGGCCTGGAGCATCTGCGCGACGAGCATGCTCATGTCCGGCTCGGCTTTTCTCATCAGACAATGGCAGAGTGGTTGGGCAAGTTCGGCCTCAAGGTCGAGAAGGCTGTTGATCTGCCTCCGGCGAGCGCCGCGACACAGGCGCTGACGGTGACCATCTGGCTCGCGCGCCAGAGCAACGGGGCAGTCCCCGATACCAATTTCGGATCCACGACGTAAAACCGGGAGTACTTAAATGGCGCGAGACGATCGAAGCCGGGACGGGAAGGCGCGGCTGCGCATCTCCTTCGAATTCTTTCCGCCGAAAACGGAAGAGATGGAAGGTCAGCTCTGGAGTACCATCAAGGAGCTATCCGCCTGGAATCCCGATTTCGTCTCGGTAACCTATGGCGCCGGCGGTACCACGCGGGCACCGACGCTGACGACAGTACGTCGGCTGGTCGCCGAGACGACGCTACCGACGGCAGCGCATATCACTTGCGTCGGCGCGACGAAGGACGAAGTGCGCCATGTGGCCGAGGAGTTCCTGGCCGCCGGCGTCCGTCGCTTCGTTGCCCTGCGCGGCGATCCGCAGGGCGGCATGGGTACGGCCTATGTTCCCCATCCCGGAGGCTATGCCAATGCCGCCGAACTCGTCGGCGGTCTGCGGGAAATGGGCGATTTCGATATTTCCGTTTCGGCCTATCCGGAAAAACACCCCGAAAGCCCGGACGTTGCCGCCGATATCGACATGCTGAAGCGCAAGGCCGACAATGGCGCCACCCGTGCGCTGACGCAGTTCTTTTTCGACAACGATGTCTTCGAGCGCTATCTCGAACGGGTGCGCGCCGCGGGCATCGATATACCCATCGTTCCGGGCATCATGATGATCCAGAACCTCATGCAGCTGAAGCGCTTTGCCTCGCTGTGCGGCGCGGGCATTCCTGTGCGGCTCGACGAACGTTTCGCCGGTCTCGACGACCAGCCGCAGGCCCGGGCAGAGGTTGCAGCCGACGTGGCGGCAGAGCAGATCGAGGATCTTGCCCGGCGGGGAATCGCGGATTTCCACCTCTATACGATGAACCGGGCACCGCTGGTTTCAGCAACGCTGGAGCGGCTCGGATTTGCGCGCGCGGGCGCAAATTTGTCAGGGGCGGCCGCCTGAGTTTGCACGAAAAGGCGCATTCCGATTGCCTCGGTAATGCGCCTTTTCTAGATTGCTGAACACCATTTGCCTTGATGGACGCTTTCTCATGTCCCTCTCTGGCCTCTGTTCATCTATGGTGTCTCAGATGAACAGCATCGTTGCTATGAACACAAACGCTGCACCGACGATCAGGACATTCAAAGAATTGGTAAGTCCCATGTCTGCCTCCTTGCGTTGACCGTTAGATACTATGTCGGTTTTGTGTCGGATGAAAAGAAAATTGTGTGCTGCGATGCAGTGACGGGAAAGGCAAAAGCCCAGTCAATTCGTCGCATCACGTTGAATTTCAACGCCAAGCGGAAAGTGATTTTTGGTTAATTTCGGTCAATAAATTTGTCGGAAACGTGCCAAATCAGCAGCGGCCTGTGCCAAAATGGGACGCGATCCCGTCAGGAGACGTCCCGTGGCGGCGCGGAGACGGCAGGCGATCCGATCCTGATCAGGCGCCCGTCCAGCACCAGCAGCCCCGCGCCGATCATCGCCATGCCGGCCATGTCGACAACCTGAAGTCTCTCACCCAGGAACAGGGTCCCCAAGAGGATGGCACTCGGTGGCACGAGCAGCGTGACCAGGGAAGCGTTGGTGGCGCCAGCGAGCGCCATGATGCGGAAAAACAGAATATAGCCGAAAGCGGTGGAGACCAGAGCGAGCGCCAGAATCGCCAGCACAACGTGCTGCGGCGGCATGGCCAACTGCCAAGGACGATCCATGGTAAGCGCAAGCGGAAGCATCACAAGGGTGGAGGCAGTCAGCTGGCCCGTTGCCGTTACAGGTGCCGGCAGGCCACGGAAACGCTTTCCGTAGGTGGACGCGAAGCCATAGGAGATTGCCGCCCCGATCGGCAACGCGACCGCCCAAAGCGGCGCCGACGCAACTGACAGGGCACTCGGGCCTATGAGAGCAACGGTCCCCGCGAGGCCGAGCAGGCATCCCGCGAGTTTGGAAGCCGACATCTTTTCGTCCGCCGTCAGCTGATTGGCGATCAACACGGTCCAGATGGGTGTCGTGGCATTGAGTATCGCAGCCAGCCCGGCGCCGATCTGCGTCTGACCGAAGAAGATCATCGTGTGCGGAATGACGTTGTTGATCAGTCCGAGAATCAGGAATTGCCGCCAGTTCGATTTCAACGTTTCGTAGAGGCCTAACCGGCCCCGAAGGTAGATATGCAGGGCCACGGCGGCCAGCGAGACCCGCAGGAACACCAGGGTCAGCGGAGGAACATGCGGGACGGCGACGCGCGCGAAGAAGAAAGACCCTCCCCAGATCAGTCCGAGCAGGACCAGGAGTGCCCAGGTCAGGGAATTCAGGCGATAGCCAGTTGTCAGTGTCATTAATCGCTCCATCTGTTGCCGGGGCCAAACTACAGACAGGCTTGGCATTTGCCACCCGTTTCCTGCCTGTGCAAGATGTCACCGCAGAAGGATTCGCGACAAGAGGACTATTCCACTGGAAACCGTCGTCTCGGAAAATGCCGGCCATGCCGCGGCTCTCGTCGGGATTGCCGCCGTGGTCGCGGTCGCGACGTTGCTCGGCCTGCTGTTCCTTTGGCTGAGGCAGCCGCCTCTGGTCGGGTTCATAGCAGCTGGCGTGGCGCTCGGGCCAACAGGCGCCGGGCTCATCTCCAGTTCCGACAATGTGGCGGTACTTGCGGAGATGGGCGTTGTGGTCCTCCTGTTCTTCATCGGCATGGAACTGTCGGTAAGAGCGTTCATCCTTTCCCTCCGACAGGCTCTCGTGGTCATGTTGGGGCAGTTGCTCGCCGGAATGGTGCTTGCCGCCGGTATTGCCGGTCTGACCGGCGCGTCTTCGTCGGAGACGATCATTCTCGGCTTCATCATCGCGATTTCCTCGACAGTCGTCGCGATGAAGATGCTGGAGGAAATGGGTGTCCTTCGCGGCGAGGCAGGACGGATCGCCGTCGGTGTGCTGATCGCCCAGGACATCGCCGTGGTGCCGATGCTGATTTTCGTGTCGAGCCTTGGCGGCGAGGCAATCGACTATCGCGTCATCGGCATCAAGATGGCGATCGCGCTCGGCTTGCTCGGCGGCCTGCTCTGGTGGTTCGGGCGTCATGCAAAGCTCCGGATACCCTTCGCCGAACGGGTCGAAGACAAGATCGAGATCCTGGCGCTGGGTGCGCTTGCCCTGTGCTTCACCGCCGCCGCAATATCGGGTGTGGCCGGACTTTCTCCGGCCTACGGCGCCTTTCTGGCCGGTATCGTCGTGGGCAACTCGACGCTTCGCAGTCGCGTCATTCCCGTGATCGAGCCGATCCAGAGCGTGCTGTTGGTCGTCTTCTTTCTGTCGATCGGATTGCTGATCGATCTTGATTTCATCGCCAGTCGGATCTGGCAGGTGCTGCTCGTGTCGCTGTTCGTCATCGCGGCGAAGACGGTTCTCAATATCTTCCTGTTGCGACGAACTGGATCCAGCGCGCAGACCGCGCTCGTCGCCGGGCTTTCGATGGCACAGATCGGCGAATTCTCCTTCGTGCTATCTTCGGCCGGTTATGCATCCGGTGCGCTCGGATATGATCTTTTCCGGCTTTCGATTGCGGTGTCGGCAGTGTCGTTGCTGGTGTCGCCTCTATGGGTGAACGTCATGCACCGGCTGGAGAACATGGCGGCAGAAAGCCTGGGTACCTATCGTCAGGCACTGGCGATTGCCTACGCCCATGAACTGCACGAGGTCAGCCGCGGACGAGACGCACTCGCCCGCTGCCTGAACTGGGCACGGGTCAGATATCGCGCCGTGCGTGTCGCTTTCGACCAGCGCCGCCAAGCCCGCGACGTCGACGACAGCCAGTGAGCCAAGGGTGCGTCAGAGCGCCCCGAGAAGCGCCGGCGTCGCCCAGCCGTCGGCAGGCATGCCGAGGCGCTGCTGCTCCTTCTGGATCGCAATGCGCGTGCCCGA
>DPXQ01000119.1 GCA_003527225.1 Rhizobium sp.
TTTGGTGGATGATCCCGCCGTTCCGAAGGAGCGGCTTCCAAGGGCGCAATTATACGTCGCTGACGCGACGCCCTGCGTTGAGGCCTGAACGGCCTAGCCGGCTCCCGACGAACGAGGTTCGAACTAGGAGCTTTGTCGCCGTGGCCATCGCCCATTTCTCCGTCAGCATCGTCAGCCGCGGCGACGGCCGCAGTGCCGTGCTGTCGGCGGCCTACCGGCACTGCGCCAGGATGGAATACGAGCGCGAGGCCCGCACCATCGACTACACCCGGAAACAGGGGCTTCTCCACGAGGAATTCCTGCTTCCGGCCGATGCGCCGAAATGGGCACGGATGCTGATCGCCGACCGGTCGATTTCCGGCGCTTCGGAAACCTTCTGGAACAAGGTCGAGGCCTTCGAAAAACGCTCCGATGCGCAGCTCGCCAAGGACCTGACCATTGCTCTGCCACTTGAGCTCACAGCCGAACAGAACATCGCGCTGGTGCGGGATTTCGCGGAGCGGCACCTTCTGTCGAAGGGCATGGTGGCGGACTGGGTCTACCACGACAATCCCGGCAATCCGCACATCCACCTGATGACGACGCTGCGTCCGCTGACCGAGGACGGTTTCGGCACGAAGAAGGTCACGGTAACAGGCGAAGACGGGCAGCCGCTGCGTAACAAGGCCGGTAAGATCGTCTACGAGCTCTGGGCCGGCGGGACGGATGATTTCAATGCCTTTCGTGACGCCTGGTTCGAGCGTCTCAATCATCATCTGGCGTTAAACGGGATCTCGCTGCGCGTCGATGGCCGATCTTACGAGAAGCAGGGCATCGATCTGGAGCCGACCATCCATCTCGGCGTAGGCGCCAAGGCGATCGAGCGGAAGGCGGAGAAGCAGGGCGTTCGGCCAGAGCTGGAACGGATCGCGCTGAACGATGCGCGGCGCGCGGAAAACACCCGCCGAATCTCAAGCAATCCCGCGATCGTGCTCGACCTGATCACGCGGGAAAAGAGCGTCTTCGATGAGCGCGATGTCGCGAAAGTGCTTTATCGCTATGTCGATGATCCGGCCGTCTTCCAGCAGCTGATGTTACGCATCATCCTGAACCGGCAAGTTCTCCGACTCCAGCGCGACACGATCGACTTCGCCACCGGCGCAAAGGTGCCGGCGCGCTATTCGACACGGGAGATGATCCGGCTCGAGGCGACGATGGCGCGGCAGGCGTTGTGGCTGTCTGGCCGTGAAACCCATGGGGTGGATGACAAGGTGCTGGCGGCGACGTTCGCGCGACATGAGCGGCTCTCCGACGAGCAGAAGGCAGCGATCGAACGGATTGCCGGTTCCGCGCGGATCGCGGCCGTGGTCGGCCGCGCAGGTGCTGGCAAGACTACCATGATGAAGGCGGCCCGTGAGGCGTGGGAACTCGCCGGATATCGCGTGGTCGGTGGTGCCCTTGCCGGCAAGGCGGCCGAGGGGCTGGAGAAGGAGGCGGGCATCGTCTCCCGAACACTGGCCTCATGGGAATTGCGGTGGCAACAGGGGCGCGGCACGCTCGACGCCAGGACCGTGTTCGTCATGGACGAGGCCGGCATGGTCGCCTCGAAACAGATGGCGGGATTCGTCGAAGCCGTCGTCAAGGCCGGTGCGAAGATCGTGCTGGTCGGCGATCCCGAACAACTGCAGCCGATCGAGGCAGGTGCCGCCTTCCGCGCCATCGTCGATCGTATCGGCTATGCCGAGCTCGAGACGATCTATCGCCAGCGCGAAGCGTGGATGCGGCATGCCTCGCTCGATCTCGCGCGCGGCAACATAGAACAGGGGTTGCTGGCCTATCGCACCCGCGGTCATGTCGTTGGAGAAAGCCTGAAATCGGAAGCCGTCGAGAGCCTCATCGCAGCCTGGAATCACGACTACGATCCCGCGAAGTCGATGCTGATGCTGGCGCATCTGCGCCGCGACGTGCTCATGCTGAATATCATGGCGCGCGCAAAACTGGTCGAGCGCGGTATCGTAGGTGACGGCCACGCCTTCAAGACCGCCGACGGCATCCGCCAGTTCGACGCCGGCGACCAGATCGTCTTCCTGAAGAACGAGGGCTCGCTCGGCGTCAAGAACGGCATGATCGGCCGTGTGATCGAGGCCGCGCCCAACCGCATTGCCGTGGCCGTGGGTGAGGGCGATCAGCGCCGGCTGGTGACGGTCGAACAGCGGTTCTACAATAATGTCGATCACGGTTACGCCACCACGATCCACAAGAGCCAGGGCGCCACCGTCGACCGGGTTAAAGTGCTGGCTTCACTCTCTCTCGATCGCCATCTGACCTATGTCGCGATGACGCGCCACCGGGAGGATCTGCAGCTCTATTTCGGTCGCCGCTCCTTCGAAATGAACGGTGGGCTGGCCAAGATCCTGTCCCGGCGAAACGCCAAGGAAACCACACTCGACTACGAGCGTGGCACGCTCTACCGCGAGGCGCTCCGCTTCGCGGAAAACCGTGGTCTGCACATCGTCCACGTGGCGCGAACGCTGCTGCGCGACCGGCTCGACTGGACGCTAAGCCAGAAAAGCAAGCTCACCGATCTCACCAACCGCCTTCGCGCTCTCGGCGAACGCCTCGGCTTGCGGCAATCCTCGCCAACCCAATCAGCCAAGGAGGCGAAACCCATGGTCGCCGGCATCACCCGGTTCGAGAATTCCGTCGCAGATACGGTCAGCGAGAGGCTCGACGCTGATCCTGCCTTGAAGAAGCAATGGGAGGAGGTTTCGATCCGCTTCCGCTATGTGTTCGCCGATCCCGAAACCGCCTTCCGGGCGATGAACTTCGACGCCGTACTGGCGGATAAGGACTCGGCGACACAGACGCTTCAGAAGCTTGAGGCCGAGCCGGCATCGATCGGTCCTCTCAGGGGCAAGACCGGCATTCTCGCCAGCAAGGCGGAGCGCGAGGCGCGCCGCGTCGCCGAGGTCAATGTGCCCGCATTGAAACGCGACATCGAACGCTATCTTCAGATGCGAGAGAGCGTTGCGCTGCGGCACGAGGCCGAGGAAAAGGCGCTGCGCCAGCGTGCCTCGATCGACATCCCGGCGTTATCGCCTGAAGCACGCACCGTGCTCGAGCGCGTGCGCGATGCGATCGACCGAAACGATCTTCCGGCAGCTCTTGGATATGCGCTCAGCCACCGCGAGACGAAGCTGGAGATCGACGGGTTCAACAAGGCGGTGACTGAGCGGTTCGGCGAACGCACCCTGCTTACCAATGCCGCACGTGAGCCATCCGGAAAACTCTTCGACAAGCTTTCCGAGGGAATGCAGCCACAGGAGAAGGAACGTCTCAAGGAAGCCTGGCCGGTCATGCGCGCAGCCCAGCAGCTCGCCGCCCATGAGCGTACGACCGAGACCCTGCGGCAGGCCGAGGATTTGCGTCTCGCGCAACGCCAGACTCCGGTTGTGAAGCAATGAAGCGGCGCGGTGCGTTCATGCTGTTGAGCACGTCAATGGTTGCTATCGCGGGCATGATCGCGGCTGCGACCGTCGGCGGCTATCGGCTGAACCTGACGCCGAGCGAGCCGCTCGGGCTCTGGCGCATCGAGAAACTCAATCGTCCGGTCAAGGCTGGGGATCTCGTCTTCATCTGCCTACCTGCGACCGCGCCGTTCGAGGAAGCGCGCCGGCGCGGCTATCTTCGCCGCGGGCTCTGCCCCGGCGGGCTTGCACCACTGATCAAGACCGTTGCGGGGCTTCCCGGAGAGCATGTCGAAATCATCGATCACGTCGTCATCGACGGCCGTTCCCTTGCCGCATCTGTCGTCCGGAAGACGGACGGGGAGGGCAGGACGATCACGCCATATCCTGGTGGCATCGTGCCGCCAAGACATCTTTATCTCCACTCCTCTTTTGCGAGCTCCTATGACTCCCGATATTTTGGGCCGGTTCCGGACAGCGGCCTCCTCGGCCTCGCCCGGCCGGTCATCACCTTCGATCCGTGACCACATTTCTGACCGTTGGCGATCTGCCGTGCTCATCGTCGCATCCGTCGTCTGCGGCTCACTCGGCTGGAGCGGCAATGTGCTCGCCCTTCCAGTTGCGATGCTCTTCCCGGCGCTCTGGGTGTTGTCGCCGTCGCGCATGGTCGCGGCCCTCGTGTCGGCCGGCTATTTCCTGGCGGCCTCGCGCGGTCTGCCGCAGGGCGTCGCCAACTTCTATGCCGCCGATCTCTGGCCCGGCCTTCTGCTTTGGCTGGCGGCCTCGTCCTCCTTCGTTGCCGTGCATGCGGTCGCGTGGACAAGGCATCCGGGAA
>DPXQ01000128.1:0-207 GCA_003527225.1 Rhizobium sp.
CTTCTCCTTCGTGATCATGCGCCTCGAATGCGCCGCCTTCGCGGAAGGGCAGGCGCACCAGCCCCGGGGCGTCCTCGAGTTCAACCACCTTGGCCTTGCCGGCCAGCGCATCGACCGGCTTTTCGAGGAAGGCTTCGAGGCCGGGTCCGACCCAGAAGACGACGTCCGCATTCTCCAGCGCCCGCGCATTCGAAGGTTTCAGGCTGT
>DPXQ01000128.1:404-694 GCA_003527225.1 Rhizobium sp.
GGACAAGACCGCATGATACCCATGACAGACGCTCCGCTTGTGACGCTTTCCAATGCCGGCATCCGGCGCAACGGCCGCTGGCTGGTGCGCGGCGTCGACTTTTCCGTTCGCCGCGGCGAGATTGTGACACTGATCGGGCCCAACGGTTCCGGCAAGTCTACCAGCGCCAAGATGGCAATCGGCGTGCTCAATCCGGATGAGGGCAGGGTGGAACGCCAGCCCGGTTTCCGTGTCGGTTATGTGCCGCAGAAGCTGACGGTCGACTGGACCATGCCGCTGACCGTCAAGCG
>DPXQ01000128.1:715-2497 GCA_003527225.1 Rhizobium sp.
CGCAAGCCGGACCTCCTGGTGCTGGACGAGCCGGTTCAGGGCGTCGATTTCACCGGCGAGATCGCGCTCTACGATCTCATCACCTCGATCCGCAACACGACCGGCTGCGGCATCCTGCTGATCTCGCACGACCTGCATGTGGTGATGGCCGAGACCGACACGGTGATCTGCCTCAACGGCCATGTCTGCTGCCGCGGCACACCCGCCGCCGTCAGCCGCAGCCCGGAATATATGCGGCTCTTCGGTGCAACGGCCGGACGGACGCTGGCCGTCTACAGCCACGACCACGATCACACCCATTTGCCGGACGGGCGCGTGCGCCACATCGACGGTACGATCACCGATCACTGCCATCCCGACGACGGGCATCACCACGACCACGGACATCAGGGCGCCGCCACCCACGACCACGGGGACGCCACTGGCGGGCACGCAGGCCACGACCATACGCATGACCATGCGCACGGCCACGGCAACGAAGACCATGGACACGCAGGCCACGAGCACGCACACGTCCACGACGCGGACGGCGGCCACGGACGCCAGCATGCGGACCATGGCCATCCGGCGGCCACAGGGCTCGTGACGCCGGTTGCGGCGCCCATCAAGGAGGTGCGCGATGTTTGACGATTTTTTCCTGCGCGCCATGCTCGCCGGCGTCGGCCTGGCGCTTACCACCGGTCCCCTCGGCTGTTTCGTGATCTGGCGCCGAATGGCCTATTTTGGCGACACCATGGCCCATTCGGCGCTGCTCGGCGTCGCATTGTCCTTGCTGTTCTCGCTGAACCTGATGGTCAGCGTCTTCGTCGTCGCCGCCGTCGTTTCCCTGTTGCTGCTGGTGCTGCAGAAGCGCCAGGCGCTCTCGGCCGATGCGCTGCTCGGCATCCTCAGCCATTCGACGCTGGCGATCGGCCTCGTGCTCGTTGCCTTCATGTCCTGGGTGCGCATCGACCTCATCGCCTTCCTGTTCGGCGACATCCTCGCGGTCACCGCGACCGACATCGCGGTCATCTGGGGCGGCGGCGCGCTGGTGCTCGCCCTGATCGCCTGGCTATGGCGGCCCCTGCTGGCCGCAACCGTCAATGCCGAGCTCGCGGAAGCCGAGGGCCTGCATCCCGAGCGTGCGCGACTCGCGTTCATGCTGCTGATGGCGCTTGTCATCGCCATTGCCATGAAGATCGTCGGCATCATGCTGATCACGTCATTGCTGATCATCCCCGCCGCCGCCGCCCGCCGCTATTCCGCCACCCCGGAAGTCATGGCAATCCTCGCCTCGCTGATCGGGGCGGTTGCGGTCGTGCTTGGCCTTTTCGGTTCTCTGACCTACGACACCCCCTCCGGCCCGTCGATCGTCGTGGCGGCGCTGATCCTGTTCCTGTTCAGCCTGTTGCCGGCGCCACGCCTGCGGCGGGACGAAACCACGTCGCGAGGATGAGATGCCCCAACCGCCCTTGACGAAGAACCAGACCCTCGTCTTCGACGCGTTGTCGGCCTCGCCCGCGCCCCTGTCGGCCTATGGCATTCTCGACCAGTTGCGCGACAAGGGTTTTCGCGCGCCGCTGCAGGTGTACCGCGCGCTCGACAAGCTGGTCGAATTCGGGCTCGTGCACCGCCTGGAGAGCATCAACGCCTTCGTCGCCTGCGCCCATCCGCAGAATGACTGCTGCTCGCACGGCACGGTCGCTTTCGCCATCTGCAACAATTGCGGACAGGTGGCCGAGTTCCACGATCATACGATCGATCACAGGCTGGCAGAGTGGGCGAAGGCCCGGCAGTTCAAGG
>DPXQ01000128.1:2667-4584 GCA_003527225.1 Rhizobium sp.
TTGTCGCCGATGGTGCAACCATGAACGATGGCATGATGACCGATGGTGCAGCCCGTGCCGATCGTCACGGGGAAGCGCGGGTCCGTATGGATCATCACGCCTTCCTGAATATTGGTGCGCTCGCCGACCACGATCGGTTCGTTGTCGCCGCGCAGCACCGCGCCGAACCATATGCCGACATCCTCGCCGATCTCCACCTGCCCGATGACATGCGCATCCGGCGCGACCCAATAGCGGTCCTGCGAGGGGACCTTGGGCGTCAGGTTGCCAAGGGAGTAGAGCGGCATGAGGGTTCTCCGGTCGGTCGGGCGGCGTTCAGCGCAGGCGAAGGACAACCGGGAACCGGCCGCCATGCGAGGAGACGTGAAGATGGATATGGGCCTCGGGCTGCGAATAGCGCCAGGCCCGCGCACCGTGGCACAGCAGCAGCCCGATCAGGTCCTTGGTCCGCGAACCCCGTTTGCGGCTCAGACCCAGATCGGCGATGCGGAAGGCCGCTTCGTGCAAGGGATGCAGACCGTAGCGGCTTTCCCGGCCGCTATTGTCCTGGGTCGGGGCGAGTTCGACGTGATTCTCGTTCGATGCCATTTCATTACCTCGTACGCGATACAAAATTCGAGGTGGGTACTAGACTAGCTTGCGGTCACTGGGCCGCGGCCCAGCAGCCGATGCCTTTCTTCTTCAGCGCCTTGCAAGCATTGACGGCCGTCTTCTGGTCGTCGAAGCCGCCGAAACGGGCGCGGTAGACCTGAGCGGAGCCTGTATTGTAGGCGACTGCGAAGGGGGTGGCGGAACGCAATACCTTTCCGCCCTTGTCCTGCGCGTTGCGCAGAAGTGTCATGGCCTGATCCCGGTTCGGCGATGTGCCGATCTGGATGACCCATCCGGAAGAAGGCTGGGTCGAGGCCGTCGTGGTTTCATCGATCTCGGCGGCAGCGACGCTCGCCTGCTGGACCGGAGCCGCATTCTCGGCCGGAGCAACCGAGGACTGCGTGTCGGGCATGTAGGCCGGTGCCGGCTGCGGCACGGGCATTCCGGCCCCGAGCGGACGCGGTGCGGCACCGCGGGCCGTGGTCTCGAGCACCGCGGTCGCGGCATTGTCGTTGGCCGGAGCGGCATAGGCCGATGCGACGGCCGCCGGCTCATAGCGGGTTTCGGGCAGGGGCCCGGTCGAGGGAAGGGACGGCGCGCCGAGCGCGACTTCAGGAGCACCTTCGATGCTCTCGGCGATTGCCGGGGCGACCGACGTGTTCATCTTGGCGATCAGGTCACCGCCACCACCGGACCGCGAAGCCTTCGGCAGGTAGGCCTGCACGAGCTTTGTCATGCGGGCATTGCGGTTGGCGCCCGACGGCGCCCCCATGACGACGCCGACGATGGACCGGCCGTCGGCCTGGGCGGAGGTGACGAGGTTGAAGCCCGCAGCCCGGGTGAAGCCGGTCTTGATGCCATCGACGCCGCGAACCGCGCCGAGCAGGCGGTTGTGGTTGCCGATCACCTGCTTGCCGAACTTGAAGCTGCGCGTGGAGAAGTAGCCGTAGTACTGCGGAAAATGCTGGCGAAGGGCGATGCCGAGACGGGCCTGGTCGCGCGCCGTGGTCATCTGCGCGGTGTTGGGCAGGCCATGGGCGTTGCGGTAGGTGGTCTTGGTCATGCCGAGGCTGCGGGCCTTGGCGGTCATCATCTGGGCAAAACGCGCTTCCGAGCCGCCGATATATTCGCCGAGTGCGGTGGCGATGTCGTTGGCCGAGCGCGTGACAAGTGCGAGTATCGCCTGTTCGACAGTGACCGAGCGGCCGGCGCCGACGCCGAGCTTGGACGGCGGTTCGGCTGCGGCATTGGCCGAAACCGGAACCTTACTGTCGAGTCTGATGCGGCCAGCCTCGAGCGCTTCGAAGGTCAGGTACAGCGTCATCA
>DPXQ01000175.1 GCA_003527225.1 Rhizobium sp.
CAGAGATTCCCACGGAGCCCCATGATCGCCGAGGACGAAATCAGGATGCCGCGCAAACCAGCGGTTCACCCGAATTGCGCCGTCGTCTTGCGTCGCCGGTCGCACCTCCTCAAGGTCGAGCCAGGAGAGGTCTCCCTCGGCCTCCCCAGTCTTGCGCTTTCGGAAGAAGAGCAGGTCGACCACGACATCCGTGCCGGCCTCCCGGCGGAAACTGCCTTCCGGCAGGCGGATCGCGGCTATCAGGTCGGCTGTTTTGGCGATGTGCTCGCGTGCCGTCGCGTCCACCTTGTCCATCGTCCCGGAGCTGGTGACGAAGGCGGCGAGCGCGCCGGGTTTCAGGAGCTCGATCGAACGGGCAATGAAATAGTCGTGCAGCCGCAAGCCCAACGGGCGATAGGCCCGATCAGAGCGGACGATCCGATCGGAGAAGGGCGGATTGCCGATCGCGAGATCGAAGATAGGCGCCAGGTCAGTGCGCGTAAAGTCGCCGTTGATGATCCGCGCTTTCGGCTGTAGCAGGCGGACGATGCGGGCGGTCACGGGATCGAGTTCGACGCCGGTAACAAAGGCCCGGTCGCGCAATGCTTTCGGCATCAGCGCGGGGAACAGGCCGGTACCGATGCCAGGCTCGAGCACGCGGCCGCCACGCCAGCCCAGGCGCTGCAAGCTCGCCCATATGGCGCGGATGATGAACTCCGGTGTGAAATGCGCATATTGCGTGCAGCGGGCAAGGGACGCGTAGTCTGCGTCCGAAACAGCGCTTTCCAGCGAGCTTCCAAGCTCGTCCCAGCCATCGCGGAAGTCGGGCTCGCCAGGTCGGCGGAACATCGTGTTCGCAAGTTCCGAGGCGCCAAAGCCTGTGAAGCGGATCAACCTCTGCTGCTCGTCGCGACCGGCAGGCCGGTCCTGCTTCTCGATATTGTTTGCGATCAGGATGGCAGCGACATTGATGCGCGCCCGGTCCTTCCACGTCGCCGCAAGATCGCGATCGGCATCATCGAGGTAGAAGTTGGACCGGCCTCCCTGTCGCCGGGGTGCTGGACGCTTTGCCGTCGCGACCGGCAAGGCCGGTGCAGAAGAGGGCGGTGTCGGTTCCGGGTCGTCGTCATTTGCCGCGACGGCGTCGAAACCGGCAAATGCTGTGACGCCGAGGCCAAGCCCGGACGACAGCGCGCTGCTGCCGAACATGTCGAGAGTGAAGGGATCGTTGCTCATTGAGTTCTCCTAGGAAACGGCGAGCGTCATCACCCCCGCGGGAAATCTTGCGGGATTGAGGCACGCTCTGGGTTCAGGGATTGGTGGCCAGACGGGGCCGGTGGTCGCAGTGATCAGGACTTCGCGATCAGGGTGAGCTGCATCGAATCCTGATGAAATGCGATGTGAAGGTGCGTCGCCGCCGAATGTCCGGCGTTTGACGTCGAACCAGTCGTCATTGGTGCCGGGATCGCACTCCTCGGCATAAACGACCAATGGCTTGGCACCATCAGGGAGCGTGCCGTTGGACATCAGATAGACGCCGTGATCGCCGACGAGCCAGAGGCCCGGCTTCTGGTCCTTGCCAGGGCACAGGCCGTAATAGGGATCACGAAAGCCACCATTGGCCTCCGCGTCGGTTCGACCGCGGGCAATCACCTCGCCGACGGATGTGAGGGGGAAGGAAAGCATGGCACAGCCTCCTTCATGCGGCGATCGGCGAGGGTAGGTGGCGCAGCTGTACCGGGAGCTTGGCTGCGATTTCGTCGTCGGAGAGATCGTCCAGCAGCTTCAGGGTACTGCCCGTCTGGCCGCCGTAAAGCATGATCGTGCGCTTGCCACGCGACTCCTCCGGCCAGCGATCGCCAGCATAGCCACGATAGTCGTCCGCCGTCATACTCCAGATATGCTCAAGCCGTTCCTCGCGCGACATGGCGCGCACCGGCCGGCTCTCACGCTCGATGATTTCGACGCGCATCCGTTCAACGGCCTGGCGGTCGGAAAGATCGCAATAGCCATGGAAATGCCGCATGACGCCGTCGATCCTGAGGGCGAAGAACACCGACGTCACCGATCCTGTCAGAAACTCGCGCATCGCAAACATCGATCCGCGGATCCAGAGCGGCGGCAGGATTTCGAACATGTAGTCATGCTCGGTCTCTGTGATTTCGAACCATTCGCCGGAATAGAGCGGGGCAGCGTCATCCTCCCATCGGTTCGGACGCTGGGCATGACGATCGAACATGCGGAACATTTGCTGGCGTGAGGCAACGCCCTGGAAGACCTTGCGGATTGCGGAAGAGGGGTTCATCTGCGGCTCCTTCGGAGTGGTCCGGACCGAAGCGCGGCACTGTCCTTCCGACCTTGCCATCCTCTTCAGTCCTTCATGACATCTCCCGGGCCGCCGGCATCGCGACCGGCCGGGTCAAGGGCCGGCTCTGCCGGGCGAAGCTTCCCTTGACGCGGGCGGGGGGAATGCGGCACGCCGCCTTCTTTCCTCTCCCTCCTTTCTTTCTCCCTGATTTTCAGGGCCTCGTTCCAGTCGTCCGCCCGCGGGCGAAGGCGAGACCAGTTGCAGCCGATGTCGTCAGCGAGCGCCCGTAACCGCTCGGCAAACATCTCGCCTTGCGGATTGGCGTCTGTCGCCGCAACCAGCAGAGCCTCGGGCCGCGATGCCATCTGCCGCAGCGCCGCCTCCGTCGACGGCGACCATCCGCCGCCGGTGCTGAGATAGAGCGTTCCATCCCGCAACCCCTCGATGGCGGCGAGGCTCATGGCGTCGATCGCAGCTTCCGTGACAGCCATGCGCAACGCCGTGTCCTGCCCCAGGCGGAAGAGAACCTTCGTCCCTCCGGAGGCAAAACCGCGATACTCGGGACCCCGCGCCTCCCAACCGGTGACGGCTCCGGCGCTGTCGGTATGCGCTGCCCACATGCTGGCATATGGCCCCTCGCGCAGACGATCTTGCCGGATCGCGGCGCGAAGCAAAGATGCCGGCAGGAAACGCTGACCATCGAGATAAGCCCAGGTCGACGAACCGGGCCATGGACGGCGGCGTGTTTGCCATCGCTCGGATAAAGAGAGGTCGTAGTCTTGCTCCATCTTTGGAGACCGCCATTCCGGTTCCGTGATCGAAAAACCGACGAGCGCGGCAACACGTCCGGCGCATTCGAGAAAGTCGACATGGTCGAGATGCGCGACGAGACCGAACACGTCGCCCTTTGCATCGCTGAGCGGATCGAACCATCCGCGCCCCTCATGGGTGACGATGACGATCTCGCTCCCCCGTCGAAACTTCACTGCCCGCCGCGTGCTTTCCTTCATATCGATGGCGAAGCCCGTCTGCTCGAGAACGGCAGCACACTTCACCCGTTCGCGGAGCGCCTCTATTTCTCTTCTGTCCATGCCTCTTCTTCCTCGCATTTCCTTGCCCGTCTCTTCTCGGGCACGCTTCCACCAGCCGCGAAGAGCAAAGGCCGCCAGGGCGCGGCTGACAATTGTCGGATCATGCAATGCCCGGGTCGGCCGCGGCGAAGCCTCCCTTGCGGCCTGCCGCTCGCAAGCGGCACTCAGGAACGGCGGCTCAATGAGCCGCCCATGGGAAAAATTCATGGACGATCTCCAGATCGTCGTCGGCGTCGATTTCGTCGGACGGAAGGACGCCGTATTCGCCGTCGACCGTGAACAGAGTGACCGGCACCATCAGGTCGCGGGAAAGCTGGAATGCGTGGGACTGGGCGAGAGAAAGATCGTGCGACATTTGAAGTGGCTCCATCGGGAGCGGGCCAATTCCCGCTCGATGGCTCCTCACAAGGCCCGGGGACGGGCGCGATCACCGCGAAGCGAAGCCGGAGCGGCCGCAGCTTGCTAGCGGACCCCCTGCGGGTTGATCGTGGAAGATCCGGCACCGGGCCAGGACGCCATCCAAAAGAGCGGGATTGGTTTGCTCCAGCTGGAAACGCTTTGTTGGGTACGGCATTCGCACTTGAGCCAGATGCTTCCCGCGGCTCTCGGCAACAAGATCGCTTCCGTTTTCAAGTCAAGAGCGGGCGTCGGGAGTGATTTGCCCCTCAATCGGGGTTAGGGAGGTTCGCCTTCTGGAGCGCCTCCGCAATCGATTTTGCCTCCAGCGTGCGTAAAGCGCTTCGCAGGCAGTTTTCGATATCAACAACGCTCTTACCCTCAAGGGATGCGATCTCGGCGACGGTTCTGCCTCGAGAAATCCATCGGATGGAAGTCTTTTCAAGCGGCGAAAGTATCCATTCCTTCATGACAAAAATCGCGGTTGGTTGCGCCGTGGTCGGCGGAGGGTGTGGCACCGAGTGCCCCCATTGAAACATCGGTGGGAGGCGAGTTGGCGACGCCCCAAGAAAAAGGGCTGCCGCCGGGACCTGGTCGACGGCAGCCAGTTGCCTCGGGAGGAGGCTGGGAATCTGAAATCTCTTCTTCGGCTCCTATTGTGTTGTGAGTTCAAGCCGAGGAGCGACTTGCGGGCTTGGTGATCCTATCCTCCCGACCGCATCTGTGCGAGCAGCTTCTGGCGGAAGACTTCGGCCGGCGTCTTGTAGCCGAGGCACTTGCGCGGTGTCGTATTCAATCGATCGCAGATCTCCTTGAGGTCATGGTCGGTGATCGAGAGGATCGCCGCGAAGTCCAGTATCCCACCAACGAAAACGCTGGCACGATTGTCGTCGATACGGCAAGCCGCTTCCTCTATCTGGTTCAGGAAAACGGCCGGGCTATCCGATATGGCATTGGTGTCGGGAAGGCCGGCCTCGAGTTTTCGGGCGCCGCTGTTGTTCAGTACAAGCGCGAATGGCCGCGATGGACACCCACACAGGATATGATTGCCGCGAACCAGAGCGCTATGGTCCGCTTGCCGCCGGCATGGAGCCGGGCGTGTTGAATCCGCTTGGTCCCGGCGCGCTCTATCCCTTCAAAGATGGGCGTGACACGCTTTATCGCATCCACGGGACCACAGAGGACTGGACTATCGGCAAGGCAATTTCCAGCGGCTGCATTCGCCTGTTGAACCAGGACATCATAGACCTCTACCGGCGAGTGCCGAATGGTACAAAGGTCGTCGTTCTACAGAAAAACACGCAAAACGTCTGATGGACTTCCAGTCCGCGATGCACTGCCGCGGGAGCTGATCGGCACATAACCTCAGGCGCCTCGACGGCGGTGACTTGGGCACACTGACTGCAGTGTGTCCAAGACCTGCAACGATCGCAAAATCCGGCTTATCGGCTTTAGAGAGACTGCGGACTTTTAGAAATGTCTGGGGCCGTTCTCATTCTGAACCCCGGCATTGCTGTCGCCGCACTCTGTGACAACCCTTCGGGGTTTCAACTTCTCCGACATGAGTTGACCAATTCGGTTGTCTCGCGCGCCAAAAGCCATGTATCCGCACCGATAGCCACGAAACCCGCGCCCTGTCCGAGCGCCCTGGCGCAGGCTGACGAGCCATAAGCCAGAACACCCGAGCCTTTGCCGGTTGCGTTAATCCGGGTAAGCGCATCGGCAATGCGGTCCTGCACCTCCGGTGCATTCATATGGCCAACAAAACCAAGCGATGCGGCGAGATCACCGGGGCCAATGAATATGGCATCAATTCCATCTATGGCAGCAATAGCTTCGATGTTTTCGAGCGCCAGCGGCGTTTCAGCCTGGACGATGACGCAGGTTTCCTTGAGCGTTCGCGCCAGGTAACCCGTATCGCGTCCATAGCCTGTGGCGCGTACGACGCCGGAGATCCCGCGCGTACCATGCGGCGGATAGCGCGTCCAACTGACGACCTCGCGGGCCTGCTCCGGCGTGTCAATCATCGGAAACATCAGCGTCTTGATGCCGATGTCGAGCAGCCTTTTGGTCACGATCGGCTCGGAGACCGGCGGACGTACGATAACCGAAGCGGCATCCCCGACAGCGCGAAGCTGGTCTGCCACCGTCGCCACCTCGTTCGGTGAATGCTCCATATCGACGAGCAGCCAGTCCGCGCCGGAATGTGCCGAGATTTCGGCCGACGCGGCGCTGCACAGGCTGACCCAAAGGCCGAGCTGAGGGGCATCTCCCCCGAGGCCTTCCTTGAAGCGGTTTCCCTGCGACAGCATGATCAAACCCCCACCCGCTGGCGTTCCCGGCCCTGCATGTGATCGGCGCGGGCGGCCTTGATCTCGCTGCGCTCGCTGAGCTCGGGAACGCCCACATCCCACCAGGCATCGCCCGGCGTCCAGCGGTCGCTCGCCACCGTCACGACGATGACGGTCGTGCGGTCCTGCTCCCTGGCCCAGTCAAGCGCCGCGGGAAGCTCGGACAGATTTTCGATCCGCTTTGCGGCAGCGCCCATGGATGCTGCGTGGGCGGCGAAATCGACATAGACCGGGGTCTTGATCCGGCAATCGCGGATCAGGTTGTTGAACGGCTTGTTGCCCTTGAAGGTCTGCAAGCGGTTGATGACAGCATAACCGCCATTGTCGCAGACGATGACCGTCATCTTGTGGCCCGTCAGCACACTCGAATAGATGTCGGAGTTCATCATCATGTAGGAGCCGTCACCGAGCATGACGTAGACCTGACCATCCTCCTTGGCCATCGCGGCGCCCCAGCCGCCGGCGATCTCATAACCCATGGTCGATGAGCCCATTTCGCAATCGAAGCCGTAACGACCGGTGACGCGCCAGCCCTTTGTGAGCTCGCCGACAATGCCGCCGGCCGATGCCAGCACCATATCGTCAGGCCCCGCAGCGGAATTGACGATACCGACGACCTGGGCATAGGAAGGCACTTCCTCGTTGTCAGGCGCCTGCAGCTTGTCGACGAGTGCGTTCCAGCTCGCCATGTCGGCCTGTCCCTTGCCAAGCCAGCTCGTTGGCGCACTCCAGTCGCCGAGTGCCTTGCCGAGATCGGCAAGCCCCATCTTCGCGTCGCCGACGACGGCGCAGGCACGATGTTTTACCGCGTCGAAACGGGTGGTGTTGAGCGAGATGATCTGCGCTTGCGACGAGAAAACCGTCCAGGAGCCGGTGATGAAATCCTGAAGCCGGGTGCCGACGGCGAGGATCACATCGGCGGCGCCGGCTGCCGCGTTGGCAGCGGATGAGCCCAGCACGCCGAGCACGTCCAGCGACAGAGGATCTCCGGTCAGCATCGTGCCCTTGCCGGCAATCGTTTCGCAGACCGGAATATTGCGGGCGCGGGCGAACGCGAGAAGTTCCTCCTCGGCCAGCGAATAGCGTACGCCGCCTCCGGCAATGATCAGCGGTCGTTCGGCCTTGGCAAGGAGTGCGGCCGCCCGCTCGATCTCGCCGAGATCGGCGCGCGGACGGGGAATCGCGTGGACGCGGCGCTCGAAAAAGACTTCGGGGTAGTCGAAGGTCATTTCCTGAACGTCCTGGCAAAGGCTGATGACCGCCGGCCCGGCCGTCGCCGGATCGAGCATCACGGAAAGCGCCTGCGGCATGGACGAGATGATCTGCGCTGGATGAGTGATCCGGTCCCAATAGCGCGAGACAGGTTTGAAGCCGTCATTGACCGTGATGGTCGGGTCGCCGAAAACTTCGACCTGCTGCAGCACCGGATCAGGCCTGCGGGTGATGAAGGTGTCGGCGGCCAGGAACAGCACGGGCATGCGGGTGGTATGCGCCGCCGCTGCGGCCGTAATCATATTGGTCGCGCCCGGCCCGATGGACGAGGCCGCGATCATGACCTGCCGGCGGCGACGGGCCTTTGCGAAGGCGACGGCGGCAAGCGCCATCGACTGCTCGTTTTGCCCGCGCCATGTCGGCAGCGCATCACCTGCTGCTTCCAGCGCTTCGCCGAGGCAGGTGACGTTGCCGTGGCCGAAGATCGCGAAAGCGCCGGCAAAGATCGGTTTCTCCACACCTTCGTCGATGATGTACTGAGCTGTCAGCCAGCGAACCAACGCCTGCGCCATCGTCAGCCGGATCGTCTTTTGAGCCATATTTTCTCCCGTATGTGATCTTGAACCGTCGGCTCAGAGAATGTCGTGAATGTCGTCTATAGTCAGCGCAGACGTCGGCTGATCGAGCACGATCTCGCCACGGGCCATGCCGACTATGCGGGTGCAGCTTTCCAGCACATGGTGCAAGTTATGGCTGATGAAGATGCCGCATTTGCCCTGGGCGCGCAGTCCTTTGACGAAATCGATCACCTTGTTCGTTTCCTTGACCGAAAGATGGTTGGTCGGCTCGTCGAGGATCAGCATCTTGGAGCGGAAGTGCATGGCGCGGGCAATCGCCACACCTTGTCGCTGTCCGCCGGAGAGTTCGCCGACAAGCGCATCGGGCGAACGCAGGTGAAGACCGACCTCGGCAAGCGCCGCCTCGGCGGATTCCGCCATGGCCATCTGGTCCATCGGTCCAAGGCCGAACAGTGACCATTTTAGTGGCTCGCGGCCGATAAACAGGTTTCGGGCCACGGTCATGCTTGGAACCGTCGAGTTGTACTGGTAGATCGTTTCGATCCCCAGCCGGCGCGAATCCGATGGCTTTCGGATCGAGACCGGGCGGCCTTCTACGGAAATCGTGCCGGCATCGGCGCGCTGCTTGCCCGCCAGGATGTTGATCAGGGTGGACTTGCCCGCGCCATTGTCGCCAACGAGGCCGACCACCTCGTCATCGCGCACTGCGAAGTTGACGCCGCGCAGGGCTTCGACGCCGGAATACCACTTTCGCGCACCCTCGACTTTCAGAAAAATCTCGCCGCTCATCGTGATACCTTGATGTTGGCGGCCTTGCGCCGCAGCCAGCCGTTGGAGATCACCGCAAACACGGTCAGGAACCCGATGGCGAATTTGAACCAGTTGGCGTCGATGCCACTCAGCACCATGCCGTTGTCGATGGCGCGGATCAGGAGCGCGCCGACGATGGCGCCGAGCACCGTACCGATACCGCCGGTGAGGGCTGCGCCGCCGATGACCGCCGCCGAGATGGCCTGCAGTTCAAGCCCTTCGCCGATTGACGGAAACGGCGTTCCGAGACGAAGCACCTGGATGACGCCAGCAAACCCAGCCAGAAGTGACGATAGTGCAAAAGCCGCCAGCTTGACGCGGGTGACCGGGACGCCGAGAGCAAGGGCCGCTTCCTTCGCGCCACCGCTTGCGCGGATCCAGTTGCCGAAATTCCAGCGGCCGAGAATGTAGGCGACCACACCGGAAACCAGCAGGAACCAGACGAACGACATGCGGAAGATGCTGCCGGCCCAGAGCGGGCCGGAAAAAGCCCAGGTCGGCAGATCGACCGGCAGAAGCGGCGGGAAGCCGCCGGACAGCACGATCGTCAGCGAACGCGCCATGTAAAGCGTTCCGAGCGTGACGATAAAGCTCGGAATCCCTGTGAAGATCGTCAGGCCTCCGTTGATCAAGCCGCAGACAACAGCGATGGCGAGACAGGCCGGCAGCGCGGCTGCAAAGCTCCAGCCGTCGTTCAGCATCAATGCCAAGCACATCGGCGTCAGCGCGAAAACGGAGCCGACCGAAAGATCGAACTCTCCGCAAATCATCAGAAGCGTGACGCCGACGACGACAATCGCGATTTCTGGCGCGAGCGCCAGAACACCGCGCATATTGTCCTGCGTAAGGAAGATGCCGCCCGACTGGAACTGGAAGACGAAGATCAGCAGAACGAGGAGGAAGAGGCCCGCCATTTCGGGCCTTTGGAGGTAGCGCTTGATGAGGGAGCGGCGGATGTCAGTCCCGCGCGAAGCGGATGGCGCACCGACGCTGCCGTGCGTTTTGGTGGAGGCAGCCGACATCAGCGAAGCCCCTTGCGCGACAGATCCATCAGCGCTTCCGCGTCTTCCTTGTGCACAAGGGCATTGCCGGTGTTCACATCGGCGGGCGACAGCTTGACCGCCTTGGCAAGATCAGCCTCGATAACCGGAAGATAGCCCTGCATGTAGGGCTGCTGGTCGACCTGTACCTGGATATAGCCGGACTGCAGCTCCTGAATGACCTGCGGCACGAGATCGAAGCCTGCGAGCAGGACCTTGCCGGCCTCCGTACCACGATCCCGCAGGGTGCGGGCGACCGCCGCATTGTTGTTGACCGTATCGAAATAGGCGTTGATCTCCGGATTGGCGGTCAGCGCCGCGCCAAAGCGTTCGGCCGTAACCGACGGATCGATACCGGCATCGATCCGGGTGATATTGACTTTGCGATCCGTGTGGGCCGCCTTGTACTCGTTCAAATAGTCCTCCACCCCCTTGGCACGCTGTTCGGAAAAGTTCGCGCCCGGAAGATTGACTCCGATGACGACATTGATCGGCCCTTCCTTGGGAAAGCGGGTGGCAAGATCTTCGGCGAGCGCATAGCCAGCAGCCTGGAAATCTTGGCCGATGAAGGCCTGGCGCTTATTGCCCTTGGCGCCTTCAGTGTCGTCGACATTGGTCGCGATGACCGTGATGCCCTGCGACCGGGCCCGAGCAATCACGTCGTCATAGGCGCGGTTGTCGATGATCGTTGTGATGATCGCATCCGGCTTGCCGGAGACGGCAGCCTCGAGATTGGCAACGTGCTCAGGAATGGCGCCATCGGTCTGGGCGAACAGCATCTGGCAGCTGGCGCCGACCTTGGCGCAGGCATCCTGATAACCGAGCTTGACGGCCTGAAAGAAGCTGTTCGACGTCGAGCCATGAATTGCGAGCACGATTTTTGTCGGTGCGTCCGCCGCAAAGGCGGGCATGGCGACGGTCATAAGCATTGCGGCGAGAACGCCGCGATAGAGTGTCTTCCTCATTTGCACTTTCCTCCCAAAAAGACGGCTCAAAGAGCCAGGTTCTGTACCGTGCGGCCCCCATCCGCGAACAAGGTCTGCCCGGTGACGTAGCTTGCTTCGTCACTCAGCAGGTAGGCGATGCCACCTGCAATCTCCTTCGGCTCGGCGACGCGGCCGAGCGGTGTCCTGTCGATGATCTTGGCGAGCGCGTCCGGGCGCTCCGCCTCCAATCTGTCGAGCATGGCGGTGCGCACCGTTCCGGGCGCGATGGCGTTGACCCGCACGCCGATGTCGGCAAGCTCCACCGCCAGCACGCGTGCCATCTGGGCAATCGCGCCCTTCGACGTCGCATAGGCCGTGTGCGTCGGGGTCGCGATAACGGCGTTGACCGATGACAGCAGCACCACGGAAAAACCTTGCGGCGTCTGCCGCGGCACTTTCCTCCAGCGCCGCACACAGGCTTGCACCATTCGAAAACTGCCGAGGACGTTGATGTCCAGGATCTCGCCGAACTCTTCATCCGTGAGATCGAAGATTGAATGGTGCCGGTCGACGCCGGCACTGGTGACTATGCCATCCGGCAGGCCGAACCGGGCAACCGATGCCTCCACAACGACCTCGATATCCTTCATGCTGCGGATGTTGCAGGTGTGGAAGAAGATGTGATCGGGGTCATCCGGCAGTTGGCCGGTGGCCGGCGCTGCGAGATCCGCGAGCGTGATGCTTGCCCCTTTGGCGAGCAAGTTGCGTGCGGTTGCGAGGCCGATACCGCCTGCCCCGCCGGTGATGATGTAGTGTTTTCCCTTGAAGCTCATTGGTGCAGTCTCTCGACACGGAAGCCGAACAGGTGGTCGGCGTTTTCATGCATGATCATCGCCCGCTGCCTGTCGTCTTCGGCAAGGCCAGCGACAAGATCGATCAGGAGTGCATCATCCGGCGCCGGCCTCAGATTGGGATGCGGCCAGTTGGATGCCCAGATCATCCGCTCCGGCGCCAGGCGGATCAGATGGCGGGCCAGCCCGATCACGTCGGGGTAATCCGGGCCGCCTTCCGTCGATGTCTCGTAGAAGCCGGAGAGTTTGAGCCAGCAGCGCCCGCGCTCGACCAGGCCGGCGAGCAAACGGAACGCCGCGTCATCCAGACCAACCGGAGGCATGAACTTGCCGACGTGATCAATCACAAGAGCGCAAGGCAACGACACCAGGAGTGCGGCATGTTCGGGCAGGTGCCGCCCGTTCATCTGCAGGTGCAGCTGCCAACCACGCTCCGCCAGTCGTTCTGCCAGACGCGGAAGTTCGCTCCATTGCAACACGGCGTCCTGCAGCATGAAGGCGCGCAGGCCGATGACGCCCTGCCCTGCCAGCTCGTCCCACAGATCGTCTGTGGCATCCGCTTTGGTGACCGCAATGCCCCGCGCCGCGTCAGCGCCAAGTTCGCCCAGCGCCGATAGCATCACGCTGTTGTCGGTTCCGTAGAGCATCGACTGCACGACTGCAGTCCTGCGAATGCCGAGGCGCTGCTTGAGCATGCGATAACCGGCCACCTTCGCTTCCGGCACGCTGAAGGGCGCGCCCGCTGGCGCCGGCCCCTGTGCATAGAAATGCATATGGGCATCGGTCAGCGGCAGGGTTGCGGATGGATGGTCGCTCATTTCCCTGCCGTACCGCTGAGTTTCCGGTTGAGGTCGGTGCGTGCGAAGAACGCATCCGACAGCGCCATGCCGATACCCGGACGATCCGAGGCAAAGATATGGCCATTGTCGATGCGCGGCACCTCATCGACGATTTCCTGGTAGAAACCGTGCGTATGGGCGCGCACCGTCTCGCAGATCAGGCCATTGGTGCTGGCCATCAGGAGGTGGACGTTGGCGCCGAGCGTCACCGGCCCGGTGCAGTCATGCGGGGCGATCGTCCGGTCATAGGCGTCGGCCAGATGGGTGACGCGCATGGCCTCCGTCAGGCCGCCGACCCAGGCGACGTCGAAATTGGCGACATCGACCGCGCGGCGGGAAAACACTTCACGATACCAGGGCAAAGTTCCAAAATTCTCGGAACCGGCCACACGGCCACGCACCTTCTCGCGGTAGCGTGCGAGATCGTCGAAGTTCTGCATCCAGATGGGCTCTTCATGCCAATAGATGTCGTGATCCCTCAACGCATCGGCGATGCGCAGGGCGGCGGGCAGCTTCCAGAGGCCATGATACTCGATCATGATATCCATCTTGTCGCCGACGGCCTTGCGGATCTGCTCGATCGGCCAGATCGCCTTATTGAGTTCCGCGACGCTGATCTCCTGCCCGTGGTTGCGCAGGGCAAAGACATCGAACGGCCAGATCTTCATGGTGGTAATGCCTTCCGCCAGAAGTTCCTCGGCCAATCGAGCCGGTTCGAACACCTGCAGCAGAAGATCGTCGCGCGCCTCGATCGTTTCAGGCGCTTTGTCATCACGGCTGATCAGTTCGGTGTTGTAACCGTGGCGGACGCGGTTGTTATAACGGCTGCCGGCGCAGGTGTTGTAGATGCGCGCGCTGTCTCGGACAGCGCCGCCCATCAACTTGTAGAGCGGTTGTTGATTTACTTTTCCGAACAAATCCCACAGCGCCAGATCGACGGCGGAGTTTCCCGAAATCTCGACGCTGCGGCTCGGAAATCCGTTGAAATGATTGCCGACCTTTCGCGCCAGATTGTGAGCCAGATAGGCGCGGCGCGTCGGGTCCTGACCGATCAGCGCCGGCGCGCAAGTCTCGTGGACATAGGCGATCACGGCTTCCGGATTGCGAAAGGTTTCGCCCAGCCCGACAAGACCTTCATCCGTATGAAGCTGAACCCATACAAGGTTGCTCGCCTCTCTCATCTGAATGGTTTCGACGCCAGTTATTTTCATTGATCCCTCCTGCAATTCTTATTCAGATAGAGCGCCAAATGGTATTAATTTGTCAATTTAAATTTTCATTTCCCGTTGCGATTCCGATTCATACTATTGTCTGTATGAGTATTTTTTTGATTGACATGTTTTATAAAAGTTACTAATTCTTACATATTAATGATGTGGGGCTTGGAATGGACACTCCTCTGGTTGAACATGCCTTGGCGGCATTGCGCGATATGCTTGCCGAGCCGGCATTTGTGGCAGGCGGACGACTTCCGACGGAATTGGCGCTGTCGGAGAGGTTTGGCGTTTCCCGGCCCATCCTGCGACAGGCGCTCGCCATCCTGAAGGAAGAAGGGCTGATCGAAGCTCGCCGCGGATCAGGCACTTTTGCGCGGCGCAGGGAAAATCAGGCGACGGCATATGGCCGACCCGAAACACTCGGCGACTTGGAGGATTGTCTTCGCTTCCGAATGGTGATCGAGAGTGCGGCCGCCGCGGATGCGGCGCGGCGGGCCGATGCGGATGCGATCGCGGCAATCCGAGAATCGATTGATCTGATGCAGAACGGCTCGCATTCGGAAAAAAGCATCGGCGAGCTGGACATGAGCTTTCACATGGCGATTGCCCGCGCTACGGGGAACAGGTACCCCGCAATGACGCTGCAGTTCCTGATGCCTCATATCCAGATCGGACTGCAGATGGGCAGGCAACTGCGCGCCATGCAAGCGAACGCGACCTCGAAACGCGTTGCAGCAGAGCATTCCGAAATTCTGGCGGCGATCGTCGATCGAAACCCGGATGCCGCGGCACAGCGCATGAACGACCATCTCCTGGCCGGCATTGAGCGCATCTTCGGAAAACGAACCTGGTAGCTCAACGCAAGTCACGATGAGACGCTCTGAAGGAATGCGCTTGGCCCGCAGTCAAACTCAGCCGAAGAACGTTATGCTTGGCATCTGACGCATTGCAGACCTCTAGCTCATCCGGTGTGATAGCCACCATCGACCGGCAATGTGATGCCGGTTACAAATGCAGCGGCAGGCGACGCGAGGAACAGTACCGGCCCCACCAGATCTCCTGCCTCTCCCCAACGCTTTAGGGCGGACCGTTCTGCAATCCTTCTCTCACTGTCGGGAGCTGACCAGAGTGCCTTCGTCATATCAGTGCGGTGATAGCCCGGTGCGACCGCATTGACCCGCACCCCGGCCCGTCCATATTTATGCGCCAGTGCGCGCGTAAGCCCAACTATGCCCGATTTGCTAGCCGTATACGAGGGGACCGACTCGTCCGCGAGGTAGCTTAGCATGGATGCTACATTGATGATGGTGCCGCCCTCCGCTCTTAGGAGAGGAAACGCCTCCCGGGAGAGACGCATCACACTGTTGAGGTTGATATCCATCACATCGAGGAAAGTGTCTTCCTCCCATTCCTCGTCTGGCCTTGCCACGCCCTGACAGTTAACGAGTACATGCAGGCTGCCAAGGCCCGCAAAGAAGTCTTGAACTGCCTCTCCGTCGCGTACATCGAGCTTCTGGAACCGCAGCTTGGCCGAAGCTTCTAGTTCTGCGGCGGACAGGCGGGCGGTGGAGCTTCCGGTCGCTGTGACGTCTGCGCCGGCCTCTGCAAAACCGCGAGCAATGGCAAGGCCAATGCCGCTCGTCCCGCCGGAGACAACGACCTTCTTGTTCATCATGTAGCCAGGCGCAAAAGCATTGCTATCGGACATCAGTCGGTATCTCCCGCTTAGATCAAAGTCTTGAGAGCAGTGATGACCATGTCTTCACTCACCACCATCGGCTCGTTGTGGATGATTTCGCTAGGTCGGCACGCACGCATGGCGACTGCCGAAAGTTTTCCTTCTGTCACTTCCGAAATACCGATATCAGCTAGCCGCGTCGGAAGGCGTACCGATCGGCAGAACTCTCGCACGCGCTCGAACTCTTCACTTTCCCCATGCAGCTTGAGACCCGCAAGCACGCCGATTGCCACCTTCTCGCCATGCAGGTGATGATGAACGTCCTCAAGCTCGCAAAGGCCATGATGAATGGCATGTGCTGCTGCCACGCCACCGGACTCGAAACCGATTCCAGAAAGCAAGATGTTGGCCTCAACTACCCGCTCCAAGGCCGGCCCCGCCGCATCCGCATCGCATTCAGCGAGCGCCGCCGCACCGTGCTCGAAGATTGCATCGCGACAAAGGCGCGCGATCTCGTAGGCAACACTGAGGCCCGGCATACCCATGCAGTTGACGGCCCCGCTTTGGCGACAACTCTCGGCTTCGTACCAGGTGGCGAGCGCATCACCAATGCCTGCAGCCAGATAGCGGGCTGGCGCCTTGGCGATTAGAGCGGTATCGACAAGCACCAGATCCGGATTGCTCGGTAGGAACGTGTCATAAGCCACCGAGCCATCATCATTATAGATAACGGCGAGTGCGCTGCAGGGCGCATCGGAGGCGGCAATTGTCGGCACAATGATGACCGGCAACGACAGATCCCGCGCCGCGGCCTTTGCCGTATCCAGAGCTTTGCCGCCACCGGCTCCAATCAAAAGTTCAGCACCGAGCCCCTTGGCCCTTTCGACCAGCAGGGCGATTTCACCTTCTGAGCATTCGCCGCCGTGTTGCCAGATCTCCGCTGTTATATGCCCTTGAAGGGCTGCCTCCACATCGGCCAGAAGAAGATCGTGGATGCCACGATCGAGCAGGACCACCGCCCTGTCGCCAAGGGATTTAGCTTCCTCGCCAAGCCGGGAAATCGCACCGGGCCCCTGCACGTAGCGACCTGGAAAACGAGCGCCCCTCAACAGTCCGGGGGATTGGGAATTCACCAGCATACATAGCCCCCATCAGCGAGCACGATGGAGCCGGTCATGAGGCTCGAGGCCTCGCTTGCAAGGAACAGTATTACAGATGCTACCTCATCCGTGCGACCCAGCCGATTCATCGGGGTGCCCCCCACCCAGTGCCGGTACATTTCAGGGTCATCGTAGACATACTTGTTCATTTCAGTGTCGATGTAGGTCGGTGCGACGGAGTTAACGCGCACGCCTCGCGCCCCCCATTCCGCTGCCAGCGAGCGCGTCAGATGGTGCACGGCCGCTTTGGAGGCGTTGTAGTTCGCCTGCTCCTGCGGTCGATTGACAACGAAGCCTGACATGGAGCCCACATTGACAATGGATCCTCCGCCCTGTTCAAGCATGGACTTGCCGAAGGCGCGGCAGCACCAGAAGACACCGTTCAGGTTGACGTCTATCACCTTGTTCCATACGTCATCCGCCATTTCCTCAGCGGGGTGGTTGCTGATGGCAATCCCGGCGTTATTGACAAGAATGTCGACGCGGTCATGGCGAGACAAGACCCGATCGCGGACTGCATCAACGCCCTTTACGTCGGTCACGTCTAGCAATTCGCCTTCGACTGGATAACCTTTGGCCTTCAAGCCATCGACGGCCGCATTCAACAGCTCGGGGTTCATGTCGGTCAGCACGACCGTCGCACCGGCCTCCGCCAACGCTTCAACTGCGGCAAGGCCAATGCCTCGCGCCGCTCCGGTGACCACGGCGATCTTGCCATCAAGTTTGAACTTTTCGAGATACATGTGCCATCCTCCTCGGGACGAGAGAAACCTATTGAAGTCAGGATATGATCAGCGTCTGCAGCGTGGACACGAGATCATCTGGGTCGCAAAGCGCGACACCTTCCGGAAATTTGATGTCCTGTCGGTGGGGTTCCGGCCAACCTATGACCCGCATGCCAGCGGCCACGCCTGCCAAAGCCCCAAGATAGCTATCTTCGACGACCAGGCACTCATCAGGCGTTACCCCCATGAGGTAGGCTGCCCTGAGATATGGCTCCGCCGCAGGCTTCCCCTGGCGCACATCATTGCGCGAAACCGTGATCAGGCCCGGCTTCGTCAGACCGACGGCGTTTAGGCTTGCATCCATCAAGATGCGGTCTGAATTGGACACCACAGCGAAGGGTAGCCCCTGCCCCTCAAGCCAAGAGAGCACGTCACCTGCGCCACGCCTCAAAGCGAGCCCCGGTGCCTTGTTCAGAAATTCCGCATATTTGGCGGCCACATAACTCTCATATGTCAGCGCAAGACCTGTCCGGCGGACCAGGAGAGCATGGCAATCGAAGCCGGACATGCCGGTCATCTGGACCGAAAGACCAGGAGGTGCCGTAATGCCTGCAGCAAGCAGCACCGCTTCCGTCGCGTCATAATGCATGCCCTCGCTGTCAACCAGCGTGCCATCCATGTCAAAGAGAACCGCACGGATGATCATTGTGGCAACCGGTCGAGGTCGTCATACAGCGACTGGCTATGATGATAGAGCTTCTCGAAGAACGCCTGCATGGGCCGGTAGATTTCAACCCATTCCTGGACGGGACGCACCTCCCTGTCATAGCGGACATAGGCTTCCGCAGCCTTGCCCACGCTTGCATGATGTCCGGTCGCAACAGCCGCCATGATCGCACAGCCGATCAAGCCGCATTCTGGCTCCCGAGGAACAAGGATTGGAAGATCGTAGACACTTGCCTTGATCTTCATCCAAAGCTCCGTTCTGGCGCCGCCGCCGGAGGCAACGATCCGCTTCAGCGGCTCTCCCGAAATGGCATCAAGGATGTTGATGTGCCGCTTTGTAGCAAAAGCAACGCCCTCAAGAACTGCACGATGCATGTGTGCCAGCCCATGGGCGGCACCAATGCCGAAATACTGAGCGCGCGCATTGCGGTGTTCGCCGAGCCTTTCGCCAGTGAGATAAGGCATGAAAAACAGACGGTCCGATCCGGCAGGCGCTTTGCCAGCGGTGGCAACAATCTCCTCGTAGCTTGCCTGCTTTTCGTGGAAGACGCGCCTTGCCCAGCGCATCGCGTCGCCACCGGATTCGAGAAGCATGAAGGCGCCCCAGTTGCCCTCGATAGTGCCGACGTTGCAGACCGAAGGATCAAGAAGGGGTTTTTGGGCGATGGCCGTGATGATGGCGGACGTGCCCATGACCTCCGAGCCGACGCCGGGTTGGCAGACACCAGAACCTAGCAAAGCCACTGGGTAATCCGCACCTCCCACCAGAACCGGCGTGCCGGCGGAAAGGCCTGTCTTACGAGCCGCCTCATCGGTCACCCGACCCAGTATTTCAGTCGGGTTTCTCAGCGGCGCGAGCTTTGTTCTGTCGAGGCCCAGGAGATCCGCCATGCGTGCCGACCATTCGCCACTTTCGGGATCCATGAGGAAGCTCGCACCGCCATCGGTCCGGTCCATAGCGATTTCGCCGGTCAGCTTCAGGTTGATGTAATCCTTAGGCATGATAACGGCCGCGGTACGATCCCAAGCCTTGCGATCGTTGTCGCGTAGCCATTGCAGCTTGAACCCCGGCCAAGCGGGTGCGGCAGGATTGGCGCAGTTCCGAAGATAACTAGATGGTGGATGTGCGCGCTCGAATTTCAGCACATACTCCACCGTGCGCTTGTCATTCCAGAGTGGTGCTGTTTCGCGGACGAGCCGCCCCTTGTCATCGACCAGCACCGTACCATGCATCTGCCCGCAGGCGGCGACGGCAGTGACACGGTGTACAGCACCGTCCACGTCCTGCAGTACCTGTCTTATCGCCGCAGCAACACCTGTCCACCAATCCTCGGGACGCTGGTCGGACCACCCGAAACGCGGCACGATTTGCTCATGCTCCCGGGCGACGACGGCGAGAATTCGTCCAGCCGTGTCGATAAGGGCGGCACGAACGCTGCCAGTGCCGACGTCAACAGCGAGGAAAAGGTCATCATTCATGGGCTAACGCGTCCTTGGCAATTTTGCCGCGATCGAGGTTACTTGCGGAACCAATTCGAGGCGTATTGCAGAAGCATCGCGCCAACGATGATGCAACCCATGAAGACTTGCTGGTGGTAGCCGGGGACACGGGCGAGGTTCATCATGTTTGCGATGATGCCGAGCACAATGACGCCGATGAAGGTGTTGAAGGCCCCTCCACGGCCACCCATCAAGCTCGCGCCACCGATCACCACGGCGGCAATGGCGTCCAGTTCGGCGCCAACGCCGATGTTGGCCGAGCCTATGCCCGTCCGGCTGCTGGAAACAATGCCGGCCGCGGCGGCCAGGACACCAGAAATTACGTAGACTGCGGTCGTATAGAACGCCACGGGAATGCCTGATAGCCGGACGGCCTCGACATTTGAGCCGATGGCCTTCACCAGCCTGCCAAAGCGGGTGTAGTTCAGCACGACGCCTGCGATCAAGAAGACGATGGCCATCAGAACGACTGGAAATGGTATACCAGCAATGGAGCCAGAACCAAAAGCCGTCACCAGCGCACCTGCATCGCCCATCTGGATCGGTTTTCCGGTCGAGACGATCAGCGACAGGCCACGCGCAACCGTCATCATGGCAAGCGTTGTGACAAAAGGCGGCAGTTTCAGAAAGGCGATAAGAAGGCCCGAGATCAGTCCGCAGGTGGCACCCGCAAGCAGAGCGCCCGCGACGGAGAGCCCCGTTCCATACTGCTCAATCAAAATCGCTGAGAGTACACTTCCAAGTGCCGCGATCGAGCCGACCGAGAGATCGATGCCCCGCGTCAGGATGACGAAGAGCATACCGACTGCCATTAAGCTCGTCCCAGCGCTCTGGCGCAGCACATTGATGATGTTGCGCTCAGTCAGGAACACGTTGGACATCGACGTTGCGACGATGAGAAGGGCAATCAGGATCGCGACGGTGCCATACCGGTGAAGGAGGGTGCTGATATCAAGCGAACGGGATCGGGCGGTTTCGGTTAGGTCTGTCACTTCTTTAACCCACTCGGTTTGGGGCTGCGGCTTCTGTCAGGGGATCGGCCTGAACCATTGCAAGCTTCAGCAGTTTTTCTTCGGTATAGTCGGCAGGCCCAAGCGAGCCGGTCACTTCGCCCTCGCGCATCACCAGGATGCGGTCGCAAAGTCCAAAGAGTTCGAGGTGTTCGGACGATATGACGAGGACTGCTCGTCCCTCGGCGGCGAGGGACTTGATGAGGGAATAGATCTCCGTCTTCGCGCCGACATCGACACCACGCGTAGGCTCGTCGAAGATCATTAGATCACCGTCGGCGTGAAACCATTTTGCCAGCACGACCTTCTGCTGATTGCCGCCGGAGAGACTGCTAGCCGGATCATTGAGGCTACCAGCCTTGATGCGCAGCCGGGACGCCAGCGCCTTGACTGTCTCCTGCTCCTTTCGCCCCCGCATAAACCCGATGGAGTTCACCAGAGGAGAGAGCTTGGACATGGTGGCGTTGACCCGGATCGGGAAGTCGAGAATCAGCCCTTGTTCTTTGCGGCTTTCCGGAACGAGGCCAATCCCGGCCCTGACCGCGTCACGCGGCGTATTGATCTTCTGCTTCTTGCCCTTGACGAATATGTCGCCGGAATGCGCTTTTTCAGCGCCAAAGATCATTCGCACCAACTCCGTACGACCTGCTCCGACTAGCCCTCCGAGGCCAACGATCTCGCCGGCACGCACATCAAGCGTAACACCCCTTATCCTTCTACCATCGGAGAGATTCTCAACCCGAAGAATTTCAGATCCAGGCTGGCGGTGCACATCCTCACCGAACAGAGCCTTCAAGGGACGCCCGACCATCATGCGTATGACATCATCGATCTCAACTTCGCTTCGCGGAACGCTCGCGACCGTAACACCGTCCTTCATAACGGTGATGCGATCCGCAATCCGAAATACCTCGTCCAACCGATGAGAGATGTAGATGATCCCGACACCGCGACCACGCAGAGTTCGGATGATATCAAGAAGTCTTTCCGCATCGCGAACCGACAAAACCGCCGTTGGTTCGTCGAAGACCATCACGCCTGCGTTGCGTGAGAGCGCCTTGGCAATCTCGACCACCTGCTGGTGGGCGACTGAGAGATCGCCGACAATCGCGGATGGTGAGATATCAAAACCCAGGCTCGTGATGAGATCTTTCGCGCGACGGCGGAGATCCCGCCATGAGATCGCTGTCGGTAGCTCTGCGAGAAAAATGTTTTCCGCCACGGTCAGATCCGTCGCCAGCGCCATCTCCTGATGGATAATTGCAATGCCTTGATCGATCGCATCAATGGGGCTGCGGAACTGCTGCTGCGCGCCACCAACGTTCACGGTCCCAGCATCAGGCACGTACTCACCGCCCAGGACGCGCATCAGCGTTGACTTGCCGGCGCCATTCTCGCCGAGAAGGGCATGCACCTCCCCTGGCATCAAAGAGAACTCCACCCCTTGGAGCGCATGCACGCCACCGAAGGACTTGTGGATGCCGCTCAATTCTACAAGATATTCCATGGCTCTTCCGATCGTGTCCCTGCCGTGACCGGCGCATCGATCGGATGCAAGAATGCCGGACATAAAGGTGTTCAGGGGCCCGGCCGACGCATCTGCGCCGACCGGACCGGGAGGAACATATCTTAGAATACCGCGTCCTTCTTGTAGTACTGATCGACGTTATCCTTGGTGATTGCGACCGGTGTCGTGTAGGTGATTTTGGAGATGTCACCCTCCAGCTCGCCATCAAGCGCCTTCTTGGCAAGGTCGACCGCCGTTGAGGCAACAAGTGCCGGGTCATTCAGGCCGGTGGCGCCGTACTTGCCCGCCTGAATCTGCTCCAGTGCTTCTTTCTGGCCATCTGCGGCAGCCAGGAAGATAACATCGTCTGTGCGGCTGGCCTGCTCCATCGCCCTTTGAGCGCCGAGCACCATGGAATCATTTTCGCCAAGGACGACGTTGATATCGGGGTTGGCTGTCAGGAGGTCTTCCATCGCAGTCAAGCCGCCTTCGTTGCCCCAGCCGCCCCAGCCCTGGCCGACCACTTCAAAGCGTGCACGGCCTTCGTTTCGAAGCTGGCCTTCGAGTAGGCCCGCGAGAACACCCAGGCGGCGCTCTTGCCCCACTTCATTGCCCTTGTCGCCCGAAAGGAGCGCAATCTTCAGATCCTTGCCTTTGGTCTGGTCAGCAAGCCACTGACCGACCAGGAGACCATTCTGAGAATTGGATGACTGCACGAGGGTCACAAAATTGGCCTGAGGGTCGAGCGTCGAGTCAATGACGAAGACCTTGACGCCTGCGGCGGAAGCCGCATTGACCGCTGGCACCAGGCCTTTGCTGTCACGTGGGTTAATGATGAGGGCACCGATGCCCTGGGCCACCATGTCCTCCACGTCGGCCACCTGCTTGTTGAGATCGTTCTGCGCGTCAACAGAGATAACCTCGCAGCCAAGTTCCTCGGCACGCTTCTTCGCAGACACTTCCTGGGCAGCAAAGTAGGGCGCATCAAGCGTTTTCATGGAAATGCCGATTTTGCAATCGGCGGCATTGGCTGCCGACACGGCAGCTAGCGAAACGGCTGCGCCAAGGGCGAGCTTATAGGCGGTCTTTTTCAGGCTGTTCATTCGTTTTCTCCTCCACGAGAGCGCTTCAACGCAAGCCACTGATTGCCGGGCTTGAATGTAGCGTAATTACACCAATTTTTTCCGTCAACATGTTTTTTGGGGCTTCCTGCAGAATTTCCGCCCTCTTTGATCCGGATTTTTTTCTCTTGCGAATATCTTTTGTCCGATTTATGTATTTTTACTACCAAATGGAGGAAGCAGGCATGCTGAGAGAACCGGTGTCGAACAAAGTCGATCCCAAGGCTGGCGGAATGAGCGGAAACACAGGCCGATACGAGAAGCGCCTCAGCGACCTAAACGGCCTTTACGCCGATCACGCCGCACATGCTGCCCTTTTGGAAAGCTCCGGCGATACTGTGGTTTATGACGTTGAAGAGTTCCGGCCCGGCTCTGAACCCGGCGATCTGATCTATGGCGTGACTCGTATGAACCCAGGTCGCGTCGGCTCCGAATTCTTCCTCACACGCGGCCATCTTCATGCCCGCGCAGATCGACCGGAAATCTACTACGGCCAGCATGGGCGTGGCCTGATGCAACTGGAATCCCCAGAAGGCGAAACTCGCATTGTCGAGATCGGGCCGCAGACCATCTGCTATGTCCCCCCGTATTGGATCCATCGGTCGATCAACATCGGGGACGAAGACCTTGTCATGGTCTTCGCCTATCCCGCCGACAGCGGCCAGGACTACGGCATCATCGAGAATTCCAACGGCATGAGGCACCGGGTGATGGCAGGTGCTGGCGGCGGCTGGGAGCTGGTCGAGAACCCGGCTTACCGAGCGCGCACGGCCGCGACCATCGACATGATCATGCGCAAAACAGCGTGAACGGAAACAGAGGATAAGCCAAGTGACCAATCCTATCGACATCATTGCCGGTCTCGGCGTCGTGCCGGTGATCGCAATAGAGCGCGCCGAAGATGCCGTGCCGCTTGCCGATGCGCTCCTGGAGGGCGGACTTCCAGTTGCCGAGATCACGTTCCGCACTCCAGCCGCCGCTGATGTGCTTGCAGCGATCCGTGACGCACGCCCGGAACTCTGCATCGGTGCGGGCACTATCCTCGATCTCGATAATCTTGATCGCGCCGTCGCCTCGGGTGCCCGTTTCGGTCTCGCGCCGGGTTACGACCCAGAAATTGTGGAGGCCGCAAGGACCACAGGCATTCCCTTTTGTCCAGGGGTCATGACTCCTAGTGATTTGACGCTCGCTGCAGCCCGCGGTGTGCGTCTTGCCAAGTTCTTCCCGGCAGGGATTGCAGGTGGACCCAAGGCACTTGCCGGCATTTCCGCGCCGTTTGCTCACCTTGGTGTTCGTTTCATTCCAACCGGGGGTGTCACTGAGGCCACCATCGGCGAATGGCTTGCCCTGAAGGCAGTCATTGCCGTTGGAGGCACTTGGATCGCCAAAACTGAGGACATCCGCGAGGGTCGGTTCGACGAGATTACTCGCAATGCTGCCGCCGCCGTTAAGGCAGCCCGCCAGTCCCTGGAGGCCCGCACGTGAGCCGATATCAACCAGCCGCTCGCCCGACCCTCTATTTTATCGGGGTCACGACGGGCAAAAGCTCAATCATGAAGGTGTTTCCTGCCTGGGCAGAATTTTTGGGCCTGAAGGACGCGCAGATCCAGGGCATTGACTTCAAGCTTCATGACAATCGCGAAGCCTATCGCGAGGCTGTCGAGTTCATCCGTGATGACCCACTTTCCATGGGCGCTCTCGTGACCACCCATAAGATCGACCTCTTTCATGCGTGCCACGATCTTTTCGACTTTGTCGATCCCCATGCGGCGCTTATGGACGAGACAAGTTGCATCTCCAAACGAAACGGCAAGCTTGTTTGCCACGCCAAGGACCCTATTTCCTCCGGCCTTGCCATAGACGGGTTTCTAAGCCCCGGCTACTTCTCTGCATCAGGCGCAGATTTGTTTTCCATGGGCGCAGGCGGCTCCACGATCGCCATCACCTGGCATCTGATGCGTGCCAGCCGTGGACGGGATGTGCCAAGCCGCATTGTCGTGTCGAACCGCAGTCAGCATCGACTGGACGAGATCCGTCGCATCCATCAGCAAGTGGAAAGCAAAGTTCCCGTTGAATACGTCCTAGCCCCCACTCCTGAGGACAATGATGCGGTTCTGAAAACTCTGAATCCGGGCTCGCTCGTCATCAACGCGACCGGGCTTGGGAAGGATGCACCCGGCTCACCGCTTTCCGATGATGCGCAGTTTCCCCGGAACTCAGTAGTCTGGGACCTCAACTACCGCGGCGACCTCGTATTTTTGGATCAGGCGCGACGCCAGAAGGATGCGATGGCTCTGCAGGTCGAGGACGGCTGGACCTATTTCCTGCACGGCTGGACACAGGTGATCGCCGAGGTGTTCGACATTGCAATCCCTGCTTCAGGCCCGCTTTTCGATAGGATCTCCGAAATCGCGATGGATGCGGCCGGGAGATAGACCATGATTCAACGTATCCTCGTCACCCCCCGCTCCCTGACCGCCGAGCCGCATCCCGAAGTGGAGCGGCTGCGGCAGGAAGGTTTTGAGATTGTGTATTCCTCCGCAGGCGCGATGCCAACGGAGGACGAGTTGTTGCGTCTGGTGCCGGACTGCGTCGGTTGGCTCGCCGGCGTAGAACCTATCACGCCCCGCATTGTTGAAGCAGCAGGGCAATTGAAGGTCATCAGCCGCAATGGGGTCGGCGTAGACAATCTTCCTGTCGATATGCTGAGACAGCGTGGGGTCGAAATACGTATTGCGGAGGGGGCTAATGCTCTAGGCGTCGCAGAACTGACAATCGGACTCATGTTCAGCGCGCTGAGGTCGATCCCTCGCGTCGACGCCGGGATCAAGACCGGCGGCTGGCCTCGTCTGCGTGGAGCCGAGATTCGGGGACGCAAGGTCGGCGTCATCGGTTGCGGCGCGATAGGGCGGGAGGTGGCGCGAATAGTGATTGCTCTCGGCGCGGATGTGATAGCCTTCGATCCGGCACGCCCTAACCTAGACCTGCCGTCGTACGCATTTCGGTACGCCGAGATCGACGAGATTGTCCGCGTCTGCGACATTGTCACCTTGCACTGCCCCTTGCCACGTGACGGATCGATCCTGATCGACCGCGCGCGGATCAATGGGGCGCGACCAGGCCAAATCCTGATCAACACCGCGCGCGCCCGTCTGGTGGACGAGGACGCGTTGATCGAAGCTCTGGATCTTGGGCACGTGACAGCCTATGCGACCGATGTATTCGACCAGGAGCCGCCGACATCACTTGCCCTGGCCGCCCATCCGCGGGTCATTGCAACAAGCCATATCGGCGGCTTCACCGCCGAAAGCGTAGACCGCGCCACGCGAATTGCAGCCCTTAATCTCCTATCAGCGCTAAGGCCGGTGCATTGATGGCCGGCCCACTTGCGACGCATCCTCTTAATCGAGCTCTCTCAGAAGTACTCAGTAATCCGCCGACGACGGACCTTGCGATCTACTGGCTGGGCCAAGCCGGCTTTGTCATTGACCTCGCTGGCCGGCGGGTTGTCATCGACCCCTATCTCTCCGACAGTCTCGCCGAAAAATATCGAGGTACGGCAAGGCCGCATCTGCGGATGATGCCGGCGCCGGTCGCGCCCGACAGTATTTCGGCCGTAGACGCCGTTTTATGCACACATGCACATACGGATCACATGGATCCGGGTACGCTAAAGCCACTTCTTGCGTCCAATCCACAGTCAAAGCTCGTGGTCCCGCACGCCGTGGTTACACAAGCGGCAGACCGCTCCGGGCGCTCGACGAACGCCATTATCGGAACTAATGCCGGCGAAAGCCTCGAAGTCGTGTCGGGACTTAAAATCAATCCGACGCGTGCGGCCCATGAGACTCTCGATACCGATTTACAAGGGAATCACCTATATCTGGGCTATGTTCTGTATGCGGGTAACACTGCGATCTGGCATTCGGGTGACTGTGTTCCCTTTCCCGGCCTCATCGCAGAAGCGGCATCATTTTCCCCCGACATTGCAATGCTGCCAGTCAATGGCCGCCAACCGGAACTCTCCGAAAACGGAGTGCCTGGCAATTTCTCGCTGGAGGAAGCGGTGACGCTCGCCCGGCAGATCGGCGCTCGAAGCATGATAGCGCACCATTACGGGCTCTTTGATTTCAACACGGAGGACCCGCAGACCATAGACGCCAAAGCTGCGTCTTGCAGTGACATTCAACTCGTCAGAGCCTCGACGGGCGTAGCCTATTGCGCGGCGCTTCCGTGAAGAAGCCGCTTGCTATAGAGAGTAGATCGAGCTGATCGCATGTCGCGATGCGATGTGAGACTCGGGCAAGAAGGCAAGGACATGGATACGGATCTCCGCGGAAACTCGGGCGGCAACATCATCGAGATCATTCGTACGATGCGGCCCGAACTGCGCAAGTCAGACCGTAAGGTGGCGGACGTAGTCCTTGGCGACCCCCGCAGGATCATGAACGCGACCGTCGGCGAGACGGCGGCACTGGCGGAGGTGAGCCAGCCAACGGTGCTGCGCTTTGCAATGGCGATCGGCTGCAGCGGCTTTCAGGACTTTAAGATCCGGCTTGCGCAAAGCCTCGCCTTCGGCACGCCAGCCACTCACTCCGTCTTGCTTGATACCGACGAACCCGAGATCGTGGCGGAGAAGATCTTTGACTACACGATGACAAGCCTCGACTGGGCGCGTTCACGCCTCGATAAGGCGGCGCTGCGGAAAGCGATCGATGTTCTCGCTGATGCGAGGTCTATCATCTTTTTTGGGTTCGGCGCTTCCGGGATTGTTGCCCGCGATGCACAGCAGAAGTTTCCTCTGTTCGGGGTACCCTGTGTCGCAGAACTCGACAGCCACCAGCAGCTGATGGTGGCATCCATGATGAAGCCGGGCGATGTGGCTTTCGTGATCTCCAACACAGGAACGACTCGATCCATCATAGAAATTGCCCGGATCGCCCGTGAAAACGACGCTGTCGTGATAGGTCTCACCGGCTCCGACTCGCCGCTTGTCAGCTACTGCGATGTGACATTGATAGTGGAGACGTTAGAGAACACAAACATGTACACGCCAACGATCTCGCGCATCGCAGCGCTTGTGGTAATCGATATTCTCTCTACCAGCGTTGCAATGCGCCGCCCAGCCAACGACCAGGCCCGCATCCACCAGATGAAACGGCAGCTGAGTGACATGCGGCGCATGCAGCCACTTTAAGCGGTCCACTTCATCGTGCTCGTACCAACAACGATCAACAATTCGTTTAGCTAACAAAACCAAGTTAGGGAATTGAGCTGATCCGCCGCTGCGGATGCTGGGACATTATCGCCTTGAAGGGATCAGAACCGTCGACCCGCGAGTTAGCTCGCTGAGCAGTTCAAAACCATATCGCTTCATGCGAGCGGAGCGTGGGCTGTAGCGTAACGTTGAAATTATGGAACTCTTATCTTTCAGGAATTCGCTCCACTTACCTAGACAGATCAAGCCGGATGCTGCTGGACACTCAGTCCGCCATCGATGGTCAGGCAGGTGGCGTTCATAAATGGGCATTCGTCTGAAATCATGAAGACCGCCGCCATGGCGATTTCCTCCGGTGAGGCGATCCGACCGCCAGGATGCAGCTTCATCGTCTGCGCTTTGGCGGCCTCCGGATCTGGGAAAGAATTCCAGTAATCTATCACCTTCCGTGTGGCGACGTAGCCAGGCGCCAAGGCGTTTACCCGTATATTGGCAGCAGCGTATTCCAAGCCAAGCGATTTCGTCATGCCGAGCAGCGCATGTTTCGCAAGCGGATAGGGAAAGGTATGCGGGATCACGGTGAAGGCGTGGGTCGAGGCGATGTTGAGAATGACGCCCCCATTGCCAGCCAGCATGCCTTTCAGCACAGCGCGGCTGCAATTCCACGCGCCCTTGAGGTTGATGTCGAAGCAGCGCGCCCAGGCGTCATCGGTGAGCTCGAGCGGTTCGGCAAAAACATTGACGCCGGCATTGTTGACCAGCGCGTTGATTTCGCCGATCGTCTCTTGCGCATGTGCGATCGCAGCTTCGATCGAAGCGGCATTGGTGATGTCGGCGGCAGCATAGCAGAATCTTGCCCCTTGAGCCCTAAGTTCTGCAGCGTCTTTCGCCATCTCATGCCCGTCGCGATCAATCAGCAGCAAGGCAGCGCCTTCCCGGGCAAATGCCTCGGCCATCGCAAGCCCGATGCCCTGGGCCGCCCCGGTGATCATGATCCGCTTTCCGTCGAGCCGGTTGGCCATGGTCATGTCCTCCTCAGGCGAATAGTTATTTCACTACGGATCGATTCCCCGGCGGCCAGCCGCTTCAACCCCGCATAGCCCGACATATGATGGGCGTTCGGAAGATGGGTCATTGGTTCGAAGCAGAAGAAGTCGGTGCGATCAAGCGGCATGTAGAGCATGTAGATATCATGCATCGGCGCGGCGTCGATCTCGGCCACGAGCCGGCGCTCCGGCCATGTGATTGAGGCGCGCCCGTCCCAGCCGGTAAAGGCGTTGTTGACGAAGCGGTCCGGCAACAGGCTCGGGACTGCAAAATCAAGATCCGCAGTCAGTGGCCCGCTCTCGCCCGGCAAATGCCCGTCGCGTTCGCTCCATGCGATGCGTGCCGGTGCGGCAAGACGCATCTGCGCCGTCCGAGCAAAGAAGGGATGCTGCCCAAGCCCATAGAGCAGCGGCTCGTTGCCTTCATGGCGGACCGATAGGTGAAGCGTTAGACTGTTATCGCCAAGCGAGACTGTCTGCCAGGCACTGTAGTCGTAAGGGGAAATGGCATTGGGCCGATGTCTGAGCGACAGCGTCACCGAGGTGCGATCGACCTTGTCGATATCCCATGGCTCAAGCCAGCCGTCGCCATGCAGATAGAGCGGGTCGGCACTATTGGGCAGGAAACGATAGTCTGTGCCTTCAAGCGCAAAACTGTTGTTCTCTAGCCGGTTGCCGAAGGGCACCAGAGGAAAGCTTGCGAAACGCCCTTCCGGGCCGCCGCCGGGGACCAGGAACGCTTCGCCGTCGAAACGGGCATCGGTCAAGGCAGCGCCTTGCCGGGCAACCCGCACTTGAACCGCGCCATCCGACAGCAGAAGCGTTTCAGGATCCGATGTCATCGATGCCGTCCGGCAGCCGAGGAGCGCAGATTGTCGAGCAGGACGGCGATCAACAGGATCAGACCGCGCACGACATATTGGTAGAAGGCCTGGATATTGAGGAGGTTCATGACATTTTCGGCAATGCCCATGATCATAACGCCGACGATCACACCGCTCATCGTCGCACGGCCACCCGCTAGCGATACACCGCCGAGAACACAGGCCGAGATAACCGAGAGTTCGAGGCCGGTTGCGGCATTCGGCTGGCCCGACGTGATGCGCGAGGCAAGCAGGATGCCGGCAATGGCGCAGACCAGCCCCTGCAGCGCAAAGATCCAGATGCGCATGTTGACGACATTGACGCCCGCCAGCCGCGAGGCTTCGGGATTGCCGCCAATGGCCAGCGTGTTCTTGCCGAAGACCGTGCGGTTGAGCACGAAGCCGAAGACGATGAAGAGCGCCGCCATGACCCAGATCGGGGTGGGCACGCCGAGGAACCGCGACAGCGCCAGTTGGTAGAAATCCGGATTGTTGATGCCGACAGCACGGCCATCCGAGACGATCAGCGCGAAACCGCGCACGATCTGCATGGTGGCAAGCGTGGTGATGAGCGCGTTGATGTGAAAGCGGGCAATGACGACGCCGTTGATCAGGCCGACAAAGGCGCCGCTGGCAAGGGCTGCGATCAAGCCGAGCGTGATCGAGCCTGTGGCATTGGAGGCCATGACCGCGATCATGCCGGAAAAGGCGACGATCGAGCCGACCGACAGATCGAAATCGCGCGAGGCAAGGCAGAATATCATCGTGCAGGCCACAATTCCGATGGTGACGACAGATTGCAGCAAGCCGAGCATGTTGCGCTCGGTCATAAAATTAGGAACGGTCAGCGCCACGATGGCAAAGGCGACCACGAAGATCACCACCAGGCCCTGATCGCCGAGAAGAAGTTTCTTGAGAGACGGCATGGAAGTCGGTCCTGGATCTAGAGTGTGGCAGCGGTGGCGCGGTCTGGCAGGGCGGCGGTGAGGATCAGACGTTCGTGGAAATCCGAACGCGCCACGTCGGCTGCCACCTGCCCCTGGCACATCACCATGATCCGGTCGGAGATCCCCATCACTTCAGGCAATTCGCTGGAGATGACGATGATCGCCATGCCATCGGCTGCCAGGCCATAAAGGATTTCGTAGATTTCCGCCTTGGCGCCGATATCGATGCCGCGTGTCGGCTCGTCAATGACAAGAACCTTCACGCCCTGCTCCGAGAGCCAGCGTCCGAGAATGACCTTCTGCTGGTTCCCGCCGGAGAGGTTTATGATGTCCTGGAGGCGCGACGGCGTGCGAACCCTGAGCCTTGCGATGAAATCATCGGCGACCGAGGCTTCCTTCTTCGGACTCAGGATGCCGAAGGGAGAGAAGTGCCGGCGCGAGGAAATCGTGATGTTTTCTTCAATCGACCGGCCTTGGACGATGCCGTCATGCTTGCGATCTTCCGGGCAAAGCACGATACCGGCCTTGATCGACGTGCCGGGGCTGTTGGCCGTGACAGTGATGCCATCGACCACGACCTTGCCGCCGTCACGCCTGTCAGCGCCAAACAGCAGCCGCGCCATTTCGCTGCGCCCGGCACCGATCAGACCAAAGAAGCCAAGGATTTCGCCCTGGCGCACCGAAAAGCTGATCGGCTGGCGCAGATTGGGGCCGCTCAGATCAGAGACCTCAAGGCGCATGGGTCCGAAATCACGGGGTCGCCAGCCCCAGATATTGCTGATCTCGCGACCAACCATCTCGGCGATGATCTGGTCACGGCTCGTGGTGGCGATCTCGGGATGGTGGGCGGCAAGCTTGCCATCGCGCAATACGGTGAGACTGTCGCAGAGCCTGAAAATCTCGTCGAGGCGGTGCGACACATAAAGGATGACCGTGCCCTTCGCCTTCAGTTTTTCGATCAGGGCAAACAGCACCTCGCTTTCACGCGAGGACAATGACGAGGTCGGCTCATCGAGCGCGATGACCCGTGCATCGAGAATGATAGCCTTGGCAATCTCGACCATCTGGCGCTCGCCGATCGACAGGGATGAAACCTTGGCATCCGGATCGATATCGATGCCAATATCGCGGAGCTTCGCAGCCACGCTGTCGCTCAGGCTGCGTCGGTTGATGACACCGGCGGATGACGGAAAGCGACCGAGCCAGAGGTTTTCGGCAACCGTCAGTTCGGGGACGAGCTGCAGTTCCTGGTGGATGACGATCACACCCGAGGCGAAGGCATCGCGCACCGATTTATAGGTCTGCGCCACGCCATCGATGGAAATGGTGCCGGTATCGGCAGACTGGTCACCGGACAGAAGGCGGATCAGGGTCGACTTGCCCGCGCCGTTTTCGCCCATCAGGCCATGAACGGCGCCCTTTTCGACCGAGAAGGAAACGTTCGACAAGGCCTGGACGCCGGGATAGCCCTTGCTGATATCTTTGAATTCGAGAAAGGCCATGAAAGCTCCGCAGAGTGGCCCGGCGCCGGTTGATCGCCGCCGGGCAGATGTTGCGAAAGGCAGATTACTCGATCCCGACATCCTTGCGCACAGCTTCATAGTCGCTGCGCATGGCGAGCGCGCCGGCGGTCAGCGTCAGCTTTTCCGGTTCCTTGCCATTGGCAACCCACTCATACATGTTCATCGCGGTCTCATAGCCGTGGCGCTTCGGCGAGATGATCACGGTGCCGAAGAACCCGGTCGGTGTCGGTTTCTTGAACTCGTTGATCGCCGATTCTGCACCGCCGATGCCAACGCCGATGACGTTATCGGCGGAGATGCCGACCGATTCCGTTGCCCTGACAGCGCCGAGAACGGCTTCGTCATTGAGGCCGAAGGCGATCCAGTGCTTCACGTCGGCATGCTTGTTGAGCACGGTGGTGGCCGCATTCAGGGCAGCTTCCGTGTCGGTCTTGGCCTGCGGCGCATCATAGATGTTTTCTGCCGGGAATCCGGCGGCCTTGAGCGCAGCAATCGCGCCTTCAACGCGGTCGACGGCGGTTGGCAGCTGGTCGTAGGAGACGCGGATCGCGCCGACGTCCTTCATGTCCCAACCGCGCTTCTTGATTTCGTCGGCCAGCGCCTGGCCAACGGTCTCGCCGATCTTGGTCGCGGAAATGCCCATATGCACGACATCTTCGAGCGCATTGCCATCGGCGCCGACGAGGCGGTCATCGACGGTCATCAGCTTCAGGTCATTGGCTGCGGCCTTGGCAACAATGCCCGGGCCGAGCTTGACGTCAGGCGTGCAGACGATGAAGCCCTGCGCGCCCTGGGCAGCCAGATTGTCGATGGCCGACATGACCTTTTCGCCGTCCTCAGCGCCGATCTTGACGAGTGTAAAGCCCTTTTCCGTCGCAGCCTGATCAGCGAACTTCCATTCGTCCTGGAACCAGGGCTCCTCCGGCTGCTTGACGATGAAGCCGATCTTGATGTCGGCGGCATAGGTTGTGCCGGCCGCCGCAAACGCGACGACGCCAGCCAGAATGGCGGCTTTCCATGAACGCATGTGATCTCTCCCAAATCTCAAAAACTGAGCAACTGCCTCCCGACAGTGCCCAAGAATTCGGTCAAATCATCGTACCAGTCAATTGCCTTGGTATGATGATTGAGCTAAAGATTGCGAATTCGTGGTTTAGCATGTGGGTGCGATATCGTAAGCCCCTGCAAATTCGGATAAACGATGGGTTTTAGACGGCAGAGGGAGGCGATGGTGACAAGCGTGGAGCAGCACAGCGAAGGGCAGGGACCGGTCACGGTTCGCCGACCGCGTGTCCGCCGCAGCATTACGGCGGCTATCGCGCAAGACATCTGCGCCGATCGTTATCCGCCCGGGTCGCAACTACCGCGGGAAAACGATCTCTGCGAGATCTACGGCGTCAGCCGCACAGTCATCCGTGAATCGCTGAAGATCCTTGAGTCCAAAGGACTTTTGCATGGAAAACCGCGGGTCGGCACGATCGTCTGTGACAAGGATGACTGGAACATCCTCGATGCCGACGTGCTCGAATGGATCGGTCCTTATATCAAGGATTTCGACCTGCTCGGCTGCATATTGGAAGCGAGACGGACGATCGAGCCAGTGGCCGCCGAACTCGCGGCGAGCCGGGCGACGACACAGCAAATCGCCGATCTGGAAAGCGCCTGGCGGCAGATGCGCGATTCAAGCGACGACCCGGAACGCTTCACCGAGGCCGATGTGCAGTTCCACGCCGTGTTGCTGCTCGCCAGCCACAACCAGGTTTTCCGGCGGCTGTCGAGTGCCATCCATGCCGCCCTTCGCTACGCCTTGCATGCCTCGAACGTCGCCGTCGAAAGCCGTGAAGACGCGGTGGTGATCCATGGCGAACTGGTCGAAGCCTTGCGGATGCGTGACGGCGAAAAGGCAAGGCATGCGTCCAACCGGATGCTTGATCTGGCCGTGCATGATCTGGCCGCCGCTGAACGGGTGATCGGCCGCAACAACAGCAGATAAGCGGGCTGAACGCCTGCGACAGCAGAGAAGAAGACGCGCATGAAAATCACCAAGCTTACGACCCACATCGTCCCGCCGCGCTGGATGTTCCTCAAGATCGAGACCGACGAGGGCATTGTCGGCTGGGGTGAGCCTGTCGTGGAAGGGCGCGCATTGACGGTCGAGGCAGCCGTGCATGAGCTTTCGGATTATCTGATCGGCAAGGATCCGATGATGATCGAGGACCATTGGCAGGTCATGTACCGCGCCGGTTTCTATCGTGGCGGTGCCGTCCATATGAGCGCGATTGCCGGCATTGACCAGGCGCTTTGGGACATCAAGGGCAAGGCCCTCGGCCAGCCCGTGCATGCGCTGCTCGGCGGCCAGGTGCGTGACCGGATCAAGGTCTATTCCTGGATTGGCGGCGATCGCCCCTCGGACGTAGCCAACAATGCCCGCGATGTCGTTGCCTGTGGTTTCAAAGCGATCAAGCTGAACGGCTGCGAGGAAATGCAGATCGTCGATACCTGGGAGAAGGTCGAAAAGGCCGTCAAGACGATCGCCATCATCCGCGAGGCGGTGGGGCCCCATGTCGGGATCGGCGTCGATTTCCATGGCCGCGTGCATCGCCCGATGGCCAAGGTGCTTGCCAAGGAATTGCAGCCCTACAACCTGCTGTTCATCGAGGAGCCGGTGCTGTCAGAAAACCGCGAAGCACTGCGCGAAATCGCCAATCACTGCTCGACACCGATTGCGCTTGGGGAGCGGCTCTATTCGCGCTGGGATTTCAAGTCGGTGCTGTCTGACGGTTTCGTCGACATCCTGCAGCCAGACCTCTCGCATGCAGGCGGCATCACCGAATGCCGCAAGATCGCGACCATGGCGGAAGCCTATGACGTGGCACTTGCGCCGCATTGCCCGCTCGGCCCGATCGCGCTTGCCGCCTGCCTGCAGGTCGATGCCGTGAGCCACAATGCCTTCGTCCAGGAACAGAGCCTCGGCATTCACTACAACACCGGCAATGACATTCTCGACTATATCTCCAACAAGGAGGTGTTCCACTATGCCGATGGTTTCGTCAGCATTCCGCAAGGCCCGGGCCTCGGCGTCGAGGTTGACGAGCAATACGTGATTGAACGCGCCAAGGAAGGCCATCGCTGGCGCAATCCCGTCTGGCGCCATGAGGATGGCAGCGTCGCTGAATGGTGACAAACCACCCGATACGCAGGACCAGTTCACCTGAACGCCTGAAAAGTCGTTAATTCGGGTTCTCTTGAACGAATAACCTTAGCGGCGACTGCGTTGCGCTTCATACTAACCGCCTGACCGGCCGATAGAATCCAAATACTCTTGATCTAAAGGTGAGACTGAACCTTATCGCTGACATACAATTGGCTTCACCTATCGAAAGAAGGAGGTGATCTCTGAGGCAAACCGCAAATGCGCAGTACCGAATTCGGCTTGCAGAACCTCTCGCTCTTCGGCGCCCGACACACCGTAAATGACCAGATCGGTTGGTGCGGCAAGAAGTCCCTGGCTTAACGAGGCAACGTGTTCGGCAACATGGGCGCTCGACAAGTGATCCCGGAGACCTTCAACATCCTGAAAGATTTCAAGCCATCGATAAGTGATGACCTCACTTGACCCGCTGACTTCTGTCAGGATGTGGACCAGCATGCCGGGTTCCAGCTGCTCAACGCGCTTGTCAATCGCAATGCCCGCCTTTTCGTAAGCACCGCGGTGCTGTGCGTGCACATATTCGAACGCCTCCAGAACGACGATGGAGGACGACACCTTGCTTGTATCGCTCATGTTTTATCCTTTCAGCGGATTGCCCGGCCATCTGAAGCGCGGAAGAAGTGCAGATTGTCGATTTCGAACGTGAGCGGCAGCGTATCACCGGGTACCGGCCGTACAGAAGAATGGATCTGTGCTATAAACTTGCTGCCTTCGGTTTCGCCGATCACCAGCGTGTGGGAGCCAAGGGGCTCGATTTCAATCACACGCAGGGAAACCTGCGTGTGCCCCGTTCTGGCTTGCGCCGTATGTTCGGGCCGGATGCCCAATTCGCAATCCTCACCGACATAGGCGGAGAGAGCGGTAGCGATCTGCGGAGACGGCGTAATGACCGTACCGGCCATGCTTTCGAAAGCGGGTCCCGCCGGCGTCTGCGCGATCCGGCCCTTGATAAAATTCATACTTGGGGCTCCGATGAAGCCGGCCACAAAGCGATTGACGGGACGCTCGTAGAGGGTGATCGGGTCGGCAGCCTGTTCGATATGCCCGGCACGCATGACGACAACCCGGTCGGCCATGGTCATGGCTTCCACCTGATCGTGGGTGACGTAAACCATCGTGGTCTTCAGGCGACGATGCAGCTGCTTGATCTCCACGCGCATGTCGACGCGCAGCTTGGCATCAAGGTTGGAGAGAGGCTCGTCGAATAGGAAGACGTCGGGATCTCGGACGATGGCGCGGCCGATGGCGACACGCTGACGCTGGCCACCCGATAGAGCCCCCGGCTTGCGTTCGAGATAATCTGTCAGATTGAGGATCTTAGCCGCGCTTTCCACGGCAGCCCTGGCTGTGGTGGCATCGACACCGCGGACCTTCATGCCGTATCCGATATTCTGACGAACGGTCATGTGCGGGTAGAGTGCATAGCTTTGAAATACCATGGCGCAGTTCCTCAAACCGGGCCGAAGATGCGTCACATCGCGGTCGCCGATCCGCAGTTGCCCGCTGGTGATGCTTTCCAGCCCCGCGATCATCCGCAGGGTCGTGGACTTGCCGCAGCCGGACGGGCCGACCAGCACGACGAATTCTCCGTCGGCCACCTCGAGATCGAGCGAGGGAATAACCTCCACTGCCCCGTATGCCTTGCGGATGCCGCTCAATGTTATGCCAGCCATGATCGCGCCTCGTCTTTCAGTCTTCATGATAGTGGCCGGCTCCGGCCTCAAAAGGGACGGCGCCCCGGAGGAGCGCCGCCTATAACTTCAGCCGGATTTACTTAGCCGGCAGGCCCATAGACGTGCGATAGGCTGCAAGCTGTGCTTCGCGGCCAAGGCTGTCCGTCAGCGCATCCCACTCAGCCGCCACCTTGTCGAGCGCCGCCTGTGGCGTTACTTCGCCAGCAAGCGCACGAGACAGCTCAATCTCCAGGATTTCGGTATAGGAGAAATACGCCGGCAAGCGCATGTCGAGAACCACGTTGTCAGCCGTGATAGCGTCCTTCTGGGCACCGAGATATTCCTTGGCTTCGCGCTCAGAGAAGATCTTCGACCAACGGTCAAGATTGGTGGTGTGCGAGATGCGATATGGATTAACGCCCGTACCGCCGGTGACGGCCGCCACACCCGAGACATCCGGGCTCGACAGATATTCGATGAAATCCCAGGCTGCCTCCTGCTTCGAAGAAGACTGGGGAACGGCGGCCTGCCAGCCACCAAAGGCCATGAAGGACGTGTTCAGGGGCTTCTCGAATTTGTCCCATTTGCCGGTCGTGTAGTTGTAGACTTCGTCTGAGCTCGGCAGTACCGCGGACCCAACCTTGCCAGCCACGACCGACTGCTTGGGGTCGGCGGCGATGACACCGGTATCACCCCAGCCAATCGACTGGGCGACCTGCCCACCAGCGAAAGCGGCATTAACCTCGCCGAACGAGAAGTTCAGGGCCGACGGCGGTGCCAGCTTCGATGCACGAATGTATTCCTCCAGGCCACGGACCCATGCCGGATTGTTGACCTGTGCGTCCATGGTGTCCGGGTTAAAGAACATCGAGCCCGGGTGGTCCGGATGCGCGGCGTAGGCCGCGACATGGCTGAACAAGAACCAGAACTGCTGACCGCCACGTCGGAATGCTTCGGCCGTACCGTAGACACCTTTGCCCTGCGACTGGAAGAACTCAGCGATGTCGAGATACTGCTTCCATGTCTTGGGCACGGCCAGTTCATAACCATACTTGTCCTTGAAGGCACTTTTGTTGCCGGCATCCTCGAAGAGATCGATCCGGTAAGTATAGGTGTGGACGTCGCCGTCCATCGTCTGCGACAGGACCTTACCGTCCCAGACCATCAGGGCCTCGCGATAGACCGGCGCAATATCCTGCCAATTCTCACCCTGCTGGATCTTCTTCGGCATTTCCGTGAGGAACGGGGTCAGATCCGGCGCCCAGGCTGGCGCGAATGCGATGACGTCGAAGGAATCATCACCACTCGTCAGGGTCGTGACCAGTTTCGGGTAAAGTTCCGACCACGGGAATTCCACCACTTTGACAGTGCCGCAGGTCTTCTTTGACCAGCCTTCGGCGGCATTGGCCAAAGCTGAGGCAATATAGGGACCGGTTTGGGTGGTCGCTGTGATCTCGACCCCCGTGTAGTCCGGCGAGCAGGCAGCGTAGGCAGCCTGCCCTCCGCCCGTGATCAGGGCCACAACGGCAACGGATTGCATCAATCTATTCAACATGTCTCTCCTCCCTCAGACACCCCGGCAACACGCCGAGATTTTTAAAAACCGATTATTTGACTGCTCCTGCCAGCAGACCCGAGCGCATGAGCCGTCCCAACAGCCCTGCGATGATGATCATAGGAATGATTGCAACCAGAGCCGCGGCCGAAATCGCCCACCATTCATCCCCGCGCTGGCTGTTTTGGCCGGCGATCAGAATGGGCAGGGTCTGCCACTTGCTGCTGGTCAGAAACAGGGCGAACAGGAACTCATTCCAGGTGAAGGCGAGCGTTATTACGAAGGTGGCGATGAGCCCGGGACGCGCCATGGGCAACACGATGCCGAAGAAGATCCGCCACTGCGGGACATTGTCCACCAGCGCCGCCTCCTCCACGTCGACCGGCAGACTATTGATGAAATCACGCATCAGCCAGACTACGATGGGCAGCGAAAAGGCGATGTAGGCGAGCGTCAGGCCGGCGTAGGAATCGTTCAGCTTGAAGCCCAGCTTACCGATTTCCGAGTAGAGCAGGTACAGGGCGAAGGCGACGACGATCGGCGGGAACAGTCGCTGGCTCACGAACCAGAAGACAATGTCGTCATTGTCCATCACTTTGCCCGGTAGTCGGAACCGGTTGGCGAATACCGAGACCGCCAGGGCCACGCCGAAGGCGAGGATTGACGCCATGGCGGGACCAACGCGCACTCCGTAGCGCAGCAGCAGAAAACCGCCCATGGCCAGAGCGAAGAAGATCACGCCGGACAGGATGCGCACGCGAAACTCGAACCGGCACAGCGCATAGGCAGCCATCGTGCCGATCAGCGTTGCGAGCAGCGAAGATGACACGGACACCATGGCGGAAGCCCAGAAGGTCGAGAAAAACTCCCCACGCAGGCCGCTCAGCAAGTCGCGCCAGGCGTTCAGCGTCGGTATGAAATCTACGAACGGCAGATATGTCGGGCCGCTGACCACGTCGCGCGGGCTCTTGAATGAGGTGATCGCCACCCAGTAGATCGGAAACATCGACAGGAAGAACCAGACGAGGCATCCCGCGAAGGCGACAAGACGGCTGCGGCCACGCAGTTCACGCGCGCTCATTTGTACTTCTCCAGATACGGCTTGAGTACAGCGAGATAGATCATGCTCAGGATCGTCACGACGATCAGAAACAGGAAGGACAGCGCCGACGTGTAGCCGAGGTTGAACTTCTTGAATCCTTCCTGATAGGCGAACAGCGTCAGCGTCTCGGTCGCGATCCCCGGCCCGCCTCCCGTCATCACGAACACCGTATCGATGATCTTGAAGCTTTCGATGATACGAACGAATACGACGGCGGCAGAGATCGGTAGCATCATCGGAAAAGTGATGTGCCAGAACTGCTGCCAGGGGCTGGCGTTTTCCAGCTCGGCAGCCTCGTAGACATCGTCCGGAAGCCCCTGGAGACCGGCCAGCAGAAGCAGGATGACGAACGGCGTCCATTGCCAGATCTCGACCACGATCAGTGATCCCAAGGCCCATTTCGCGTCCGTTAGGAATGGCAGGTTGGAAAAGCCAAACAGGCTAGTCAGCTGGTTGAGTGGCCCGAGCGATGGATTGAGGATCTGGCGCGCCACGAGTGCGACCGCGACAGGGGCGACCAGCATCGGAATTAGGAAGGCGGCGCGGAAGAAGTCACCGCCCCTGACCCGACGTGCGAGCGCCAGTGCGATGCCGAATCCGATCACGAACTGGAATGCGACCGAGGTAAGCGCGATCAGCGCCGTTGTGCGTACTGTTTGCCAGAACCGCGGATTGCTCAAGAGTTCGACATAGTTGGCAACGCCGACAAAACGTTGGGGTGATGGCGGCACGAGGCGGTAGCTCGTGAAGCTGTTGGCTAGCGAGAAGATCAACGGGAAGATTGCAATCGCCAGAACGATCAGGAAGGCCGGCCAGATGAAGAAATGTTTGACGGGATCGTTGCGTCTCATGCCGCCTCCCCTCCACGGCCCTTCTCTAACAGCGCGAGCACTTCATCGCGAGACGGCATGGCCGGCGCCGTTCCCCTGCGCGTGACGGCGACGCCGGCTGTGGCACAGCCGAACCGGACACAGGAGAGTACGTCGCGACCTTCCGCAAGTGCTGCGGTGAAGCCACCGATAAAGGCGTCACCCGCGCCGGACGTATCCAGAACATCGCCGTCGGCGATCGCCGGAATGCGCTGGCTGATGCCCTTACCGTGCACGTAGACACCGCGTTCGCCGAGTGTGATCAGCGCGGTGCCAACACCACGCGAGACAATCTCTTCACCCGCGAGCCGAGCATCGGCGTCGGTTGTGACGGGGAAACCAACAAGTGCCGCGGCCTCAGTTTCGTTGGGCACGATGAAATCGCATAGCGGGTAAATCGCAGCGTCGAACGGATTGGCAGGTGCCGGGTTGAAAACAGTCGTCACCCCGGCGGCACGGGCGATTTCCAAGCCGCGCAAGGCCGCCTCCGCTGGTTGCTCAAGCTGCGTCACGAAGATGCGGGCATTGCGGATGATGTCCCGCCGACGTTCCACGTCGGCGACAGTGATAGTCCCCGCAGCGCCGGCATAGACGATGATGGCGTTTTCCCCCGTCTGATCGTTGACGAAGATGAATGCTGCTCCGGATGGCATGTCATTCATCACATCGAGCTGCGGCGTGACACCGGCATCGGCATAGATCTTCAGCGCCATGTCACCGAACGGGTCGGCGCCGATCTTGGAGATGAAATCGACGGAGGCGCCGACACGAGCAGCGGCGACAGCCTGGTTCGAGCCCTTACCGCCCGGCCCCAGGGAGAAGCCGGATCCCGAGATCGTTTCTCCGCTTTTCGGCATACGGCTGGCAAGATAGGCCGTGTCGGCAACATAAATGCCCAGCACCGCGATTCTGTTGTTCTCGTCCATATTGCCCTCCCAAGCGTGATGCCGAACAGTTCGTCAGATGAGTGCCTTATTCCCCATAGGGCACCCAGATGTTCTTCAGCTCCGTCGCGCGGCGCAGGAAGAGCGCCCCTTCCGCGGCGCGACGATCGAACCAATCGATCTGACGGCCATAGTCGACGAAGGTCCGTTTGAGATTGCCGGCCGCATGCGTCTCGACATCTTCGGACAGTCGAGCCGAACCGAAGGCCCAAATCGCATCGACCGCCTTGTGGCGCGCCAGCACCGAAGCAAGCTCTAGGCTGTTGCCGGTAACAATGTTCAGGACACCCGCCGGAACATCCGAGGTTTCAAGCACGGAATAGAAGTCGGTCGCCGCAAGCGGGTGATGCTCGGAGGGAACCGCGACGACGCGATTGCCTGTCGCGATCAGAGGCGCGACGACGCTGATGAAGCCGAGCAGAGGCGCTTCCGGCGGGCAGATGGCGCCGACCACACCCAGAGGCTCCGGCAAGGCAAGAGCCACGCCGCGCATGGGCGGCAGGTGCACGGCACCTTCGAATTTATCGGCCCAGGCCCCGTAGCTGAACAGTCGCGAAAGGCTGGCATCGACTTCGGCGCGGGCACGCGCCGCCGACACATCGGTCATTTCGCGGATGCGGTCGACGAATTCGGCCGACCGGTTCGAAAGGTTTTCCGCAATATAGAACAGGATCTGTGCGCGGTTGTGGGCCGATTTTCGCGTCCAGCCGGCAGCACCAACCGCAGCTTCCACGGCATTGCGGATATCCTTGCGATTGCCGACACCGACCTCACCCAGAATGGTGCCATCCGGGCTCAGCACCGGCGCGGAGTAATTCCCGTCCGGCCGCACCTGATTTCCGCCGACGAAGAGCTTCGGCGTGCGGTCGATCAGTTGAGGACGGACACCCGCCAGTTCTGGCCGCTTCGGTTCCGCTCGCTTGGCATTGGAAGCCCATGCGGCGGGTTTCAGATAGTCGAAGCAGCCTTCGCGTCCGCCTTCGCGACCGAAACCGCTTTCCTTGCGACCGCCAAAACCGACGGCAGCATCCAGGAGGTTGGTGGCGTTGATCCACACCACGCCGGCATCGACGGCGGCCGCAACTTCCAGAGCCTGGTTGACGGATTCGCTCCAGATGCTGGCCGACAGTCCATAACGGCTGTGATTGGCGAGTTGGATCGCCTCATCCACGGTGCGGAAGGTGGATGACACCGCAACCGGACCGAAGATCTCCTCGGTTGCTGCGCGCGCCGTCACCGGCACGTCGCATAGAAGGGTCGGCGGATAGAAGAACCCCTGCTGGGGCAGGGTCACAGGCGCCTGATGCAATTGCGCGCCGGCGGCAACCCCTTCCTCGACGAGGTTGCGAATACGCTCCAGCTGCGTCGCGTCGATGACCGCTGACATGTCGATGGTCTTGTCCAGTGAGGGCCCGACGCGCAACTTTGCCATGCGCGAGATCAGCTTGGCCTGAAACCGCCCCGCAATCCCTTCCTGAAGCAGAAGCCGCGAACCCGCGCAGCAAACCTGCCCTTGGTTGAACCAAATGGCGTCGACCACACCCTCCACTGCGGCATCCAGATCGGCATCGTCGAACACGATGAAGGGCGACTTGCCACCGAGTTCGAGAGTCAGGGACTTGCCGGAACCAGCCGTGCGCCGACGGATCAGCTTACCGACCTCAGTCGAGCCGGTGAAGGCGATCTTGTCGATACCGGGATGGGTGACCAGCAGTTCACCGGTCGAGCCATCTCCGGTCAAGATGTTGACGACGCCGGCGGGAATACCGGCGCCCTGGCACAGTTCAGCAAACAGCAAAGCCGTCAATGGCGTTGCCTCGGCCGGCTTCAGTACCACGCAATTACCCATGGCGAGCGCCGGAGCGATTTTCCATGCCAGCATCAGGAAGGGGAAGTTCCACGGTATGATCTGGCCGATCACACCGACCGGCAGATGATCGGCGAACTCGGTCTCAGCTAGCTGAGCCCAGCCCGCGTGGTGATAGAAGTGACGGGCGGCCAGCGGCACGTCGATATCGCGGGTCTCCCGGATCGACTTTCCGTTGTCGAGCGCTTCGATCACGGCAATCAGGCGGGCGTTGCGCTGGATGGAGCGGGCGAGCGCATAAAGCTTCAGCGCACGTCCGTGACCCGAAAGCGCCGCCCATTCCTTCTGCGCCCTGCGCGCCGCGCTGACAGCGGCATCCACTTCCGCACTGCCGGCGAGCGATATTCTCGCCAGTTCCTGGCCGCTGGCGGGCTCGATCACCGTCAACTCGTCTTGTTCGACCGGGTCGGTGAACGCGCCGTTGATGAAGTGTCCGAATTTTGCGCCGCGTTTTGCAAGCCAAGCGCGAGCCGCACGATCGTCCTCGGAGTTTGTTTGATAATCCATGGTTTTCAGGAAGCTTTCGACGTTCATGGCTTATCCGATCGGGTGACGGTTGAAGGCGCTGTAGGCACCTTCCACGTGATGCTCCAACTGGCGCTCGATATCGGCCAGCAGTGAGGAGGCACCGACACGGAAGAGATCGGGCCGCAGCCAGTCGCGTCCCAACTCCTCCTTCATGAGTGCCAGATAGTTCAGGACATCCTTCGCTTTGCTGACGCCGCCGGCCGGCTTGTAGCCAACCTTGAAGCCGGTCATCTCGTAGTAATCACGGATGGCACGGACCATAACCAGCGAGACCGGAAGCGTCGCATTGACGCTTTCCTTGCCCGTCGATGTCTTGATGAAATCAGCACCAGCCATCATGCAGACCATGCTTGCACGCGCCACATTGCGCAGGGTCTTGAGATCGCCAGTCGCGAGGATCGCCTTCACATGTGCCTCGCCACAAGCATCCCGGAAGTCGCGCATCTCATCGTAAAGTGCCTGCCAGTTGCCCGTCAGCACATGCTCGCGGGTAATGACGATATCGATTTCCTTTGCGCCATCGGCAACGGAGGCGCGGATTTCGGCAAGCTTGGTCGCATGCGGGGAAAGGCCAGCCGGGAAGCCGGTAGACACTGCGGCGACGGGAATGCCCGTACCCTCGAGCGCTTCGACGGCGGTAGCGACAAACCGGTGATAGACGCAGACAGCTCCGGTCTGGATCCCGTGAGAGCCGACACCCAGCGCCTCAAGGACATCCGGGCGAACGGGATGAACAGCCTTGGCGCAAAGCCTGCGCACACGGGCCGCCGTATCGTCGCCGCTCAAGGTCGTCAGGTCGATGCAGGTAACCGCGTTGAGAAGCCAGGCTGCCTGTGCATCGCCCTTGACCGCGCGACGCCCGGGCAGAGCGTCAATCCGCCGTTCGACGGCAGACCTGTTGACGCGGCAGGCCTCGATCGCTCCTAGATCGAGCTGCATGCCAGGATTGCGCTCATGTGCCTGATGCGCAGCCAAATTGGCCACCGCACCAGCTGCCACGTGATCCATAGGATATCTCCTCCCTCGGAGTCCCCCGCCGTTGAACGGCGGGGTCTTCATGTGGTAAAGTTGACATGAATTGTGACGATGTCAATATTTTTTGTTAGATTGCGCACAGGTTCAAACTATAGCTAGATGGTTTAAGGATCGCGCTACATGAGCATTCGCAAGGAAACGCGGTTGAAGCGCCTCAGGGCAGCAGTCGCACAGAACAAAACGCTGCACGTGCGGGACGCGGCCGAATTGCTGGATGTGTCAGAAATGACTATACGCCGGGATGTCCGCGAAAATGATAGCATTTTCGACTTCATTGGCGGCCATATCATTATTACTGATAGTAAGGTGAGCCGGCCCCCTTATGAACTGGCACGCGCTGATGAGGTCAATCCGACAGCCAAGCATGCAGCATGTTCGCACTGCCTGCCATTGATTCGCGAGAAGGATGTGATCTTCGTCGACTGTGGCACGACTCTGACCCACCTCGTCAGCATGCTACCCAATGATATGGAGTTAACATTAATCTGTTATGCTCTTAACATTGTTGACCTTGCCATCCGAAAATCAAAGATGTGTGTTATCTTGTTGGGCGGCGTCTATCATCCAACCACCGCCTCTTTCTATCCGATGCAAGAGGATCCAATCCTCTCGAACACTGCAATCAATACTGCCTTCCTTTCGGCGGCAGGGTTGGATTTCCGTCTTGGGGCCACCTGCACGACCTTCCACGAGGCCGCCATAAAGCGCGCGGCCATGCAACGCGCGCAGCAGAACGTCTTGGTCATCGACACCAGCAAAATCGGCCTGTTGCGCACTGCTCGTTTTGCTGATGCAAACGAGTTCGACCATGTCTTCACCGAGGACGGGCCCCTAGAGCAGCCTTCAGAAATTCAGTAGCAGGCTCATCGATGGCCACATAAGGCGCTAGCATGTCGCAGCTTTCTGCATGGAGGGAAGTCGGGTCTCAGGTCAAAGGCAATCCGCGCAACTCGCGCAAGCGTTCGAGACGAACCAAAAGCTTTTGCGGGAAATTCATCACCGCGTAAAAAATAATCTGCAGTCGGTGATGTCGCTTGTCCGCCTCCAGATGCGCGGTTCAGAGGGCGTGGAGGCGCTCAGCAGTCGGATCAAATCCATGATCGCGGTTCATGAGCAGATCTATCAACATGATGCCTATGCAGAAGTTGACGCCGCAGGTTTGATCCAGGCTGTGGTCTGCAATGCGATTTCAGCCCTTGATGCGAAACTTCGTAAGCGGCAAGCTGAGGCCGTT
>DPXQ01000108.1 GCA_003527225.1 Rhizobium sp.
ACATCGCCCAGCCGACGCTGTCGCTCTCCACCGTTCCGGTGCTGGTCAACAAGGGCATCGCGCCCCGCCACGTCGACCTTCGCCCCTATGTGCTCGTCTCCGACAAGGTGCAGATCATTCCCGGCGGCCTGACCCGCGTGGCCCTCAAAGCCGGCTCGCTCGTGGTCAATTCCAGCCAGGGTGGCGGCACCAAGGACACCTGGGTACTGGAGGACTGACATGGTCATGCTCGGAAGAACGGCCAACGGCCTCTACTGGATGTTCCGCTACATCGAGCGGGCGGAAAACATCGCCCGGATCGTCGATGCGGGCTTGCGGATGTCACTCACCCGCAGCGGCGCAAACGACGACGACTGGGGCGCGGTGCTGCTGAGCGCCGACGTGCGCGAGGGGTTTGACGCCAGCCATGCCAAGCTGACGGCCGCCGACGCGATCGACTACCTGCTGCGCGACACGGCCAATCCGTCGAGCGTGATGTCCTGCATCGAAGCGGCGCGCAACAATGCCCGCATGGTGAGGACCGCGCTGACCCGCGAGACCTGGGAAGCGACCAACGAATGCTGGATCGAACTCAAGCAGATGCTCGCCCGCAAACTGAAGTCGGCCGACCTGCCGGAGGTGATCGATACGGTGAAGCGCCGGGCGGGGCTGATCCGCGGCGCCTTCCACGGCTCGATGCTGCGCAACGAGATCTATAACTTCGCCCGCATCGGCACCTTCATCGAACGGGCCGACAACACCAGCCGCATCCTCGACGTCAAATACTACGTGCTGCTTCCGGCGATCACCCATGTCGGTTCCTCGCTCGACAACATGCAGTGGGAGTCGATCCTGCGCTCGGTCTCGGCACATCGCTCCTATCGCTGGGTCTATGACGGCGAATACAAGGCGGCCAATATTGCCGACTTCCTGATCCTCAACGGCCAGATGCCGCGATCGCTTGCCTATTCCTACGAAAAGATCGTCAGCAATCTCGGCTATATCGCCAAGGACTACGGCGAGCGGCTCGCCGCCCACGACACTGCCGAGCGGGTGCGCGCCACGCTGCAGTCCACGACGATCGGCGAGATCATGGACCAGGGCCTGCACGAGTTTCTCGACAACTTCATCGCGGGCAATAACCAGTTGGGCCAGGAAATCACCGAAGGCTACCGCTTCTACAGCTGAGGCGGGCCGGCAATGGACAAGAGATCATGCGTTTGAAGATCACGCACACCACCCACTACCGCTACGCGGCGCCTGTCCTCTACTCGCTGCAGCGCCTGAGGCTGACGCCGCCGACCTGCCCGGGACAGCACGTGGAAAGCTGGCACATCACGGTCGACGGCGCCAAGGTCGAGGCGGGCTACAACGACCAGTTCGGCAATCACGTGCATCTGGTATCGACCGACGGCGAGGCCCACGAGGTCCGCATCGAGGCCTGCGGGGAAGTGGTGACGGAAGATCGCGCCGGCGTGTTCGGCCCGCATATCGGCTATTGCCCGCTGTGGCTTTTCCTGCGCGACACGCCGCGCACGAAGGCCGGCAAGGCGACGCGGGACCTGATCAGGGGACTGACCGCCGACGAGCCCCTGCCGCGAATGCACGAACTGATGGGCGCCGTGCATGGGGCAGTTTCCTATATTCCCGGACGAACCGACAGCGAGACGACGGCCGAGCAGGCGCTTGAGGCCGGCCAGGGTGTGTGCCAGGACCATGCCCATGTGATGATTGCCGCGGCCCGCAGCATGGGCCATCCGGCCCGCTACATTTCCGGCTACCTGAAGATGGACGATACGGTCGAGCAGGCGGCGACCCATGCCTGGGCGGAGGTGCATCTGCCCGGTCTCGGTTGGGTCGGCTTCGACGCAGCCAACAATCATTGCCCGGATGCGCGCTACGTGCGACTGGCGACCGGCCTCTGCTATGCCGATGCCGCGCCTGTGTCCGGGATGCGGATCGGCCTGGCCGGCGAGGATCTCAAGGTCACCGTCGTGGTCGAGTCGAAGGGGCAAAGCCAGAGCCAGAGCCAGAGCCAGAACTGAGCGTAACGGGGTCTTCGCGGTCCCGCCGGTATGTCGCGGCTTCGCCATGGCAAGCCCGGCGCCACCTTGTCGTGTTTTCCTGCAGGCAAGCCATGAGGAGAGGCGGCGCATGCTGTTCGGCAAATCACTCTTTCAGTCGGTGGTCGAACGGCTCGCCGAAGAGGCCGAGGAGGCGCAGGCCACCGACGAGAGCACGGCTTTCCGCGTCTCGGGACTTTCGAGCGGCTTCGTCGTGGAGGGCGTCGAACACGCTCCGGCGGAGGCCTTCCGCCTCGACGCCTATCTGGCCCTGATGCCGGACCCGGTGCCCGAGCCCGTAGCAGAACCGCAAGCGTCCGCTGAACCCGTGCTGCCGGATCATCTAAGGCGGCAGACGATCGAGGAGATCGCCGAGGATCTGGACCTCAAGGCCGAGGACGACCGCGAGACGCTCAGCGAAAAACGCCGCGCCTTCGCCCGCCGCAATCACCCCGACCGGCACCATCCGGATTTCCGCGACAAGGCCACGACACGCATGAAGGTCGCCAATCTTCTGGTCGACGAGGCGATCCGCAGGCGCGGTCCGGGCTGAGGGCCGGCGTTGCCCCTGCTCAGTCGTAGAGGCGCTTCAGCAGCCCGATGATCTGGTCGCGGGCCTGCTTTCCGCCGAGCTTTGCCAGCAGGCGTTCCTCGTGCTCCTGCCAGATCGGCAGCAGTTCATCGAGATAGGCTAGGCCGGCATCGGTGATGTGGAGCGACTGAACGCGCCGGTCGACCTCGGATTTCCGCC
>DPXQ01000057.1 GCA_003527225.1 Rhizobium sp.
GTAAGCCCACGGTGAGGGCCGTCTTGCGAGCTTGATGCGAACATCGGAAGTCCTAGTGCAAACACTAGGAGTAGTCCTATGACGAAGCATCCGATTGAAGTGATCACGTCTGTCGAGCGCCGTCGGCGCTGGTCTCGCGAGGACAAAGAGCGGCTGGTTGGAGCCTGCCTTGAGCCTGGTGCGGTTCTTTCCGAGATTGCCCGTGCGGCCGGCATCCACGTGAGCCAGCTCTTTCGGTGGCGCAAGGAACTCTGCCGAATCGAGGAACCGAGGCCTGACACGGCGAGCACGTTGGTGCCCGTGATCGTGTCGGAGGCCTCGCCGGCAGTCCAGCCCGCCGCCACGGAAACGCCAGTCGCGCCGCAACCCCGTCGGAAGCGTAGCGATGTGACGATTGAGCTGGGCCGCGGTCGCCGTGTCCGTGTGGACAGCGACATCGACACGGAGGCGCTCGGTCGCATTCTCGACTGTGTGCTGGGTCGGCGATGATCCCGGTTCCTGCTGGTGTGAAGGTCTGGCTGGCGACAGGCCATACAGACATGCGCAAGGGTTTCCCTGGTCTGTCACTGATGGTGCAAGAGACGCTGAAGCGCGATCCGATGTGCGGACACCTGTTCGTCTTCCGCGGTCGTGGCGGTGGCCTGATCAAGGTCATCTGGCATGATGGCCAAGGAGCCTGCCTGTTCACGAAGAAGCTGGAACGTGGACGCTTCATATGGCCATCGTCGGCCGATGGGACGGTCGTGATTACCCCTGGGCAACTCGGTTATTTGCTGGAAGGGATCGACTGGCGGATGCCGCAAAAAACCTGGCGACCGACGTCGGCCGGATAAGCAAAAACGCTGGAATCGCTGGATGGAATATGATTCCATCAGGTCATGGACGATGCGGCTGAACAGCTTCCCGACGACCTTGCCGGCGCACTTGCGGCCCTGGCGGCGGAGCGTGCTCTGCGGATTGCGGCCGAGGCAGAGGCCGCCAGCGCGAAGGCGCTCGTATCGCATTCCGAGGCGCTAATCGCGCGGTTGAAGCTGGAGATCGAGAAGGTCCGCCGCGAGCTCTACGGCAGCCGCTCCGAGCGCAAAGCGCGGCTTCTCGAACAGATGGAACTGCAGCTCGAGGAGCTGGAGGCTGATGCTGGCGAAGATGAACTGGCGGCGGAGATCGCAGCCAATGCCTCGACCGTCAGGGCCTTCGAGCGCAAGCGACCATCACGGAAACCGTTCCCCGAACATCTGCCGCGCGAGCGCGTCGTCATCGCTGCCCCGACGAGTTGCCCCTGCTGCGGCTCGGCCAAGCTGTCGAAGCTCGGTGAGGACATCACGGAGACCCTGGAGGTCATCCCGCGTCAGTGGAAGGTCATTCAGACCGTGCGGGAGAAGTTCTCCTGCCGCGAATGCGAGAAGATCTCGCAGCCGCCAGCACCCTTCCATGTGACGCCGCGCGGCTTTGCCGGCCCGAACCTTCTGGCGATGATCCTGTTCGAGAAGTTCGCCCAGCATCAGCCGCTCAATCGCCAGAGCGAGCGCTATGCCCGCGAGGGGATCGACCTCAGCATGTCGACGCTGGCCGATCAGGTCGGCGCTTGTGCAGCGGCCCTGAAGCCAATCCATTCGTTAATCGAGGCCCATGTCCTGGCGGCCGAGCGACTGCATGGCGACGACACGACCGTGCCGATCCTGGCGAAGGGAAAGACCGATACGGGCCGCATCTGGACCTATGTCCGGGATGACCGGCCGTTTGGCGGGCTGTCACCGCCTGCGGCTTTGTTCTACGCATCGCGAGACCGGCGACAGGAGCATCCCGAACGCCACCTGACGACCTTCTCCGGCATTCTGCAGGCGGATGCCTATGGCGGCTACAATCCGCTGTTCAAGGTAGATCGCGATCCCGCGCCTCTGCGCCAAGCACTTTGCTGGGCACATTCACGCCGCAAGTTCTTCGTGCTGGCCGACATCGCCGCGAACGCCAAACGTGGCAGCAAAGCTGCGCCGATCTCGCCAATGGCATTGGAGGCCGTCAAACGGATCGATGCCCTGTTCGATGTCGAACGGGAGATCAACGGTCTTGCCGCCGAGCAGCGTCTGGAGCGCCGCCGCAAAGACAGCCAGCCACTCGCCGAAGAGCTGCATGATTGGCTCCAAACCGAGCGGGCAAAATTGTCGCGCAGTTCTCCCGTCGCCGAGGCGATAGATTACATGCTCAAGCGATGGGATGGCTTCACGTCATTCCTGGAAGACGGCCGGATTTGCCTGACGAACAATGCTGCCGAACGAGCGCTCAGAGGCTTTGCGCTCGGCAGGAAGTCATGGCTGTTTGCCGGATCGGATCGTGGTGCTGAACGTGCGGCGTTCATGGCGACACTGATCATGAGCGCCAAGCTCAATGACATCGACCCGCAGGCCTGGCTTGCCGACGTCCTCGCCAACATTGCGGACACGCCGATCAGCAGGCTCGAGCAATTGCTGCCGTGGAACTGGACACCCAAGACGCTGAGTGCTCAGGCGGCCTGACCTGCGGCCTTCGCCGGATGCTTACGCCGTAACTCTGTGCTTGGCACA
>DPXQ01000134.1 GCA_003527225.1 Rhizobium sp.
GTCCGAGGAACGCCGCGAGCCGCCCGATATCGACGTCGATTTCGAACATGAGCGGCGCGAGATCGACATGCAGTGGGTGTTCGACACCTATGGCCGGGACCGCGCCGCGCTGTGCTCGACGGTCATCCGCTATCGCACCAAGGGCGCGATGCGCGACGTCGGCAAGGCGCTCGGCCTGACCGAGGATCTGATCAAGACGCTCTCGGGCCAGGTCTGGGGCTGGTCGGAAGGCGTCGAGGAGAAGCACGTCCAGGCGCTCAACCTCAATCTCGGCGATCGGCGCCTGCGCCTGGCGCTCGATCTCGCACGCCAGCTCATGGGCGCGCCGCGCCATCTGTCGCAGCACCCTGGTGGATTTGTTCTCACACACGACCGGCTCGATGAGCTGGTGCCGATCGAGCCCGCCGCGATGGTGGACCGCCAGGTGATCGAATGGGACAAGGATGACATCGACGCCTTGCGCTTCATGAAGGTCGACGTTTTGGCCTTGGGGATGTTGAGCTGCATGAAGCACGGCCTCGACATGCTCGCCGACCACAAAGGCATCAATCTCGACCTCGCTACGATCCCGGCCGAGGACCCGCGCACCTACGCGATGATCAGGCGGGCCGATACGCTCGGCACCTTCCAGATCGAATCCCGCGCGCAGATGTCGATGCTGCCGAGGCTGAAACCGCGGACCTTCTACGACCTCGTGGTGCAGGTCGCGATCGTCAGGCCCGGACCAATCCAAGGCGACATGGTGCATCCTTATCTGCGTCGGCGCGAAGGCCTGGAGCCCGTCGTCTTCCCTAAGCCCGAACTGGAGAAGGTGCTGGGAAAGACCCTGGGCGTGCCGCTCTTTCAGGAGCAGGCCATGCGCGTCGCCATCGAGTGCGCCGGCTTCACCCCCGGCGAGGCCGACATGCTCCGAAAGTCGATGGCTACCTTCAAGTTCACCGGCGGTGTTTCCAGCTTCAAGGAGAAGTTGATCAAGGGGATGGTCGGCAACGGCTATGAGCGCGAATTCGCGGAGGCGACGTTCAAGCAGCTCGAAGGCTTCGGCTCTTACGGATTTCCGGAATCGCACGCAGCCTCTTTTGCGCTGATCGCCTATGCCAGCGCCTGGCTGAAATGCTGGCATCCCGATGTCTTCTGCGCTGCGCTGCTCAATGCCCAGCCCATGGGCTTCTATGCCCCGGCGCAGATCGTCCGCGATGCGTCGGAGCATGGCGTCGACATCCGGCCCGTTTGCGCCAATGCCTCGCGCTGGGACTGCACGCTGGAGCCGACGGACGACGACGGCCGCTTTGCCGTGCGCCTCGGCCTGCGCATGGTCAAAGGTCTCGCCAACGCGCACGGAGCGGCGATCGTCGGCGCGCGGGCCGATCAGCCCTTCGCCTCGATCGACGATCTCTGGCGTCGCGCAGGAGTGCCATCCGCTGCCTTGGTCCAGCTAGCCGAGGCTGACGCCTTCCGTCCCGCGCTGGGGCTCGCCCGCCGCGAGGCGTTATGGGCAATCAAGGCCCTGCGCGACGAGCCGCTTCCGCTATTCGCGGCCGCGTCCGCCCGTGAGGCGGAGATCGTGCCCGAGGTGAACGAGCCCGCCATCGCGCTGCGGCCCATGACGGCGGGCAGCGAGGTGGTTGAGGACTATGGCCATGTCGGGCTGACGCTCCGATCCCATCCGTTGAGCTTCCTGCGCGAGGATCTGCGCCGCCGGCGGATCGTCTCCTGTGCCGAGGCCATGGCGACCCGTGACGGGCGTTGGCTGGAGGCGGCCGGCATCGTCCTGGTCCGCCAGCGCCCGGGCAGCGCCAAAGGCGTGATGTTCATCACTCTGGAAGATGAGACGGGCATCGCCAATCTCGTGGTCTGGGCAAAGGTGTTCGAGGCGAACCGCCGCGCCGTGCTGTCGGCCAGCATGATGGCGGTTCGCGGCCGCATCCAGCGCGAGGGCGATGTCGTCCACCTGGTCGCCCAGCGCATCAGCGACCTCTCGGCCGACCTCGCTAGCGTCGGCAGCCGCGACGCGGCGTTCCCGCTGCCCCACGGCCGCGGCGACCAGGCCCGCAACGGCGGCGTCGGTCCCGATCCGCGCGAGCTGCCGCCCAAGGGGCTGCGCACCCGCGACATCTACATCCCCGACCTGCATATCGACACGATCAAGGTGAAGGCGCGGAATTTTCATTAGCGGCGCACTTCGGTCGCTCGCTTATACTTCCACCTGCCACGCGGTTGTTTCCCGACGACGAGGCAGTGCATAACGCGACATTATATTTCGCAGCGCTAGTTTCAGGAAATATTCCTACGATAGAATGCATGGCGCTGCGCTACCGTGCAGTTGCATCACCGGCGACGGAGCGGGACAACAGAAGGAAGGACACCAGGGGGGCGTATGATCAATCGCGGTTCGGAATGGCACCGCTGGGAGCCGCATATCCACGCGCCCGGCACTTTGTTCAACAATCAGTTCAAAGGTCCGAATGCCTGGGGCGACTACCTCACCAGCCTCGAACAGGCGACGCCCGTTATCCGCGCGATCGCAGTGACCGACTATTATTGCACCGATACCTACCAGCACGTCGTGCGGGAGATGAAGGAAAACGACCGCCTGCCGGAAGTCGCGCTTGTCTTCCCCAATGTCGAGCTACGGCTCGATGTCGCCACGGTGAAAGAACGCTGGACCAACATCCACCTTCTCGTCTGCCCCGACGATCCGAAGCATGTCTCAGAGGTCGAGCGCTTTCTCAGCCGGCTGCGATTTGAGGCGTTTGGCGACAACTTTGCCTGCACGCGAGAGGATCTTGCCAAGCTAGGACGGAAGTCCAAGCCGGATCTGACCGATGAGCGGGCCGCGTTCCGCCACGGCGCCTCGCAGTTCAAGGTCAACTTTGGAAAATTGCGCGAGGAGTACGCCAGGAGCGACTGGGCGAAAGAGAACATCCTGATCGCAGTCGCTGGCGCCGAAACCGATGGCACTTCCGGTATCCGCGGCGCCAATGACGCGACCCTCCGTCAGGAGATCGAGAAGTTCGCGCACGTCATTTTTGCCAGCAGCCCGGCGCAGCGCGATTTCTGGCTCGGTCGGAAAAGCGGCGTCGGCGAGGACGTCCTTCGCGAACGATATGACGGGTGCAAACCCTGCCTGCACGGCAGCGATGCGCATGAGCAGGCGACCGTCGCCAAGCCCGATGGCAATCGCTATTCCTGGATCAAAGGCGCGCTGGAATTCGATGCGCTACGCCAAGCCTATATCGATCCTGCCGGTCGGGCTTATGTCGGCCCTCATCCCCCGTTTCGGGCGACGCCCGCCCGCGTCATCGCGGAGGTCGAGTTGACGGGCGCAGACTGGGCGCAGACGCCGAAGCTCGCCCTCAACCCCGGTTTGGTCGCCATCATCGGCGCCAGGGGCTCCGGCAAGACCGCCCTTGCGGATGCGATCGCGGCGGGATGCGACGCGACGGATGGCCGATTGAGCAATGCGTCATTTATCGTGCGAGCGCGCGAGCACCTCGACGGCGTGGGCGTCCGGCTGAACTGGGAGACCGGAGATCCGTCGGTGCGCCCCTTGCTCGACGACTCATTTGATCCGTCGCTCTATCCGCGAGCGCGGTATCTCTCCCAGAAGTTCGTCGAGGAGCTTTGCTCGGCCGATGGCCTGAAGGACGAATTGCTGAGCGAGATCGAGCGGGTCATTTTTGAAGCGCACAGCACGCTCGAACGCGACGGCGCGACGGATTTCGGCGAGCTGCTGGAGTTGCGGACGACCGTGTTGCGCGACAACCGCGACCGCGACGAGGAGGCTATTGAGACACTCTCCGATCAAATCGGGCTCGAGCGCGAGAAGCAAACCCAGATCGCGGGCCTCAAATCGCAGATCACTCAGAAGGACGCGCTGATCGCCGGCTATATCAAAAGCCGGGACAAGCTGGTGACCGCAGGCAGCGCGGAGCGCGTCGCGCGGCTGAACGCGCTCACCGAAGCGGCCGATTATGTCCGGACGCAGATTCGGCTCTGGTCGCAGGAGAGTCAGGCACTACGCTCTTTGCAGAACGACGTCGCGGATTTCCGAACAAATCGCGCGCCGATGGCCCTGCGAACGACCAAGCAGAACTTCGTCGGTGCACATCTCGACGACACGTCGTGGGAGGTATTCCGGCAGACCTACGCCGGCAACGTCGACGGGACATTGACCGAGCGGCTGACCAAGGCTGAGAAAGCAACGGCCGGGTGGCGGGGTAAAGAGCTGCCGCGTAAGGCGAGCGACCAGGAGCCCTATGTTGCCGACGATGCCGAGCTGAAGCAATTGTCGTTGGGCGAACTTGAGGCCGAGATCGGCCGCATCCAGCGCCTCATCAACATTGATACCGACACCGCCAATCGCTTGCGCACGATAACCACCAAGATCGGGGACGAGAACGCGGCGCTGAAACGCCTGAAGGATTCGCTGGCCGATTGTGAAGGCGCCGCGGCGCGGACCACCCAGCTCCAGTCCGATCGAGAGAAGGCCTATTTGCGCGTCTTCGAATCCATCGTCGCCGAAGAGCAAGTGCTGCACGCGCTCTATCGACCGCTCATGGACCGGCTTGCGCAGGCGTCCGGGACGCTGCGCAAATTGTCGTTCTCGGTGTCACGCCATGCGGACGTGCATCGCTGGGCGGAGGAGGGCGAAGGTCTGTTCGACAAACGGCGTACCGGCCCGTTCAAGGGCGTCGGTACGTTGGAGGCCTGGGCCAATGCGCTGCTGAAGCCCGCGTGGGAATCAGGCGATCCAAGAGCCGTTGCCGAGGCCATGGCGGGATTTCGTCAGGCTCATCAGGCCGAGCTGCTCGATCTCTCCGAGGTGCCGCGATCACAGCAAGCGGATTATCGCTCCTGGCTGAGACGCTTCGCCAAGTGGCTCTATGGCACCAGCCATATCGAGATCAGCTACAGCATCGACTACGAAGCCGTCGACATCCGCAAGCTCTCTCCGGGCACGCGCGGTATCGTCCTGCTGCTGCTCTATCTTGCCTTGGACGACAGCGATGACCGCCCGCTGATCATCGACCAGCCGGAGGAAAACCTCGATCCAAAGTCGATTTTCGACGAGCTTGTCGACCTCTTCATCGCCGCGAAAAACGTGCGCCAGGTCATTATGGTGACGCACAACGCGAACCTCGTCATCAACACGGACGCCGACCAGGTCATCGTCGCGTTTTCCGGCACTCATACGCCGGGCAAGCTGCCACCCATCCGCTATCTGTCGGGTGGCCTCGAAAACGCGGATATGCGCAAGCACGTCTGCGACATCCTTGAAGGTGGCGCGCGCGCCTTCAAGGAGCGAGCCCGGCGTCTTCGCGTCCGCCTTGACAGATAGGACAGCGAGATGGCCGCGCGTGACATCGCCGTCTCCGATACGCGACACCTTTTCGGCTCGTTGGCGGAGCGCGGCTGGTCTCTTCATTGCACCGAGGGCGCGGACGCCGACGCGACAGTGAGCGAACTCGGCAAGCTCGGCGATTGCCTCGGCACTCGAGTTGCCGGCCGCGCCGGCTCGTTCGGTGAGGTCATCGAGCCTCGTGGCGCCGACGATGCGCATCCGCGATCCTTGAGCGCCCGCTATGGCCTGGACGCCTTGCCGTTCCACACAGAGCTCAGCCATCGCACCAGACCCTGCCGCTACCTTCTCCTCGGGTGTATCGATCCAGGATCGCCAGCAGCGGCGACGATGCTCCTCGACTGGCAAACGCTGGGCCTTTCGCCGGAAGAGCTAGACCTTCTCGAAGGCACGCCGGTGCTCGTTCGTAGCGGCCGGCGTTCCTTCTACTCGACGATCCTCGCGCCGGGAGGAGCCTTCCTGCGATACGATCCCGGCTGTCTCGAACCCGTGGATCAGCGCGGCCGCATCGCTCTGGCGCTGATCGAGAACCGGATCGCCGGCGCTTCGTCCGAAGCCCATCACTGGCGGGAGGGCGACATCCTCATCATCGACAACTGGCGCGTCCTTCACGGGCGCAGCCCGTCGGACCGAGGGTCCGGCCGACGCCTAGCAAGGATCCTCATTGATGCCTGAAGACATCTTCATCGCCATAAACGCCGACGCGCTCCATGCAAAATCGAAGGCCTACGTTGGCCGTGCGTTGGCCCGCAAAGGCGCCGGCGATCTCGACGAGTATCAGCTCTGGGCGTCCCTCGCGCTCGAGCTGCTCGGCAAGGCCGCGCTCGCGCGCAAGCATCCGAGCCTCGTGGTCGATCCGACCCATTGGCAGTCGATGTTCGTCGCCGCCGGCATCAACGTCACGACAGACGTGAAGACAATCACCGCCAAGACTCTGTTCGAGCGCCTGGCCCATCTCGTCCCCCGGTTCGACAAGACCGTCCAGAAATTCTGCCAGGACATCGCTGAGCGTCGAAACGCCGAGCTGCACTCGGCCGATCTTCCGTTCCGGACGATGCGTCTCGACGCCTGGGAGGCACGCTATTGGCATGCGTGCGACACCATCTTGCACCAGATGGGTTCATCCCTCGAGCAATGGCTCGGCGCGGCCGACGCAAAAGCGCCCCGCCAGCTTCTCGATGAAGCCGCCAAGGCCCTCGCGGCTGCCGTCAAGCTGCGCGTCGAGGCTGCCCGGGAGCAATTCGAGGCGTTGAAGAAGGCAGAGCGCGAGCGCCTGACCGGCGAAGCGGAATTGCGCGAACCGCAGCACCAGGTCGGAATCTTCAAGGGCCGCTATGACGAGATCTGGGCCGAGAGCTGCCCGGCCTGCAAATGCCGAGCCTTCATGACCGGCGAGCAAACCGGCGAAGACATCAGCGAGGAGCGCGATGAGCATGCGATCTGGGAAGTCGTCGACCGCGAGTTCATCGGTGAAGAGTTTCGCTGCCCGACATGCGATTTGACGCTGATGGGAAGCGACGAAATCGACGCCTCTGGACTGAACTACGTTCACGAGGACCAGCAAGAACGTGAAATGGAATACGAGCCCGACTACGGGAATGACTGATCGCTGATGTAGACGGACGCAACGGAGCAAGGCCTATGCCGGTTTACTTCATAGGCGAGGATGAAAACGGGTGCTCGCCGATCAAGGTCGGGGTCGCCAAGGACATCGGTCGCCGAAAAAGCGACCTGCAGACCGGCAATCCCCTCGAACTCAAGCTCCTCGGCTGGATCACGTCGGCCGACGATTTCAAAACCGAGCGCGACCTGCATCGTCGCCTCGCATCCCGGCGCGGCCGCGGCGAGTGGTTCTACATCGAGCCGTCGGACGTCCTGCCCTTCCTGATGGAGGTCGGACAGCACGGTTTCGTAGCTAAGAATGCCGATGCCTTCGAGATCACCGGCTACGATCGCGATGCCATCCCCGAATATCTCGGCGTGTGGGAATGGGCCGACCTCGAAATCGACGAATGCTGTCCCTTCTGCGGATGCCTGTGCGGCATGCATTTTCAGGAGGCCTCGCAGATGTACTACTGCATCCAGTGCGACACGCTCACCGACTTCTCGGAACTGTCCCCGGATGACCGCGATGGGCCAGAGGATTGACTGGCCTCAAGACCAACAACGAATGGGGGCATAACATGAGCATGCAATGGCTGTTGGCGCGAGCACCGGGATTCCAGGCGCTGCCCGAAAAGGACCGCGCGGCGATCTTCAACTTCACCTTTCTGTGGAGCCTGTTCGAGGCCCAAGTCATGGGCAATTTTGCGCGTGCCGACCTGATTTGCGCGAAGGCCGATGAGTGGCGCGATGCGGGTACGCTCGACGCCGACCAGTATGATGGGGAGTTGGCCTACTTTCGGCAGCGCTACTTCGCGAACGGGCAATTCACGCACCACTTCGCCCACCTGCATCTGCGCCCTGCCGATCAGCCCGACCTCATCCGATCGGTCCTCGACGGAAGCAACAACGACCCGCGCGATCGGCTGCTGACCGTGTTGATGATCGTCTGGCGCTTTCGGAACAATCTGTTCCACGGCGAGAAGTGGGCGTACCAGCTCCAAGGCCAGCAGGCGAATTTCACCCACGCCAATGCCGTGTTAATGCGGCTCCTCGAACGGCATGGGCAGTTAGCGGCCTGACGGCGTTACGTGCTCCGCGGCGTCCGCCAGAATGGTTCGTCCGCATAGATGCTGACACCCATCTGCCCGCGCGGATTTTCGGCCGCCCAAGCCAGCACCTCGTCGGTCGGGACTACCAATCTGGTCTGGCCGGTGGGCTCCCAGCAGTTCTTGCCGGACTTCATGTAGAAGTCGCCGACACCTTCCACGTTGATCCGCCCGGTGCGCGTGCGCCGCAGGCCGAAGGTCGTGATCTGGTAAGTCAGGATGCCACCGTGGGTCCGGCGAACGACGGCCGGCGATCCCTCGGGCTGATTACGGTAGTAGTTCTCGATCTCGGCCTCGGTCTGACGGGCGCATGGTGAAAGCTTACGGTCTGGCACAGCAATCCTCTCGTTCAGGCGCTCTCGGCCCTCCGCCACACACAGGCGGCGCCTAATCCCTGGTCGCGAACACCTTGCGCGTTCCCTTGAAGTCACCGTCCTTATCTAAGTATCCGTCCGACGAGGATCGAACCTGATCGTCGAGAAAAGCATCGAAGATCGACGCGATCTCGGGCGGCGTGAAATGAAAAAGCTGGGTCTTGCTTTGCGTGTCCGACGCGATGAGAAGCCCGTCGGGCATAAATGCATTTCCGGAAAGTACGCCGATCACCCGCGCGTGCAGCATCTTGTCGGATATGACCTTCGGTATCCGCTTCTCCGTGCGCCGCGCCGTCAGGTCATAGTTGTTGAAGATTTCGCTGGCAGTGCGGCTTACGAAGGGCTCGCGCCAATCCGCGTCGGCCTTTGCGAGCACCTCGTGAACCTCAAGTGCCGTGCCGCGAAAACGATCTGTCACCAGCCGACATTCTATCAACCGCCGCATGCAGACCGCCGCAACCCCGATCGCCCGTTCGAGCATATGATAGGGATTGTGCTCGGCTTCCGCGTTCGTCAGGGCTTCATCAAGGTGCAGACCGATGCGCCGTTTTTGTTCGGCCAGCTCGTTCTTCCATGTATAGGCCTGCCACTCGGAAGAGCTGACGCTGCCCAATTTGCGCATCCGCTCAAGCGCCTTTTCGATTTCCTCTTGCTGCATCGGAATCCTTAACCCCGTTATCGATGCGGATATTTATCCAACCTGAGCAACCTGCAACGCTCCCGCAGACAGCGGCCGGATCACTGACTGCGCCGGCACCGACGGATCGAGCCAGTCGGCCCAGGCGTCGCGTTCTAGGATTACGATCTGCCGGTCATGGTACGGCGCGATGTCGGGCCCGGGCTCCATCGTGAGCATAGTGAAGGCCTCCCCCACATCCTTCGTCTCGCGCCAGATGCCGGCGATGCAGAAGATCGGCTCGTCGCTCTTGGTGAAGAGCCACTTGTCCTTCCGCTTCTTTCCCTTCTCGGTGGGATCGGTGAACTCATAAAAGCCGTCGGCGACGATCAGGCAGCGGTTCGAGGTGAACTCGCGGCCCTCCGAGCGGAAATTATAGACCGGGCGCTTGTTCTGGGCCGGCCAGCTCCATCGCCGCTGCACCAGGTCGCCTTCGCCGCGCACGCCATCGACCGTGCGGATGATCGGCGCGACATCCGTGATCTTGATGTCGTCGCGCGCCTCGATGTTCGGGGTGCCTTCGCCGAAGCGGATCTTGATCTTCAGGTCGGCGAAGTCCTCCATTATCGAAGCGACATCCACCTTCAGTCGATAGTCATTGCACATCGGTCCTCCGTCTCGATCGCCATTGCCTTGCGATCGTGTTCTTGTTATGTTCGCGGGTCATGAGCGCGAAGGTATTCGACTCCGATGCATCGCTCGACGAACGCCGTGTCATCATAAGGCGTTACGGCGGCGATGTTGAGATGGTGGAGCTGCCGTGGGGCCTTCAGCCCCGCGAGCGCGGCGGCCGGCCGTTCACAGTGGTGCGCGCCGAGGGCCGCACCTTCCCAGCCTATCGCTGCCTCGTGCCGGCTTCCGAATTCCGCCATCGCAGCCACGGCAAGGACTACAGTTTCAAGCTCGCCAACGGCGACTGGTTCTATTTCGCGGGCATCTGGCGGCCGGCGACATTGGAGTGGCCGGAGGCCTACGCGATCCTGACGACCGCCGCCAATGACGACGTCGAACCCTATCACGACCGGCAGATGGCTGTGCTGCGCCGGGATCAGCGCTTGGCCTGGCTCGATTTGACCTGCCCGGAAGAGGAACTGCTGCGTCCGCTTTCGGCCGGGAGCTTCCGCGTGTCCCTTCTAAACGGAGCGCAGGCCCAGACGGTACTCGCATTCTGAATTCCTGAAACCCGTTTTTGCGAATTTGTGCTTTTGAGGGGAAAGCCTTCCCCTGCGGCCGAGCCTTGCGTCTCGTCCGACCCCTTCTGCGGGGGAGACCCCGCAACGCCCCCTGAGAAGACGGAGGCGGACCGCGATTGCGTGAGGTCGACGGCCCGGCGAGCCCTCCGGTCTTTCCATTGCATCCGTATACCTTAGCGTCGATACACCACCCCTACGCCCAATGTCG
>DPXQ01000153.1 GCA_003527225.1 Rhizobium sp.
AAGGCGGAAAGCGAGGCAGACGCGCCGACGAGCCCGGCAACGATCAGTCGGTCGCCGCGCAAGAGCGCGGTCAGTCTGCCGCTCATTAGCGTCGATGTCGCCAACCCGGCGGCAAAGACGGCGGCGTTCAGTCCGGATAGGGTCGAGGAAACGCCACGCCCTTCCATCACCAGCGCGATCAGCGGATAGGTCAGCCCCTGACCGACGGAAAAGGCGGTGACGCCCAGAATGACGACCGCGATCGCCGCCCAGTCGGGCGCAAAATCCTCGGCGATGACATGCGACGACATGACGGCCTCCCTCAAGGCGCGAGCGCCCATCGGTTCGGGCTTTTGATCCGGTCTATCCGGGGGAGGGGCGGAAGTCCAGCGGCGAGGGTCGGTTGGCCCTATGCGCCCGGGTTCGACTTGCAGGGCTTTGGAATAATGAGCGCCATTTTTCGATCACCTGCGCCCATCGACAGTATCGGAAAGTCATGATCGCCAGTCGACAAGGTTACCGGGAGCTGTCGGAGCGCATCGGTCCGGAAATACACAGGTTCGCCTTATGAAAAAAATGACGATCGCTAAAATCCTATTGTTTGTTCGCAAGAGGTTAGTGGGCGGTCTTCATGGTGCTTCTCGTATTGCAGGGCGCAGATGACGGCGCTGTTCCGACATGAAGTCGAAAGAAAACAAAAACACGGACGAATTTAGGAAAACACCATGGCGCTTTCTCTCCTCACCAATACAGCCGCCCTCAACGCTCAAGCCAGCCTGTCCAAGACGAACAACACCCTTTCGAGCTCCATGAACCGCCTGAGCACCGGTTTCAGAGTTTCTTCGCAGGATGATGCCGCGGGCCTCGCTATCGCTGCCAAGCTGAAAGCTGACACCGCCGCGCGGATGTCCACCAGGTCGGGAGCTTTAGACCTCGCGCAGTCGCTGGGGGGCAACCTCAGGGAGACCCAGGATGTCCTGATCCGCATGCAGGACCTGGCACGGTATTCCCTGGACGACTCCTACACGGCGGCCGACCGTGACAAATTGAATGCGGAATTTACCCAGTTGAAGGACTATGCGGGACAGTTGGCGAACACCCAGCACAACGGCCAGAGCTGGCTCGCCATGGGCTCCGGTGCCCCGAAGAGCATCACGGTCGGCGACGCAAGCCTTGATCAGAGCCGGGTGGCGCTGATCGGCTCCAGCGATCCGGAAGATGGCATCCTGACCCGCTCCTATGACAGCGTCAGCTTTTCGTCCGACGCGTTCAACATCTCCGGCGCGAGCACCAGGGAACAGCGCGAGGGCGTTTTGAAGGCGCTTGGGGGCATGGTGTCCGGCGTCAACACGGCGCAATATGCGCTGGGAACGTTCGAGAACGGGCTCAGCTTGGAGGATTTGCGCGGACCGGCGTCCACCGATGACGGGACTTACACGGGCTCTGGTCGCCACGTGACCGACGTCCCCGACATGGAATTCGAGAAACTCGATCGGCTTGGCATGCGGGCCGGAATCTCTATCCTTGCAGGGGCAAATACTAACCTCGGGCTCTTGGCGTTGCTGCGTGGGTAAGTCTGGTTACGAGTGCGTGCGCTTCGTCCGCGCACTCGCAACCCCTCTGAATTCCATCATATCGAGATCTTCAGCCGCCATCACAGGCGGCTTTTGCTTTTGGTGAATGTCCGACGGCCGGTGCGTCAGGCGGAGCGCGATCGCGCTGCAATGAATTCGGCAGGCCGTGGGTCAGTCAGAGCTGACGTTTCGGGCTCGTCTTCGTGCAGGCATAGTCCTTCTTGATGCACGCGGTCGACGGCGTCGAGCACATCACTGTCTCGCCGTAGCGGCGGCAGATGCTGCACTGGTCGGTAAATTCGAGGCAATTCGGTTCTTCTTTGAGGAAGTCCCGCATGCTTTGCGGGTTGACAGGCGCTCCATCCGCGGCGGCCGGTTGGGCGAGACAGAGGAAAAGGGCGGCGAAGGCCGGAGCCAGCGGCGCAAAGTCCATGAACATCAACGCTCCTTGTCGTTCTTGCCTCACGCCCTCCGGAGTGTTCGCCCTCACCCCGCCGCATTCACCCCGACGCCGGCCTGGCCGAGCGCCTTGAACACGGTCTGGGTGATCCCATGGCAGTCGAGTCCGGCCTTGGCGTACATGACTTCCGGCTTGGCCTGGTCCATCCAGAAATCCGGCAGCACCAGGGAGCGGAATTTCAGGCCGTTGTCGAGCAGCCCTTCGCTGGCGAGCAGCTGCACGACCTGGCTGCCGAAGCCGCCGACNNGTGGTCGAAAGGCCGGCGGCATCGAGGTCTTCGGCTGCCAGCAGACAGTCGGCGAGCCGTGTGCCGAAGGACAGAAGCGCCACCTTGGTGCCCTGCTTCATCACCCGGCCCTTGCCGATGGCAAGGATTTCGCCACGCTCCGGCAACTGTACGCCGACACCCTCGCCGCGGGGATAGCGGAACGAGATCGGGCCGGCGTCATAGGCGGCAGCTGTGCGGACCATGTGCTTCAGTTCCGCCTCGTCGGCTGCCGCCATGACGACGAAGCCGGGCAGCGAGGCGAGGAAGCCGGTGTCGAATGAACCGGCATGGGTCGGGCCGTCGGCGCCGACGAAGCCGGCGCGGTCGATCGGGAAGCGAACGGGCAGGCCCTGGATCGCCACGTCGTGGACCACCTGGTCATAGCCGCGCTGCAGGAAGGTCGAGTAGAGCGCGCAGAAGGGCTTGAAGCCTTCGGCCGCAAGACCCGCCGCAAAGGTCACGGCATGCTGTTCGGCAATGCCGACGTCGAAGGTGCGCTTGGGGAAGATCTCCGCCAGCTTGTCGAGCCCGGTGCCGGACGGCATGGCGGCGGTGATGCCGACGATCTTCTCGTCGAGCGTCGCCTCCTGCACCAGCGCTTCGCCGAACACGGCGGTATAGCTCGGCGCATTCGGTTTGGCCTTGGCCTGCGTGCCGGTGATGACGTCGAACTTGTTGACGCCGTGATACTTGTCGGCGGCGGCCTCGGCGGGGGCATAACCCTTGCCCTTCTGCGTCACCACATGGATCAGCACCGGCCCCTTGCCGTTGTCGCGCACATTGCGCAGGACCGGCAGCAGGTGCTCGAACGAGTGGCCGTCGATCGGGCCGATATGGTAGAAACCCATTTCCTCGAACATGGTGCCACCGGTCACATAACCGCGCGCATGCTCGACCGCCCGGGTGATCGCCCGGTCGATGTTCTTGCCGAGATAGGCGGTCAGCTTCTTACCGAGGTCGCGGAAGCCCATATAGGTGCGGCCCGATGCGAGGCGGGCGAGATAGGCGCTCATCGCCCCGGTCGGCGGTGCGATCGACATGTCGTTGTCGTTGAGGATGACGATCAGGCGAGCATCCAGCGCACCGGCATTGTTCAATGCTTCAT
>DPXQ01000069.1 GCA_003527225.1 Rhizobium sp.
CGCGAGACGGTTCTTGTCGAGGCCGACCCGGCGCTCGGCTCCGCCCGGCGGAAGCTCGAATTGCTGGTGCCGCACCATGCCGGTCGCGGCGCGCTGATCTTCGTCCATGGCGGCGGTTTCTGTTTCTGCAGCCCGGCCACGCACGAACGCTGCGCCCGGTTGCTGGCCATCGAGAGCGGCTTGCCGGTTCTGACGCCGGATTACCGGCTGGCGCCGGAAGATCCGTTTCCCGCCGGACTGCACGACGTGATCGCGGCGCTGCGCAATGCCTTCACGGCCACGCGAGGCCTGGGCGTCGAGCCTGGTCCCTTGCTGATCTCCGGCGATTCCGCCGGTGCCAACTTGGCGCTTGCGGCCCTGTTGCACGAACAGGCCGCCGGACGGCCGGACATTGCCGGGGCCCTGCTTTTCTACGGCACCTACGGCCGTGACTTCGACACGCCGTCCTATGCGGAATTTGCCGAGGGGCCGGGGCTGACGCGGGCCAAGATGCAGCGTTACTGGTCGGCCTATGCCGGTGGTGACGATGACGGGACGCTCGCGGCTGACGTTCTGGCGTCGCCACTGGAAGCCTCGGATGAGGCGCTGTCCCGGCTGCCGCCGCTTTACCTGATGGCGGCGGGCATTGATCCGCTGCTGTCAGACACGCTCAGGCTCGAGGCGCGGCTCGGCGCGCTCGGTCGCCCGGAGACCACCACGATCCATCCGGGCGTGGTGCATGGATTTCTGCAACACAGCATCGACCTCGAGGCGGCGCGGGAGGCGCTCAGGCTCGCGGGAGGGCAAGCAAGACGGATGGCTGCGAAAGCGTAGTCCAACCATTTGAGGAGGAGGAAAGCATGACTTACTGGAAGACACTGACCATGGGCGTCGCCCTTGGCGCCATGCTGGCCGCGGGTTCGGCTCAGGCCGATACCGTGCGTTTCTGGTATCACTTCGACAATCCGGAAAACCCGATGGCGGACCTCGTGAAGAAGTTCGAGGCGGCCAATCCGGACATCAAGATCGAGGCGGAAAACGTTCCGTGGAACAGCTATTACGACCAGCTCTACACATCGCTGGTGGGCGGCAACGCCCCCGATGCGGCGATGGTGAAGCTGTTCGCCCAGCCGCGCCTGGCTGAAATGGGCGCGCTCGAACCGATCGGCGAGCGCATCAATGCCTGGGCGGGCAAGGCGGACCTGCTCGACAACCTGCTGGAACTCAACAAGGGCGCCGACGGCAACCAGTATTATCTGCCGATCCAATATGTCGTGCTGTACCTCTACTATCGCGCCGACCTGTTCGAGCAGGCCGGGTTGAAGCCGCCGGCCACCTGCGACGATTTTCGCGACGCGGCGATCAAGCTGACCAAGGCGCCCGATACCTACGGTTTCGGCCTGCGCGGCGGCAAGGGCGGCTGGGACCAGTGGGGCGCCTTCGTGCTTTCCCAGGGCGCCGAGCTGAAGGCCGGCGGGCTCACCAGCGACAAGGCGGTTGCCGCCAACCAGTGGCTGATCGACCTGTTCCAGAAGGACAAGGTCATTCCGCCTTCCGCCCCCAATGACGGTTTCCAGGAAATCACCGGCGCCTTCAAGAGCGGCAAGACGGCCATGACGATCCACCATATCGGCTCGTCCAACGACATGGTGAAGGCGCTCGGCGACAAGGTCTCGGCGGTGCCGGTGCCGGAATGCGGCGGCGGCCGCTGGACCTCGTACGGTGATGAATCGCTCGCGATCTTCTCGTCGTCGCAGGCGAAGGACTCCGCCTGGAAATGGATCTCCTTCCTCGCCGAGGGCGAAAACAACGTGGCGTTCAACAAGGCGACCGGCCAGATGACGGTGACCCAGAGCGGCGCGGCCGACTGGAAGCTGCATGAGCGCCGTTTCGTCGACGCCACGGTCAACTCGCTGCCCTTTGCCCATGTGCTGCCGCAGAACACCGCGACGTCGGAGTTCGTCAACACCGCGTGGCAGACCAGCATGCAGCAGGCGCTGACCGGGCAGATCACCTCCAAGCAGATGATGGAGCAGCTGGAAGCCCTGTTCGCGCAATAAGGAGAACCTCCCGGGGCGCCCTGGCGGCGCTCCTTGCCCTCTCTCCGTCTCCTGACTCCGGGGAGGGGGCAGGCAATCGGCGCACTCCTTCGCCGGCTTTCCGTCCAGCTTTCGCTGGCCGGTTAGTCCCCAAACGAGGGAACGCGGCGGGGAAGGGGACGGTACCTGGCGGAGTGTCGTCCCCTTTATTCGCGGAGGGTCTGGCGGCTTTCGCAGGCGGCCGGAGAGGGGTTCGTCCTGAAATCATACCCGCCCGGCCCAGGCCGGACGGTTCGTCCCACCAGCCGCAAGGCGAGGATCAAGATCATGTCGACCGTCGTTTCACCCCATCAGTCCCGTGTGGTCATCGCGCCCGCGCTGTCGACCCGGCTGATGCCCTATGCGCTTCTCGCGCCGGCCTTCCTGGTCACGCTCTTCATCGTCTTCTTCCCCATGGCGCAGGCGGTCTATACCAGTTTCTTCGATCTGATCCTGTGGAAGCCCAACGCCTCCAAATTCGTCGGTTTCGGCAATTACATCAAGCTGTTAAAGGATCCGGTGTTCTGGACCGCGCTCGGCCATACCGCCGTGTGGATCGGCCTCACCGTACCCTTGCAGATGGGGCTTGGACTTCTCGCGGCCCTGCTGCTGAACCGCGAGTTTCCCTGGCGCGGCCTGGCGCGGGCGCTGATCATCATCCCCTGGGCCCTGCCGAGCGTAGTCATCGCGCTGATGTGGCGCTGGATCTACGATCCCAATACAGGCGTGCTCAACGACATCCTGCTGCATCTGTCGATCATCCAGACGGCCGTGCCGTGGCTGGCCGATCCCGATCTCGCGCTCTACGCCATCATTGCCACGCTGACATGGCAGGGCTTTCCGTTCTTCGCGGTGATGATCCTCGCCGGTCTGCAGGGCATTCCCAAAAGCCAGTACGAGGCGGCCTCGATCGATGGCGCCAGCTCCTGGCGGCAGTTCCGCCACATCACCCTGCCCGGTATCGCGCCGGTGCTGGCGACCGCCGGACTGCTGCGTGTCATCTGGGTGGCCAATTCCATGGACGTGATCTTCGTCATGACCGGTGGCGGCCCCGGCTACGCGACCCATACGCTGCCGCTCTATGCCTTTGTCCGCGCCCGGCAAAATCTCGATTTCGGCTATGGTACGGCGATCGCGGTCACCTTCACCCTGCTGCTTGGCGCCATCGTCGCCGTCTACCTGATGCGCACCATGAAGGAGGTCGAACGATGAACAATTCCTCGACGATCCGGCGCATCCTGACCACCGACCTGCCGGTCGCGCTCATCGTGTTGTTCGCCATGGCGCCGTTCGCCTGGATTATCCTGACCTCGCTCACGCCGACGGCGATCCTGAACGCCACCGGCGTCTCGCTCTCGCCCACCGGCTGGAGCCTCGACAACTATCTGCGACTGTTCCGCCAGACGAGCTTTCTCGACAACATGCTGGACAGCCTGATCATCGCCGGCGGCACCGTCGTCATCGGGCTCGCGGTCTCGGTCACCGCGGCCTATTCCTTCTCGCGGTTCCGTTTTCCCGGTCGCAAGCTGGTCATGCTGCAGTTCCTGCTGATCAACATGTTCCCGATCGTGCTCTTGATCCTGCCCTTGTTCATGCTGATGCGAAAGGCCGGCATCCTCGACACCCATTTCGGCCTGATCCTCGCCAATGCCACGGTCGCCATTCCCTTCGCGGTGTGGATGCTGACCAGCTACATCGGCGCCATCCCGAAAAGCCTCGACGAGGCCGCCATGATCGACGGCTGCTCGCGGCTCACCGCGTTGCGCCGGGTCGTGCTGCCGCTCACAATGCCGGGCATCATCTCCACCGGCATCTACATCTTCATCACCGCCTGGAACGAATATCTCTATGCGCTGACGCTCGGCGGGCGAAACGTCCGGCCCGTTACCGTCGCGATCCAGACGCTGATCGGCGAATACCAAATCGAATGGGGCCTGCTATCGGCCGGTGCCGTGGTCGGCGCCATGCCTGCCACCCTGTTGTTTCTCATTGTCCAGCGTCGCCTCATCGGCGGTCTTACCCAAGGGGCCGTCAAGGGCTGAGTTTTATAGAAGTAAAGGAATGACCATGAACCCCGTCGGGTTGATTTCAATGCAGTATGCCAGGCCCTTCACGGCCGAGCATTTCCATCTCTTTTTCCGCATGCGCGAGCTCGGCTACGACTTCGTCGAGCTTTTGGTGCCCGAGCCCGGCGAACTGGATCTCGCAGACACCCGCAAGGCGCTGGAAGATGCAGGCCTCGGCGTCGTGCTCGCGGCGCGCGTCAATCTCGAGCGCAATCTGTCGTCGGAAGACCAGACCTCCTATCGCGGCGGCGTCGACTACCTCAAATATGCCGCCGATACGGCCGCAGCACTCGGGGCCGCCATCGTCGGCGGACCGCTGACAGGCAATCCGCTTGTGTTCGCCGGTCGGGCGCCAAAGCCTGTCGAGGAAAGCGAGCGCCATGCCCGCAAGGCCCGCTGCGTGGCGGGGCTTCGCGAAGCCGGCGACCACGCGTCCAGGATCGGCGTAACGCTTGCCGTGGAACCGCTCAACCGCTTCGAAAGCGACGTGCTGTGCACCACGCAGCAGGCGATGGAACTGCTCGACGCAGTGGCTCATCCGGCCGTGAAAATGATGCTCGATACCTTCCACATGCACATGGAAGAGGCCAATCTGGCCGAGGCGATCCTATTGGCCGGCGACCGGCTGGTGCATTTCCAGGCCAATGAAAACCATCGCGGCTTTCCCGGCACCGGCGCCACCGACTGGGTCGCCGTGTTCCGGGCGCTGCATCAGGTCGGCTACAAGGGTCCGGTTTCGCTCGAGCCCTTCCGCCGCAACGACGACCGCTTCGGCGTTCCCTTCGCCCAGTGGCGCCCGCCGCACGAGGACGAAAGCGAACGGCTTAGCGCCAGCGCCGACTTCATTAAATCCCACATCATGTTGACGGAATATCGCAGATGACATTGAAAATCGGTTGGATCGGTTGCGGCGTGCACGCAACCCAGATGCTTCTCCCCCAGGTGGTGCGCCACGACGTGCAGCTGGCAGCGCTCTGCGATATCGACGGCGCGCGGCTTGCGGCCGCCGGCCGGCAGTTCGGCGTTTCGAAACTGACGAACGATGCGGCCGAACTGATCGCCACGCCGGGTCTCGACGCCATTGGCATGGCCGTCGGTCCCGACCAGCACCTGATGTTCGGCAAGGCGGCGCTGGAACGCGGCCTGCCGGTCTTCATGGAAAAGCCGCCATCGGGAAGTGCCGCCGGCGCCCGCGAATTGCTGGCGGCTTCGGAAAAGGCGAAGAAGCCGCTGCTGGTCGGCTTCATGAAGCGCTATTCGGCCGGCAACAAGATTGCCGCGAATATCGTCCATTCCGGCCGCTTCGGTCCGGTTCTCGGCCTTACCGGCTACTATATGACGGCGCCCGGCTATTTTGTCGGCAATGTCGACTATACCGGCTTCTTCCTGCACCACTGCGTGCACTACATGGACCTCGTCTCCTTCCTCGTCTCGCCGGTGAAAAAGCTCACCGCGCGCAAGGTGGAGAAGGAACCCGGCAAGGTTCTCTTCCATATCAGCCTGGATTTCGACTGTGGCGCCATCGGCACCATCGCCATGGGCACGATCCAGTCGCGTGGCGCGCCGGTGGAGCGCATCGAACTGATGGGCGACCACCAGCGCATCGAGGTCGATAATGTCATCGACGTTCGGTGGAACCGCAATCCGCCTTTCAAGATCGACGATCCGCAGGCGACCCTGATCGAGGGAACGGATAGCCTCACCTGGAAGCCGAACTTCACCGCCGCCGCCAACGAGGATCCGAAGGGTTACTATTCCCTGCTCGCCGACGTCATCCCGGCGCTCGGCGGCGCCTCCACGCCGGCCCCGACCATCGCCGACGGGGTGGTGGCGATGGAGCGGCTGGAAGCTTTGCGGCGCGAACTGGTTCTTTAACGGAGCGTGGGAGCTCAGCAAGCCTCATCGGTCCCCTTGCCGAGGCGACGCAGGGATACCCCGGGGTGCCCGGCTACAGGTTTTTGAGCAGACGACCATCTGTTTCCCGACAGGGTCCCGAAGCGGTACCTCTCGGGGAACCCGGCTTCATTTCGATCGAGAATCCGGCAAGCGATGGCGGCATTCTCGATCTGGGATGAAGTGTTCGTGCAGGTGGTAGACATATTCGATCACCCGGCCGTCCTTGGTTCCGGAGACGGCCATATAATCGATCATCGAGAGAACTGGCGTTTCGGGTCCGAAGCCCTTGTCAAAAAAAAGCGGGTGAAAGCCAACCGGTTCAAGCTGTCGCTCCTTATCGCGCAAAGGCAGTGGGACTGGCGTTGTCAACGCTTCTCAATTGACGACCCGATAGCATCAATCCTAGTTCAACCTCAGGCCCGTGCCGGGATCGAAAACATGAATGTCGGATGAGGCCACGTCAACACCAAGTACCTCGCCGATCGCCGGGCTGGTATCCGCAGCAACAGAGATGTTTATCTCGTGACGCCCATTTTTCAGACTAATGAGGCGTGTCTCTCCGTGGAACTCGTTGCGCTCGACAGTGCCACGAAATGCCTCTGCGTCTTCGCTGACGCGGAATGATCCGGGTCGGACACCAACTGTCACACTGCCCGGTCGTATGCCTTCCGGGGCTGCGAGCCTTACGAGATCGTCGCCAAGGCGATCGCCCTCCATCTGCAATTGCAGGAAATTCATGTTAGGCGTGCCAATAAAGCCGGCGGCGAAGATTGTCGTCGGCCTCTGATAGATCTCCTCCGGCGTACCCATCTGCTCGATGCGGCCATCCTTCATCAAGACGATCCGGTCGGCCAGCGTCATCGCCTCCAACTGATCATGTGTGACGTAGATGCTCGTCGTCCTCAGGTCACGATGGAGCCGCGCGATCTCGACCCTGAGGCTGCCGCGAAGCTTGGCATCGAGGTTGGAGAGCGGCTCGTCAAAGAGAAAGATCTCCGGCGTCTTGATCATGGCGCGCGCAATTGCCACGCGCTGCTGCTGGCCGCCCGATAGTTCCGTCGGCTTGCGGGAAAGGTAGATGCCGAGGCCAAGGGCCTCCACGACGGGGGCAAGTCGCTCGTCGATCGCAGCCTTGCCGATACCGGCACGCTCAAGCCCGAAAGTGATGTTCTCACGCACACTCATATGCGGATAGAGCGCATAGTTCTGGAAGACCATGGCGATGCCCCGATCACCGGGATCGCGATCGTTCATCCGTTTGCCGCCGATGAAGAGATCCCCGCCCGAGATCTCCTCGAGCCCGGCGATCATCCGCAGCATTGTGGATTTTCCGCAGCCCGACGGCCCAAGAAAGACGACGAACTCGTGGTCATCGATCTTCAGGTCGAAGTTCCGCATGACCTCGAGGGCGCCATAGAGCTTCCGGATGCCCCGGCATTCGACCGTCGCCATCAGTTCCCCTCCTTGTCCACGATGATCTGCAGCTTCACATCTCCAGGCCTGCCCTCGGCCGCCCTCTCGAAGGCGGCGATCGATTGGTCAAAACCGTAGGTGCCGGAAACCAGCGGCTTGAGATCGACCTTGCCGGCAGCAATCAGGGCGAGGGCCCGGTCGAAAACGTTGGCGTAGCGAAAGACGGTTTCGATGCGGCATTCGCGGAAGCAGGCTGCCGCCAGGTCGACGGTAACGGGTTCCGGCGGCAGGCCGACGAGAACGACCGTGCCACCAGGACGCACGAGCTTGAAGAGATCGCGGATCGCAGCCGGTGCGCCTGAACATTCGAAAACGATGTCGGCTCCCCAGCCTTCGGTGGCCTCATTGACCGTTTCGACAAGATCGACTTCTCTTGAGTTGACACCCGTGATGCCGCCATAGCTTTCGGCAAGTTTCAGCTTCGTCTCGGAGAGGTCGGAGATCAGGACGCGCGAGCAGCCGCCGGCAAGTGCGGCCAGCGCCACCATGATGCCGATCGTGCCGCAGCCGGTGACCACCGCCGTATCGCCGGGCGTGATCCTCGCCCGGGAAGCGGCCTGCATGCCAACCGCAAAGGGTTCGACCATGGCGCCTTCGGCAAAGGAGACATTGTCGGGCAGCTTGTAGGTGAAGCTTGCCGGATGCACCGTTTCCGGGCAGAGCACGCCATGCACCGGTGGCGTCGCCCAGAATGTGACGGCCGGATCGACATTGTAGAGGCCGATCCGCGAGGCGCGCGACTTGGGATCGGGAATGCCGGGCTCCATGCACACACGATCCCCCGGCTTCAGATGGCTGACATTGGCGCCGACTTCAGTGACTGTGCCGGCTGCCTCGTGGCCGAGAACCATGGGTTCGTTGACGATGAAGTCGCCGATGCGGCCATGGGTGTAATAATGCACATCGCTGCCGCAGACGCCGACGGTGTGGATGCGGATGCGAACATCGTCCGGTCCCATCTCCTGCATCAGATCGATGTCGCGCAGGGAGAGTTCGCCGACACGTTCGAGGACAAGTGCTTTCATGGATCTATCAACCTTGATCGGATTTCTTGGAAAATGCGGCGTTGAGGCCACCGGCCAGGACCCCGAGCAGGATCAGCGGCGGCAGGGACAGAAGGACGACGGCAGCGTTCAGGATGCCCCAGGGAACGTTCATGCCGAGCTGTGACATCTCAGACGCAATGATCGGCAGTGTCTTTCCCTTGGATGTCGTGAGCATCATGGCAAGCAGGAACTCGTTCCAGACCAGCACGAAAGAGAAGGCGATGGCGCCAAAGACCTGGAACCGGGCAATCGGCAGCGCGATGCGAAAGAAGGTCGCATAGGGCCCAAGGCCATCGACGCGGGCGGCTTCCTCGACGTGCAGGCTGACGCGCTCACAGGTCGGCACCGACAGCCAGATGGTGATCGAGGCGGTCACGATC
>DPXQ01000042.1 GCA_003527225.1 Rhizobium sp.
GTGGCTGCGATACCACTTCTCCGCCCCTTCGGCCGATCCGGCGGTCTTAACGATCCGCGTGAGCACGAGGCGTTTGGCCTCCGCTGGCGGCAGGTCGCCCGCCTCGATCGCGGCGTGGAGCTTGACGGCGGCGCTCTCAATAGCCTGTTGCTGCATCTTCCGCCGCGTGGCCGCCACCGATGGGTGAACGGGGGCAAAAATATTGACCGTGGCCTTGGCCGGCTCGGCGGATTGCTTCCTGGGTTTGCGCCCGGCCTTCTGCGGCACAAGGCCCGCATCCACGGTCACTTGCTTGACGGGCTGTGCCAGTCGAACGCTCTTGCCGGTTGGCTTGTCGGTCATGATCTCTGTCAGTTCCAAAGTAGTTATATGCGATGTTGAAGGCAGGCGAACGAAGGGCATCACCGTTTCGCCCGCCCCGCAACTTGTTGGGCGACCTTAACATGCGGCTTCAAAAAGTGTCCAGCGCGACTCCACCGAGCCTGCGGCACGCTACTCCTACGTCCATTGTGCATGTGCGAAAGGAGTGATAGCTAGAATCTTCGTCGTCCAGCGGGAAATCGGCATGTTTCTGCCCGAATTAGGTTCTTACGAAGCCATCTATCGCGAATTTTCGTGGCAGATTCCGTCAAATTTCAACATTGGCCGCGCCGTGAGTGACGATTGGGCAGCGGATCATCCCGACCGCATCTGCTTGGAACATTTTTCCCCGGACGGCAATCATCTGTCGATGGCCTATGGCGAATTGTCGTCCCGTTCGGCCGCCTTCGCCAATGCGCTCGTGTCGCGCGGCATCGTCCGCGGCGACCGGGTGGCGCTTCTCCTGCCGCAGTCCTTCGAGACGGTGATCGCGCATGTCGCGATCTACAAGCTCGGTGCAATCGCCGTGCCGCTGGCGCTGCTGTTCGGCGTCGAGGCTCTTGAATACCGGCTGGCCGCCGCCGGTGCGCGTGCAATCGTCACCAATGATTTTGGACTTTCGCGTCTGGGCGCTATTCGCTCGCGCCTACCGGTCCTCGAGCATGTGATCTCGACCGGCGCCGCGTCCTCAGAGGTACATTCCTTTGCCGACCTCGTCGAGGCCCATCCGCCGGCCTTCGAGGTCGCCGATACCGGCCCGGACACGCCGGCGCTGATGATCTTCACCTCGGGCACCACCGGCCCGCCGAAAGGTGCGCTGCATGGCCATCGGGTGCTGCCGGGCCATATTCCCGGCTTCCAGATGGTCCATGATTTCCTGCCCAAGCCGGGCGACAAGGTCTGGACGCCGTCCGACTGGGCCTGGGCGGGCGGTCTGTTGAATGCGCTGCTACCGGCGCTGATGCTCGGCGTGCCGGTCGTCTCCTCGCCGGCGCAGAAGTTCGATCCCGATATGGCCTTCCGCATCATGACCGAGATGAAGGTAAGAAACGCCTTCATCCCGCCGACCGCGCTACGCCTCCTGAAGTCGGTCGACCGGCCGCTGGAGAAATACGATCTCGTCCTTCGCAGCATCGGCTCGGCCGGGGAATCGCTCGGCCGCGAGACCTATGAGTGGGTTAAGGCCGCGCTCGGCATCGTGCCGAACGAGTTCTATGGCCAGACCGAGTGCAATTTCGTGCTGGGATCCGCTGCCCACCTCGGCGTGACCAAGGCTGGCGTCATCGGCCGCCCGGTTCCGGGCCATCGCGTGGCGATCATTGATGAGGAGGGCCGCGAAGTCCCGGCCGGCATGACCGGCGAGGTGGCGATTGCGAGACCCGATCCGGTGATGTTCCTCGGCTATTGGAACGACGAGGCTGCGACCGCGCGCAAGTTCGTTGGAGACTGGATGAAGACCGGCGACCTCGGGCGCCAGGATGCCCAGGGCTACGTCGAATTCTTCGGTCGTGACGATGACATCATAACCTCGTCCGGCTATCGCATCGGTCCGGCGGAAATCGAGGACTGTCTCGTCGGCCATCCGGCCGTGCAACTGGCGGCGGCGATCGGCAAACCTGATCCGTTGAGGACGGAGATCGTCAAGGCGTTCATAGTCCTTGCGGATGGCTATGTGCCGAGCGCGGATCTTGCGGAGGAAATCCGCGACTGGGTAAAGCAACGGCTTTCAATGCATGAATATCCGCGTGAGGTGGAATTTGTCGACGAATTGCCGCTGACGACAACCGGCAAGGTTGTCCGCCGGCTCCTTCGGGAGAGGGAGGTCGCCGAGTCTGCCACCGCATAGCCGCTCGCGGGGACCTCAGCCCTCTCCGAAACGTCGGGTGAGAATCTTGTCGCGCAGGATGCGGGCCAGGTTGCGTGTATTGCGGTACAGATGCATCTGCGCCGCCACCTGACGTACATCACGGTCGGAATTGCGGCCGAGGCCAATGATGACCGTGCCCATCTCTTCACGTTCCTGCCACAAGCGGTACAGGATCGTATGCTCGGTTTGGGTGCAAGAATCTGTTCGCACGATATTGGCGTCTTCGAGATGCCAATCAGTCAGATCCGCCGCCAGCAGCTTGCCCGGAGAGAAGCGGGCATAGTCTTCGTTGAAGGCTGTTTTCCAAGTGTAGGCCTCTCCGGCCATGATGAAGACGACCATCGATGCGATCGCCTTGCCATCGAGGTTCAGAGTATGGATGCGCACGGCGTCCACTTCCGCGAGATTGCTGACGGCCTCACGCGCAAAGGCCGCGCGAAAGCGGTCGCTGATCAGGGCCGAGCGTTTCCGTCCCTTCCAGCCGTTCACCTCGAGCGCTAGAAACTCTTCCATGCGCAACCGGATTTCCTCAGGCTGGCGCGCGACGTGATAGGTGAGCTGGCCCAATTCGCCGAGCAGACGATACTGGCGGCGCATTTCCTTGAGGTGGGACTTGGATAAGGACTTACGAAGGTAGGTATCGCCGTCATCAGAGCTTTGTAGCATCGGACGCTGGAAGCTGTCGGTGACCGTCAGTGGCAGGTCACGGCTGAGAGCGAGCGCCTTCGCGAGCTTGGCGAACGGTCCATTGACCCGAAGATCGGGAAGGACGAGGACGCCTGGGAGCTTTGCTTCAGGGGCCGCGAGCGCCTCGAACAGGTTGTCTATCGTTTCAGCCGCGTCTTCGGCGTCGACCAGGGGTGTGCCAAGCGGCCCGAAGGAATTGGACCAGACGCGAATGATCGAGGGGCCGACGGAAAAGCCGGGCTTCTCGATCGAAAACGGCATCAGCAGGCGCATGCGGCTTCGGGTGTCAACCTCGTCCCGTATGATCGCGACGCGAACCTGACGGTCCTCAAGACGCGGCATTGCCGGGGCTAGGAAACGTGCGGCGAAGAATATGTTCGGTTCCATAGCCCTGTAGGTCAGAAAGTCGAGCTCTTCTTGCAGCTCATACCCCATGCGCCCAGGATAGAGGGACAGGTGCCGTCCAGGCCTTCCGACATCGACCCGGATATCGGCGGGCGGCCGCGTACGACCCGCCATCGGCACGGTTCCGACCGGGCGTTCGTCGCGATTGATCTTGTTCTCATTGAATTTCGGCGGCTGCGCCATGGTCAGGATGGCCTCGTTCTATCCAGGATTGCCAGCGGGTTCGCGAAGGCAAAAAGCACGATGCCGAGCGATGAGCGGACGGCGATATGCAAAAGCACCGCTTCCACCATCATCGCGGCCGCAGTGGCAATCGCCGCGCCCGCCAGACCGTAAAGCGGAATAAGTATAACATTGAGGGCGATATTTGTCGCCAGCGCTGCAAGATAGAGCCAAACGCACAGCCCCTGTTTTCCAGCCATGGTCAGAAGCACTTCGCCAGGACCGACGAGCGCCTTGGAAAGCGTTCCGGCAAAGAGGATAGCCATCAAGAAGTAACCACTGGTAAACGCGGCCCCAAAGAGGGAGAGAAGGAATTTTCCGAACAGCAGGACCGTCAGGCCAACCACGAGCGACGGCCAGAAACTCCAACGCGCGGTGGCACCTGCAAATATGGCGAGGGGTCTGAGATCGGGCGCGGCCACCATGGCGGAAAAGCGGGGAGCGGCGACAGTCTTGACTGCGAAATAGACGAATTGCACCAGGGCCATGGTCTTGGCGGCGGCGAAATAGATCGCCACCTGGTCCGGTTCAACATATAAACCTACGACGACCACATCGGAATTGGTCAAGAGAAAGCCGAAACCTTCGATCAGGAAGATCGGCAGCGCTACCTTAAGCCAGACCATGAATTGGATTTTCTTCGGGCCTCGGGAAAACCGTTTTCTCATTCTCCATTCGACAGATACCAACTGGCCCAAGGACGTGGCGAGTGTAGCTGCGATGGCGGCCTGCATTGCAGTGGTTGCAGTGTGCGGCGCCCCGAGAAAAACGGCGAGCACCATGAAGCCGAGGATCAGTAGTGGGCGGATGATGTAAGTCGGGGTCAACGCGGCCACGGTCCAGTTATTGGCGCGTGCCGTACCCTCGAGCGAATCTCCGAGAGCGATCAAGGGCAGCGTGATCAGGCCGATAAACAGCGGTACCATATAATAGCTTTCGATGTGCTCGCCGAAAAAATGCAGCACAGCAAAGCCGATCACGGCGAGTACGCTTGCCGAAAATATCGAGAAGCGTCTCGTAGTGACCGCGAGGCCACGGATTTCGTCAAGCTCGCCACGCGTTTCATATTGGGGCAGGAACCTGATTATTGTGGTGTGGAATCCGAGGCAGGAGAGGTTGCCGAAGAGGACGACAAGCACCCAGACGAAAACAAATATGCCGTATTCGAACTCGCCCATTATGCGAGCCTGAATGATCTGCGATATCAGTGCGATAGCTGCGCTGAAAACCCGGATTATGAAAGCGCTCATCGCCATGCGCTGGGAGCGGGCATCCTCGCCGTGATCCAGAAATGTCTCTGCAAGATTGTGCAGCGCCGGATGCAGCCCGGATGGCAGTATTCTTTCCGCGATCTGGATTACTGCCAATATTGACACGCGATGCTCACCGATGACGCATTACAATACGGGCAATATGTGGGATCAGGGTTAAGAAACGGTTCCCGGACTGCTGCTTAAGGAAGTTCTACAACACGCAAAAGGCGACTGTAAAGCCGCCTTTCAACTCAATGAACGCTGCTGTCTTGCCGTTTACGCCTGCTCGAAAGCCCCGTGGCAATGCTTGTATTTCTTGCCTGATCCACAGGGGCAGGCCTCGTTGCGTCCGACCTTGCCCCAAGTCGATGGGTCCTCGGGTTTGCGGTCTTCTGGCGAGACATATCCTGGCGACGCGAGAATCGGGTCGGCGCTTTCGTTGAAATCGTCCTCACCGGTCGTTGCATCCAGATGATGGCCTTCCATTTCAGGCAGGGGCGGCGGAGGCGGCGCTTCGCGCACGAGTTCCACGCGCATCATCTGCGAGGTCACGGCCTCGCGGAGGTTAGCGAGCAGTGCCTGGAAGAGCTCGAAAGCCTCGGCCTTGTATTCCTGCAAGGGATCACGCTGGGCATAGCCGCGGAATCCGACGACGGAGCGAAGGTGATCGAGATTGACGATGTGCTCGCGCCAGAGGTGGTCGATCGTCTGCAGCACCACGGAGCGCTCGACATAGGTCATGATTTCCGGACCGAAACGTTCGGTCTTCGCGGCCACAGCCTTGTCGGCAGCCTCGGTCAGGCGCGTTAGAATATCATCGTCGGCAATGCCCTCTTCCTTGGCCCATTCTTCGATCGGAAGGTCGAGGTTGAGTGTGTTGGCGACGGCGGCCTTGAGGCCTGCGACATCCCATTGCTCGGCATAGGCCCGCTCCGGGATATGGGTGGTGACCATGGTCTCGATGACGTCATTGCGCATATCGGCGATCGTGGTGGAAATATCCGCCGAGTCCATCAGTTCGATGCGCTGCTCGAAAATGACCTTGCGCTGATCGTTCAGAACGTCGTCGTATTTCAGGAGGTTCTTGCGGATGTCGAAGTTGCGCGCTTCGACCTTCTTCTGCGCGCGCTCTAGCGCCTTGTTGATCCAGGGATGGACGATTGCCTCGCCTTCCTTGAGCCCGAGCTTCTGCAGCATGCCGTCCATGCGGTCGGAGCCGAAGATGCGCATCAGATCGTCTTGAAGCGAAAGGTAGAACTTCGATCGCCCGGGATCGCCCTGGCGACCAGAACGCCCACGCAGCTGGTTGTCGATGCGGCGGCTTTCATGACGCTCACTGGCGATCACATAGAGCCCGCCGGCGGCGAGCGCTACGTCCTTCAGGCGCTGGACCTCGACCTTGATGGCGGCGGCCTTCTCGTCGCGCTCGGGGCCTTCCTCCATCTCGCCGAGTTCGCGCTCGATGCGCATCTCGAGATTGCCGCCGAGCTGGATGTCGGTACCACGTCCTGCCATGTTGGTGGCAATGGTCACGGCGCCGGGGACGCCCGCCTGGCTGACGATATAGGCTTCCTGTTCATGGTAGCGCGCATTGAGGACCGCGAAATCCCCAAATCCGGACTGCTTCAGCATGGTGGCGAGCAGTTCGGATTTTTCGATCGAGGTGGTTCCCACCAACACCGGCTGGTTGCGCCTGTTGGCGTCCTTGATTTCCTCGATGATCGCCCGGAACTTTTCTTCCGATGTCCGGTAGACCTCGTCATCTTCATCGATACGCTGAATCGGCAGGTTGGTGGGCACTTCGACGACGTCAAGACCATAGATATTGGCGAATTCTTCCGCTTCGGTCGCCGCCGTACCGGTCATGCCGGCCAGCTTGCCATACATGCGGAAATAGTTCTGGAAGGTAATCGAGGCGAGCGTCTGGTTCTCCGGTTGGATCTGCACCTTTTCCTTGGCTTCCAGCGCTTGATGCTGGCCTTCGGAATAACGCCGTCCCGGCATCATGCGGCCCGTGAACTCATCGATGATGACGATTTCGCCATCCCGCACGATATAGTCCTTGTCGCGGGTGAAAAGTTTGTGCGCCTTCAGGGCGTTGTTGATGTGGTGGACGATGGCAACGTTCTCGACGTCGTACAGGGAAACCCCCTTCAGAAGATTGGCTTCGCGAAGCAGGTTCTCGAGCTTTTCCGTTCCGACTTCGGAGAAGTTGGCCGAGCGCTGTTTTTCGTCGATCTCGTAATCCTCTTCCGACAGCAGCGGGATAAAGGCGTCGATTGTGCTGTAAAGATCGGACCGGTCGTCGAGGGGGCCGGAAATGATCAAGGGAGTCCGGGCCTCGTCGACCAGGATCGAATCCACTTCATCGACGATAGCGTAGTTGTGGCCGCGCTGCACCATCTGCGAGCGCTCGTATTTCATGTTGTCGCGCAGGTAGTCGAAGCCGAGTTCATTGTTCGTGGCATAGGTGATGTCACAGGCATAGGCCGCGCGACGCTCCTCGTCGGACAGTCCATGAACGATCACGCCGGTCGTCATGCCGAGGAAGCTGTAGAGCTTCCCCATCGTCGTAGAGTCGCGCTTGGCGAGGTAGTCGTTTACGGTGACGACATGGACGCCCTTGCCGGCAAGCGCATTCAGGTAGACCGCAAGCGTCGCCACAAGGGTCTTGCCTTCGCCCGTCTTCATCTCGGCGATGGAATTTTCATGCAGGATCATTGCGCCGATCAACTGTACGTCGAAAGGTCGGAGCCCCAGGGTGCGGCGTGCTGCCTCACGTGCGACCGCGAAGGCGGGCACGAGCAGATCATCAAGAGCCTTTCCATCCGCCAGTTGCTGACGCAATTCCAGCGTCTTTGCGGCCAGCGCTCTGTCATCGAGGGCCTTCATGCTGTCTTCGAGGGCGTTAATCGCCGCGACCTTCGGATGATAGGAGCGGATTCGGCGATCATTTGCTGATCCGAACAGTTTGCGGGCTAGTCCACCAAGGCTGACCATCAATATGGTCCTTTCTGACATTCGTCACATATTGTCCGCGCCTTCATCGGCGGCCGGTTTTCGGCAAAATGGCGTGTCGCTTCCGGAAACTTCTCTAGACGCGAGGTTGCGTGACAGATAAGAGGGGGGTCGAATGATGTCAACGGGACAGGTTGATACGGAAGCGCCGCATTCTGGCGCTTTTGACAATTTTTCGCCCGATTCAAACGGTCTTGAAACGGTTCCCTATTCGAAAGGTTTTTCATGTCTCGCTATCACAAACTTGCCCTCGCTGCCTGCGTTGCGCTGGTCGGCTTTCAGGTCCCTGCCTTTGCCGAGGATGCAGTCGTTGCAAAGGTCGGAAATCTTGAAATCCGCCAGTCCGATCTGGATCTGGCTATCGCAAACCTCGACCCGCAGCTTTCCCAGCTTCCCGACGAGCAGAAGAGGATCGCTGCACTTTCCGGCGCGATTGATGTCAAGCTCCTGGCTGCCAATGCGACGGGCGAGGGCATGAAAGACGATCCGGCATACCTGGCGCGGATGCAATTCATCGCCGACCGTGAACTGCACAATCTCTACTTCAAGAAGCATGTCGTAGATGCCGTGAGCGATGCCGACGTGAAGGCGCGCTACGACAAGGAAATCGCCGCGCTTCCGAAGCAGGAAGAAGTCAGCGCCCGTCACATTCTCGTGAAAACCGAGGAAGAAGCAAAAGCTATCATCGCCGAACTCGATGCCGGCAAGGATTTCGCCGAGCTGGCCAAGGAAAAGTCCACCGACCCGAACAAGTCGGAAGGCGGCGACCTTGGCTACTTCACCAAGGGACGCATGGTTCCGGAATTCGAGGAAGCAGCTTTCGCGATGGAAAAGGGCACCTATTCCAAGACGCCGGTCAAGACGCAGTTCGGCTTCCACGTGATAAAGGTTGAGGACAAGCGCGACGCCCCGCCACCGCCCTTCGACCAAGTCGCGCAGCAAATTCGCCAGCTGGTGATGCGCGACAAGTATCTTGAACTCATTGCAAAAGCGAAGACCGAACAGACGATCGAGATCGTCGATGAGGCTCTGCGAAAGGGCTATGAAGACGTGAGCAAGCAGCCGTAATCCTCGGCGAAATCAATGCGAGCCCGCGGTCAGCGCGGGCTCTTCCATTCCCGGCAGCGAATCCAGGCAGTGAAGATGTCCGCAACCGTTTCTCCTCTTGCCCCCAAGAGTTATCCCGAAATGCCGTCGATCCGGGGCTTGCGCATGGCAACGGCCGCTGCCGGTATCAAGTACAAGAACCGCACCGACGTGCTGCTGATGACTTTCGATCGCCCTGCTGACGTGGCCGGCGTGTTCACACGCTCGAAATGTCCGTCCGCCCCAGTCGATTTCTGCCGCGCCAATCTTCCTCATGGCCGGGCCCGCGGAGTCGTTGTCAATTCCGGCAATGCCAATGCATTCACCGGTCTCAAGGGCAAAGCTGCCACGGAACTGACGGCAAGGTCCGCCGCTGCCGCGCTCGGCTGCGGGGAAAATGAAATCTATCTGGCTTCGACCGGCGTTATCGGCGAGCCGCTCGATGCGACGAAATTTTCCGGCGTCCTGGACCGGATGGCGACAGACGCGACGGGCGACTTTTGGCTTGAGGCTGCCAAGGCGATCATGACCACCGATACCTATCCGAAGGTGGCAACGCGGACTGCGGAGATCGGCGATGTCAAGATTACTATCAACGGCATCGCCAAGGGTGCAGGCATGATCGCCCCGGACATGGCGACCATGCTTTCCTTCATCGTGACCGATGCCGATATCGCGGCTCCCGCATTGCAGGCCTTGTTGGCCGAAGGGGTCGATCCAAGCTTCAATTCAATCACCGTCGATAGCGATACCTCGACTTCCGACACGCTGATGCTCTTTGCCACCGGCGCCGCAGCCAACGACGGGCAAGCAAGGATAGAGACGGTGGACGATAGTCGTCTCACCGGTTTCAAGACGGCTCTCAATGAACTGCTGAGGGACCTTGCGCTGCAGGTGGTGCGCGACGGAGAGGGCGCGCGCAAGATGCTCAAGATCACCGTCGCGGGAGCCGAGAGCAATCTCGCTGCCAAGCGTATCGCGCTATCGATCGCCAATTCGCCACTCGTCAAGACGGCAGTTGCCGGTGAGGATGCCAATTGGGGCCGCGTGGTCATGGCTGTCGGAAAGGCCGGTGAAATGGCCGATCGCGACCGGCTGGCGATCTGGTTCGGTGACGTTCGCGTTGCCGTCAACGGCGAGCGCGATCCCGATTATTCCGAAGCTGCAGCTACGGCGGTCATGAAAGAGGAAGACATAGCCCTCAACGTCGATATCGGCCTGGGTACGGGCAAGGCAACCGTATGGACCTGCGATCTCACCAAGGAGTACGTGGCGATCAACGGCGACTACCGGAGTTGACGGCGCCGATGCGAGCAGGCCACTCTCAGAACAACCTTCCGCTGGTCCGCCGGCTGGAGGCAGTCAGTTTCAGGGCATGGCCGGCGGCCTCCGTTCAGTATGACGGAAGCTGGCAGATCCGCCTGACCGGCGGCCATCCATCCAAAAGGCTGAATTGCGTCGTGGCGCTTGATCCGGCGGATAGCCGCGATATCGCTATCCGGCTGGAAAAGGCCGCGCGAAAATTCGAACACTACGGGCGCCCGCCGATCGTGCGGGAGACGCCGCTGACACCGAAACCGCTCGTCGCGCTGCTGCAGGAGGATGGTTGGGTTCGCTTCGAAGAAGTGATCACGATGACTTCGGACCTCACGGCGCTCGAACTCCCGGATACGCTGGATCATCTTCCGACCCATGATGTCGGCCGATTTGTCGATGCCAGCCTGACGCTGCAGGGCGAGGACCCGGCGCTGAAGCCGGCGCTTGCTGAAATCATCAGTGCCATCAAGCCGCCCGCCGGGCTGTTTCTCATCGAGGAACCGCATGACGGGCCCGTTGCCGCGGCACTCTGCGTCCAGGACAATGATCTGGCCGGCCTCATGCTGGTTGCGGTCGCCGAGACGCATCGCCGGCGCAAGATTGGAACCGAGATCCTCTCATCGGCCCTGCGTTGGGCGCGGATGCGTGGCGCCCGTACTGCATGGCTTCAGGTTCGGACCGACAATGAAGCGGCCCTTTCGCTCTACGCGAGAATGGGTTTCGTGGAGGCCTATCGCTACTGGTTTTGGCGGAAGGAAAGCCAGGCATGAGTGAGGACACCAAACCGATATTGCTGGTCGCAGCCTGTGCGCTGGTCGATGCCGACGGACGCGTGTTGCTGGCACAACGCCCGGAAGGCAAGACACTCGCCGGCCTTTGGGAGTTTCCCGGCGGGAAGGTGGAGGCCGGCGAAACGCCGGAGGAAACCCTCATTCGTGAACTTGAGGAGGAATTGGGTATCACGACCAGGGCGCCCTGCCTCGCGCCGCTCACCTTCGCAAGTCATAGCTACGAGAGTTTCCACCTTTTGATGCCGCTTTTCATCTGCCGCCGTTTCGAGGGCTTTGCCCATGGCCGGGAAGGCCAGGCGATCAGGTGGGTCAGGCCGCAGGCGCTGCGCGACTATCCCATGCCGCCCGCCGATGAGCCGCTGATCCCCTTTTTGCAGGATTTGCTCTAGCAAGTTCGATTTTTTGCCATTGTTCTTAACACAAAGTTTATCACCATCAGGCAAAGCTATTCTTTGTTCATGCGATAAAGCGTGCGTGGAGCGAATCATGGCATCCGAAGATTTCTGGAAGACCGTCCGGTCGAGAGAACGGTCTTCGTCCAGGGCCAAAAAGACTGGCGTGCTGAATATCGCCCTATTGTTCGGGACGGCGGCGGTTGCGCTTTCGCTCGTCCTGACCCCCATGCTCGCGGACAATTCCGGCAAGAAGAGCCTCGCCTTCACACCCGACGAGTTCGACATGATGACTACCGGATCGATTGGCAAGCCTGAAAACGGGAAGCGTTATACGATCCGGCGCAGTGTCCTGCAGGAGACGCCGGGATCGGTCTGCATCGTTGACCGCTACGGTACCGGTGAGGGTTGCTGACCGGCATCCCCGAGGTGCATTGGCTGGCGAGGGAGACAGAATGCGTGCGTTGAGGAGCTTTCTTGCCGACAAGTCCGGTGCGACTGCAATCGAATATGGTCTGATTGCCGCAATCATGTCGGTTGCCCTGATTGGCGGTTATGGTGCGTTCACGGGATCGCTCGACAATGTCTTTGCCAAGATCACGGCCGCGATCAATACCGCCGGGAAATGATCAATCCTGACTCCGTCGCGCCAGCGACAACGCGTCGGCGAGCCGGACCTTGGCCGATCCGGGTTTCAGGGGCTTTTGCTGGCTTTCGTGCGGCGACCAGCCTGATATGTAGATGAACGAAAACGTCGCGCGGATCCGCCCGTCAGGATCGGAATAGCGTTCCGCATATCGCTCGGCCGCACGGAGGAAAAAGGCGCGCGTCAAGGGTTTGCGGCTGCGGTCTGCCAAGGGATTGGCCATTCCCATGGCCTTAATGTCACGCATCAGTTCGAAAATCGAATCGTACCGGACCGTGTATGTCTGCGCGTCGATCACCGGCAGGGTGAAGCCGGCGCGCTGCATCAGCCCGCCGATATCGCGAATATCGGCAAAAGGTATGACGCGTGGACTTGCGCCGCCAGTCATTTCGATTTCCGTCGAAAGCAGAACATCGCGGAGTTCGCTGAGCGTGCCCGCGCCGGGTATGGCTGCCAGGAGCAGACCGTCTGGTTTCAATGCGCGGCGGATCTGGATCAGGACGCCCGGCGTGTCGTTGGTGATATGGAGCGCCAGTGGAGACAGTATGAGGTTTGCAGACTGCTCCTCGAGCGGTACGGTTTCCAGAGGTGCCTCGATCAGGGGCTCGTCGCTGGGCGCGAACATGGCGTCCGTCTCGACGCGGTCGAGGTGGCCGATCCTGCCGGTCGCCAGGCATTCCTTTGCCGTAATACCGCTTGCACCGTGCAGTTCTACGGCACGCTCGAACTTGCGTTCGATCAGAGACAGCCGTTCGGCCAGTTCACGTGCAACGATCTCCAGCAGAAAATCCGACTGACCGGAACGCCGTGCAAAGGCACGCTTGCGATTCTCCGTCGCCAGATCCAGATCGAAAAGCTTGTCCATCGCGTCATCCCGGTAAAACTTGGCATGGCAAAGGCGCCCGCAAGCGCCTAATGTCAATCTCATGTCAGGTGATATAGCGCAAAAAACGGTTCGGTTCAGCGTCGCCGGGGCCTATCGGCTGCTGACACTGTTGCGCGATATCGTCTACCCGCCGGCATGCGCCCATTGCGGTGAGAGGATGGCAGGTCACGGGGCGCTCTGCGCCCGATGCTGGTCCTCGGTGCGCTTCATCGAGCGACCCTATTGCGATGTTCTCGGTATTCCCTTCGGCCATGATCCGGGGCCGGGCATGTTGTCAGCGGAGGCGATCGCCAATCCCCCGGCGTTCGACAGGTTGCGTTCGGTTGCCATTCACGACGGCATTGCCAGGGACCTGGTGCACAACCTCAAATATCGCGACCGGGTCGATCTCGCGCCCATGATGGCCGGCTGGATGGTCCGCACAGGGGCCGAGGCTCTTGCCGATTGTGATGCGATCATCCCGGTCCCATTGCACAGGACGCGTCTCCTGAGCCGTAAGTTCAACCAGTCGGCCGAGCTTGGCCGGCATATGGCGCGCCTGGCCGGGAAGCCGTTCCTTGCCTCGACACTCGTTCGCATCAAGCGCACAAGCCAACAAGTCGGGCTGACGGCCAATGCACGCGCGGACAATGTGCGCGGTGCATTTGGGGTCGTCGCGGGTCGGGAAGACGAGGTCTTTGGCCGTCGTCTCGTGCTCGTCGACGATGTGTTCACAACCGGGGCCACAGTCTCGGCGGCAACGAAGGTGTTGAAGCGTGCAGGCGCTGCCGATGTCACAGTTTTAACCTTTGCAAGGGCATTCTCCGGTCCTATATGAGCCTGTGAACGAAAGTATTCATTCGTGGCCCAAAAACGGGCTCGGCACCGGAGAAATGCATGGCATCCGTGACAATCTACACGCGGCAATATTGCGGGTACTGTGCCCGCGCCAAGTCGCTGCTCGATTCAAAGGGGGTTTCCTATGTCGAGCATGACGCCACGGGTGATGCGCACCTGCGTGCGGAAATGATTTCAAAGGCGCATGGCCGGTCGACATTTCCTCAGATATTCATCGGCGATACCCATGTGGGGGGATGCGACGATCTTTACGCGCTCGAGCGCGCAGGCAAGCTAGACCAGATGCTGGCGAACTAAGGATACACAATATGACTTTCAAAGCCGCTGCCGTTCAGATGTGTTCCGGGGTCGATCCGGCGAAAAATGCCGATGCCATGGTCCGTCTGGTGCGCGAGGCTGCCGGCCACGGTGCGATCTATGTGCAGACGCCTGAGATGACCGGCGCCGTGCAGAAGGATCGCGAGGGCCTCAGGGCTGTCCTGCGCGATGAGGACACCGATATTATCGTCAAGACCGCCGCCGATCTGGCGAGTGAGTTGAAGATCCATCTCCACGTCGGCTCGACGGCAATCGCGCTTGCCGATGGAAAGATAGCCAACCGGGCTTTCCTGTTCGATCCCGATGGCCGGAAGGTCTGCAGCTACGACAAGATCCACATGTTCGACGTCGATCTCGACAATGGGGAGAGCTGGCGCGAGAGTGCAGTCTACCGGCCAGGTTCGGATGCTCGGGTCGTCGACCTTCCCTTCGCAAAGCTCGGTTTTGCCATCTGCTACGATGTGCGCTTCCCGGCGCTCTTCCGGGCCGAAGCCGTTGCCGGCGCGGAAATCCTGACTGCCCCCGCAGCCTTCACCAGGCAGACTGGAGAGGCCCATTGGGAGGTCCTGCTGCGCGCGCGCGCCATCGAGAACGGAGCATTCGTCATCGCCGCTGCGCAGGCCGGTGTCCATGAGGACGGCAGGGAGACCTTTGGCCATTCGATGATCGTCGATCCCTGGGGCAAGGTGCTTGCGAGCGCCGGCGGAACCGGCGAAGCGATCGTACTTGCCGATATAGATGTCGCAGCCGTCAAGGCGGCGCGGGCCAAAATACCTAATCTTAAAAATGCGCGTGATTTCAACCTCGATATCCTGCCGGCGCTTGCGAAGGGGGGCGTTACCGTTTGATCCGCTATTCGCTCCGTTGCGACAAGGCCCACGAATTCGAAGGGTGGTTCTCGGAAGGCGCCGACTATGACCGGCAGCAGTCCCTTGGCCTGCTGACCTGTCCCGTCTGCGGTTCGGCGGCGGTCTCCAAGCTGCTGATGGCCCCTTCCGTGGGGACCGCTCGCAAGAAGGAGGCGGTTCACGCGCTGGCGGTGGACACGGTGCAGAAGGAAGCGCTGGCGAAACTGAAGGAAGCGATCGACGCTATTCGCGCCAACAGCGAGGACGTCGGTGAGCGGTTTCCGGAGGAGGCGCGCAAAATTCATTACGGCGAAGCGGATGCACGCGGCATCATTGGCCAGGCATCTCCGACAGAAGTGAAGGCCCTCGTCGACGAGGGGATCGAAATCGCACCGATTCCCGTCCTACCGGATGATGTCAATTGATACCGTCTGGCGTTTCGAGCACCCGAATGACCATGGGCCCGGACCGAGCGCATCTCTTCAAACGGGCTCTCCTGCCTCTTGTGTCTACTATTGATCCTTGAGAGGGAGGGGCCAGTTCAGCCCCTGAAGCCGTCGTCATCGAGATAGGCTTGTTCTTCCGCCGTCGTATCGCGGCCGAGCGCCTCATTGCGGTGCGGAAAACGACCGAACCTTTCGATGATATCGCGGTGGATTACCGCCCATTTCAGGGTTTCCTCGTCACCGGTCTCGTCCCGATGGGCTTCGAACAACCTGATGCAGAGATGCTGATCCCCGATGCTTTCCGAATGCTCGAACGGCAGGTAGAAGAATGGCCGCAGGATCGGGTCGACTTTCTTGTCGAAGCCCTTTTCGAGGGCGCGTCTGGCCACTGCCCGTGCCAGTCCATCGGTCGCATAGGAATGGGCACTGCCGCGATAGAGGTTGCGAGGAAACTGGTCCAGGAGCAGTAGCAGCGCGAGCGTGCCCTCTGCCGTTTGTTCCCAATCTCTCAGTTCGTTTCTCGATGCCAGCAAGTGGGTGTGCCCGTAGAGTGTCGCGATTTCGGCATCGAGCGTGTCATGCCTCGAAAACCATTTGGCAGGACCTTGCGCGCGCCAGAAGGCGACTAATTCTGCGGGGACCGTCACGATGCAGGTTCCGTGACTGCCGGGCGCTTGGCCAGCATCATGTAATTGACTTCAATGTCGGGTGAGAGGTTCCACTGGTTCTGCAGCGGATTGAAGAAGACGCCCGTCCGCTCCAGAATCTCCATACCGCTCTTCGAAAGCGGGGCTTCCAGTTCTTCGGGGCGGACCAGTTTTTCGTATTGGTGAGTGCCGCGGGGCAGCCAGCCCAACACATATTCCGCGCCGATGATAGCAAGGGCTGCTGCCTTGAATGTACGGTTGATTGTCGAGATCAGCATGAGGCCGCCGGGCCGCACCATGGAGGCGCAGGTCGAAATGAAGAAATCGACATCGGCGACATGCTCGACCACTTCCATGTTCAAGACTACGTCGAAGGTTTCGCCCACCGCCGCCAAGGCCTCCGCCGTGATGGCCCGGTAGTCGACCTCGACCCCGGTCTGGGCGGCATGGGCCTGGGCGATGCCGATGTTCCTTTCCGATGCGTCGGCGCCCACGACATCGGCACCCATGCGGGCCACCGGTTCGGAGAGCAAACCGCCTCCGCAGCCAATGTCGAGAATCCGCAGACCCTCGAGCGGGCGATGGGCCTTGGGGTCGCGGCCGAAATGCGCGCAGACCTGATCGCGGATATAGGCGAGGCGAACGGGATTGATCTTGTGCAGCGGACGGAATTTTCCGGTTGGGTCCCACCATTCCGCTGCCATGGCGGAAAAACGGTCCACTTCGCTTTGATCGATGGTGCTGCGTGCCTGTTCGCTCATAGACCTAGCCTCCTCAGGAAGGGTTCTTGAACTCAAGTCGGACGATCACCCGCCGATGTCAAGTCCGCAAGCATGTCGTGACCATTTGTCCGTTTGTATGCAGGTAATGCGCGTGCACGAACCGGTTCGCCTCAATAGCGCCCGAATGGGGGAACATCCCATACTCTCAAACATTATGGTTTCGATAGCCACGATTCCGTTTTCGGGACCTTTAGGAGATAACCGGATGAAGAGATTGTCGCTGTTGGCGATTGCCGTGATGATGGCGATAGGCGTCCCCGCGGCTGCCAATGCCGTCCAGGCCTATTCGACCGCCAATGTGAACATGCGTTCGGGGCCGAGCACACGATATCCGCCCGTGATCGTGATCCCGTTCAGCAGTCGTGTCGAAATATACGGTTGCATGCGTACCTCCAACTGGTGCGATGTCGGTTATCGCGGCGTTCGTGGTTGGGTTTCGGGAAACTACCTGCAAGTCGGCTATTCGCAGCGGCGTGTGTATGTTGGGCCTCGCTACTACGAACCTCTCGGCATTCCCACTGTTGTATTCAGCATAGGCCCGTATTGGGACCGCTATTACCGGGATCGAGATTTCTATCGTGACCGTGACGAGTGGAGGGACGGGTATTACCGGCCCCCGATACGTCGTGACTACTATCGTCCTCCGCCGCCCCCTCGCTGGAGCAACGACAGTAGTTATCGACCGGCACCGCCCTTGCCACGAGTTGTTCGCCCTGAGTCAGGCACTGCGCGCGAGCCCTTCACGCTGCGCGGAAGCGGCGATCCGGATCGCGACCGTCATCCCATATACCGGCTGAATTGTGACCCGAGCGATATCGAATGCCTTAACCGCAGGTGAGCGGCACGGCTTGCGAACGAAGAAATGCGCGATTGCTCCTGGCTCTCGTGCATTTTCGCTTTTGACCCTGTCTCCGTAGGTCAGGCGGCCTGGAGAGCGTTGAGGTCGAGTTTGATCATCGACATCATGGCAGCCATGACTCTGGCCGATTTTCCGGGGTCGCTGCCATTGAGCAGCTTTGGCAAGGCCCTGGGTACAATCTGCCAGGAAAGCCCATAGCGATCCTTCAGCCAGCCGCATTGCTGGGCGCTTCCGCCTTCAACGAGTTTGTCCCAATATGTGTCGATTTCAGACTGGTTGTCGCAGTTGACGACAAGTGAGACTGCTTCATTGAAGTGGAAATGAGGTCCGCCGTTCAGAGCAATCATGCTATTGCCGAAGAGTTCGAATTCGATAGTCAGGACCCGTTTTGCGCCAGTTTCATCGGCTGGGTAGTTGAGCGTACCGAGCGTTTTCAGGTCTGGAAAGACAGATGCGTAGAAAGCGACGGCTTCTTCGGCATTGTTGTCGAACCAAAGGCAAACGGCCAATTTCTGCGTATCAGGCATGTCAGATTCCTCCATGTTCTAGCTGGCGAGCGATTTTGCGACGGATTCCAACTGGTTGGTGGCGGCGCCCCACCCCTCGAAAAAACCCATCTTTTCGTGAGTCTCTTTGTCTTCTGTGTTCCAGTGCCGGACCCGCGCGGTGTAGCGTGTTTGTCCACCCTCGTTTACGAAGGTGAGGATCGCGGTCATGAAGGGTTTCGCGGACGGTTCCCAATTGCCCGTGAAGGCGTCGGTCAGCACCAGTTTCTCGTTGGGAACGACCTCGAGGTAGGTGCCCTGGTTGGGATACTCCTCGCCTTCGGGACTGCGCATGACGACCAGGTTGGCGCCGCCGGGACGAACATCCAGTTCCGCTCTGGACGTGGTCCAGGGCGCGGGCGCGAACCACCGGGTCAAGAGCTGAGGATCAGTCCAGCAGCGGTAGACGCTCGATGGTGGTGCGTCGACAAGGCAGGTAAAGCCCAGCTCGTGTCCGTTTGGTGGAAGTTTTTCGATCGTAATCGTCATTGGTTGGTCTCCCTTCTTCCAGTTACATGAAAAAGCATTTCGAGATAGCTGATGAGATGGTCGAGGCATTCGGCGGCGATCTGCGGACCACCCTTTGCCTTGGCAAGAATGAAGGCGCCTTGGATGACCGCCTGTATGTGGAAGGCCAGGCTCGAGGGAGTGAAATCGGATGCGATGCCTGCCTTTTGCATTGCCTTGGCGATGTCCTGCTCGACCATGGCAGCATGTTCGGTGATACTCTTGTCGCAAGCTTGGCGAATGAGCGGATGAGTCTCGTAGGCTTCCTGGACCATGGTGCCCACGAGGCAGGTAAACTGGCTGAGTTCGCCCTGCAGGATTGACCGCCGGAAGGTGACATAGCCGAGCACGCGATCTACCGGATCGGGTAAGGCGCGATAGGGAGCATCAACAAAGATGCTGTCCGCCATCCGCGAAAAATGATCAGCGGCGGCGATCGCGAGGTCTTCCTTGGATCTGAAATGGTGAAAGAAGCCGCCCTTGGTCACGCCGGCGGCGTGGCACAGGTCATCGACCGTCGTCGCCGAGTATCCCTTTTGCCGGATTACGGACAAAGCACTGTCCAGGAGCTTTTCGCGGGCGCTGCTGCGCGGCTGGGGCATGGCGGTTTCCTCTTCTAAACATAAACATACCAACTAGTCGGTATGTTGTCAATGCCAGCCCTTGTGACCCTCAGGCGGCGGCCAAGTCGAAGCGGGGGAGGCGGTTGGCGCCCGATCGACGGGACCGGATCCGTCCGGTGGTAAAGGCCGAAATCGGACTTTAGATGTCAGGGGGCAAGTTTCCTGACCAAGCGCTCGATGATCAAGCGTGCCAGAGATTCATAGTCGCCGTCGAAATGGTGACCGCCTTCCAGTTCGTTGACGTCGACCTTCGAGCCCTTCAGGTCGCGACAGGCGTCGTCTTGCTCGTCCTTGCCGTAGAAACATTGAACAAGGCCGGGATCGATCAGCTTGATATCGGTCAAAGGATCACCGCTAGCGCCAGCGCCGGGCACCCCGAGCCAGCCAGTAACCGATATCTCGTAGTCGACCTGATGCGACAGCGCCAACAGGGAAAGTTGGGCAACCTTTTGCTTCAATTGATCTGGCAGGCGGTTATAGGTGGCCGGCAAGACATCGGCGCCAAAGGAATAGCCGACGAGCAGTATGTGGCGGACTTTCCAGCGCTTGCCATATGTCCTGACGATTTTTGCCAGGTCGTCTGCCGTCTGCTGAGGGGTCTTCTCCGACCAGAAATACCTCAGTGAATCGACGCCAACCACCGGCATACCCTGCTGCTGCAGATAACCCGCGACCTCACGGTCGAGGTCGCGCCATCCTCCGTCGCCGGAATAGACCACGGCCATGGTGTCATGGGTCGGCACCGCGACATCCAGAATATCCAGCGGCAGGCCAAGCGGATCGTCGGTGCTTTGGGAGGCAATCAGATCGTCGAGTGTCGTTGACAGGATCGATGCAGCATCCGCGTCCATGTCTTGGACGTCGATGTCATCATGGATGGCAACCAGTCTGTCAACGTGCTGACGGCCCCCGGACGGAGCGGCGCTGGAAAACACTACGGTCAGCGGGTCCGGCAGTTCACCGTCGGCCAGTCCATAGATCATCCGGTCGCCGTTCGCAGACCTCACAGCGGGGGTGCAGAGTTGATGCAAGAGGGGAATACCGGCCTGCGGGTCGACGGCCAGGGTCTGTCCGATCGTAGCACGCGGCGTCTGGGCGAGCATCGCGAGCGCCAGCGCGCCGCCGTCGCCAATACCGGCGACGATCGGCGGGAGATAGGTGTTCACTTCCGCGGTACGCTCGGCCTGATGGACAAGGTCTTCGATGTCGGAGATCATGTAGACGCACTCTCCGTCATCCTTGCGCAATTCGGCAAGATAGGCGGGCGTGTCGATGCCGATGACGATGCTGCCGTTGTCTTTCAGCCGTTGTGCCTCGGCTTCTTCCGTGGGCGTCCAGCCTTTGGCATCGGACAGCAAAACCACAAGAGCCTTCGCTGTACCGTCCGGCAGCAGGATCTCGGGTTTGGGAATGTGACCAGCGTCATATTCGATGGCGGCCGCCCTCAGCGGAGCGGACAGCACAAACAACAGCAAAGCGGCGACTGCGGACAGGTTTTTCATTTCTTGACCACACCTTTCAAGCCGCCGCCGATCAGCAGTGTTGAATCCAGGAGCGCCATCATCGGGCTCAGACCGCCGGAAGCGGCGAGATAGCGCGGCTGCCATTCCGGATGGAATTTCGATTTGAAGGCACGCAGGCCCTTGAAATTGTAGAAGCGTTCACCGTGTTCGTAGACCGTATTGGCGATGCGATCCCAGACCGGTGCGATTTCGCGCCGCGACAGACCGGCAAGGGGTGCCATGCCCAGGTTGAAATACTTTATGCCGTCTGATCGCAGGCTGGTCATGAGACTTACGAACAGGAAATCCATCGCGCCTTTGGGAGCTGTCGCCGAAAAACGCATCAGGTCGACCGAGGCCTCCTCTCGTGTGTCCGTCAGCAGAATGTTGGCGAAGGCGACGATGGTATCGTTCAACCGCAATACCGCCACCGGTTGTGTGAGGATATAGGCGGGGCTGAAGGCGCCGAGCGAGAAGCCCTTTTCCCGGGTGCGGTGCTGGCTCAGCCACTCGTCTGAGACCGCCGTGAGTTCGGGAAGAATTGCCGGAATACTCTGGGGTTCGATGATATTAAAGGTCAGCCCGTCTCGTGCGGCGCGGCTCGCGGTCTGGCGCAGGGCGGCCCAGCGCCCTCCCTTCAGATCAAAGCGGGACAGATCGACCCTTGCAAGCTCGCCGAGCTTGAATGCCTGGAATCCGGCGTCGGCCAAGGCCGGCAACAGAGCGGGCGATGCCTGGTAAAATACAGTCCGGCAGCCTGCCGCGCGCGCCGCCTCGACGAATTGCCAGACCAGTTCACCGTGGACCGATTTTTCGCCAATCGGATCGAGGAAGGCGATCCAGGAGCGTCCTTGTTTGGAGAACATGATAAATGCATCGCGTTGCGGCGAAAACATCACCGACTTGTCTCCCATGCGCACGAGATTGGCGTCGGCAACGTCATGCTTGCGAACGATGGCGACAGCTTCGTCGATGATGTTGTCTCCAGACGGCGGGATGACGAGCGCGGCGGGCCGTAGCAGGCTGAATATCGCAACGGCGGACGAGAGAACGGTCAGGCCGAGCATTGCGCGCAGCGATCGCGGAGCCTCGGCGGAAAATTCAAACTGCCACCAGAGGTCATGGCTGTATTCCAGATCACGATAGACGAAGAGCAGGATCACCGTGGCTCCGACGCAGATCACGGCGATAGCCAGCAGCCAGGGAAATGTCAGCGCCTGGCGGAAAAGCGATGCCGGACGGTGAAACAGGGGCCGGCTGGCGAAGAGCCCCAGCAACAGGAAGGCGAGCAAAGCGGCCTCGATCAGCGCCGCGGCCTTGAGCAGCGAGAGGACAAGGCCAAAGGAGGCAACAACGACTGCAGTCCACCAAGCGCCGTCCAGCCTTTGCGACAGGCCGCGGGCGGCAATGACAAGGATCAGGCCTAGCAAGCTGGCGATGAAATGAGAACCCTCGATAACCGTCAGAGGCAGAAAGCTCTCAAGGAACTTGAGATTGTCTGACGGCGTCGGTGTCACGCTTGAGAACACCATCATCGTGCCCAGGATCAATGCCAACGTCGCGATCAGCGGGACGGCGAGCCGGGTTGTGATGCGTGTCAGGCCGGCGGATGCTGGGCTCCCCGCAAATTGGCGCAGTTCCGTGACGACGACAAGAATGACGGCGATGATCAGCGGCACGACGTAATAGATCAACCTGTAGACGACCAGTGAGGCAAGAACCGCGTCGACATTGGCAGAGCCACCCAGAGCAGCGATGATGACAGTTTCGAAAACGCCGATACCGGCGGGCACATGGCTGGCCACCCCTAGACCGATGGCAACCGCATAGACCGCAAAGAAAGCGGGCCAGGAGATCGAGGTATCGGGCAGGAGAACATAGACGACGGAGGCCGACGCCGCGAGGTCAAGAACGGTTACCAGGAATTGCCGCGACAGGGTGCGCGTATCGGCAAGGCGCAGGGGGACCCGCCCGATGGTCAGGCGGGGATAGCGCTGGGCGACGACGACCGCGGCGGCAAAAAGAACCAGAACGACGATCGCAACCGAGCGCAGCAGGACGGGCGTGATGCCGATGATCAGACTGATCTCGGGAGCCATCGCAAGCATGGCCAAGGCGGTAATCACAGTCAGCCCCAGCGTGAACGAGAGCGTCACGAAGGTTATGATCCTGGCGATGTCGTCCGGGGGAAGACCGAGGCGCGAATAGGCGCGATAACGGATCGCCCCGCCGCTGAGGGCCCCGAACCCCGCCGTATTGCCGACGGCATAGGCGCTGAACGAGGTCAAGGCGACCTCGGAGAACGGCAGGCGCCTGCCGATGAAGGCTACGGCGTTCCAGTCGTACATGATGACTGTGGCGAAGCTCAATGCAGTAAAGAACAGCGCCATCAGGAGGGCCTGGATGGTGGTAGCAGTCAATCCCCGAACGACGTCGTTGTATCTCACTTCGCCAGTCAGACGATAGATCGCCATCCCCACCAGACAGAAGAGCAGTAGACTCGCGATCGCCGCGATCTGCTTGCGGTACCTGGAAAGGAATGACCATCGCGAAAGGACGGAGAGAGGTGAAGGGCAATCTCCCGCCTCGAATGACCTTTCAGGACCCACGCTGTGCCTCCACGCTCAACCTTAAAAGATCGCCGCCGCCAGCCTCGTCGTTGCCGGTGGCGTTGCTCGCCGCAGCATGCTTGGCGCTGGAATTCGTCCGGAATTATGGCAGGACGGCACGCTCTGTCGATCCGGCTAAAAACCTTGCGGACTGCGGCAACGCGTCAGAAGTAGCCGTTGCGCCGCCCTGCCTTTTTCGCTAAAAGCGCGCAACTTCCGCGCCCCGACAGATCGGAGCGGTTTTGTCGGTCGGTCCCGTTCCTGCGGGCTATGAGGTCAGTTACGGTAAGATTATGGCGCGCATCGTAATGAAATTCGGCGGAACATCCGTCGCCAATCTCGAACGCATTCACAATGTCGCCCGGCATGTCAAACGCGAGGTCGACGCCGGTCACGAGGTGGCCGTGGTGGTCTCGGCGATGTCGGGCAAGACCAACGAGCTTGTTGACTGGGTGCAGAACATACCAAAGGTGGCGGGCGCCGCCTCGCCTTTTTACGATGCTCGCGAATACGATGCCGTCGTCGCTTCGGGCGAACAGGTGACATCCGGCCTGTTGGCGATCGCGCTTCAGTCGATGGGGATCAACGCGCGCTCCTGGCAGGGCTGGCAGATCGCCATCAGGACCGACAACGCCCATGGGGCGGCGCGGATCCAGGAAATTGACGGCGCGGACATCATCCGCCGCATGGGCGAGGGCCAGGTGGCGGTCGTTGCCGGCTTCCAGGGTATCGGGCCTGACAACCGTATCGCGACGCTCGGCCGTGGCGGATCCGATACCTCGGCCGTTGCGATCGCGGCGGCAGTCAAGGCCGACCGTTGCGATATCTACACCGATGTCGATGGGGTCTATACAACCGATCCGCGTATCGAGCCCAAGGCGAGGCGCCTCAAGAAGATCGCCTTCGAGGAAATGCTGGAAATGGCCTCGCTTGGCGCCAAGGTCCTTCAGGTCCGCTCGGTAGAACTTGCCATGGTGCATAAGGTGCGCACCTTCGTGCGCTCCAGTTTTGAAGACCCGGACGCGCCGGGCATGGGCGATCTGTTGAACCCGCCCGGTACTTTGATTTGCGATGAGGATGAGATCGTGGAACAGGAAGTTGTCACCGGTATTGCCTATGCCAAGGATGAAGCCCAGATTTCGTTGCGCCGTCTTGCCGACCGGCCGGGCGTTTCCGCCGCGATCTTCGGGCCCTTGGCCGAGTCCCATATCAACGTCGACATGATCGTCCAGAACATTTCTGAAGACGGAACGCGGACCGACATGACCTTCACCGTGCCTTCAGGGGACGTGGAGAAGGCGCTGAAGGTGCTCGCCGACAACAAGGAAACCATCGGCTACGATGTCGCCCAGAGCGAATCGGGCCTCGTCAAGGTATCGGTGATCGGCATCGGTATGCGCAGTCACGCCGGCGTCGCTGCGACGGCTTTCAAGGCGCTTGCTGAAAAAGGCATCAATATCAAGGCAATAACTACGTCGGAAATCAAGATTTCGATCCTCATCGATGGTCCCTACGCAGAACTCGCGGTCCGGACTTTGCATTCCTGCTACGGCCTCGATAAGAATTGATCCGCAAGGCGGGTCTTGTCACTCTCTACGGTTGATGCCGCGGGTGGCGGTCCGCCCGTCCATTATTCGTTTTCGGGAGCATTCACGGAATGAGAGACCTGTCTGCAGGTCCACGCGTTCTTCTCAAGCGGTTGCGCGAGTTGATGGCGGAACCGCTCGAACCACAGGAACGCCTTGACCAGATCGTTCGCCAGATAGCGAGCAACATGGTGGCGGAAGTGTGCTCCGTGTACGTATTGCGGTCCGACAGCATCCTCGAACTCTATGCGACGGAAGGCCTCAACAAGGACGCGGTCCACCTTGCTCAACTCAAAATGGGGCAGGGCCTGGTCGGTACCATCGCTGCAAGCGCGCAGTCGCTCAATCTCTCGGATGCGCAGGCACATCCGGCTTTCCGCTACCTGCCGGAAACGGGGGAAGAAATCTATCACTCCTTCCTCGGTGTGCCGATTTTGAGGGCCGGTCGCAGTTTGGGCGTTCTTGTTGTTCAGAACAAAGCGCAGCGGAATTACCGGGAGGACGAGCTTGAAGCGCTCGAGACGACGGCAATGGTTCTGGCCGAAATGATTGCGACAGGCGAACTCAAGAAGATCACGCGGCCAGGGCTCGAACTCGACCTGACACGTGCAGTGACAATTGATGGTGACAGCTATAGCGAGGGTATAGGCCTCGGCTATGTGGTGCTGCACGAACCGCGCATTGTCGTCACCAATTTGCTGAACGAAGACTCAGCAAAGGAACTGCGGCGGCTCGCCGATGCGCTCGGCTCGCTGCGCATTTCGATCGACGACATGCTTTCGCGCCGCGAAGTTTCCATGGAAGGTGAGCATCGCGATGTGCTCGAAACCTACAGGATGTTTGCACATGACCAGGGCTGGGTGCGCCGCATGGAAGAGGCGATCCACAACGGCCTGACGGCGGAAGCGGCGGTCGAGAAGGTCCAGAGCGATACCAAGGCGCGGATGATACGGCTCACCGATCCGTACCTGCGCGAACGCATGCACGATTTCGACGATCTGGCCAATCGACTGCTCAGGCAGTTGACCGGCTTTTCGCCCCGCAGCACAACTGAGGGCTTTCCGGCAGACGCGATCATCTTTGCCCGGGCGATGGGTGCTGCCGAACTGCTCGACTATCCGCGCAACCATATTCGCGGGCTGGTTCTTGAGGAGGGCGCGGTCACAAGCCACGTGGTCATCGTCGCCCGCGCCATGGGCATTGCCGTCGTCGGCCAGGCGGCGGGCGCGGTGGCGCTTGCTGAAAATGGCGATCCGGTGATCATTGATGGGGACGACGGCAAGGTCCATATACGGCCGATGGCCGACCTTCAAAAGGCCTATGAGGAAAAAGTCCGCCTTCGGGCGCGGCGGCAGGAGCAGTTCAGGGCATTGCGCGATGTCGAGCCTCTCACGAAAGATGGCAAGCGTATCATGCTGCAGATGAATGCCGGTCTGCTGGTCGATCTGCCGCAACTCGCCGAGTCGGGCGCCGAGGGGATCGGCCTTTTTCGCACCGAACTCCAGTTCATGATCTCCTCGACCATGCCAAAAGCGGATGACCAGGAGAGCTTCTACCGGAGCGTACTGCGCCAGGCGGCGGGCCTGCCGGTGACATTTCGCACCCTTGATATTGGGGGAGACAAGGTTGTTTCCTATTTCAGGGCTCAAGAAGAGGAAAATCCGGCACTCGGCTGGCGTGCAATCCGGCTTTCGCTTGACCGGCCGGGACTGCTGCGCACGCAGTTGAGAGCTCTTTTGAAAGCCGCCGCCGGGGCCGAATTGAAGATGATGTTGCCGATGGTGACCGAGGTCGGCGAGATCCGGGCGGTGCGGGACCTGATGCAGAAAGAGGTACAGCATCTGTCGAAATTCGGCCATCAACTGCCGAAGCGCCTGCAGTTCGGTGCGATGCTCGAGGTTCCGGCGCTGATGTGGCAGCTCGAAGAATTGATGGAGGAAGTCGATTTCGTATCGGTGGGATCAAATGATCTGTTCCAGTTCTCCATGGCAGCCGATCGTGGCAATGCTCGGGTATCGGACCGGTTCGATGTTCTGGGCCGACCGTTCTTGAGGATTCTCCGCGATATCGTGCGCGCCGCTGACAAGAGCGAAACACCGGTGACGCTTTGCGGAGAGATGGCCGGCAAGCCGCTTTCGGCCATGGCCCTGCTCGGGATCGGCTTCCGCTCGATCTCCATTGCTCCGACGGCCATCGGGCCGGTAAAGGCGATGCTTCTCGCGCTCGATGTCGATCGCTTGAGTCGGGAGCTTAACGCGGCTCTCGATGATCACCGGACGCATTTGCCGCTGAGGGATATCCTGACGGGCTTTGCGGAAGACAACAATATTCCTCTCTGAACCCAAGAACCTGGAGTGAATGGTGGCGAAGCTTCCTGTCGAGAAAATGCGCGAACTCGAACGCCGTTTCGGCGAGATCGAGGCACGCATGTCGGCTGGGCCGGCCGCGGATGTCTATGTGAAGCTTGCATCGGAATATGCGGAATTGCAGCCGGTGGTGCGCAAGATTCGGGAGTATGAAGGGGCGCTCGCCGAGATTTCCGGGTTGAAGGCGATGCTCGCTGACAAAACAACCGATCGCGACATGCGCGATCTTGCCGAAATGGAACTGCCTGATGTCGAAGAACGCATTCAGGCGCTCGAGAAAGACATGCAGATCCTGCTGCTTCCGAAGGATGCGGCCGATGAAAAGAGCGCGATCCTTGAAATCCGGGCCGGCACAGGTGGTTCGGAGGCGGCTCTTTTCGCAGGCGATCTGTTCCGCATGTATGAGCGCTTTGCCGCTTCCAAGGGCTGGAAGGTGGAAGTGCTTTCGGCAAGTGAGGGCGAGGCTGGCGGCTACAAGGAAATTATCGCGACAATCACCGGGAGAGGCGTCTTCTCGAAACTGAAATTCGAATCGGGCGTACACCGGGTACAGCGGGTGCCGGAGACGGAAGCAAGCGGACGCATTCACACATCCGCCGCCACCGTCGCGGTACTGCCTGAAGCGGAAGAAATCGATATCGAGATTCGCCCGGAAGATATCCGTATCGACACCATGCGTTCGTCGGGGGCGGGTGGCCAGCATGTGAATACGACGGATTCTGCTGTGCGCATCACCCATTTGCCGACCGGGATCGTGGTCACAAGTTCGGAGAAATCTCAGCACCAGAACCGGGCCAAGGCCATGCAGGTTCTGCGCTCGCGGCTTTTCGACATGGAGAGGCAGCGCTCGGAAAGCGAGCGCTCGGCCGACCGAAAGAGCCAGGTTGGTTCAGGTGATCGCTCCGAGCGGATCCGAACTTATAACTTCCCGCAGGGCCGCGTGACCGATCACCGCATCAACCTCACGCTCTACAAGCTCGACCGGATGATGGTGGGTGAGATCGATGAACTGGTCGATGCACTTATTGCCGACTATCAGGCCGGTCAACTCGCCCAACTTGGCGAGCAGATATGACGAATCAGGCGGAGACGGTCTCGGGCCTGACCGCACAAGCGAAACGGCGATTTGCCGAGGCTGGGCTTTCTACCCCCTCGACGGACGCCCGTATACTGATTTCAGGACTGCTTGGCCTCTCGCTGTCCCAGGTCATTGTTCGCGGCTCCGACACGGTGCCGCCGAAAGAATGCGTGCAGATCCGCGAGGCGATCGAGCGCAGGGTACGGCGCGAGCCGGTTTACCGCATCCTAGGTCATCGCGAATTCTATGGCCTGGACCTTCAGCTTTCTCCGGCGACCCTTGAGCCACGCCCCGATACCGAAATCTTGGTCGATCACGTGCTGCCGCATCTCAGGCGCATCGTTGCGGAAAACGGGCGTGCCCGCGTTCTCGATCTCGGGACCGGGACAGGCGCAATCGCGCTGGCGCTCCTCAAGGAATGCCCACAAGCGGTTGCCGTTGGCAGCGACATATCACAGGATGCCCTTTCAATTGCCAGACGCAATGCCGACCTGAACGGCGTGGCCGATCGGTTCGAAACCGTGCAGAGCGCATGGTTCGAAAGTGTGAATGGCCTATTCGACATCATCGTGTCAAACCCGCCCTATATACCGACTGCAGCGGTGGCCGATCTGGAGCCGGAAGTCCGGAACTATGATCCGGCGGCGGCGCTTGATGGAGGCGAGGATGGCCTTGATGCCTATCGGGCCATAGCAGAAAAGGTGGGCGATTTTGTTCGGCCTGGAGGCATTGTCGCAGTCGAGATCGGCCATGACCAAAAAGACGCCGTTTCCTATGTTTTTGAAAAAGCTGGATTTTTGCATGATGAAGCCTTTCGTGACTACGGGGGTAACGACCGCGTGCTGTTGTTTGCTCAGGCTCTTCCAGGCTAGATTTGCTGCGCTTGCTCACGATATTTTTTCTTTTCGAAGAAAAGGCTTGGATTTCCGGATGAAGCGGGCTAGTTTGCGGGCACGCAACGGGCAGCGGGGAATGAACATAGATTCGTTCGGGTCTGGGTCGGCTTCGGTAACGGCTCCTTTTTTGGAGATTCGCGGGGCAAGCAAATCCTGATGCGTGATCAGTTAATTTGACTTTCACCAGCGGCAGAATGAAGCAATGGCGCAGTATGCCCGCGGCACGCGGAGCCTTGATCCGGTCCAACCCGATCCGGCAGCGTAGCCTATTATCAGCAATCAAGAGAATTCAGGTGAATAATCGATGAGGCCAGGACAGCAGAATAAGCGTGGTCGCGGGCGTAATGGCGGCGGCGGCAGCGGCGGGGGCGGAAACTTCAACCGCAAGGGCGCCAACCCGCTAACCCGGACCTATGACAGCTCCGGCCCCGATGTGAAGATCCGTGGTACGGCCCAACATATCGCGGAGAAATATGCGACGCTTGCTCGAGACGCGCAGAGTAGCGGCGACCGGGTCATGGCTGAGAACTACCTCCAGCATGCCGAACACTATAACCGAATCATCGCCGCCGCACAGGCTCAGATGCAGGAGCGTTTCCAGCGTGAGGATCGCAGCGAGTTCTCGGACCGAGACAGCGACGATATGGACTCGATGGACGACACGGTCAACACAACTCCCCAGCCGGTGGAAATCGCCGGAAGCGGGCCGCAGCCGGTTATCGAGGGCACGCCTGTGGAAGTAAGCGCAGCTGACGATACGCCGGATGCGCCTGCCGAACGGCCGCAATCGCGTCGCCGGAATTCCTCTCCGCGCCCGCGCCGCCAGCCTCGTCATACCAATGGCTCTGGTGAGCAGGATGGAGGCGATGACGCTTCGGCGGGGCCTTCCGAGACGGTGGAAAAGCCGGAACTGGCCGCTGCCGCTTCCGAATGATCGCGGGCGCTCGTGGCTCTCGACGGCGAGTGATGCAAACTCCGGCCCTTGGCCGGAGTTTTTTCGTTTAAGTGCCTCTTTAAACGCAAAAATCTGCGCACCATATCTCGCTAAGCAGGACGGAAACGTCCAAGGGGCTCGCCTGATGAGGGGGCCTTGTCCTTAACCGCCGCGCTGTGCCGATAAGGGCAGGGCGGCTATTGGAGATAGGCGATGAACATCGAAAAATATTCCGAGCGCGTTCGCGGCTTCCTGCAATCGGCCCAGACCCATGCGCTCTCCGAAGGCCATCAGCAATTTACACCGGAACATGTCCTCAAGGTCCTTCTGGACGACGATCAGGGTATGGCAGCGTCGCTGATCACACGTGCAGGGGGGGACCCCAAGGAAGCGCGGCTTGCCAACGACCTGGCATTGTCGAAGCTTCCGAAGGTTTCGGGCGGAAGCGGTCAAGTCTATCTGTCTCAGCCTTTGGCAAAGGTTTTTTCCACGGCCGAAGAGGCTGCAAAGAAGGCCGGTGACAGCTTCGTTACCGTTGAGCGGCTGCTGCTCGCGCTGGCGATCGAGAGTTCCGCATCCACCTCGGCAAGCCTGAAGAAGGCGGGTCTGACGGCAAACGCCCTTAATCAGGTCATCAACGACATCCGCAAGGGCCGTACCGCCGATAGCGCCAACGCCGAACAGGGCTTCGACGCACTGAAGAAATATGCGCGCGACCTGACGGAAGAAGCCCGTGAGGGCAAGCTTGATCCCGTTATCGGACGTGACGACGAGATCCGTAGGACGATCCAGGTCCTCTCGCGGCGCACGAAGAACAATCCGGTTCTGATTGGCGAGCCCGGTGTCGGCAAGACTGCGATTGCCGAGGGTTTGGCGCTACGTATCGTGAACGGCGACGTTCCGGAGAGCCTGAAAGACAAGAGACTTATGGCGCTCGATATGGGCTCGCTTATTGCCGGCGCGAAATACCGCGGCGAGTTCGAGGAGCGGCTGAAGGCAGTGCTCAACGAAGTACAGTCGGAGAGCGGCCAGATCATTCTGTTCATCGATGAAATGCACACCCTTGTCGGCGCCGGCAAGGCGGATGGCGCCATGGATGCCTCCAATCTCCTCAAGCCGGCTCTGGCCCGGGGCGAATTGCATTGCGTCGGCGCAACCACGCTTGACGAATACCGCAAGCATGTGGAGAAGGACGCGGCTCTCGCCCGGCGCTTCCAGCCGGTCATGGTCGACGAGCCGACGGTCGAGGACACGATCTCGATTCTTCGCGGCCTGAAGGAAAAATACGAACAGCACCACAAGGTCCGCATCTCGGATTCGGCGATCGTGGCGGCCGCGACACTTTCCAACCGCTATATCACCGACCGCTTCCTGCCGGACAAGGCAATCGACCTGATGGACGAGGCCGCTTCGCGTCTTCGGATGCAGGTGGATTCCAAGCCCGAGGAACTGGACGAACTCGACCGGCGGATCATCCAGCTAAAGATCGAGCGAGAGGCACTGAAAAAGGAAACCGACGCTTCTTCCGCCGACCGGCTGAAGCGCCTCGAGACCGAACTCTCTGCCCTCGAGGAAGAGGCCAACGCGCTGACGGCGCGCTGGCAGGCGGAAAAGAGCAAGCTCGGGCTCGCCGCCGACCTCAAAGGTCAACTCGACGAAGCACGCAATGAACTGGCGATCGCGCAACGAAAGGGTGAATTCCAGCGTGCGGGCGAACTTGCCTATGGCATTATCCCGAAGCTCGGGAAAGAGCTGGAGACCGCCGAAGCGCAGGATGGCAACGCGCGTGAATCCATGGTGCAGGAGGTGGTAACCCCTGACAATATCGCGCATATCGTGTCGCGCTGGACAGGTATTCCGGTCGACAAGATGCTGGAAGGCGAACGCGACAAGCTGCTGCGCATGGAGGACGAGCTGGCGAAATCGGTGGTCGGGCAGGGCGATGCCGTGCAGGCGGTTTCCCGGGCCGTGCGCCGAGCGCGTGCCGGGCTGCAAGACCCGAACCGGCCTATCGGCTCGTTCATCTTCCTCGGGCCGACCGGCGTCGGCAAGACGGAGCTTACGAAGTCGCTTGCCCGCTTTCTCTTCGACGATGAGACGGCGATCCAACGTATGGACATGTCGGAATACATGGAGAAGCACTCGGTTGCCCGGCTTATCGGAGCGCCTCCCGGTTATGTCGGCTACGAAGAGGGCGGGGCGCTGACGGAGTCGGTTCGCCGCAAACCCTACCAGGTTGTACTGTTCGACGAGATTGAAAAGGCCCACCCGGACGTCTTCAACGTGCTCCTGCAGGTGCTCGACGACGGGCGTCTCACGGACGGACAGGGCCGGACTGTGGACTTCAAGAACACGATCATCATCATGACTTCGAATCTGGGTGCGGAATATCTGACCGCCCTTGGCGAGAACGAGGACAGCGACAGCGTGCGCGATCAGGTCATGAATGTCGTTAAGGCATCGTTCCGCCCGGAGTTCCTGAACCGTATCGACGAGATCATTCTGTTCCACCGCTTGCGCCGTGAGGAGATGGGCTCGATTGTCGACATCCAGATGCATCGGCTTGTCGCACTTCTGGCTGAACGCAAGATCACCATCAAGCTCGGCGACGACGCGCGGGCCTGGCTTGCCGACAAGGGTTACGATCCGATCTATGGTGCTCGTCCCTTGAAGCGGGTGATCCAGAAATACCTTCAGGATCCTATGGCCGAACGGATCCTTTCAGGAAGCATTCCAGACAGTTCGATCGTTACAGTATCGGCCGGTTCCGACCGTCTTCTGTTCTCCGTCAAGCCGGCGATAGAAGAGGCAGCCTGAGGCAGGTCGCCATTACTACGAAAAACGGAATGGCGGCCATTGGCCGCCATTTTCCCATCTGGGCGCATCATATGACGTGGCCCAGTCAGCGGCTTGCGAGCTGTTTTGCCTTGTCGTTGTTGCCGAGCAGGGTGTCGATCCGCTCGCGTTCAGCCTCGAAACGGGCCAGCGCATCACCATCGAGGGATTTACCGCCGGGCAGGCGGACCCTCAGAGGATCGACCTTGGTGCCATTGACGATGAGCTCGTAGTGAAGGTGGGGTCCCGTAGATAGCCCTGTATTTCCGACCCATCCGATGACCTGGCCTTGCCGCACCTTCGCGCCCGGCTTGATGCCCTTGGCAATCGCACTCTGGTGATTGTAGGAGGTGACGTAGCCGTTGGCGTGGCGGATCAGGGTCTGATTGCCGTAGCCGCCGGAATCCCAGCCGGCCTTCTCGACTGTGCCATTGCCGGACGCGATGATCGGCGTCCCACGGGGTGCTGCCCAGTCTGCACCCGTATGCATTCGTGAATAGCCGAGGATCGGGTGGCGCCGCATTCCAAATCCGGACTTGAAGATGCCGTTCGGCACTGGATTGCGCAAAAGAAATTGGCGGATGCTTTTGCCGCTTTCGTCGAAGTAGTCGATTGAATTGTCTGACGGCTCCTGGAAGCGGTAGAAATTGGTGACGCTATCGCCGAAATGAGCGCTGACATAGAGCAGCTCTGAATCTTCCGTCGCGCGGCCGGTCTCGTCGGCAACGGAGAAAAAGGCTTCCAGGGTATCGGTTGGCTTCAACTGTGCCTGGAAGTCGACGTTGCTTGCCAGGAGCTTGATGATCAGGGAGGTCATTTCCTGGCTCATGCCATAGGAGAGTGCCGCACGGTAAATGCCATCATAGACGCGGGGTAGATCGCGCGCGGCCGGAACGGGCATGGCCCGGTCGTCAAAGGCGGTAACGACCGCATCCAGCATCGGCGGCTCACTGCCGACGACGAGATGCCCGGTGTCATTGAGTGCAAGAGTCACCATATGGTTCGATTGCCGGTAGAGACTCACCCGGACGATGTGGGCCTCCTCGCCCTTCTGGATCACGCCAATCCGGAGGACGTCACCTTCTGCAAGTTCGCTCGAATCCAGTTGCGGCGCCAAATAGCGTGACACGTCCTCCGCTTCGGCCTTGGCGTAGCCGGAGGCGGCCATCACCGCTTCGATCTTCTGGGCACGCCGGACCGGAATGATGTCGTCGGCATATTCCGGCGTCTCGGGTGTCAGAGGTTCCGGTGATGATACTGTCATGTTCTGCTCGACGATCCGGGCGGCGAGGCCGACCGTAATGTCGACGTCTCCACCGTCTGCCGCAAAGCGCCGCGGGTCGATATAGTAGAGAGCTGCGATCTGGCTGTTGCCGTCCGTCAGCACCGAGCCGTTGGAGCGGACGGCCTCCTCCACTTCGTCGAACGACATCTCGCCGGCATAGGGATGGACGTTGCCTTCAACCGGAAAGGCGACCGTCTTCAGGCTGACTTCGGATTCCACGTCCGAACCATAGAGGTTCCCTGTCCGGTTTGCCGGCGGTACGGCCCTCTCGTTCGCCGAGAATATCGCCAGAGGATCGAAATTCGGATAATCCTCCTGAACCGTGTAGTTGGCGGCAAGGTTCATCTTTACGTGGACGAAAGGTTGCCGGCGCACCACTTCGCGCTCTCCGTCGTGAATGACGGTCGGCACCTCCAGTATCGCCTTATCGGCGGGTCTTGACGCGATGTTCGGGCCGAACAGCCGCGATCCTCGCTTTGCGGTTTCCTGGTCAAGTGCTGCAATCGTATTTGAACCGGTCAGAGCATAGGCTTCGGCCGGGATGGCCAATTGCGGCTGCCCGTCGAGGGCGGCGAAAAGGGCAACGCCCATCAGGATGCACGAGGTTATACCGGTCAGGAATGTTCCCGACAGCCAACGCAACGATATCTCACGTCTGTCCGGCGCCCGGTGCCCGTCGGCGAGAATGGGCGGCTCGCTTCCAAGGGATCGCAGCATCATGCGGTCCATCGTCATGCGATTGGCGTCCATTTCATCAAGAGCCTGCTCCGTTCAAGATTTCAAGCGAGGAAACATCTGCACATTTGACCGATGCTCGTCAAATCCCGAGAGCCAACCTGGCACGGCCCTTACGCCCCCGAATTCGAACCCTTAAGATCATTGGAATGTGAATTTCTCGGGGCAGGATGGCGGTTGCGTCCTTTCAAGCGCAGGTTTGCCACAGAAAAGCAAGAAATAGCGACGCGCACTCAGCGCCCATTCTCCCTTTACATCCTTGCCTCGCTCGCTTTCCGTCCTATAGGCAGCCAAGTGAGCGCATAATCCAGTGATTGAAACG
>DPXQ01000093.1 GCA_003527225.1 Rhizobium sp.
TCGGTCGTGCATCTGGTGCCGCGACAGGAACCGCTTCCCTGCGACGTCGAGAAGCTTGAACGCGTGACGCTGGCCGCCTTCGGCCAACGCCGCAAGATGCTGCGCCAGAGCCTGAAATCGCTCGGCGGCGAGGCGCTACTGGCGAAGGCGGGGATCGATCCGGCGCGGCGAGCCGAAACCCTGTCGGTTGCGGAGTTCTGCCGCATCGCCAATCTGCTCTAGCAGCGGTTCGCTACGGCACCCGTTTCCCCCGGAAATGTCGACCGCTGCACAAGGCGCAAGGCAGAGTGTCTACGCCTGCGGCCTTGCGCGCCCCGACAAGTCAACGGATGCGCCCTTGGGCAGCCTCGCTTGCGGCTGCCGGGCCTGACGGTCAACGGCCGTCGGAAGAAACCAGCGTGCTGACGAAGTCGAACAGGCCGTGGCGACGGTCGCGGCGCAGGCGTTCCGCCTTGACGATGGACTGCACGGCGTCGAAGGCGGCATCGAGATCATCGTTGACGATCACATAGTCATACTCGCGCCAGTGGGAGATTTCCGCCCGGGAATTGGCAAGCCGGGTCTGGATGACCTCCTCAGTGTCTTCCGCACGGCGATGCAGGCGGGACTGAAGTTCCGCCATGGTCGGCGGCAGGATGAAGATCGACACGACGTCCGCCTTCATCTTGTCCTGGAGCTGCTGGGCGCCCTGCCAGTCGATGTCGAACAGCATGTCGCGGCCCTCCGACATGGCAAGCTCGACCGGATCGCGCGGTGTGCCGTAGAAATTGCCGTGGACCTCGGCCCATTCCAGCAAAGAATCGGAATCGCGCATGCGCTCGAAGTCGCGCTGGGTGACGAAGTGGTAGTGTACCCCCTCTATCTCGCTCTGCCGCCGCTGGCGCGTGGTGACGCTCACCGACATGCCGATCTGGCGGTCGCGTTCCATCAGATTGCGGGCGATCGTCGACTTTCCCGCGCCCGACGGCGACGAGATCACCAGCATCAGCCCGCGGCGCGCGATCGGTATGACCGTCCCCTTGCCCTCTACCATCGGTTCACTCCAAATTCTGGACCTGTTCGCGGAACTGGTCGATCACGACCTTCAACTCGATGCCCGCGGAGGTCACGGCCACGGAATTCGACTTCGAGCAGATGGTATTCGATTCGCGGTTGAATTCCTGCGCAATGAAATCGAGCTTGCGCCCGATCGGGCCGCCCATGGCGAGAAGATCGCGGGCGGCCGCGACATGCGCCTTCAGCCGGTCGATTTCCTCGCGCAGATCGGCGCGGGTGGCCAGAAGCGCCGCCTCTGCATAGAGCCGGTCGCGGTCGAGCGTCGCGGCGGCGCCGATCAGCGCGGCGATCTGGCTTTCCAGCTTGCGGGTGATCTCGTCCGGCTGGCGCGACGGATCGGCCTCGACGATCTGCGCCAACTCCTCGATGCGCGTCACCTGGTCCGATAGCAGGCGACAGAGTGCGTCACCCTCGATCCGCCGCATCTCGCAAAGCGCATGCACGGCCTGTTCGAGGCCGTTGAGGACATCGGCGTCGCGCCGGGCGAGCGCCTCGACGTCGTCGGCGGCCTCCTTGAATTCGACGAGCCCGCGGATCGACAGGAGGGCATCGAGCGTCAGCGGCGCGGGATCGACTAGCTCGGCACCGAGATCCTGGCGCAGCTTCAGCACGGCATCGAGCGTCTCGCGGTTGAGCACCGCCTCGACGCGGTTCTCGCTGACCTGCACGGTCAACCCCACCTGCACATTGCCGCGCGTGACATATTGCGAGACCAGACGGCGGACTTCGCCCTCGAAATTCTCCATGCCCTGGGGCAGGCGCATGCGGATGTCGAGGCCCTTGCCGTTGACCGAGCGCAGTTCCCACGCCCAGCGATATCGTCCGACGGTGCCTTCGCTGCGGGCAAAGCCGGTCATGGATTGCAGTGCCATCGCCCCTACCCTCGCCCTGGAGATCAGTTGGTCTTCTTTTTCTTGACGGCGGCCGCGTCCGGATCGCTCTCCGGCGTCGCGTCGACCGCAGCGCCCGGGTCCTCGCCCCGTTCCGCCTCGAGTTTGCGCCAGCTCTTCACATTGGCGTTGTGTTCCTCGAGCGTTGCCGCAAAGACATGGCCCCCGGTGCCGTCGGCGACGAAGTAGAGGTCCTTGGTCTTCCACGGATGGGCGACGGCTTCCAGCGCGGCGCGGCCCGGATTGGCGATCGGCCCCGGCGGCAGGCCCTTGATGACGTAGGTGTTGTACGGCGTCTCTTTCTTCAGGTCCGACTGATAGATCGGCCGGTCGGCCGGCTTGCCGTCGCCGCCGAACAGGCCGTAGACGATGGTCGGGTCGGACTGCAGCCGCATGCCCTTGGTGAGACGATTGATGAAGACCGATGCGACATGAGCGCGCTCGTCGTCCTTGCCCGTCTCCCGCTCGACGATCGAGGCCAGCGTGACGAAATCTTCCTTCGTCTTGATCGGAAGGTCGGGATCGCGCTTTTCCCAGATCTGGTCGACCAGCTTGGCCTGCGCCGCAGCCATCTGGCTGACGATCTCGGTGCGCTTGGTGCCACGCGAGTATTTGTAGGTATCGGGACGGAGCGACCCCTCGACCGGGAGTTCGGCCGGCAGTTCGCCTTCCAGCACCGGATCGTCCGCCAGCCGCTTGAACATCTGCTTGACCGTCAGGCCTTCCGGCATGGAGACCGAATAAAGGATCGACTTGCCCGACTTCAGCAGGTCCATGATCTCCTTCATCGAGGCCCCGGCCTTGATCTCGTACTCACCGGCCTTGAGGCTTTCCCCCTCCTGCAGATAGGTGGAGGTGACGTGGCGGAAGATGCGGGCGTCGCTGACAATGCCGTTGCGTTCCAGGCTGCCGGCGATCTCGGCAAGACCCGCGCCGGTGCGCACGACGAAATTGGTGTTGGTCGCGAGCGGACCCGGATTCTGATAGGCCGACATGGCATAGAAAAACACGGAGACTGCGATCACGCAGA
>DPXQ01000018.1 GCA_003527225.1 Rhizobium sp.
AAACCGCATTGATGGGATTGCTCGCGGAGCTCGGCGCCCTGCCCCTCGCCGCGGAAGGGACGCCGCTCGCAGAAGAGGATCCATCCGCACCGGCAGCCGGCCGCGCGCGCAAGTCAGGGGCGGCAGCCGAGACTGATCTGCCCCCGGCTGAAAAGCCGGCACCGGCACAGATGTCGATGTTCTAGCAGGACGGCGGCCCCATTTCGTTTTCTTGGGGCGCGCATGCGGAAACGGAACGGGCGCCGTCGAGGCGCCCGTCCTTTGTCATCTGAGCCTTGGACCGAGCTCACATGCCCTGCGGGCCACGATTCATCGCGGCAATCCCGGTGCGGCAGATCTCGTTGAGGCCGAGCGGCTTCATGATCGCCACGAACTGGTCGATCTTCGACGACTTGCCGGTGATCTCGAAGATGAAGTGCTCGACGGTCGCGTCGATGACCTTGGCCTGGAAGGCGTCGGCAAGACGCAAGGTCTCGGCGCGGGTCTCGCCGGTGCCGGCCACCTTGACCAGCGCCACTTCCCGCTCGACCGGCCGCTCCTGCCCGAGATCGCGGGCCCGCACCGTGAGATCCACCACCCGATGCACCGGCACGATGCGCTCGAGTTGCGCCTTGATCTGCTCGAGCACGCTCGGCGTGCCGCGCGTCACGATGGTGATGCGCGACAGATGCGCCTCGTGCTCGGTTTCCGAAACGGTGAGGCTTTCGATGTTGTAGCCGCGGCCGGAGAACAGGCCGATCACCCGGGCGAGCACGCCCGGCTCGTTGTCGACCAGGATCGAAAGCGTGTGGTTTTCGACGGCGGCGGTTTCCTTGGCGATGAAATAGGCCGAACCGGTGGGCTGCTGATGTGCGTTCATGTCTCTGTTCCTATTTCAATCGTCAAACCAGCTGGCGGCCCTTGGCGTCGATGGCATTCGCCACCGCTTCGTCGGTCGCCTCGTCGGGCAGCAGCATTTCATTGTGCGCCTTGCCCGACGGGATCATCGGGAAGCAGTTGGCGAGGTTGGCGACGCGGCAGTCGAAGATCACCGGCTTCTTGACGTTGATCATTTCGAGGATGGCGTCGTCGAGATCCTCCGGCTTTTCGCAGCGCAGGCCGACCGCGCCATAGGCATCCGCCAGCTTGACGAAGTCCGGCAGCGCCTCGGTATAGGAGTGCGACAGGCGGTTGCCGTGCAGCAGCTGCTGCCACTGGCGCACCATGCCCATGTACTGGTTGTTGAGGATGAAGATCTTGACCGGCGCCTCGTATTGAACGGCGCAGGACATTTCCTGGATGCACATCTGGATCGAGGCATCGCCGGCAATGTCGATGACCAGGCTTTCCGGATGGGCGATCTGCACGCCGATCGCCGCCGGGAAACCGTAGCCCATGGTGCCGAGACCACCCGAGGTCATCCAGCGGTTCGGCTGTTCGAAGCCGAAATACTGCGCCGCCCACATCTGGTGCTGGCCGACTTCGGTGGTGATGTAGGTGTCGCGGTCCTGCGTCAGCGCCGACAGCCGCTCGATGGCGTATTGCGGCATGATGACGTCCTTCGACGGCGTGTAGGCGAAGGAATTGCGCGCCCGCCACTTCGCGACGCTTGCCTTCCACTCGGCCGTCTGGGCTGCGTCCGGCTTCTTCGGCAGCGCCCGCCACAGGCGGACCATGTCTTCCAGCACATGGCCGACATCGCCGGTGATCGGAACGTCGACGCGGACGTTCTTGTGGATCGACGACGGATCGATGTCGATGTGGATCTTTTTGGAGTTCGGCGAGAACGCGTTGAGCCGGCCGGTGATGCGGTCGTCGAAGCGCGCGCCGATGCAGACCATGACGTCGCAGTCATGCATCGCCATGTTGGCCTCGTAGGAACCGTGCATGCCGAGCATGCCGAGCCAGTTCTTGCCCGAGGCCGGATAGGAGCCGAGGCCCATCAGGGTCGAGGTGATCGGGAAGTCGGTGAGTTCGACCAGTTCGCGCAGCAGCTTGGAGGCTTCCGGCCCGGAATTGACGACCCCGCCGCCCGAATAGATGATCGGCCGGCGCGCATTGGCCATCAACTCGACGGCGGCGCGGATGGCGTTGATGTCGCCCTGCACCTGCGGCTGGTAGCTCTTCTGGATGATGTCGTTGGACGGCGGTGTATAGGTGCCGGTGGCGAACTGCACGTCCTTGGGCACATCGACCAGGACCGGGCCCGGACGGCCGGACTGGGCGATGCGGAAGGCCTCGTGGATGACGCGGGCGAGATCGTTGACGTCCTTGACCAGCCAGTTGTGCTTGGTGCACGGCCGGGTGATGCCGACGGTGTCGCATTCCTGGAAGGCGTCGGAGCCGATCAGCGTGGTCGGGACCTGGCCGGAGATGCAGACGAGCGGAACGCTGTCCATCAGCGCGTCCTGCAGCGGCGTCACCGCATTGGTGGCGCCCGGGCCGGAGGTCACCAGCATGACGCCGACCTTGCCGGTGGAGCGGGCATAGCCTTCGGCCGCATGGCCGGCGCCCTGCTCATGGCGCACCAGGATGTGCTGGATCTCTTCCTGTTGGAAGATCTCGTCATAGATCGGCAACACGGCGCCGCCCGGATAGCCGAAGATGTGCTCGACCCCGTTGTCCTTCAGCGCCTGGAGGACGATCTCGGCGCCCGTCATCTGATTGTCTTTGCCCGTCATGCCTCTTCCCGTCTCATCTGTCTTGCTGGATTGTCGTCAAGGGGTTGCTACCCCGGTTTCGGCCATAAAAAAAGGCCCCTTTGAGGAGCCTGTTTGTCTGCGCATGGGTGGCTGTCGCCGGATGGTTACACCACCCTGCCCATGCGCTTTCCCACCACGATAAGGATCTGCGAATTGTTCATGGGAAGAAGTGATAGACAGAATTATGGCAGGCGTCAACGCGGCGGGACCCAAAAACCGGTCCAAAACACTCGCAACCCGCCGCACATGCAAAGATATCGCGCTTGTCTTATACACCCTGTTAAAGCCTGCGGCATTAGACTGCAGCCCGACGAGGGAGCAGATATTGCGCAATAATGATCTCCAGACTTCCGGCCAGGCCGGCGAACAGGATCGCCGCGACCAGATGGCGCGGGGAAACCGCTTCCTCGGCCGCGTCGTTGCCTGCAACGGCTCGCGCGCGACGATCGCCGCGATCGCCGAGGCCGGAGCCACGGATCTGACCGAACTCTGGTCGGTCGGCCGGCTGATTTCGATCACCGTCGGCAAGAACCGCGTCGTGGCGCTCGCCTATTCCATGCAGACCGGCACAAAGAACTGGGGCGAAGGCGAGGACAACACCTTCCTGATCGAGGTCGAACTGCTCGGCGAAGTGCATGTCGGCGAGGACGGCAGCGAGCTCTTCTCGACCGGGATTTCGCGCTATCCCTATCTCGGTGCCATCGCCCATCGCATCCGCGCCGCTGATCTCTTGCGCATCTACGACACCCGCAAGGGCGACACCGCCGTGATCGGCAAGATCACCCAGGACGAGAGTATCGACGCGACCATCCACGTCCCCTCCATGCTGTCGAAGCATTTCGCCGTGGTCGGCTCGACCGGCGTCGGCAAATCGACTGCCGTCTCGCTGTTGCTGCGCAAGGCGATCGAGAGCGATCCCAAGCTGCGGGTGCTGATCCTCGACCCGCACAACGAATTCGCCGCCGCCTTCCCCGAACATGCGGTCGTCATCGACACCGACACGCTCGACTTGCCTTTCTGGCTGATGCGTCTCGAGGAATTCGCCGAGGTCCTGT
>DPXQ01000070.1 GCA_003527225.1 Rhizobium sp.
GAGATCATCGTCGGAAAGGCGCTCGAAGACCGCCGCGACGAGGTTTTCCTGGTGAGCAAGGTCTATCCCTGGAACGCCAGCCGCACGGGAACCATCGCCGCCTGCGAGGCGAGCCTCAGACGGCTCGGCACCGACCGCCTCGACCTCTACCTCCTGCACTGGCGCGGAGAGCATCCGCTCGAAGATACCGTCGCCGCCTTCGAAGAGCTGAAGGCCGCCGGCAAGATCGGCGCCTGGGGCGTCTCCAATTTCGACACCGCCGACATGGAGGAATTGCTGGCCGTTCCGCACGGGAAGAATTGCGCGGCCAACCAGGTTCTCTACAACCTGTCGCGGCGCGGCATCGAATATGACCTTCTGCCCTGGTGCCAGAGCCACGGCATTCCGGTCATGGCCTATTCGCCGATCGAGCAGGGCCGTCTGGTCCACCATCCCGAACTGATCCGCATCGCCAAGGCCTACCAGGCGACGCCCGCCCAGGTCGCGCTTGCATTCCTCATGGAACGCGACGGTGTGATCGCCATTCCGAAGAGCGCCAATCTCCGTCGCGTCCGCGAGAACCGCGATGCGGTCGACCTCGACATTTCCGACGAGGACTGGGCCGTTCTCGACGCCGCCTTCCCGCCGCCGACCGACAAGACGCCGCTCGACATGCTGTGAGCGCCGCCCCTGTAGCCCTTTCGAAGCCATGGACCAGTTATTTTGATACGAAGCTAAATATCAAAATTTGCGCAGTACTGGACTTTTAGGGAATTTCCTAATTATAGAAACCCCGATCAAACCATTGCATGTAGAGACGGAATTTCGGCTTGAAAAAGCAGACAAAAAAGCCGACCGCCGGTCGGGATGAACGTCGTGTCCAGCAGGTCTTCCACGCGCTTGCCGCGCCGCCGCGCCGGGCCATCCTCAAACATCTCGCGGAATCGGGCCTCACCGCCGGCGAAATCGCCTCGCGCTTCGACATGGCGAAACCCTCCGTCTCGCAGCACCTCACCATCCTCGAAACCGCCGGCCTGATCAGCCGCGAAAAGCGCGGCCAGTTCGTCCACTATGCCCTGGTGCGCGCGACGCTGGACACAGTCCTGTCCGGTTTCCTCGAGGAGCTTGGCGCGGCCGGATCGGAAGCACCGCCGGCGAAGACGAAGAATGCAGGCTCCGGCAAGACGGTCGCCCGCACGGCGGCAACCGTCGAAACGGGGGCCGCCGAAGCCAAGACAGCCGACGTGCAAGCCGAGCCGGCACCGGCGCAGATGTCGATGTTCTAGGCAGCCATCCCACCTTCATTCGTCTTCAACTCACGCTGACAGACGCAAAAGGCGCTCCTCTTGTATCGCCCCATTCTCCCCATCGGGGAGAAGTGCCGAGCGCATGCGAGGCGATGAGGGGGGGCGAAGCCACCATCCACGCAGTCTAGGCCCCCTCATCCGGCGCTACGCGCCACCTGCTCCCTGATGGGGAGAAGACCAACGGACACGCCTCGCCCGGCAAAAATCGACGGTGGAGACTGCCATCTGCGGACGTCATGAGCTCTACGAACGCAAAACGGGCGCCGAAGGCGCCCGTTCCCGTCTCTCGCGATCCCTGCGGCCGATCTTACATGCCCTGCGGACCGCGGTTCATCGCCGCAATGCCCGTGCGGCAGATCTCGTTGAGGCCGAGCGGCTTCATGATCGCCACGAACTGGTCGATCTTCGAGGACTTGCCGGTGATCTCGAAAATGAAATGCTCGACGGTCGCGTCGATGACCTTGGCCTGGAAGGCGTCGGCCAGACGCAGCGTTTCGGCGCGGGTCTCGCCGGTGCCGGCCACCTTGACCAGCGCCACCTCCCGCTCGACCGGACGTTCCTGGCCGAGGTCGCGGGCGCGGACCGTGAGGTCGACCACCCGGTGAACCGGAATGATGCGCTCGAGCTGCGCCTTGATCTGCTCGAGCACGCTCGGCGTGCCGCGCGTCACCACGGTAATGCGCGACAGGTGCGCCTCATGCTCGGTCTCGGAGACCGTCAGGCTTTCAATGTTGTAGCCGCGGCCGGAGAACAGGCCGATCACCCGGGCGAGAACGCCCGGCTCGTTGTCGACCAGGATCGAGAGCGTATGGCTCTCGGCGGCAGCGGTTTCCTTGGCGATGAAATAGGCCGAACCGGTGGGCTGCTGATGTGCGTTCATGTCTCTGTTCCTATTCCTGTCGTCAAACCAGCTGGCGGCCCTTGGCGTCGATGGCGGTGGCCACGGCCTCGTCAGTCGCCTCGTCCGGCAGCAGCATTTCATTATGCGCCTTGCCCGAAGGAATCATCGGGAAGCAGTTGGCAAGGTTGGCGACGCGGCAGTCGAAGATCACCGGCTTCTTGACGTTGATCATTTCGAGGATGGCGTCGTCGAGTTCGTCCGGCTTTTCGCAGCGCAGGCCTACCGCGCCATAGGCATCCGCCAGCTTGACGAAGTCCGGCAGCGCCTCGGTGTAGGAGTGCGACAGACGGTTGCCGTGCAGCAGCTGCTGCCACTGGCGCACCATGCCCATGTACTGGTTGTTGAGAATGAAGATCTTGACCGGCGCCTCATACTGGACGGCGCAGGACATTTCCTGGATGCACATCTGGATCGAGGCATCGCCGGCGATGTCGATCACCAGGCTCTCCGGATGGGCGATCTGCACGCCGATCGCCGCCGGGAAACCGTAGCCCATGGTGC
>DPXQ01000104.1 GCA_003527225.1 Rhizobium sp.
GAAGAGCTATGGGCTCACACGGCGGGCGAGGGCAAGGAGCGCGACACGCTGCTTTGTCATGCCGACTGGCCGGCGCCCGAGTTCGCCGACGAGACCGCCGCCGCGGATATCAACTGGCTTGTTGATCTGGTGTCGGGCATCCGCTCGACGCGTGCGGAGATGAATGTTCCCCCGTCCGCTATCGCGCCGCTGGTCGTCGTATCCGCAAACAGCCTCACGCAGGGCCGCCTCGTCCGTCATGAAGCCTCCATCAAAAGACTGGCGCGGGTCGACAGCATCGTGCTCGCCGATGAAGCGCCGAAAGGCTCCGCGCAGATTGTGATCGGCGAGGCCACCGCCTGCCTTCCGCTTGGCAATCTGATCGATATTGGGGCCGAAAAGGCCCGGCTGGAAAAGGCGATTGACAAGGCCGAGCAGGAGATGAGCCGGATCGCGTCGAAGCTCGCCAACGAGAAGTTCGTTGCCAATGCCAACCCGGACGTCGTTGCCGCCGAGCGGGAACGGTACGGCGAACTGGAAATCCAGCGTGCGAGCCTGCACACGGCGTTGAAACGGGTGGTCGAGGCCGGCTGATTGGTGGTCACCTAACCTCTGTGATCCCATAGAGCCCACGCCGCGTCCTTCAGTCGAAGGTCACGCCGCTTTCCTTGTGCGGATTGATTCGTTCATGCGCGCGGGACAGAGAATTGAAACGGCTGCTTGCGCGCATACAATCGCACACGCACATATCTAACGCAGTGACATGTTTGAAACATTTCTAAAACTGTGACTCGCTCGCAACATTATTGGCAATATGTAGAATAAAATTCTTATTTATGCGGCAAATACTAGGTTTACGCGAAAAAAGTTGCGCCTATTCGCGAGTCTTACGTGGACGTAAGGGTTGTTACGTAAAAAATCACCTCGGTCGCGGCGGGCCGATGCCTAAGTCCCGGATTGTTATATCGAAGTCCGTGGTTACTATGCCCCATCGTTTATTGCCTGGAGTGGGGAGACAGATGGCAAACAATCTTTTGAAAACTGGTATTCTATGTGTGCTGAGCCTCGGCGCCTTGGCGTCTGCGGCAAATGCCGGCGGATTCTCGCGTGGCGAAGCCGATACCGACATTCTCTTTGAAGAAGGGAGCGTGGCCGCCCGCGCAGGGGTGACTTACGTGAGCCCCGAGCGTCAGTATGAGACCATCAATGGTGTGGCAGCGACGGACGCTGCCTATTCCAACAGCTTCTGGATCCCGAGTTTCGCCGTCAAGTTCAAGCTTGCCGAAAATCTCGCTTGCGCCCTGACCTATACGCAGCCTTTCGGCGCCGATGCCACCTATGGCCCGCAGGCCCAGGCGGCCGGTGCCTCCATACATAAGGAATTCGTCAGTAACGAATTCGGCGCCACTTGCGATGTCAACATGGATGCCGGCAAGGGCCGGGTCCATTTCCTCGGTGGCGTCTTCATGCAGGATTTTTCCTATCTTGCCGAATCGCGGGCAGGGACGCTGCATCTTGATGACCATTCCGCCTTCGGTTACCGGTTCGGCGTCGCTTATGAGATCACCGAATACGCCCTTCGCGCGCAGTTGATGTATCGCTCCAAGGTCGAGCACGACGCCGACGATGGATCGTTCGACTGGAATCCCGCGCTGCTGCCTTTTGGCACGCGTGACGCCTACGGCTCAGGAACTCTGCCGCAGTCCCTGAAATTCAGCCTGCAGAGCGGGATTGCGCCCGGTTGGCTCGTCTACGGCTCCGTCAAGTGGACCGATTGGAGCGTGTTGGAGCGCTTGAATTACAGCATTTACTCTCCGGCGGCCGTGCCTGCGCTTGGTCTCGTGGCTGGCTATAACGACCGGACGGACGTCTATAACTGGAAGGACGGATGGACGCTGCAGGCGGGTCTTGCTCACGCCTTCACGGAGAATGTCAGCGGCACTGTCAACCTTACGTGGGATTCGGGCGTCAGCACCGGTGCCGACATCGTAACCGACAGTTGGACTGTAGGTGCCGGCGCCCTGATCAAAGCAGGTCCCGGTGAACTGCGCGTCGGTGGCGCTGTGACCTACCTTACCAGCGGCAGCCAGGCCGTCGCGGACCAGGCCCTTTATAATGCAACTGCGGGCGGTGACTGGTCCTACGCCGTATCTGGATCCTATCGCATCAAGTTCTGATGAGGCGGGTTCACGCTTGTTCCACGATGCCAGAAACACGAAAGCCCGGTTCATCCGGGCTTTCTTGCGTTATGCCCAGTACCGCTGCCCAGCTATTGTGACGAATTTGCAACAATCCGGTTATCGTCGCTGGCGTCCCTGCGATCCGGCGAATTTGTCCATTTCCCGCCACAAACTGGGCGCAGCGGTATCTCGACGAAAGCTTGGTTATGTGTTGCGTAATTCGTCAATTGAGTAGGACATGAGCCCGATCGCCGTGGAAAATGCCTTGGATTCAATGGATGCACCGTGCAGACTGGCGTTTCCGGCGCGCAATATGAATTTTCTGGTGCTTGCACGGTCGGCAGCCGCAGTCTTGCCAGAAATACGGACTAGGTTGATGAGGGTTGTGATTGACCCTCTGTTGCCTGGCGAAGCAACGCATGTCCGAGCAGGGCGTGTAGTGAACGGGATGTTCACGGATTCGCGGATAAATGTTTCATGGACAAGGTAAATCGAGCCAATTCTGGCGTCGGTGCCTGTAGGTGTCCGTGATGATGTGGAAGAAATACGGAACTATGCTGACATCAGACTGGAAATATCCGTCCACCCTGCTTTTCTCCTCGCTGCTCTTTCTCATGGCGGGGACGGCCGGCCATGCATTCGACATCAATGCTGGTGTAACGAAGGAGTCGGGTCCGTTCGATCTCTTCAAGTTCGGCTTCAAGGCCTATAAGAACGGGCAGAAGCAGGAAGCGGTCGAAGCCTATCGCTATGCGGCCGAAAAGGGCCACACGGGCTCCCGCTGGGCGCTCGCCAACATGTATGCGGATGGCGATGGCGTCGTTCAGGACGATTTCGAAGCTTTCAAGATCTATGCCGAGATCGCTAGCGAGGGCGTTGAGCCGGGCTCGGAAGACACCGGCTTCTTTGTCAATGCCCTTCTGTCGCTCGCACGCTACTATCGTCAGGGCATCCCCGGCAGTCCGGTGAAGGTCGATCTTACTCAGGCGCGCCAGCTCTATTTCCAGGCTGCCTCGACGTTTGGCGTCGCTGAGGCCCAGTTCCAGCTTGCCCGCATGGTTCTTGTGGGAGAAGGCGGAAAGTCCAACGTCCAACAGGCAAAGAAATGGCTCAACCTGGCGCGCAAAAGCGGGCATGCGGGCGCTATGGCCGTGTTCGGAAACTTGATTTTCCAAGAAGGTCAGACGGTCCGCGGGCTCGCCTTCATGACGGCGGCTCTCGACAAATGCAGCCCGAAGGACTGTCTCTGGATGCAGGATCTGCAGGAACAGGCATTTTCTCTGGCGACCGAGGATGACCGCCGCGTGGCCGTGGCACTCGCCCCGCAGATTTATCGCCAGCCGGAGTAAGGCGGCTAATGCCGGCGTTGCTCTAGAAGTCGAACCAGCCCGCCACGGGAACGTGGTCGGACGGTTTTTCCCAGCTGCGCACCTGCTTTTCGATCCCTGCCGATCGGAACCGGTCCGCAGCCTCCGGCGACAGCATCAGGTGGTCGATGCGGATGCCGTTGTTCTTCTGCCAGGCGCCGGCCTGGTAATCCCAGAACGAATAGAGTTTCGTATCGTCGCTCGTCGCGCGAACGGCGTCCACGAATCCGAGATTTTCCAGCCGCCGGAAAGACTGTCGGGTCCTCGGAAGGAAGAGCGCATCGCCCGCCCAGACATTCGGGTCATGGCAGTCATATGGCTCGGGGATGACATTGTAGTCGCCCGCGAGAATGAGCGGCTCCTCGAGTGCCAGGCGGGCCTCAGCAAAGGCTTTCAGCCGTTCCATCCAGGAAAGCTTGTAGGGATATTTAACCGGGTCGTCGGGCGGGTTACCGTTCGGCAGGTACAAAGAGCATACCCGCAATGCGCCACCCTTGACCGAGAATACCCCCTCGATGAAACGCGCCTGCTCGTCGCCGTCATCGCCCGGCAGGCCACGATTGATCTCGTCGGGGCGGATCTTCGAAAGCAGGGCCACGCCGTTGAAGCCCTTCTGACCGTGAGTCTCGACATGGTACCCCAGTGCCTCGATCTCCATCCTGGGGAAACCGTCGTCTTGCGACTTGATCTCCTGCAGGCAGACGATATCCGGCGCCGAGCTTTCCAGCCACTGGCACAGATTGTCGATGCGCGCTTTGACGCCGTTGATGTTCCAAGTGGCGATCTTCATGCCCGATCCCTTCGTCTCGCCTCCTACATAGACGATGGAGCGGATTTTGCCACAGGCTTTTGTATGGATTCAGGCCGCGCATGCTTTGACAATCTGCCTTTCTCCATCATTCTCTGATGGTCGATTCAAGGGGAAATGAATCGCTTCGCCGTTCACGATGGCACAGAATTCAGGCGCCAGACGGCAGAAAAAGAGGGGATACTGGTCATGTCAAAGATTGTTGCGACCCATCCGGTGGATGAAGTCCTGCCCTTTTCGAAGCTTGCCGCGCTTGGCCTCCAGCACGTGCTCGTCATGTACGCCGGCGCCATTGCCGTGCCCTTGATCGTCGGTCGGGCGTTGAAGCTTCCGCCCGAGGACGTGGCATTCCTGATATCGGCGGATCTGTTCGCCTGCGGCATCGTCACGCTGATCCAGGCGCTCGGTGTTACCCAGTGGTTCGGGATTCGCCTTCCCGTCATGATGGGCGTCACTTTCGCGGCAGTCGGCCCGATCGTGTCCATGGCCAATATATCGGGAGGTACGGAGGGTGCTCGCTTGATCTTCGGGTCGATCATCGGGGCCGGGACCATCGCAATGCTAATCGCACCGCTCGTGAGCCGCCTCCTGCGCTTCTTCCCACCGGTTGTGACAGGGACGATTATCCTCGTCATCGGCGTGTCGCTGATGCGCATCGGCATCAATTGGATTTTCGGGAACCCCTTCGGTCCGACAGCACCGACCCTTGTCGAACCGGTACATGCGAAATGGCTTGAGGACATCAAGGCATTGGCCGAGGCGGGGGGCGGTGCCGTTCCCGCTATCCCGCCGAAGCTCGGTCTTGCTCCGAGCGTCCCCAATGCAGCTTATGCGCCGCTTTCCGGTATCGCCGTCTCCGCCGTCGTGCTCGTCTCCATCCTGCTGATTGCGCGTTATACCCGGGGCTTCCTCGCCAACATATCCGTGCTTCTCGGCATCGTCATCGGCGGCATCGTCGCGGCCGCCCTCGGTATGATGACTTTCGACAAGATGGCAACCGCCGCCTGGTTCGCTCCAGTCATGCCGTTTCATTTCGGCATGCCGATCTTTGACCCAGTGCTGATCGTCACCATGACGATCGTCATGCTGGTTGTCATGATCGAATCGACCGGCATGTTCCTGGCGCTCGGCGAAATGACCGGCAAGCCGGTGACGCAGCCGATGCTTTCGGCCGGCTTGCGCACTGACGGTCTCGGGACGCTGATCGGCGGCATCTTCAACACCTTCCCCTATACCAGCTTTTCGCAGAATGTCGGCCTGGTCGGCGTGACCGGCGTCAAGTCGCGTTTCGTCTGTGTCGCGGGCGGTATGATCCTGATCGTCCTGGGCCTCCTGCCGAAAATGGCGGCTCTGGTCGAATCGTTGCCGACATTCGTGCTTGGAGGGGCAGGGTTGGTGATGTTTGGAATGGTCGCGGCCACAGGGATACGCATTCTTTCCGCAGTGGATTTCCAGACTGGCCGCTCAAACCTTTTCGTGGTCGCCGTTTCCATCGGCTTCGGCATGATCCCGTTGGTAGCACCGAACTTCAAGCAGTGGATGCCGCACGGTATTCATCCGCTGATCGATTCCGGAATCCTGCTTGCCTCTATCTCTGCCGTGCTCCTCAACGTCTTCTTCAACGGCGCATCCGTGGCCGACGACGAAGAACTTCGCGCGGCGGCCGTGGCCTCCGACGGCGGCCACTAATGCAATAAAGCCGCCGGACAATGTCCGGTCGGCTTCAATTGATGACTGGTCGTCGTCTTCAGACGGAGAAGCTGGTGCCGCAGCCGCAGCTCGCGACCGCGTTCGGGTTCTTGATCTCGAAGGATTGGCCAAGCAGGTTGTCGACGAAGTCGATCTCCGAGCCGGTCATGTAGACGATCGATACCGGGTCGATGAGTACGGTCGCGCCATCTCTCGTGATGACCACATCGTCGTCCTGCGGCCCCTTGTCGAGGTCGAACTTATAGGAGAATCCGGAACAGCCTCCGCCTTCGACGGAGATGCGCAACGCGGTCTTGTCCTGTTCGGCGGACACTACAGCAGCAATGCGTTTTGCGGCGGCCTCCGAGAGGGTAACGTTCTGGTCGGTCATGTATCCTCCTGCCGGGTTCAAGGCCCGTGGAAAAATCGCTGATACGGACCCTGCTTGGGCCCCCCTGGTACGTCCGGTCTGCAAGGAGGCCCCCTGGGCATTTCGGCGAATTTTCCGCTTGCCGAAGGCTCTCTTGCTTGCGGGTACGTCTGCTATAGGTATGAAGGCAGACCGATGGCGTCAATGGGCAGGTGACAGGACAGGGAATGACGATTGATAAAAATGCACTGGGCTTCGGCTCGGGCGAGCGAGCGGTCTATGCGGCCGATCCGTGGAAGAGTCGTGGAAGGCTATTTGCGGAGACCGGCAGTCTTACGCGTTCGGAGTTTCAGCGCGACCGCGACCGTATCGTCCACACCACCGCATTTCGCCGTTTGAAGCACAAGACGCAGGTATTCATCGGAACGGACAGCGACCACTATCGCACGCGCCTGACCCACACCATCGAGGTGGCACAGATTGCGCGCGCCCTTGCCCGGGCGCTGAAGCTCGACGAGGACCTCGCCGAGGGCGTGGCGCTCGTGCATGATTTTGGACACACGCCCTTCGGTCACACCGGAGAGGATGCGCTGGACGAGGTTCTGAAGCCCTATGGCGGTTTCGATCATAATGCCCAGTCGCTACGCATCGTAACGAAGCTGGAGCGCCGCTATGCCGAGTTTGACGGTCTCAACCTGACCTGGGAAACACTAGAGGGTCTTGTCAAGCACAACGGCCCGCTCTTGACCAGGAACGGCGAGGGGATGCGCGGCCCGGTCCCGCAGCCGATTCTCGACTATTGCGCCCTGCACGATCTCGAAATTGACACCTATGCCAGCCTTGAGGCGCAGGTGGCCGCGATCGCCGATGACATTGCCTACAATACTCATGACATCGATGATGGCCTGCGCTCTGGCTATCTGAACTTCGATATCCTGGAAGAGGTGCCGTTCCTGGCAGGGCTCATGTCGGAAGTCCGTGACCGCTATCCCGGTCTTGAGGCGAGCCGTTTCACGCACGAGATCACGCGCCGGCAGATCACGCGCATGGTCGAGGACGTGATTTCGGTGGCACAGGAACGGATCCGGACCCTCAAGCCGGCAAGCGCGGCGGACATTCGCCACGCCGACCAGACAATCGCCACCTTCTCCCCGGAAATGGCGGAGACCGACCGGCAGATCAAGCGGCTGCTTTTCAGCCGCATATATCGCCATCCGGAAATCATGCGTATTCGCGCAAATGCGGCCCAGATCGTCACCGATCTCTTTCATGCCTATATGCGTGACCCGGAACTCATGCGCAGCCACTACTGGGTGGATCATATCGCCGGTCTCAATGAACTCGCCAGGGCTCGCCATGTGGGCGACTATCTCGCCGGCATGACCGACACCTACGCCCTGAGCGCCCACGGTCGGTTGTTTGACCGGACTCCCGATTTACGCTAGGCAGCGCCGAGATCATCCTTGGCTATTCGCAGCGCGCAATGGCTGTTGACGTGGAAAATGGACATGAACCTCTTCGCAGACTTCGAAACAAGAATTAAGAATGCGCTCGAAACATTGGAAATAGTTAGAGAAAAGCGTTCTGCACTTGATTTTGGACGCATCATCGTGGAGCCGCCGCGTGATCCGAGCCATGGCGATGCTGCGACCAATGCCGCAATGGTTCTGGCCAAGGCTCTCGGAACGAATCCGCGCGCGCTCGCCGAAATCATCGGTGAAAAGCTGAAGGAAGACGCCGATATCGCCGAAGTCTCGGTCGCGGGGCCCGGCTTCATCAACATCCGTCTTTCGACGGCCTACTGGCAGCGCCTTCTTGCCGTGATGATTGCTTCGGGCACCGATTTCGGCCGCTCGACGCTCGGCGAGGGCCGCAAGGTCAATGTCGAATATGTTTCGGCCAATCCGACCGGACCGATGCATGTCGGCCATTGCCGTGGCGCAGTGGTTGGAGACGCGCTCGCCAATCTTCTGGCCTTCGCCGGATACGATGTCACCAAGGAATACTACATCAACGATGCCGGTGCCCAGATCGACGTGTTGGCGCGGTCGGTCTTCCTGCGATACCGCGAAGCGCTCGGCGAGAAGATCGGCGAAATTCCGGCCGGTCTTTATCCGGGTGATTACCTCATCCCGGTCGGCGAAGCGCTCGCCGCAGAATATGGCGTGCGCCTGCACAACATGCCGGAAGAAGAGTGGATGGAGATCGTCAAGGGCAGGGCGATAGACGCCATGATGGCGATGATCAGCGACGACCTGGCGCAACTCAACGTTCACCACGGAGTCTTCTTCTCCGAGCGCACGCTACATGCCAACGGCGCGGCGGCGATCCGCACGGCCATCAATGATCTGACGTTCAAGGGGCACGTCTATCGCGGTACGCTGCCGCCGCCGAAGGGCCAGCTGCCCGAGGATTGGGAAGACCGCGAGCAGACGCTGTTCCGCTCGACCGAGGTCGGGGACGACATCGATCGTCCGCTCGTCAAGTCGGATGGCGCATACACCTATTTCGCCGCCGACGTTGCCTATTTCAAGGACAAGTTCGACCGCGGGTACGACGAGATGATCTATGTGCTCGGGGCCGATCACGGCGGTTATGTCAAGCGGCTCGAGGCCGTCGCCCGCGCCGTATCGGAAGGCAAGACCAAGCTCACGGTTCTACTTTGCCAACTGGTCAAGCTTTACCGCGATGGCGAACCGGTAAAAATGTCCAAGCGTTCTGGGGACTTTGTAACCCTTCGCGAAGTCGTCGAGGAGGTTGGTCGCGACTCCGTGCGCTTCATGATGCTCTATCGCAAGAATAGTGAGCCTTTGGACTTCGATTTCGCGAAGGTGACGGAGCAATCCAAGGATAATCCGGTCTTCTATGTGCAATATGCGCATGCCCGTTGTATGTCGGTCTTCCGTCAAGCGCGGGAAGCGTTTCCCGATCTCGATACAGAAGGGCTCGATCTTTCCGCCGCTGTCGCCGATATGATCGAGGATCCGAGCGAGCTTCATCTGATCGGAAAGCTTGCTGAATACCCGCGCATTGTCGAGGCTGCGGCCCAGTCGCAGGAGCCGCATCGGATCGCATTTTACCTTTATGATCTGGCGAGTTTCTTCCACGCGCACTGGAATAAAGGTAAGGATCAGCCGGAATTACGTTTTGTTAACGATAAAAACCGACAATTGAGCATCGCCAGGCTTGGGCTGGTGCGTGCTGTCGCCTCCGTTTTGAAGTCCGGACTGTCTATTACCGGTACTGAAGCTCCGGTTGAAATGCGATAGTATTGTCACCATTTCCCCACAAAGTACTGGCAAGTGATTTGTCGCGTAAGTGAGTGGAAACAGGTAATGGTACAGAAACAAGCCGCATATGGCAGTCGATTGGGCGGCGATAACTTCGCCGACGATGATCCGTTGGCGGAACTCGCGCGCATCGTCGGCTTCGAACCGCCCGCCGCCCGTGACGTGACGCCCACTGACCGGAAGCCGCCGGTGGCCGAGGAGCCGCCGGCCATAAATCTCGAAGATGAACTGCTTCGGGAATTCGAGGTTTATGATGCGCCGCAGCCCGTTTCCGATCGGAACGCGGCCGCGTTTGCACTGCCTGCGGCCGAGGAGAGCATTCCCTTCCTCGATTCGATAGAGGAGGGTGACGAGTACGAACTCCGGACGGCTGGCGCTAACAAGGCTGTTTTCCAACCGTCCGAACCCGTCGCAGACGAAGCCGAAGCGTTTCACGAGGTCTCCGCCGAGGCCGAGCGCTCCGTCACGGCCGATATGGCAGATGAACTGGAACTGGCCGTCGCCGATGCGTCCGCCGAGGAACACTGGCCTTCGACGGATGCTGCCCCCCGCCTGAAGCTTCCGCTTGCCAATTTTCACGCGCCGCAATCGGCTGTTGTTCGCGATGAGCCCGTGCAGGCCGTGGCGGAATCGGTGCCGGATTCCGGCCTTTTTCTGCAGCCGGTTGAGACCAGGGATTGGCTCTCCGGACCTGGTAGCTTTGCGATAGAGCCGTCTGCCGGGCTGCCTGAACGCAAGCCGGAAGTCGCCGACAGTTTCGATGACTTCGCCGTATCAGCTGTCGACTACGCCGCTCCCGCTCCCGAACGGATTGCCGAGCCTGCCGCGAGAACCGAGCCTGCCGCAAGAACTGAATCTGACTTCTCCTTCTCCTTTGCCGATGAGCTGGCGGCCAGCGAAGAGCCGGAAGCGGAGCTTCAATTCCGCTCGCAGGCCGCGTCGTTGCCGGACACCCGGATGCTCGAGCAGCAGGAATCTGCCACGATCGCAGATCAGGCTGACAAGGGAGAGGAGTTTGATCTCTTTCCCGATGACGATTTCGAAATCAAGCTCGATGACATCGAGCTCGACTTTTCGGATCTGGAGGAGGAAGTCGGATCTCCCGTAGAGGTTTCGCAGAGCAAGCCCGTTCTTGCAGCCTCCGTCCCCGAGCCGTTCAAACCGGCGCCTCCGTTGATGGCGGCGATCCGGCCAGCTCCGGCGCCCATGGCAGCTGCTGAGCCGGCATTGCCTTTCGATCCCACGGAAATCGCCGAGCAGGACGACCATCCGGAATCGATCGCAGCCATGGAGGTCCCGGAAATCCCGGTGCACGAGTCCAGTGAGCGTGTGCCATTCCGACCGGACTATGATCTCGACATCGATACTGAGCTCGCGGCGCTGTTCGACGAGCCGCGACCGGCAGTTGCATCTTCGGCTGCTCCGTCCATTGCCGCCAGTCACACTGGACCGGTCCATGCCGCGCAGAACGTTCCAGACGATTTCGATGCCTTCGAACGGGCGCTTGAGCACGATCTGCAGCGCAGCTTCGAGGCAAACAAGGATTATTCCGCCGGAGCGCCGAAGCGGACTGCAATCTCGCAGCATGGCGAGGATCTCAACGTCGGAGAGCCGCGCTCTTCGCGCAGCATGCTCATGGCAGCCTCGGTTGCCGCCGTCGTACTCATAATCGGTGGCGGCGGGATCTATGCCTGGATGAGCGGGACCGCCGACAATGTCCTGACCTCGGGCGAACCGCAGGTAATCCTTGCCGACAAGGATCCGGTCAAAATCGTTCCCGAAGACAAGGGTGGCCGGTCGGTGCCTAATCAGGACAAGGCCGTCTACGATCGTGTCGAGGGCGCTGCCGCCAGCGATCCGAAACAGGAGAGCCTGATCTCCTCGAGCGAAAATCCGGTCGATGTCGTCCAGAAGACGCTGATACCGGAGACGCTTCCGCTTGAAGGTGAAAACGAAGCCGATGTTCTGGGCACGCCGGTCGGGGAGACGAATGATCCGCGTCTGCTGCCGAACGATGCCGTTCAGCAGGAACAGGCGCCCGCCGAGACTGCCGACAACGTGACGATCACTCCGCGCAAGGTCCGTACTATGATTGTCCGGCCAGACGGCACACTGGTCGCGCAGGAACTGCCGGCCGAACCACAGGTAGCTCCGGAGCCCGCTCCCGTCGCTCCAGAAGCGGTTCAAGCCGCTGCAAAGCCCGCGCTGGCGGAGCCCACCGAGCCTGCATCCCCCATCCCAGCGACCACCATGGCCCCGACGGCAGCGCCGCAAACGGCAATGGCCGCGCCGACAACCGAAGCGCCCGCCGAGGTTGCGAAGCCGGTCGACGCGGCAAAGCCGGCGGCGAGTGCACCAGTTCCGACAACCCGACCCGCCGATCAACCGGTCAATGTGGTCAATACGGTTACCGATCAGGGCAACATAAAGGCTCCGGGTGCCACCGTGGCGGTTCCTCCTGGAGGCTACGTGATCCAGATCGCCTCTTTGCCCTCGGAAGCGGAAGCTCAGAAGTCCTATAAGAACCTCTCGGCAAAATATGGCAATGTCATCGGGGGGCGTGGCGTCGATATCCTGAAGGCGGACATTGCAGGCAAGGGGACCTATTACCGGGTGCGAATTCCCGCCGGTAGCAAGTCCGATGCCATCGCTCTTTGCGAAAGCTATAGAAAGGCCGGCGGGTCCTGCCTCGTCGCAAAGTAGGTGCGGCAGCGAAGAGTGCCTTCCGAATGGCGGAAACCCACGCGTTTCCGCCATTTTTCTTGTGCATGACGCATTGCAGCGCTTCGGCTTTTCATCCGCGCCTTCTATGATTCGCGCATGAACAGTTCAAAAGCGATGATCCTGGGCTGCAGCGGCCTCACCTTGACGGCGGACGAGAAGGCATTCTTCAGGGGCGAGCAGCCCTGGGGTTTCATCGTCTTCGCCCGCAACCTTTCCGAACCTTCGCAGATACGCGATCTTGTCGAGGAAATGCGCGAAGCGGTCGGGGGATGCAATGCACCGGTTCTGATCGATCAGGAAGGCGGTCGCGTGCAGCGCATACGCGAGCCGATGGTGCCGCGCTATCCGCCGGCGGCCACCTTGGGCGATCTCTATCGGCGTGACAGGGAAATGGGCCTGCGCGCCGCATGGCTGATGTCGCGGCTGCACGCCTTCGATCTCATGCGCTTCGGCATCAATGTTGACTGCATGCCTGTTCTCGACGTGCCGGTCGAGGGTGCGAGCAATGTCATCGGCGACCGGGCCTACGGCACGGATCCGGTCACAGTTGCGGAAATGGGGCAGGCGGCTGCGAGCGGTTTGAAGTCCGGGGGCGTCCTGCCGGTGATGAAGCATATTCCCGGCCATGGCCGTGGCATGGCGGATTCGCATATCGAGCTTCCCGTCGTGCGCGCCTCGCGGGCTGAGCTGGAGGCGCATGACTTCGCTCCTTTCGTCCACCTCAGAAACGAGTTGATGGCGATGAGCGCCCATGTGGTATACTCGGCCATCGATCCGGATCATCCGGCATCGACGTCCAGAAAGGTGATCGATGAGATCATACGCGGTCATATCGGGTTCAACGGCTTGCTGATGTCCGACGATGTGTCGATGAATGCGCTGAAAGGCAGCATTGCCGAGCGGACGGCCGCGATCGTCGCAGGAGGCTGCGATGTCGTGCTTCATTGCAACGGCGTGATGGAGGAGATGAAGGCCGTGGCCGCCAATACGCCATTGCTGGCGGGCCAATCCCGGGTCAGGGCCGACGCGGTTGAAGCTGCCATCGGGCCGGGTGACGACGCCGACGAACTGGCGGTGCGGACCGAGTTCGACGGGCTGAGGGCACTGGCATGATGCGCCGCGCCGGGCCGGTTCCGGTCGCTCAGGCAAAGGGCGGCGGTAGCGAGGGAAGCGTTGTTTCCACGCCGATGGACAGCCTGTGGCAGGATACCGACGCCGAACGGCTCTCGGGTGAACCGGCTCTCGTGATTGATGTTCAGGGCTTCGAAGGCCCGCTTGATTTGTTGCTGTATCTGGCCCGCAACCAGAAGGTCGATCTGGCGCGCATTTCCGTGCTGGCGCTGGTCGAACAGTATCTGCTGTTCATCGAAAGCGCGCGGCGCATCAGGATCGAGCTTGCCGCTGACTACCTCGTGATGGCTGCCTGGCTCGCCTATCTGAAATCGCGGCTTCTGATCCCCCAGCAGGCCAAAGACGACGGGCCTTCCGGCGAGGAAATGGCGGCAACACTGGCTTTCCGCTTGAAGCGGCTCGAAGCGATGCGCGAAGCGTCAACGCGGCTGATCAACCGCAACAGGCTGGGCCGTGACATCTACCCGCGCGGTGCTCCGGAACATGTTCCCGATCGCATCCAGTCCGCCTATGAGGCCTCTCTGTACGACCTTTTGACCGTGTATGCCGCGCTTCGCCAGCGGCAGTCGATCACCCAGGTCACGATCGAGCGGCGCCGTGTCTGGTCGCTGGCTGACGCGCGCGCGATATTGACCCGGATGATCGGTGAAATATCCGATTGGACAGCGCTGGAACAATATCTCCTGCGTTACATGACGACGCCCGCCGAACGGGTGACGGCGATGGCAAGTGCGTTTGCCGCGTCGCTCGAACTGGTGCGTGAAGGCAGGCTGGAAATCCGCCAGGAAGGTGCGTTCCAGCCGATCTATATGCGCAGCGGCCCCCGCGCAGCCGCGCTTGCGTCGACAGAGTAGGACAGGCGATGGCTGCGGCTTACGAGAGCGACATCGATTACCTCGGCGCTGACGATGAATTGACGCCTCGGCAGTCGAGAACCGAGCGCGAGGCCATGCGGATTGCGGAGGCGCTGGTTTTCGCATCATCCGAGCCGGTCTCGGAAAAGTTCCTCGCCGAACGCTTACCGGTCGATATCGATTTCCCCGCTGTCATGCAAAAGCTGAAGGCTGAATATGCGCCGCGCGGCGTGAATCTCGTGCAGGTCGGCGATCACTGGGCGTTCCGCACTGCTGCAGACCTTTCCTTCGCGATCCGCAAGGACGAGACAGAGGTCAGGAAACTGTCACGTGCGGCGCTCGAAGTGCTTGCGATCATCGCCTATCACCAACCTGTTACCAGAGCCGAGATCGAGGAAATTCGCGGCGTCCAGACCTCCAAAGGCACGCTCGATGTGTTGATGGAGGCAGGATGGGTGCGGTTCAGAGGCAGGCGGCGGACGCCAGGCCGTCCCGTGACGCTCGGCACGACGCGGGATTTCCTCGATCATTTCGGGCTCGAGGAACTGCGTGATCTTCCGGGCCTGGACGAGTTGAAGGGCGCCGGGCTGCTGTCCGGACGCATTCCCGCCAACTTCAACATATCGCTACCCACCGTCGGCGACGAGCTCGCAGAAGACGAGGATCCGATCACGCAACTCGATCTCGAGGAACTCGGCCTCTTGACTCCGGGCGGTGAAGCGGACGAATAGGTTCATGTTTTTGAACTGCAACCTGGCTGTATCCGGAGCCGTGCCCGCAATGAAGAGCTCGTCGGGGCATCTGGCGACATCAGCTGCTCGGACGGTGTAATGAATTCAGACACGGTAATCGCTCCGCGTGGCAATGCCAGACGTACAGCCGGCGTGACGTTCGCGGCGCGGCTGAGCTTCGAGGATATCCACCATAGCTACCACGGTAAGGAAACGATCCGTGGCGTTACTCTTGCAGCCGAGCCGGGTGAGGTTCTCTGCCTGCTGGGTCCTTCCGGTTCGGGCAAGACGACCTTGCTGCGCATCGCCGCCGGGATCGAGGCGCAGACATCAGGGCGGCTGCTTCTCAATGAACGTGAGGTGGCCGGGCCGAACGGCTTCGTTCCGCCGGAACAGCGCGGCATAGGCCTGATGTTCCAGGACTTTGCGCTCTTTCCCCATATGAGCGTGCTCGACAATGTCCGTTTCGGGCTGACGGAGCTACCCGCAAGGGAGGCGCGGGCAGAGGCGATGGTGGCGCTGGAACGCGTGGGGCTCGCCCATTACGCCGCAAAATACCCTCACGTTCTCTCCGGCGGAGAGCAGCAGCGCGTGGCGCTCGCCCGGGCGCTGGCGCCGCGTCCCGGCGTGCTACTGATGGACGAGCCGTTCTCGGGTCTCGATTCCCGCCTCAAGGACACGATCCGCGCAGATACGCTTGCCATCCTGCGTGAGACGCGGGCGACGGCTGTCGTCGTGACACATGACGCCGAGGAAGCCATGCGCATGGCCGACCGGATCGCGTTGCTGCGGGACGGGCTTCTGGTGCAGGTCGGAACATCCGATGACCTCTATCGCCGGCCAAAGGACCTCTTCGCCGCCGCCTTCTTTTCGGAAATCAACGAGTTCAACGGCATCGTGCGGAACGGCATGGTCGAGACGCCGCTCGGGTTGGCCGCCGCCGGTGGGATCGCCGAGGGCAGGGCGGTGTCGATAGCCGTGCGCCTTTCGGGCGTCAACGTGCTGGAGGACGGAGGCTCAATCCCTGCGAGGGTCGTTTCGCGGCGGTTTCTCGGTGTCGTGGAAATGCTCACCCTGGCCATTCCCGGCAGGGAGCAGCCGATCCGCGCGCGCATTCGCGCCGATCAACTGCGGCCTGGTTTGCGCGAGGTCACTTTGGCAGTAGACCGGCAGGACATTTTGGTGTTTGAAAAACACGAGCAAACATCTTACATCGACGTGACGCAAAAATAAGGGAGTTGGCGTAATGGGTTCTTTTAGCATGTGGCATTGGCTGATCGTTTTGGCGATCGTGCTGCTCTTGTTCGGTCGCGGTAAGATTCCTGAACTGATGGGTGACGTCGCGAAGGGCATAAAGAGCTTCAAGAAGGGCATGACCGACGACGAGACCCCTGAGGAACCCACCAAGACCGTGGACCACAAGGCAGACGAGAAGAAGTAAACCGACTGCGGTTTGAGTGCGCGGTCCCTGACGGATCGTTGGCTTCAGGAGCCTGATTTATGCTGGATATTGGCTGGACCGAATTGCTTGTTATTGCGGTCATCTTGATCGTTGTGGTCGGTCCCAAAGATTTGCCGCCAATGATTCGGGCTTTCGGGAAAATGACCTCGCGGCTGCGCAAGACCGCAGGCGAATTTCGCTCACAGTTCGACGAGGCACTACGCGAAGCGGAACTCGACGATCTGAAGAAGACCGTGAGTGACGTGCGCAGTCTCAATCCCGCAAACGCGATGCGCGAAGCCCTCAATCCGTTGAGGGAGGCGGGCAACGAAATCAAGGAAGACCTGAAGAAGGCGACCAAGGTCGACAAAAAGACGGAAGCAGGCGGAGGTTCTGGTAGCGAGACTGGCGAGCCGGTTGCCGCGTCGGCATTTCCCGAGATGCCCACGCATCTGGCCGCACTGCCAGCTGAACTGGCTGCTCCGAAGCCAGATCCGTCTTCGAAGCCAGCAAGATCATCGGCGTCGGCCGCGAAGACATCGGCAGCTGCGGCCAAGCGGACACGCAAGGCTGAACCGGCGACCGATGTATCTGACGCTGGCGGTGCACCCGCACCTGCCAAGAAAACGGTGTCCAAGCGCGCAGCACCGGTCGCGGTCGAGCCGAAGAAGACCGTGGCGCGCAAGCCGCGTACGCCTAAGAAAGAGGATCTCGCATGAGCGGCGACATCGAAGACAAGCCGCAGCCGCTCGTGGAGCATCTGATCGAACTGCGGAGACGACTGATCTGGGCGCTCGGCGCTTTTTTTGTGGCGTTCATCGGCTGTTTCGCTTTCGCGAAAGACCTCTTCAATCTTCTCGTTGTGCCTTACAAGTGGGCGGTCGTCTGGGCTGGTCTCGATCTCGGCAAGGCGGAATTGATCTACACGGCGCCGCAGGAATTCTTCTTTACCCAGGTCAAGGTGTCGATGTTCGGCGCCGTGGTTATCGCCTTTCCGATCATTGCCGCGCAGATCTACAAGTTCGTCGCGCCGGGTCTCTATAAGAACGAGCGCGCGGCCTTCCTGCCATTCCTGGTCGCTTCTCCGATTCTCTTCCTGCTCGGCGGCGCCCTGGTCTACTTCTTCTTCACGCCGATGGTGATGTGGTTCTTCCTCGCCATGCAGCAGGCGCCGGGTGAGGGCGAGGTGGCAATCTCGCTGATGCCGAAGGTTTCGGAATATCTCAGCCTGATCATGACGCTGGTGTTTTCCTTCGGCCTGGTCTTCCAGTTGCCCGTCGTGACGACTCTTCTGGCCCGCGTCGGCATCCTCGAAAGCCAGTGGCTGGCCGACAAGCGCAAGTACTTCATCGTCGTCGCCTTCGTTGTCGCAGCCGTCCTCACCCCGCCCGATCCGGTCTCCCAGATCGGCCTTGCGCTGCCAACGATCCTTCTCTACGAAATATCGATCTATGCTGCGCGAATCGTCGAACGCAGGCGTGCCGCGGCAGCCGTTGCCGAAACGGACGAGGCGGCCGACACCGGCAATGCGTGACAGCAGAATTCCGGCAGCGTAGCCTCGCTTCCGGAATTTTCGCATATGGCGCCGGACATGGCCGCCGGCCGGGTCCGATCCACCGATCAAGACAAACGACCTGGGACGAAGATGCTCGATATCAAATGGATCCGTGAAAACGCCGAAGCTCTCGATGCGGCGCTGGAAAAGCGCGGTGCGGAACCGCAGGCAGCAAGCCTGGTTGCTCTTGACGAGAAGCGCCGCTCGGTCGTTCAGGCCCTGCAGGACATGCAGTCGCGCCGCAATGCCGTCTCCAAGGAGATCGGCGCGGCCATGGCGCAGAAGGACATGGATCTTGCTGAAAAACTGAAGGCCGAGGTTGCTCATCTGAAGGACACCATGCCGGCGGCAGAGGAAGAGGAGCGCAAGCTCTCGGCCGAGCTGACCGACGCCCTGTCGCGTGTTCCCAATATTCCGCTCGACGATGTGCCGGTTGGCCAGGATGAGCACGGCAATGTGGTCAAGCGGATCGTTGGCGAGAAGCCGGGCTGGAACCATCCTGCCAAGGAACATTATGAAATCGGCGAAGCGCTGGGCTACATGGATTTCGAACGCGCCGCCAAGCTGTCCGGTTCGCGCTTCACGGTCCTCACCGGCCCGCTCGCCAGGCTTGAGCGCGCTCTTGGCCAGTTCATGATCGACCTTCACACTACCGAGCATGGATATACCGAGGTCAGTTCACCACTGATGGTACGCGACGAGGCGATGTACGGCACAGGCCAGCTTCCGAAATTCGCTGAGGATCTGTTTCGCACTACCGATGGTCGGTGGTTGATCCCCACAGCGGAGGTCACGCTCACAAATCTGGTTTCGGGCGAGATCCTCGATCAGGAAAAGCTGCCGCTGCGATTCACCGCGCTCACCCCGTCCTTCCGCTCGGAAGCGGGTTCGGCGGGTCGCGATACGCGCGGCATGCTGCGCCAGCACCAGTTCTGGAAATGCGAATTGGTGTCGATCACCGACGCCGAAAGCTCGATTGCCGAGCATGAACGCATGACCGAATGCGCGGAAACAGTTTTGAAGCGGCTCGGCCTGCATTTCCGCACCATGACGCTATGCACCGGGGATATGGGTTTCGGCGCCCGCAAGACCTACGATCTCGAAGTCTGGCTGCCGGGCCAGAACACCTATCGCGAAATTTCATCCTGCTCCGTGTGCGGCGATTTCCAAGGTCGTCGAATGAACGCCCGCTATCGCGCCAAGGACGGCAAGGGCACGACCTTCGTCCATACGCTGAACGGTTCGGGCACAGCCGTTGGACGTTGCCTCATAGCGGTCATGGAGAACTATCTCAACGAGGATGGTTCGATCACGATCCCCGACGCCCTGCTGCCTTACATGGGCGGCATGACCAAGATCGAAGCGGCCGCCTGAGCGCAAGGAGGCTTTGAATGCGCATTCTTCTGACCAACGACGACGGTATCCATGCCGAGGGGCTGGCAGTGCTCGAACGCATTGCCCGCACGCTTTCGGACGACGTCTGGATCGTTGCGCCGGAAACCGACCAGAGCGGGCTTGCGCATTCACTTACGCTTTCTGAACCCTTGCGGCTGCGCAAGGTGGCGGACAAGCATTTCGCGCTTCGCGGAACGCCGACCGACTGCGTGATCATGGCTGTCCGGGAAGTGATGGAAGGCAAGCCGGATCTGGTGCTTTCAGGCGTCAATGCCGGCGCCAACATGGCCGACGACGTCACCTATTCCGGAACGGTGGCAGGTGCCATCGAGGGAACACTACAGGGCGTTCGATCCATCGCGCTCAGCCAGGCCTATACCCATGACGGCACGCGTTTCGTCCCTTGGGAAATTGCGGAGACATTGGCGCCGGACCTGCTGTCCAGGTTGATGAATGTGGATCTGGCCGCCGACACGCTGTTGAACGTCAATTTCCCGAACTGTGCTCCGAAGGATGTCCGAGGCATCGAGGTGACTTCGCAGGGCAAGCTCGATTTCGGCCTGACGGTCGAGGAACGTGCCGATGGACGTGGCTTCCCGTATTATTGGCTGCGCTTTGGTGAGCGCCTCGGCCATTTTCGCGAGGGCACCGATATCCATGCCATCAAGCACAACAAGATCTCGGTTACGCCGCTGAAGCTGGATCTGACGGATTACAGCGCTCAGGACCGCGTCGCGAGAGCTCTAGGTTTCGGGGTGGACGATTGAAGTCCGGTATGGTCGAGAAGGAAGGTTTCGCCGCGCTCGTCTTGCGCCTGCGCGCCGAGGGCATTTCCGATCTCGATCTCCTGACGGCGGTGGAACAAACCCCGCGCTCGGCTTTTGTCCCGCCGCAATTCATCGAGCAGGCTTATTCCAGCCGTTCGATCCCCATCGACTGTGGCTCCTTCATGGAGGGAGCCGATCTAGCCCTGCGCCTCCTCGATCGCCTGCATGTCAAACCCGGCCAGCGCGTTCTGGAAATCGGAACCGGGAGCGGCTTCATGACGGCGGTGCTCGGCAGGCTTGCGGAACGGGTACTGTCAATCGACCGCTACAAGACACTGGTCGTGAACGCGCAGCGCCGGATCGACTATCTCGGCATCCGCAACGTCGTCCTTCGTCAGGCCGACGGCAGCAATGGATTGCCGGGCGAGGGGACGTTCGATCGCATTCTCGCGACTGCGGCCTTCCCGGCCATGCCGCGCTTCTATGCCGAGCAACTGGTATCTGGCGGCGTGCTGCTTGCCCCGATTATGGTGGACGAGAACACCTGCATGATGGTCCGTCTGACCAAGACTGGCAGCCGCTTCGAACGGGAAGACCTCTTCGAGGTTCCCTATCTGGCCCTGGTTCCGAAGATCGCGTCGTACCTTTGAAGCCGCCGCTTCCGCTGGGTCCGCTTGAGCACGTATGTGACGGTTCTCGAAATTGTTCACGGCGAATCCGGCCGATTAACTGCCCGGTAACACTAACGCGCTTTAATAATCCCACGTGTAAATGAGTAATATGTGGGTCGGGTCATGCGTAATAGTGCTTCGCCGAAATCAGGACTGCCAATCGCGCGTATCGTTGTCGCGGCGCTGTTGGCCAGCGTCGCGAGTGGTTGCAGTTCCGATGCGACGCGATTCAGCTCCGTCTTTTCCCAAGATACGTTGACGACTGCGTCCATACCGCAGCGAGGAACGGTTGGGCCTGGTCCCGGTGGGCAGCCGGTACCGTCAGCCGATATCGCATCTGCACAGCCATCCAGCCAACCTTACGACGCAAGCCGTCAACAGGCCATGAGCCAGCCCTTCCCAGCACAGCCATCGCCTTCCGGCGCGTCTGCGGCGCGAATGGCCACGACCCCCGTATCCGTACAGCGCGCCGAGCTTGCCGCGCCGTCCGCGGATCCTGCGCGCCAGGCGGCTATGGCTCAACCGTTCCCGACGGCACAGAAGGCCGCCCAAACGGCAACCGCACCGAGTATGGCGCCGGATCAGATGACAACCGGAACCAACCGTCCGGTCGACGGTTGGTCTACAGGCAGTGCCGCGCGGGCTTCTGCAGATCCGGCCCCGCTCGCCGATAACCGCAAGGTGCCCGTCCCGCAGCGCGCTCCTGAACAGAAGGTCGCGGTTCTGCCAAGTGCGACGACCATGCGTGACAAATCTGCTCCCGTCGCGGCAACCGCCACAGGAAAGGCGGCCGCAGGAGAAGGAAAGCCAGGCTCCGGCGCCACCTATGTTGTCAAGCCGGGCGACACGCTGACGAAGATCGCCAAGGCCACGGGCACGCCGATCGATGTGCTGAAGTCGGCCAACGGCCTGACGGCTGCCAATATCCGCGTCGGTCAGTCGTTGAAGATCCCCTCGGCTGGCGTTGCTGCCGATGAACCGGTCAAGACCGCGTCCATTCCCTCCGCCAAGGACGAGAAGAAATCGCAGGCGCCCGCCGCCTACCAGCCGCCGGTCGCCACCCAGACGGTGAAGGAAGTCACGGCCGCCGCCGATCCCGAGGATGTGGCGCCTCAGGCAACGGGCATCGGCAAATATCGTTGGCCGGTGCGCGGCGCGGTGATCGCCGGCTATGGCGAGAATGTCGATGGAAATCGCAATGACGGCATCGATATCTCCGTCCCCTCGGGGACGCCTGTAAAGGCGGCCGAGAACGGCGTCGTCATTTATGCCGGCAACGGCCTCAAGGAGCTCGGCAACACGGTGCTTGTACGCCACGACGATGGTACCGTGACCGTCTATGGCCATGCCGACAGCCTCAAGGTTCAGCGTGGTCAGAAGGTCCAGCGTGGCCAGCAGCTGGCAACCTCCGGCATGAGCGGGAATATCAAGCGGCCGATGCTGCATTTCGAGGTCCGGAAAGATGCGACCCCGGTCAATCCGATGACTTTCCTGGAATAGGTATTGCGTACCAGGATGGCGACGAAAAGGTCCGGTTCTCCGGACCTTTTTTCGTTTCAGGCGCGATCCATCGGGATGCGGAGCCGCCCGGCGAGATCCTGGATGTATTGCCAGGCGACGCGGCCTGACCTGCCGCCGCGCGTGGTTGCCCATTCGAGCGCTTGGGCGTGGAGGCTCGCACGGTCGAGAGGAAGGCGGAAATAGTCGGCATAGCCGTCGATCATCGTCAGATAGTCATCCTGGCTGCACTTGTGGAATCCGAGCCAGAGGCCGAAGCGATCGGACAGCGACACCTTTTCCTCGACTGCTTCGGAAGGGTTGATTGCGGTCGACTGCTCGTTTTCCATCATGTGGCGGGGCAGTAGATGGCGACGGTTCGAGGTCGCGTAGAAGAGCACGTTGTTCGGGCGCCCCTCGATGCCTCCGTCAAGGGCGGCTTTCAGGGATTTGTAGGCCGTGTCGTCGTGGTCGAAGGAGAGGTCGTCGCAGAAGATGATGATCCGGTGGTCCACATCCTTCAGGATGTCGAGCAAGGCCGGCAATGACGATATGTCCTCGCGATGCACTTCCACGAGCTTCAGTGAAATGCCCGTGGACGCGCGGATGTCGGCGTGAACCGCCTTGACCAGCGACGACTTGCCCATGCCGCGGGCGCCCCAGAGCAAGACATTGTTGGCCGCAAATCCCTCGGCGAAGCGAAGCGTATTATCATGCAGGATATCGCGGACGTGATCCACGCCCCTGATCAGGGTCAGCGCAACGCGGTTGGGCTTTGCGACCGCCTGCAGATGGCTTCGCGCCGGCGACCAGACGAAGCAGTCTGCCGAATCCCAATCGTTTTCCGCCGGGCCCGGTCCGGCGAGTCGCTCGACCGCATCGGTGAGGCGGCGCAGTTCTGCGAGGATGAGATGGTTGAGTTCCTCGGCCATGATACTCCCTTCAAAAGGACGTCCTGTTTGATCCGTACCCGCTTTTTCAGGGCGGTAGCATGGCCTTTTCGGGTCCGAAAGGGTAAGAGGCGTGAATTCGGTACGTATGGCCGCTGTTTTTGTTGCAATCGCGAGGCCCGGCACTATATTCCGGCAACCTGATGCGGGGGCAGCGGCTGCCCTCCAGCCTTATTGTCTAGGGAGTTTTCCATGTTTATTACACAAGCCTTCGCGCAAGGCGCAACTGCTCCGGGTGCAAGCGGTTTCGGCTCCGGCCTCGAGATGCTGTTTCTGTTCGCCCCCCTCATGGTGGTCTGGTATTTCTTCCTTATCCGGCCCCAGCGCCAGCAGATGAAGAAGCGCGAAGAGACCCTTTCCTCGATCCGTCGTGGCGATCAGGTGGTCATGGGCGGTGGCATTGTCGGTAAGGTCGTAAAGGTCGTGGACGACAAGGAATTGGAAGTGGAAATCGCCGAAGGCGTGAAGGTCCGTGTTATGCGCACTTACGTCGCCGAAGTCCGCGTCAAGGGTGAGCCGGTAAAAACCGAAGCTGCCTCCTGACGCTGCCGCCCGGTAGCCCGTCCGCCGTTTTGGCCCATATTTGAAAACCTGGTTCAGAGAGTTTCATGCTGTATTTTTCGCGTTGGAAGACGATCCTGATATGGCTCACCGTTGCGGCGAGCGTGCTGGTGGCTGTACCCAATTTCTTTAGCGACAATCAGCTTGAGGCATTTCCCTCCTGGGTACCGTCCAGCAAGATAACACTCGGTCTGGACCTCCAGGGCGGTTCTCACATCATGCTCAAGATTGAGAAGGCCGATATCGTCAAGGAGCGGCTCGAGACGACGGTCGGAGATATCCGCACGTCGTTGCGCGAGGCCGGCATCCGCTACACGGGCCTGTCCGGCGTCGGCCAGCAGGTGCAGGTTCGCATCAGCGATGCCGACAAGCTGGATGCAGCCAAGCAGGCGCTCGCGCCGCTGACCGAAAACGTAAGCGCGGGCACGCTTACGGGTGGTTCCATCCAGGAAATCACCATGGAGGAAGGCGAGAGCGGCCTGCTGCGTTTCAATCTGACCGATGCCGGCATCAACTACCGTATGGCATCGGCGCTGACACAATCGATCGAGGTTGTCCGTCGACGTGTCGACGAACTGGGCAATACCGAGCCGCTGATCCAGCGTCAGGGCGACGACCGCATCATAGTGCAGGTTCCAGGCCTCACCGATCCGCAGCGGTTGAAGTCGCTGCTCAATCAGACGGCAAAGCTCTCTTTCCATATGGTCGACACGAGCATGCCGGCCGTCGAGGCGATCAACGGCCGGCCGCCAGCAAGCGCCGAAGTCCTGTACTCCATGGACGATCCGGCAGTGCCTTATCTGATTGAAAAGCGTGCCCTGGTATCGGGTGAAAACCTCGTCGATGCACAGGCGAGCTTCAATCAGCAGACCAACGAACCCGTCGTCTCCTTCCGGTTTGACAGCAAGGGCGCACAGCGCTTCGCGCAGGCGACCCAGCAGAATGTCGGTCGTGCCTTTGCAATCGTTCTCGATGATCAGGTGATTTCTGCACCAGTGATCCGCGAACCGATCGTCGGCGGCTCCGGCCAGATTTCCGGTGGATTCTCTGTCGAGGGCGCCAACGATCTCGCCGTGCTCCTGAGGGCCGGCGCGCTTCCCGCGACGCTGACCGTTGTCGAGGAACGCACTGTTGGTCCGAGCCTCGGTGCGGATTCGATCCGTGCCGGCGTCATCGCAGGCATTATTGGCGCCAGCCTCGTCGTGGCGTTTATGATCGGCTTCTATGGGTTTTTCGGATTGCTTGCCGTTATCGCCCTCGTTGCCAACGTTACAATGATCATCGCAGTGCTGACGCTCCTTGGGTCGACGCTCACCCTGCCGGGCATTGCCGGTATCGTACTCACCATCGGTATGGCGGTGGATGCGAACGTGCTCATATATGAGCGTATTCGTGAGGAGTTCAGGAATGGCCGGCCGCTCGTGCAATCGATTGACACCGGTTTCTCCAAGGCGTTGGCTACCATCGTCGACGCCAACCTGACCACGCTGATTGCCGCCGTCATCCTGTTTTTCCTGGGCTCCGGTCCGGTTCGCGGGTTCGCCGTCACGCTCGCCATCGGTATCATCACTACGGTCTTCACCGCCTTCACGCTGACCCGCTGGCTGTTTGCCGCATGGGTACGTCGCAGCCGTCCCAAGCATCTGCCGAAGGGTGTTCGCACCGGTATTTTCGATGGCACCAACATCCCGTTCATGGGCATCCGCCGGTATACTTTTGCGATCTCGGCCGCGCTCGCCGTGGCTTCGATGGTCGGCTTTGCGACGGTCGGCATGAATCTCGGTATCGACTTCAAGGGCGGCTCGATCATCGAGGTCAAGGCACGCAGCGGCAATGCGGACATTGCCGACATTCGCACCCGGCTGAGCGAACTCAATCTTGGGGAAATCCAGGCCCAGGGCTTTGGCGATCCGGCGAGCGTACTGATCCGCATCCAGGCACAAGATGGCGGCGAGAATGCCGAGCAGTCGGCGATCACGCTGGTGCGTGGCGAGCTTGAGGACGCTTACGAATTCCGCCGGGTCGAAGTGGTCGGTCCGTCGGTTTCCGGCGAGCTGACGCAATCGGCGACCCTTGGGGTGCTCGCCTCGCTGGCGGCCATCCTGATCTATATCTGGTTCCGCTTCGAGTGGCAGTTTGCACTCGGCGCGATCATCGCAACACTGCATGACGTCATTCTGACGATCGGGCTGTACGTCTTGGTCGGAGTGGAATTCAATCTTACCAGTATCGCGGCTCTGTTGACGATCGTCGGCTATTCGCTGAACGATACGGTGGTCGTTTATGACCGCATGCGTGAGAACCTCAGGCGCTACAAGAAGATGCCGCTCGATGTCCTGATCGACACCTCGATTAACCAGACGCTGTCACGAACCGTCCTGACATCGGCGACGACGTTGTTGGCGCTCGGGGCGCTCTATCTTTTCGGCGGTGAAGTCATTCGTTCATTTACGTTCGCTATGCTGTTCGGTGTGGCTGTTGGAACATTCTCTTCGATCTACATTGCGGCTCCGGTTCTCATTGCCTTCAAGCTGCGTCCGGAAAGCTTCCAGCAGGATGAGGACGGGGCTTCAGTTTCGGGCAAGCTCCAGAGCGGCAAGGTCGAGGCCTGATCGCCATGGCTGAAGCGCCGGCGCACAAGGGAATCGTGATCCGGGAGGCTCATTTTCCCGGTCGCGCCCCGATCGATGCCTATGGCAATGGCGGCTTCCGTTTTGCCGACATGTCGCATCGCGGTTCGCTGTTGTTGCTGCCTTCAGGGATCTATGGTTGGGAAATGACGGAAGCCGAGCCCCTATCGGTTGACTGCTTCCAGCGCGTACTCGATGACGCGGCCGATATCGAAGTGCTTCTGGTCGGAACGGGGCAGCAATTGCGCCCCATTCCAGCCGAGTTGAAAACGGCATTGAAAGCGCGCGGCATTGCAAGCGATCCGATGAGCACCGGGGCAGCAGTCCGAACCTACAATATCATGCTCGCGGAGCAGCGGGCCGTCGCTGCGGCGCTGATCGCGGTTTGATTGAAGCGGAACGGGCCTTGAACCAAGTTTTGCCGGATAATGAGACCATTTGTCTTGCCAGCCTGCGTGAGACTGATCGCGATCGGTATCTGGCCTGCCTGCTGTCGCCGGCGGATAAGCGTGCCGGGCTCATCGCGCTTTATGGTTTCAATGCGGAACTCGCCCGCATCCGCGATCTCGTGCGCGAACCATTGCCCGGAGAGGTGAGGCTGCAGTATTGGCGCGATCTCCTGAATGGCGAGGCCCGTGGTTCCAGTGAGGCCAATCCGCTTGCCGCGCTTGTCCTGGAGACCGTGTCCCGTTTCCGGTTGCCGCGCGAAGCGCTGCTTCGCATGATCGACGCACGGGTTTTCGATCTCTACGACGATCCGATGGAAAGCAGCGGTATGTTTGAGGGTTATGCAGGCGAAACCGCCTCGGTGCTGATCCAGCTTGCAAGCCTCGTGCTCGATGCTGGCAAGGCCGAGGTTTCGGCGACCGCTGCTGGCCACGCCGGCGTCGCCCAAGCGATCGCCGGCGCTCTCCTGCTGATGCCCATCACGCGGGCCCGGGGTCAGATTTACATCCCACTCGAAATCCTCAGCGCTACCGGCCTCGACCGTGAGAGCTTCCTCGCCGGCGTGGACCGGGCGGGGATATCCGCCGCAATCGAGGCCTTTGCGGGCCTTGGACGCGACCACCTGGAAAAGGCTCGCCGCGAGGAGGGACCGCCTGCTTCCGTCTTCCCGGCCTTCCTTCCCGTTGCGTTGGTCGAGCCTGTTCTTGAGGGCGCGACAAGAGCGGGCGCGCGCATATTTGACCAGGATATCCGACCGGCGCAGTGGCGGCGCCAATTGCGCTTGTTGCGCGCCTCGATCACGCGGCGGTTCTGATCGGGTCAAATTCGCGCAAGGCTCGCGTGCTAGCTGGTATCGTCGCGCCGGGCCAACCGGAGCAATTGGGAGGCAAGTGTGGCACTGGTCACTTGGACACTGATATTTGCACTCGTCATCGTATTCGCCTTTTTTTCGAGCCGCATGACGAAGCAGACGACGCAGGAAAATCTGCACGACACCGGGTTTGCCATTCTGGAGTTCGGTCGTGCTTTTCCAGGCGAGGCGATCCGCGATCTCCATGTTACGGCCGATGGCAATGCAGTTTTCGTCAGGCTGCACGACAACAAGGCGGGCTTCATGCGCAATATGCGCAGCCATTATGCCTGTCATCTGATCGAACCGGGAACTGTTCGCGTACGCGATCTTCCAAGCGGGCAGGGCTTTTCCGTCGAGTTCTTGGATGCGCCCTTTCACAACGGCGAGTTCACCTTCGCGTCGGCCGAGGCGGCGGCGGAAGTATCTCTCTGGCTGCTTGGAAACTATATCGGCCACGGCGATCGCGATATGGTCGCGGGACCGGCGGCGACCTCCTGAAAAGGGAGGCATGCCGCCGGCCCTGGGGCCTAGGGCGTCAATCCCGAGAAAGCCAGTGCTTGCAGTCGGCAAGGGCGCGCTGAGCTATCAGCTGCCGTTTCATGATGGTCTTGTCCTTGCCGCGGAAGCGCTTGATGCCTTCCGGTTTGACGATCGATCCCGGTTCCAGTTCCGGGAACAGGCCGAAGTTGATATTCATCGGCTGGAAAGAGCGCTTCGCCGGCTCTTCGTCGGTGACGATATGGCCCCCGGTGATGTGATTGAGCAGCGACCCCATTGCCGTGGTGTCGGGCGGCAATCTTAGGGGCTCGCCCTTGCGTTCGGCGGCGGCGAAACGTCCTGCCAGCAGGCCAATCGATGCGCTTTCGACATAGCCCTCGCACCCGGTGATCTGGCCGGCAAACCTGAGACCAGGACGCGTTTTCAACTGCAGAGAACGGTCCAGCAACACTGGCGAATTGATGTAGGTGTTGCGATGCAGGCCGCCGAGGCGGGCGAACTCCGCCTGTTCGAGGCCGGGGATCATCCGGAAGATTTCCGATTGCGCCCCATAGCGAAGCTTAGTCTGGAAACCGACCATGTTGTAGAGCGTGCCAAGGGCGTTATCCTGGCGCAGCTGCACGACCGCATAGGGCTTGACGGTCGGATTGTGGGCATTGGTCAGGCCCATCGGCTTCATCGGCCCGTGGCGCAGTGTCTCGCGGCCGCGCTCGGCCATGACCTCGATCGGCAGACAGCCGTCGAAATATGGCGTGCCTTCCCATTCCTTGAATCCGATCGTATCTCCGGCGATCAGGGCGTCGATGAAAGCATTGTATTGCTCTTCGTCGAGCGGACAGTTGATGTAGTCCTTGCCGGTCCCTCCGGGGCCGACCTTGTCGTAACGCGACTGATACCAGCAGACATTCATGTCGATGCTGTCGCGATGCACGATCGGAGCGATGGCGTCGAAGAAGGCAAGCGCGTCGGCGCCGGTTTCGGCACGGATCGCGGCAGCAAGATCGGGGGAGGTCAGGGGACCGGTCGCGATGATGGCGAGATCCCATTCCTTCGGCGGCAGGCCGGTCATTTCCTCGCGAACCACCGAGATCAATGGATGGTTCTCGATGGCTCTGCTGACCGCCTTGGAGAAGCCGTCTCGGTCAACCGCCAGCGCGCCGCCGGCCGGGACCTGGTGCTCGTCGGCGCAGGCCATGATCAGCGAACCGGCAAGCCGCATCTCGGCATGGATGACACCTACGGCATTTGCCGTCGCATCGTCCGACCGGAAAGAGTTCGAGCAAACGAGTTCGGCGAGACTGTCCGATTTGTGGGCGTCGGTACCTTTGACGCCGCGCATCTCGTGGAGCACGACGGGCACGCCGGCCTGCGCCGCCTGCCAGGCGGCTTCCGAGCCGGCAAGGCCGCCGCCGATGATGTGGATGGGGGAAAGGGTATCTGTCTTTGTCATGGTCGGCTGCTTATCACGCGCCGGTCGCGGTTCCAATCGTCCGCGAATCAAAAACGGCACCCTGAGGTGCCGTTCGGCTCGCTCAACTCTCCACCTTGCGTATTCGGGCGAATAGTCCGAAGCAAGGCGTCAGCCGCGGCGCTTAACGAAAGGAGCGCGCAGCGATGTTGCGGATGTCGTAGCGGGTGATGCCGATGTCGGACAGGGCCTGGTTCGACAGGTTGCCCAGTTCGGCGACGGTGCGGCGGTAGCTGATCCAGTTCTTTGCAATACGGAGCGGGTTCATGGTCGTTTCCTCGGATGAAATCTGTTCGCTGGCTCTGCGACTTGTCCGCATCAGCGATTGGCTCTCTTATACGCGCGTTTAACAAGGTTGTGCAGTGCAAAAAACAGGCGACTGCTATGCAAATGCGCAGGGCTGTGCCGAAAATTACGGCTCAGCCTAAAATTTATTCATATGTTATGTGCGTAGAGGTGGTGCACGCATAAAATAGGCCTCCCGCGAACGGGAGGCCTATTGAAAACTTCCTGTGATAAGGAAAGTCTGAATTAGCCGGCAACCGCATTGCGTGCGACGCGGCGGATGTCTTCGCGGCCAATTCCAAGGTCGCGGAGTTCGCGGTCGGACATGCGACCGAGTTCAATGACGGTCTGACGATACTTGCGCCAGTTGTTCAGCGAACGGGTGATCTGCATAAGATGTCTCCTTCAATTGGGCTGCGACCTTGCTTGGGGCGGCCCTTGATTTCATGGGCTCAATATATGTTGCATCGCAAAAACATGAAGAGACAATGATGTATGCCACCTATGCGAACAATGCATAGGGAGATGGTCTCCGGGTGTGGAAATGGCGCTTTTTCCGCCATCTTTGGGCATTGTTGTCGCAACGGCTCAGGTGTCGACGGTAGGAATGCGCAGGGGAATCTGATGCTTCGGGCAAAAAAATAACGCCCACCGGGGGAGGAGATCCGGTGAGCGTCATTTTGAACGACTGGCAACTGGGAGGAGGAGTGCCGCCAGTCAGATCGGTGCAGCACTGGGAGGAGGAGTGTGCGGCACCGAATTCGGTTCTGCTAAATTCGCCAGATCAGTCGTCCGCTTGATGCGTTTCATTCCTGATCTCTGATGATGTATTTATAGCCGAAGTCTTCTCGATTGTGCAGTGCAATATCAACATGGAAGGTATGCGGTTCTTGCATGCTTGGTTTGCGAACGTACAGCGGTGCATTGTCTTTTCCATTGCGCCGGATCACAGTGCCAATAATTCGTCCCGGGTGGAATGCGGCAAGGCGGCGCAGGGGGGCGGAATAACATCTGTAGCCAGCAGGAACGGCGATGTATCGCGGCAGGTTGAGAAGAGACTTCGATATCTGGGTCGGGAAGGGTCTGGTCGACCGGAGTTCGGTCGAGGCTATGCTTGCCGAGTATGACGCAAGGCGGTCCGCCTTCAGTGTTGGCAGCGCGCTTATGATCCTCGCGGCCGTGCTGATATCGGCATCAATCCTGCTCCTGATCGCGGCCAATTGGGAATTCATCCCGCGCGGCGTCAAGGTCCTTGGCGTCCTGGCGCTGATTTGGATCTTTCACATTCTGGCGGCCTTCGCGATAGCCCGCGGCGCGCCTAGGCTCGGCGCCGCGCTGCTTCTCCTCGGTATCATGAGCTTCGGCGGAGCGATTGCGCTGATTGGCCAGCTCTACCATCTCTCAGGCGATGCCGTTGACGCCATGCTGCTCTGGTTCGCAGGGGCTGTCGTATCTGCCGCACTTTTCCGTTCCGCCGTGCTGACGGTTGCCGGCGGTTTCCTTTCCTTCGCGCTGTTCTTCGCGGTGGTCGATGAATTCGAATGGCAATGGGACGGGCTCTATTCATGGTCGCCTGTGGCCGCGGCGGCAATCCTGTCCGCACTGGTTGCCTGGACCGGCGCGAACCGGGCCAGAAATTTCATTTATCTCCTCATTCTAACCTGGCTCGGTTGGCTCTATACCCTGAACGAAGCGGTCTTGACGGCCGTCCTTTTCGTGGTCGCCGGTACTCTCGCATTCCTGGCTGTGACGCTCACTGCTTCTCCTGTTTCGGTGATCGCCCGCAAGACGGGGGCAGAGCCGTCCTTCTACGCCTGTGCACTGGCGCTTCTCGGTCTCTTTTTGCTCCACTTCGAGTATGACGAAGGTCGTGGGCTGGCGCTGGTGGCTTCCGCGACCATCGGCTTTACTCTCCTGGCTCTGGCACTTGATGGACGCGACAACGGGGCCGTGCGCTATCTCGCCTACGTGGCTTTTGCCGCCGAGGTTCTCTATCTCTCCTTCGTGACGATCGATTCCATGCTCGGAACCTCCGGCTTCTTCCTTTTGTCCGGCCTCGTGGTCGCCATTCTGGCCTTTATCGTCGTCCGCATGGAAAAGCTCTTCGCGCGCAAGATTTCGGAGGCGGGTCCATGAGCCAATCCAGTTCGAATTCGTCGCTGCTGCGCTACCTGGCGATTGCCGTCGGCGTGTCGCTTTTGCTGACCGGAGTGCTTGCCTATTCGCTCGAAAGACGCGCGAATATCCTGCGGTCGGGCACCGAGGTTGTCCTGAAAACGGTGCCTGTTGATCCGCGCGATCTGCTGCGCGGGGACTATGTCGTGCTTTCCTATGATGTGTCGGCCATTCCCGACACATCGATCGTCGGGGAGCGGCCCAAGGAGCCCGCCTGGGTGACGATGTCGGTGCGGCTGAAGCCTGGAGCGGATGGCTACTGGGCGGTCGCTGAGGCCTCGTTCGGCGGTCTCGCGCCCCAAGAGGGTAGCACAATCCTGCGCACCAAACGCTTTCGCTTCGATCACTCAGCCTCTGGCGGGGGTTACAATCTTCGGGTGGACTATGGGATCGAGCGTTTCTATGTCCCGGAAGGGGCGGGCATGGCGCTTGAGGAAGCCCGCAACATGGAAAAGATGGCGGTCGTCGCGAGGGTTGGTGCCAGCGGATCGGCCCAGATCCGCCGCCTGCTGGTAGACGGCCAGCCCGTCTATGAGGAACCGCTCTACTGAATGCCGGAGCAGCCCCGTCATTTTTCCTTTGCGCGCGCGGAAACGGGTGATATAGAGACGCGCGCTCCGGAGGGGCCATGCGCGAAGGCAGCATGCGGTTCTTTGGACGCGGGTATGGTGAAATTGGTAGACACGCCAGATTTAGGTTCTGGTGCCGCAAGGCGTGGGAGTTCAAGTCTCTCTACCCGCACCAGGATTGCCGCGCGGGATGCTGGGAGACGGAATTACTTCCGATCCTGTCGCCCTTTGCGCCATTTTGCCTGGCAAAATGCTTGAAGTTTGCGTAACAGCCACGCCCGGGAAAGAAGAATTCCGGCGTCGTGCTCAATGAAACCAACGGCTGTCCGAGCACGGCCGCCACGACATGAAGGTAAGAACATGCAGGTTATCGAAACGCTCGCTGAAGGGCTGAAGCGCGAAATCAAGGTCGTCATCCCGGCCAAGGACATGGAAGCTCGCATGAACGAGCGCCTGGCCGAAGCCAAGGACAAGGTCCGTATCAACGGCTTCCGTCCCGGCAAGGTGCCGGTCGCGCATCTGAAGAAGATGTATGGCAAGTCGATCATGGCCGAACTTGTCAACGAGATCGTTCGTGAAAAGCCGAATGCGATTCTTTCCGAGCGCGGCGAAAAGTCCGCCACCCAGCCGGAAGTGGCGATGACCGAGGACGAGGCCGAAGCTGACAAGATCCTCAGCGCCGAGGCTGATTTCGAGTTCACCCTGTCCTATGAAATCATCCCGGCTATCGAGCTGAAGCCGGTTTCCGGTATCAAGGTCGTGCGCGAGGTCGTCGAGATCGGCGATGACGAGGTCAACGAACAGATTCTGAAGATTGCCGAAAGCGCCCGCTCTTATGAGACCAAGAAGGGCAAGGCAGCCAACGGCGACCGCATCACCATGGATTACGTCGGCAAGGTTGACGGCGTTGCCTTCGACGGCGGCACCGACAGCGACGCCGAACTGGTCCTCGGTTCGAACCGCTTCATTCCCGGCTTCGAAGACCAGTTGGTCGGCGTCAAGGCTGGCGATGAAAAGACCATCACCGTGACCTTCCCGGAAGACTATCCGGCCAAGAACCTCGCCGGCAAGGAAGCCACTTTCGACGTCACCGTCAAGGACGTCGCAGCACCCACCGAGGTCGAGATCAACGACGACTTGGCATCCAAGCTCGGCGTTGAATCGATCGACCGCCTGAAGGAAATCGTTCGCGGCCAGATCGAAAGCCAGTTCGGCTCGGTCACCCGCCAGAAGGTCAAGCGTCAGATCCTCGACCAGCTTGATGAGATGTACAAGTTCGAAACTCCGTCCAAGCTCGTCGACGCCGAGTTCGAGAACATCTGGCGCCAGATCAACACCGATCTCGCCCAGTCCGGCAAGACCTTCGAGGATGAAGACACGACGGAAGAAGAGGCTCGCAACGAATATCGCGCGCTCGCCGAGCGCCGCGTCCGTCTCGGCCTCGTTCTCTCCGAAATCGGCGAGAAGTCCGGCGTCGATGTGACCGAGGAAGAAATGCAGCGCGCCCTTTATGCGCAGCTCCAGCAGTTCCCGGGCCAGGAAAAGCAGATCCTCGATTTCTTCCGCAACACCCCCGGCGCTTCTGCTTCGCTGCGCGCCCCGATCTTTGAAGAAAAGGTCGTCGATCAGCTGTTGACCGAGATCGACGTCACCGACAAGACCGTGACGAAGGAAGAGCTGCTGGCCGACGACGAAGCCGAAGAAGGCGACAAGCCGGCAAAGAAGGCTGCTCCGAAGAAGAAGGCCGCCGCCAAGGCTGAGGACGCCGCGGAAGGCGAAGAAGCCGCAGCGCCGAAGAAGAAGGCTGCTCCGAAGAAGAAAGCCGCTGAAGGCGACGCCGAATAAGGCGCACGTCAACAAGACAGCATTGGAAAAGGCCGCCTACGGGCGGCCTTTTTGTTGGTACGGAAAGCTCCCGTTGTGATGGCCGTTCGATTTCCGCGCCTTCAACGCGGTCCGGATCATTGCGGAATCTATTTAACATGTGCAGTAATTGACCTGGATCAATGGCACAGGAATTTTTGCCCGCTAGCGTTTTTCCACCGAGGAGACGATCGCACCCGTGAATGGAGGAGTGCCATGGGCAAGATATTGCTAGCCGCAAAGATCACGCATGTCCCGTCGATGTTCTTGTCAGAGACGCCAGGGCCTCATTTCGGCTGTCGGCAGGCGGCAATCGACGGGCTGAAGGAGATCGGCAGGCGCTGCGAAGCGGCAGGCGTCGACACAATTGTCGTGTTCGACACCCATTGGCTGGTCAATACCGCCTATCACATCAATGCCCAGGATCATTATAAGGGCGTCTATACCAGCAACGAGTTTCCGCATTTCATCCAGAACCTCGAATACGAGTACGACGGACGCCCGGAACTCGGGGACGAGATCGCCCGCATTGCAGGCGAGATGGGTGTCCGTATGATGTCCCATCACGTGGCGACGCTAGATCTCGAATACGGCACGCTCGTACTGATGCGCTACATCAATCCGGTAGGGCGCATGAAGATCCTGTCAATCGCCGCCTGGTGCCCCTGGCACGAGATGACGGACAGCATCAGGATCGGGCAGGCCGTGCGCCAGGCAATCGAGGAAAGTGATCTCAATGTAGCTGTGCTCGCGAGCGGCTCGCTTTCCCATCGCATTCACAACAGCAACGAAGCGCCGGCCGGTATTCACACCATTTCCGACGAGTTCTATCGCCAGGTTGACCTGAGGGTCGTCGACCTGTGGAAGGATGGGCGCAACGAGGAATTCATCAAGATGCTGCCGCTCTATTCGACCGTCTGCCACGGCGAAGGATTCATGCATGACACCGCCATGCTGTTCGGTCTGCTGGGCGGCGGCGCCTACGGCGGAAAGGCGGAAATCCTCACCGACTATTTTACCTCGTCCGGGACCGGACAGATCAACGCCGTCTTTCCACTGGCGGCATGACGCTGGCGAGCGAGGAAGCATCGCGCCTCAGATCAACCGCAAACCCTTGAGGCTCGCGTGGCCGTCCTTGCCGATGATGATGTGATCGTGGACCATGATGCCGAGTGGCTTTGCCGTGTCGACGATCATTCTCGTCATATCGATATCGGCGCGCGACGGTGTCGGATCTCCGGAGGGATGGTTATGGACGAGGATGATTGCGGTTGCTGAAAGCTCGAGAGCGCGCTTGACCACCTCGCGCGGATAGACGGGCGTATGATCGACCGTGCCGCGTCCCTGCACCTCGTCGGCGATCAGTGCGTTGCGCTTGTCGAGGAACAGGATGCGGAATTGTTCCCTCGTTTCATAGGCCATGGCCGCGTGGCAATAGTCGATCACAGACGACCATGAAGACAGGACGTGCTTGTCGCGCAACTCGCTTTTCAGCATCCGCTGGGCGACGGTGGCGACCAGCTTGAGATCGAGTGCCACGGCTTCTCCGACACCCTTTACCTCCTGCAGCAAGGCGGGTGGCGCGCCGAGCACGCCTGCGAGCGTACCGAAACGGGAAAGCAGCGCTTTGGCGATCGGCTTGGTGTCGCGGCGGGGAATGAGCCGGAACAAGAGAAGTTCGAGGACTTCATAATCGGCAAGCGCCGCATCGCCGCCGTCGCGAAAGCGGGCCCTGAGCCGGTCGCGATGACCGTGATAATGTGCCTCGCCGGCATCGGAAGACGCGACTGATAGCGTCTGATTGCCGATCGCTCGCGATTTCGTTGTCTGCTCGGCAAAGAAGCCGCGCTCGTCGCCTAGCTGCCGGCTATCCTCCATCTCTTTTCTGCTCAACTCGAGGGCCGGATCGTCCTCATCGTCTTGCGGAAAAAGGGAAGGGGGCTTTGCCATGGATCAGCCTCGCAAGGGTGGCAGTCCGGGCCGGTCGAGGCCGGCGGGTGAAAGGGTGAAGACCTCGCAGCCGGTCGCCGTCACGCCGACGGCGTGCTCGTATTGCGCCGTCAGCGAGCGGTCGCGCGTTACCGCGGTCCAGCCATCGCCAAGGACTTTCACATGCGGCCGGCCGAGATTGATCATCGGCTCGATGGTGAAGATCATGCCCTCGCGCAGTTCCGGGCCTTCATCTGCGCGCCCATAGTGGAGGATATTGGGCGAATCGTGGAACAGTCGGCCGATGCCGTGACCGCAGAAATCGCGCACGACCGAACAGCGTTCGGCCTCGGCATAGGTCTGGATCGCTTCGCCTATCGCTCCAGTGCGGGCGCCCGGGCGAACAGCCGCGATCCCGCGCATCAGGCATTCATAGGTGACTTCGAGAAGCCGTTCCGCCGCCCGCTTGATCTCTCCGACTGGGTACATCCGACTCGAATCGCCATGCCAGCCGTCGAGCACATAGGTGACGTCGATATTGACGATGTCTCCTTCGCGCAGCGGCTTATCGTTCGGAATACCGTGACAGACGACGTGGTTGATCGAGGTGCAGCAGGACTTCGTGTAGCCGCGATAGTTCAGCGTTGCCGGCAGCGCGCCGTTGTCCATGCCGTATTCGAAGACGAAACGGTCGATCGCGTCGGTCGTCAGACCCGGCGTCACCATCGAGGCCAGTTCATCAAGGCAGCGCGCCGTCAGTTGCGATGCCCTGCGCATGCCCTCAAAGGCTTCTGGCCCGTACAGCCTGATCGCACCGGTATTTTTCAGCGGGGCGGTAGCCGCATCGATATAGTTCACCATTCGTCCGCTTTCGGTCCTGGGTATTTTCGGTATTCATACCGTACATAATGCAGCGAGCCCGGGTTCGTCTATCGCGATGAGCCCTATCGGCGCGATTTCATCTGCCGAAACCCGGCAATTCACCGCGTAGGCTTCGACGCCGCGCTGAATAGCCGCGCCAAAGGCGGCCGCATAGACCGGATCGAGATCGCCGGAGAGCCGGAAGCGTTCGCAGTCGCCGCGCTGGATGAGGAAAATCATGATGGCGCGATGGCCCGCATCTGCCATATCGGCAAGCTCATGCAGATGCTTGGCGCCTCGGGCCGTCACCGTATCGGGAAACTCGGCAAGGCCGGATGTGCGGGTGAAATGGACGTTCTTGACTTCGACATAGGCATCTGGGAGCCCGGCAGAGCTGAGAAGCAGGTCGATACGGGAGTTGCGTCCGTATCGCTGCTCGCGGCGGATGATGGAGTAGTCGCCGAGGTCGCCGACGAGGCCGGCGCGGATCGCCTCTTCCGCCAATCGGTTGGCCAGCGCGGCATGCACGCCGACGACGGTGCCGTCGGCCTCGATCAGTTCGAAGGCATGGCGGTACTTGCGGTTGGGGCTGTCATGCTCGGAGAGCCAGATGCGCGAGCCCGGAGCCTGTAGTCCCAGCATCGAACCGGTATTCGGGCAAAAGCCGGTGATTTCCTCGCCGGTTTCCAGGACCGCATCGAACAGGAAGCGCTTGTAGCGGCGGATCAGCCGTGCGGGAACGAGTGGCGGGTCGAACCTCATGGTCTCTTGTGTCAGACCCGCTCCAGCACATAGGAGCCCGGCGCATCGGCGATCGCGTTCAGCGCGCCCCCGCCCGGCTTGCGGGCAGGGACGCGCTCGCTTTCGAGTTCCTCGATCCAGGCTTGCCAATGCGGCCACCAGGAACCGGGCGTCTCCTTGGCGCCGGCGACCCAGTCTTCGTAACTGCCCTTGACCGCGCCATTAGTCCAGTACTGGTACTTTTGTTTATCGGGTGGATTGACGACACCGGCGATATGCCCGGAACCGCTGAGCACGAACTTGACCGGCCCGCCGAAGAGCGAACTCCCAACGAAAACGGATTTCGCCGGCGCAATGTGATCCTCGCGGGTCGCCAGATTGTAGATGGGGATTTTCACGTCCTTGAGAGAGAGCCTCTTGCCGGCGATCTCCATCTTGCCTTGACTGAGATTGTTGTTGAGATAGCAATTTCGCAGATAAAACGAATGGTTCGCGGCAGCCATTCGAGTAGAGTCTGAATTCCAGTAGAGCAGGTCAAAGGGCATCGGATCCTCGCCCTTCAGGTAGTTCTTGACGACATAGGGCCAGATCAGCTCCGAGGCACGCAGCATGTTGAAGGCGGCCGCCATCTTCGAGCCGTCGAGATACCCGCTCGACTTCATCCGCTCCTCCATCGCCCCGATCTGATCTTCATCGACGAACACCTTGAGGTCGCCGGCATAGGTGAAATCCACCTGGGTTGTGAAGAGCGTGGCGCTGGCGATGCGTTTGTTGCCTTGCTGGGCGTGCAGGGCGAGCGCTGCGGCCAGCAGCGTGCCGCCGACGCAGTAGCCGATCGCGTTGACTTGCCTCTCGTCGGTTGCCTTTTCCACCGTCTCGAGCGCGAAATCGACCCCTTCGCGGATATAGGCCTCCCAGTCCTTGGCTGCATGGCGCTCGTCGGGATTGACCCAGGAGATGACGAAGACCGTATGCCCCTGGGAGACGCACCAGTTGATAAAGGATTTCTGCGGGTTGAGATCGAGAATGTAGAACTTGTTGATCCATGGCGGAACGATCAGGAGCGGCCGTTTCAGCACCGTATCCGTTGACGGCTCGTATTGAAGCACTTCGCAGATTTCGTTCCGCGCAATCACCTTGCCCGGCGTGACCGCCATGTTCTCGCCGACGGCGAACTTGCTGTAATCGGTATGGCGAAGCCGCAGGTCGCCTCCGCCGGCGGCAATGTCTTCCGCCAGCATCTTCATGCCGCGCACGAGGTTGGCGCCATGGCTTGCGACCGTCTCGCGATAGAGTTGCGGATTGGTGACGACGAAGTTGGCGGGCGAAAGCGCCGCCGTGATCTGCCTGACATAAAACGCGGCCTTGTGGCGAGTGTGTTCATCGAGCCCCTCGGCGTCGGTGACCAATTTCTCCGCCCATTCGGATGCCACGAGATAGACCTGACGCAGGAAGTCGAAGAAGGGGTTGCGTTGCCAGTCCTCATCCGAGAATCGCTTGTCGGCCGGCGGCGATTCGCTGTTTTCAGTTTCCTCGCCGGCAAGCCGCTGCACGGTGCGTGTCCAGATGCCGAAGACGCCGGCGAGCAGATAGGTTTGCGCCTCGAGTGTGCGTTTCGGATCTGCCATCCAGTAATCGGCGACCTTCGACATCGTCTTGACGAGTTCGGTCATCGGCTCGGAAACCGGATCGACTATCTCGCCTCGCTCGCGCGGCGCAAGCCATGTGGATGCGGCCTTGCCGAGGTTTTCGAGCGCCTTGGCGAAATTCATCGCCATCGCCTCGGGATCCTTGACGATATAGGGTTCGATCAATTTCGGATCGAAGCCTTGCGCCGTGGCACCGGATCTTTCACCGTTGTCGGTGTCTCTGCTCAAGCAGTCCTCCCAAGAGAGCCTTTGAAGCCTCTTTTATAATTGCGCATCCTGCCCGAAAACGACTACAAGTTCCAGCAATACAAAAGACCTGTCCCCGCTTTCGCGGTGCGACAGATAATCCGGCAACAAGCCGGGGGCGTGGCCAGTTTCAGGATCGAAGAATGATTGCAGGTATTTGGGCGGTGGGAAAAATGCGTCTTCTGATCGGATGCGGTGTCGCGGGCGTGCTCACGATAGCTTCGGGCTGCGTCTCGTCCGACAAGCAGGCGACACCCGCCCAGCCCAAATCCTCTGTGCTCGACGTGACCGTCAACGATACCAATGCACCCCGGCAATCGGCGCCCCTGGGCAGGTCCCGCGACGGCTTTCCCGATTTTTCACAGCCGCTGACCGCCGCCAACGTCCAGATGGGCAACGACGAGGCCGCGGCACTGCAGGCCCAATTGACCGAGCTCGGCGTGGCTCGCAGTTCCGGAGCTATTTCAGAGGCCGAATACCAGCGCCGGCTGTTGGAACTTCGCAAACTCGCGGCCGAGCACGGCATCGACACCCAGGCGCAAATAGCCAAATAGCTCTTGCGTTTGTTGCGATTTGGCCGCAAAGCATCGACCTACGCAACCCGTACCGCTCCTTGTTAACCCGGCAGCGGGCCGCGCATTGACAAAGAATTGCCGTAACGGTCTGCAATCCGTTACATTGAGGCTGTCCCGGTTTCGCGGTTCGTTGCGGGACATGTCAGGAACAAGGGAACGAACCCGCCTGCCGCGGCCAGGTCCGCGCGGTTCCACGGGGTAAGAAATGGAAGAGTTTCATAAAGTCCGGCGCTTGCCGCCTTATGTTTTCGAACAGGTCAACCGTTTGAAAGCAAGCGCGCGAGCCGGTGGCGCCGACATTATCGACCTGGGCATGGGGAATCCCGACCTGCCGACTCCGCAGGCGATCGTCGACAAGCTGTGTGAAGTTGTCCAGGACCCGCGCACCCATCGCTATTCGTCGTCCAAGGGCATTCCCGGTCTCCGCCGCGCGCAGGCCGCCTACTACGCGCGCCGATTCGGCGTGAAGCTGAACCCCGATACCCAGGTCGTGGCGACGCTCGGATCCAAGGAAGGCTTCGCCAATATGGCGCAGGCAATCACCGCACCGGGCGACGTGGTCCTTTGCCCCAACCCGACCTATCCGATCCACGCCTTTGGCTTCCTGATGACAGGCGGCGTCATCCGCTCGATCCCGATCGAGCCGGATGAAACCTTCTTTCCTCCGCTTGAGCGCGCCGTGCGTCACTCGATCCCGAAACCGATTGCGCTTATCATCAACTATCCGTCCAACCCGACCGCGCGCGTCGCCAGCCTTGACTTCTATAAGGACGTTATCGCCTTCGCCAAAAAGCATGACCTCATCGTGCTGTCCGACCTGGCCTATTCGGAAATCTACTTCGACGACACGCCGCCGCCGTCGGTGCTCGAAGTGCCCGGCGCCATGGACGTTGCTGTCGAATTCACCTCGATGTCGAAGACCTTCTCCATGCCCGGCTGGCGCATGGGCTTTGCCGTCGGCAACGAGCGGCTGATCGCGGCGCTTGCCCGCGTCAAGTCCTATCTCGACTACGGCGCCTTCACGCCGATCCAGGTGGCGGCCACCTTTGCACTGAACGGCGATGGGTCCGACATTGCAGAGGTGCGCTCGATATACAAGCGCCGCCGCGACGTATTGGTCGAGAGTTTCGGCAAGGCTGGCTTCGAAGTGCCGCCGCCGGCCGCGACCATGTTCGCCTGGGCAAAGATCCCGGAAAAGTTCCGCTCGCTCGGTTCACTGGAATTCTCGAAGCTTCTCGTCGAAAAGGCCGATATCGCGGTTGCTCCCGGCATCGGCTTCGGGGAGCAGGGCGATGACTATGTGCGCATCGCTCTCGTCGAGAATGAGCACCGCATCCGTCAGGCGGCGCGCAATCTGAAGAAGTTCCTGTCGACCGCGGACGACACGATGCACAATGTGATCCCGCTCAACGCCCATCGCTAGGTTGAGGTTTCCTACCGTTTCAGCGATAAACTCTGATCCTAATCATTGGCGGCCCGTTCGTGGCCGCCTTTCAATGAAATCGTAAATGTCGGGAAATTGATATATGGCGGATGCCCTTAGAATTGGCATTGCGGGTCTGGGCACGGTCGGTGCCTCGCTGGTTCGCATCCTTCAACAACGCAGCAATGCGCTTGCCGTCTCCTGCGGACGGGCCATCAAGATCACGGCGGTATCCGCGCGCAATCGCGACAAGGATCGTGGCATCGACCTTACCGGCATTGCCTGGTTCGACGACCCGCTGGATCTCGCGGCCAATGCCGATATCGATGTCTATGTCGAGTTGATCGGCGGAGCCGAAGGCTCTGCCGAAACCTCCGTCCGCGCAGCCCTTGCACGCGGCATTCACGTCGTGACCGCCAACAAGGCGCTTCTGGCACGCCACGGGGTCGAACTGGCGCGACTGGCGGAAAAGGAAGGTGCGCTTCTGAACTATGAAGCGGCCGTGGCCGGGGGCATCCCGGTTATCAAGGCCTTGCGCGAGTCGCTGACCGGCAACAATTTCTCGCGTATCTACGGCATCATGAACGGCACCTGTAATTACATCCTGACCCGCATGGAGAAGGAAGGGCTTTCCTTTGAGGACTGCCTGAAGGAGGCGCAACGCCTTGGATACGCCGAAGCCGATCCGAGTTTCGACATCGAGGGCAATGACACCGCTCACAAGCTGGCTATCATGACGACGCTTGCCTTCGGTAACGAGATCGCCGCCGATGACATCTATCTCGAGGGCATTACCAATATCTCGATCGAGGATATCCATGCGGCCGCCGACCTCGGCTACCGGATCAAACTCCTGGGCGTTGCCCAGAAGACCGATACGGGTATCGAACAGCGCGTTCATCCGACGATGGTGCCGCTCGATTCAGTGATTGCGCAGGTCGACGGCGTCACCAATGCGGTGGCACTGGAATCGGATATTCTCGGCGAACTTCTGATGGTCGGACCCGGCGCCGGCGGCAACGCGACTGCCTCCGCCGTTCTTGGCGACATCACCGATATCGCCAAGAGCCGCCCCGGCGCCCAGCGGGTGCCGGTACTCGGACGTCCTGCGCATCTGCTCGAATCCTACCGGCAGGCCCGGATGCAGAGCCACGAGGGCGGCTACTTCATTCGCCTGACCGTCGTAGACCGGACCGGCGTTTTCGCCAGCATCGCGACGAAGATGGCCGACAATGGTATTTCGCTGGAATCGATCGTGCAGCGCTCTCAGCATGCGGCGGCGGATGCGCCGGTCACGATTATTCTCGTCACCCACGCGACCATGGAGGATGCCGTCCGCAAGGCCGTTTCGGCCATCAGAGGCGAAGGGTACCTCGTGGGCGAACCGCAGATGATCCGTATCGAGCGGCCGAAAACCGCCTGACGGGCGGCCGGCACGGCTCCGCTCGGCGGGGCCGTCGCTGTGATGACACCATCGGGGCTGGTCATTTCGCCGTAGGCCTGTAGAAGGAACGACAGGCACAATGGGCAATGGCATGACAGAACCGGTTGATCCCGTACCGCGCGCATTCTTGGGCGTTGAGAGTTCCGTTACCGGACAGCGCTGGGTCTCCCGCCTCGATCAGGCCGGGCAGAACAGAGCGCTTGCGATCTCGCAACTTCACGGCCTGCCGGACCTCATCGCGCGGGTTCTCGCCGGTCGCGGCGTGGGTGTGGACGAAGCGCCAGGTTTCCTCGATCCCACGATTCGGACTCTGATGCCCGATCCTGCCTCGTTGACCGATTGCGAGAAATTGGCGGCGCGTCTCGCCCGGGCGGTCAAATCGGGCGAACGGCTCGCGATCTTCGGTGACTACGACGTCGATGGCGCGGCCTCTTCAGCACTTCTCTACCGTTTCCTGACCCATTTCGGTGTGACCGCGGAGATCTATATTCCCGATCGCATATTCGAGGGCTATGGCCCCAATCCGACTGCCATTGGCCAGCTGATCGACAAGGGTGCCCAGCTGATCGTGACAGCGGACTGCGGTTCGACCAGCTTTGACGCCCTCGAAGCCGCGCGTGCGCGCAACATTGATGTACTGGTGATCGACCACCACCAGATGGGGCACGAGATGCCGCCATGTCATGCGCTGGTCAACCCCAACCGCGAGGACGATCTGTCAGGGCAGGGACACCTCTGCGCGGCGGGCGTGGTCTTTCTGGTTCTTGTTGCGACGCTCAGGATTCTTCGGCAGGAGGGAAATGGCGGCGTGGCGTCGCTCGATTTGCTGGCATGGCTCGATCTTGTGGCGCTCGCCACCGTCTGCGATGTCGTGCCGTTGAAGGGTCTGAACCGGGCCTATGTCGTCAAGGGGCTGATTGCCGCGCGTCACCAGAACAATGCCGGGCTTGCCGCTCTGCTGCGTGTCGCCGGGATCGGCGGGCCGGTGACACCCTATCATTTCGGTTTTCTCGTCGGCCCGAGAATCAATGCCGGCGGACGGATTGGCGACGCCGCGCTCGGAAGTCGCCTGTTGACGCTCGATGATGCCGCCGAGGCCGATCAGATCGCGGTGAAGCTCGATGAGCTTAACCGCGAACGCCAGGCGATGGAGGCGGTGATGCTGGCCGAGGCCGAGGCGGAGGCGCTTGCAGAATATGGTGACGGCGAGGGGGCATCGGTCATCGTGACCGCCCGCGAGAACTGGCATCCCGGTATCGTGGGCTTGCTCGCGGCGCGTCTGAAGGAAAAATTCAAGCGTCCCGCCTTCGCGATCGCCTTCGATCCGTCGGGCAAGGGCACCGGCTCAGGGCGCTCGATCAACGGCTTCGATCTCGGACGCATGGTGCGCGCCGCCGTCGATGCCGGCCTGCTGCTCAAGGGCGGCGGTCACGCCATGGCGGCCGGCCTGACGGTCGAGCGCGGCAATCTCGGCCGCCTGCGAGCCTTCTTCGACGAGGCCTCGGCCACCCAGGTCTCGGCGCTTGCCGCCAACCGGACGCTGAAGATTGACGGTGCTCTGGGAGCCTCGGGAGCGACGATCGCTCTCATCGACCAGTTGGAGACCGCAGGTCCTTATGGTTCGGGTCATCCGCAGCCGTGTTTCGCGATTCCCGCCCACCGGCTGCGCGATTCTCGGCCCGTCGGCACGACCCACGTCAAGATCACCCTCGAGGCGTCGGACGGCGCACGCCTGGAGGGCATCGCCTTTCGTGCCGCCGAAACGCCACTCGGCGATTTTCTGCTCAACTCGCGGGGAAACCAGATCCACGTCGCCGGATCTCTGAGCGCGGACCACTGGCAGGGCAGCCGCCGCGTGCAGATGCGTGTCTTCGACGCAGCAAGGGCGTTGTAAGAAGCGTCTCTATTATCTTTCTTGGGGGGGAAGGTGGCACGCCCTAGGGGAGTCGAACCCCTCTTCCCAGAATGAAAATCTGGTGTCCTAACCGATAGACGAAGGGCGCGTGCGCTCCGTGGCGCCCTTATAGTCAGGCACCTTGAAACCCGCAAGCGGAATCTTGCTGTTTTTTCATTCTAATTCCAAAAAGAGCTGGATTGTGAAAAGGTCCAAATGAACGCCACCAGGCATCGGGATCACGCCGGGCACGGCGATTTTAACGCCCGGGCTCAGGGCGATTTGGCGAGATGCCGTCCGCAAAAAAAAGGAAGAAAGGAGTGGCACGCCCTAGGGGAGTCGAACCCCTCTTCCCAGAATGAAAATCTGGTGTCCTAACCGATAGACGAAGGGCGCGTGCGCTCCGTGGCGCCCTTATAGTCAGGCACCTTGAAACCCGCAAGCGCCATTTTTCATTTTCCTACAAAAAAATGACAGAAGTGAACCGCTTCGCCGTCTTTGGAAAATATACGCCAAAAACAATGACTTATTGCTATTTGTGGAATCTGTTCACGAGAGGTTTCCGGGACCGGAACCAGTCGAGGGGCAGGCAGGGGCACCGTGAAAATGCGCCTTCCGGTGCTCCCGTGGGAAAGACCACGAATGTCGATCGGTGCTAGTTTGCGATTCTTCCGAGCAACCGGGCGAGTGTCGGGAACCTCTTCTTCGTTTTCGGCGCGGCGTCATTCTCGACGGCGTCGGTCGCCGGGTATGGCGGAAGTGTATCTTCCGCGCTGGGCGCGGTCTCGCTGGGCGCTTCGTTGGTGGTTACGTCCTGCTGTCGCGGATCGGCGGAGACGGCTTCCACTGGCAGAGCCTCCTCCTGATAGGAGACCGGTTGCGGGGCGCTGAACAGGCTGCTGCTCATGGGGCTGACGCGCCGTGTGGGCATTTCCGCGGGTACGATGCTGGCGGATGTGTTGGTGGAGGCTGCCGCGACGTCGACTGTGGCGCCGGTCTGCTGCGGGGCAAAGATGCTCGACCGGCCCGCATTGATCGCGGTCGGCTGCATGACGAGGTCGCCGGGACCGGCGTCCGCCGCCGTTTGCAGAGGCGGCGCGGCAGTGGCGCTCGCAGTGGCGGGTGCATCCGCCACATTGACAACCACCGGATCGGAATAGCCGGTGGCGCCCGGTTTGCGGGCGGGCTTGCGTTGGGCTGTCGCGGAATTCATGGCCAGTTCGGGGACGGCGTCGCCGATTGCGGCACGGTCGTCGGGTGTCGTCGCGCAGGCTTGAAGGGAAAGCAGGCAGGCGCCGCCGATGATGGCGCGGATGCCGGTCCCGCGATTCGTGGAAATGTCAGGCTTGTTTGCCACCGGATGAACCCCGCGTCGGATCTTGGCTGGGCGGGGATCGCCGGCCTCCTGTGGGAGGCGGGCCTACCGATGCGCCCGGCCCGCCAGCATCGGCGGACCTTTCATTGCGGGGAGATTACGCCGTCAATCTTGCGCGAGGCGGGTAGGGGATCTTACCAGGCGCCGGTATTCGGCATCGAGAGCCAGGGTTCGGCAGGCGCCAGGCTTTCGCCCTTTTGCAGGATCTCGATAGAAATCCCGTCCGGCGAGCGCACGAAGGCCATGTGCCCGTCGCGCGGCGGGCGGTTGATGGTCACGCCGTTGTCCATCAGTCTCTGGCAGATCGCGTAGATATCATCGACCTCATAAGCCAGGTGACCGAAATTGCGGCCTCCTGTATAGTCTTCGGTGTCCCAGTTATAGGTGAGCTCGATGCAGGGTGCCTTGTTGGCGCGCGCAGCGTCGAGATCATCGGCTGCGGCGAGGAAGACAAGGGTGAAGCGGCCCTTTTCATTCTCCATGCGCCTGATCTCGGTCAGGCCGAATATGCGGCAGTAGAAATCGAGCGATGCGTTCAGATCTTTGACGCGCACCATGGTGTGAAGATAGCGCATGATGTCCTCCTGTTTATTGTCTGGATATGGAACAGACGACAGCTTCGAGCAAGGATGAAAAGGCAAAAAAGGAACTGGGTATATTTCAAACAGGGACTTGCGCGTCACCGCGACCCGAATGTTAATCTGTTCGTCAAGAATCAGTTAACCTACAGTGTGACGCGTTTTCGAGGGGCTTGAGGAAATGGCGGACAGGATATCATCGAAAGGGCTTGCTGGTTTCGAGGATCTGTCCGGCGAAGCCGTCGACTTGATCGAGATAACCGGTGTCGTGAAGTGGTTCGATGTCGCCAAGGGCTTCGGATTTATCATCCCGGACAACGGTATGCAGGATGTGCTGCTGCACGTCACCTGCCTGCGCCGCGACGGTTACCAGACCATTCTCGAAGGAACGCGTATCGTGGCGCTGATTCAAAAGCGCGATCGCGGCTATCAGGCATTCCGTATTCTCTCCATGGACCAGTCGACGGCCATTCATCCTTCGCAGATGCCGCCGGTGCGAACCCACGTCCAGGTTACGGCGACAAGCGGGCTCGAACGGGCGCTGGTCAAGTGGTTCAATCGCACCAAGGGTTTCGGCTTTCTCACTCGAGGCGAGGGGACGGAGGATATCTTTGTTCATATGGAAACGTTGCGCCGCTTCGGCCTCACCGAATTGCGCCCGGGACAGACGGTACTGGTGCGTTTTGGAGATGGCGACAAGGGGCTGATGGCCGCAGAGATCCACCCTGACAATCCGGGCCCGGCCAGCCGCTCCCATTGAGGTGTCGATTATGATGGCAGAGGTCTTGAAAAGCGCTTTCATGGCGCTTTTTTTGTTGGTGCCGGTGGCCGCGGGCGCGGCCGGGGATATCCGATTCGCGGAGGCTCCATTGCGCATCGAGATGCCGAACGGAAATGCGCATGAATTCGCGGTGGAATGGGCTGTGAGCCCCGACCAGCGTGAACATGGGCTGATGTATCGCGAAGATCTCGGCGCCGATGCCGGCATGATCTTCGATTTCGGCGCCGAGCGCACCGTACTGATGTGGATGAAGAACACGCCGCTTCCTCTCGATATGCTGTTCATCGATGCCAAGGGCATCGTGATCCGGATAGAGGAAAGGGCTGAGCCCTTCTCGGAGAACATCATCTCGTCCGGCGGACCCGTCCGCTATGTGCTTGAAATCAATGGTGGCCGCTCGCGGGAACTCGGCATTGTGCCGGGCGCGCGCATTATTGCCGAGCCGCCTGCGGCTCTATTGAAATAGCTGGATTTTTTCCGTTCATTCTGTAGCTGAAACCGGATTTTAGCAGTTGCGGCTGAAGGGTGAACCGTGTATTCCGGCTGTGATTGCTGGAACGGAGTGTAGCGCAGCCTGGTAGCGCATCTGGTTTGGGACCAGAGGGTCGGGAGTTCGAATCTCTCCACTCCGACCATTTGATCTGGCCGCGGGGATCGTTGCGGCTGGTATCACGATCATCATGGGAAGGGACGGCCTCCCTTCGCTTGTCCTTTGGAGTTCGATGCGACATGTCCGCCAAGATTTACCGCCCCGCAAAGACCGCTATGCAGTCGGGCAAGGCCAAGACCAATATCTGGCTGCTAGAATTCGATCAGGCAGCGCCCCGCACAATCGATCCCGTGATGGGCTATACGAGTTCCGTAGATACGCGCCAGCAATTGAAGCTGACTTTCGAGACGCTTGAGCAAGCCGAGGCCTATGCGCAGCGCAACGGCATCGACTATCGCGTTATCCTGCCGAAGGAAGCAAACCGTCAGGTCGTGTCCTATACGGATAATTTCAAGTATAGCCGCCTTCAACCCTGGACGCACTGATCCGCATTTTCCGGATCACCTTGGCAACGGATGTCATCTTCGCCATCTATAACGGACGATGCAGCTTCAGGCCCCTTAGCTCAGCTGGATAGAGCACCTGCCTTCTAAGCAGGTTGTCGCAGGTTCGAGTCCTGCAGGGGTCGCCAACGCTATCGTTGACCATGCTGGTTACCTGCTCGACTACGTTGGAGGTGCGGCGGCGAAACGCATAAGGCTCGTAGGGCAGTCTGTTTGCCAACCTTTCAGAAACTCTTGGCAACGATAATGTCGGCAGACGAGGTATCCGAATGGCCAGTTCCGCAGCAACGAGGCGCGCACCACGCAAGCGCCGCAAGTCTTCACGCAAGCAGTCCGCAGGTAGTATCTGGCCCTGGCTCGGGGCCCTGATTGTGGTGGCTGGTGGCATCGCCGCATACGACAATCGCGGGCACTTGCCGAAGCTGGTCGCGAACTATCTGCCCAAGGCGGCAAGCCGCCCGGCGCCGGAGGCGAGGCCATCGACGCCGAGGGCCAATTCCGCTGCCGGACGTAGCGAAGCTCCGAAACCACCGGCGGCGGTCGGCTCGTCGGCAGCAAGACAACCGGTCCCCAACGCGCGCCTGGAAGAGGACGCGCTGGTAGGGCGCGGATTTTCGGGCACCTTTTATTTCTGCGGCACGTCCGGCCTCGACAACTGTGTGGCTACGGGAAACACCTTCTGGCACCGGAAGACGAAGGTCGTGCTCGCTGACATTATCGCCCCGGAAACGGAGAAGGCCAAATGCCAGAACGAGCGTGACAAGGGATTTGCAGCGATTGTTCGCCTCCGCGATTTGCTGAACGCCGGAGCCTTCGAGCTCGCGGCCGTCGACGGTCAGTCAGGGGATGCGGGTCGCCGCAATCTGCGGATTGTGTCGCGTGGTGGCCGCTCGCTGGGCTCGATACTCGTCTCGGAGGGCCTGGCAAGGCCGCGTGCGGAAAAAGGGCAGCCATGGTGCTGAGGCGTCCCGTCTTGCGGCGCCGGCAGAATTTCCCCTCATGGCCGACAGGGGCACACATCCGGAAAACACAAAACCCGCCCGGCAGAGCCGGGCGGGTCTCGTTTTGACAAAGGCAACCCGGCGTCAGTGCAGGATCTGGCTCAGGAACAGCTTGGTGCGCTCGTGCTGCGGATTGTCGAAGAATTCCGCCGGGGCATTTTGCTCGACGATCTGGCCCTGGTCCATGAAGATGACCCGGTTCGCGACCTGGCGGGCAAAACCCATTTCGTGGGTTACGACGAGCATGGTCATGCCTTCCTCGGCAAGGCCCACCATGGTGTCGAGAACTTCCTTGATCATCTCGGGATCGAGCGCGGAGGTCGGTTCGTCGAACAGCATGATCTTCGGGCTCATGCACAGCGAGCGGGCGATCGCCACGCGCTGTTGCTGCCCGCCCGATAGCTGCCCCGGATACTTGTGCGCCTGCTCGGGGATCTTGACCCGTTCCAGAAAGTGCATGGCAATTTCATCGGCCTTTTTCTTCGGCATCTTGCGCACCCAGATCGGCGCGAGCGTGCAGTTCTCGAGGATCGTCAGATGCGGGAACAGATTGAAGTGCTGGAACACCATGCCGACTTCGCGGCGCACTTCATCGATCTTCTTTAGGTCGTTGGTCAGTTCCGTGCCGTCGACGATAATCTGGCCGGTCTGGTGTTCCTCGAGGCGGTTGATGCAGCGGATCATTGTCGATTTGCCGGAACCGGACGGGCCGGCGATGACGATGCGCTCACCGCTCATGACCTTGAGGTTGATGTCGCGCAGAACGTGGAAATCGCCGTACCACTTGTTCATGTTGATGATTTCGACCGCCACATCGGTGTCCGAGACGGTCATTTTTGCGGGTTGGACGTCAGCCATGTTGTATCCCTTGTCTTATCTTTTATGTCCGGTATCGAGGTGCCGTTCCATGAAGCTGGAATAGCGCGACATCCCGAAGCAGAATAGCCAGTAGGTGAAGCCTGCAAAAACCAGCCCGGTGATCGGTGTAACCGCCGATGCCCAGTTTGCGTCGGTGAAATTGAGGCGAACGATGCCGAGGAGGTCGAACATGCCGATGATCGACACGAGCGACGTGTCCTTGAAGAGGCCGATGAAGGTGTTGACGATCCCCGGTATCACCAGTTTGATCGCCTGCGGCATGATGATCAGCCGCATTTTCTGCCAGTAGCCGAGCCCGAGCGAATCGGCGCCCTCGAACTGCCCCTTCGGAATGGCCTGCAATCCACCGCGGATGACCTCCGCCATATAGGCCGAAGCGAAGATCGCAACGCCGATGATGGCGCGCAGCAGTTTGTCGAAGGTCCAGCCCGCCGGAAGGAACAGCGGCAGCATGACGCTTGCCATGAACAGAACGGTGATCAGTGGTACGCCACGGATCACCTCGATGAAGGTGACGCTGAGTGTGCGGATCACGGGCATGTTCGAACGCCGGCCGAGCGCAAGGATAATGCCGAGCGGCAGCGATACCGCGATGCCGATGAAAGACAGGATCAGCGTGACCATAAGCCCGCCCCAGAGCGGGGTCTCCACCGTTTCGAGGCCAAATCCGCCGTAGAGCAGGAAGAAGGACACGATCGGCAGGGCACCAAAGAGCAGGACGGCATTGAGCAGCTTCCTGGGAGCCGAGGGAATGAGCATCGGGACCAGCAGCACGATAAACATGGCCGCCACCAGCATTGGCCGCCAGCGCTCGTCGAGTGGGTAACGGCCGAACATGAACTGCTCGAAACGCGAACCGACGAAAGCCCAGCATGCGCCGGACCACCCGTCCGGTTGTATCCCGCCCTGAGCGATTGTGGCACACACGGATCGATCCGGTCCCGTCCATGTCGCCTGCAGGAAGAGCCAGTTGACCATTTGCGGTACGGTCAGCAGAAGGACGGCAAGGGCGATGACGGTGAGCACTGCATCCTGCGGTGTTGCAAGCAGGTTCTTGCGGATCCAGTGGACAGGGCCGTGCACGTTCACGGGCGCCTCGAGGGGCGGCAGCATTTCCGTTCTGACGAATTCGGTCTTGTTTGCGGCCATCTTATCTCTCCACCAAAGCCATCTTGGCGTTGAACCAGTTCATGAAGATCGATGTCGCGATACTCAAGGACAGATAGACAATCATCCAGATTGCGACGATTTCGATCGACTGGCCGGTCTGGTTGAGAATGGTGCCGCCGACGGCGACGAGGTCGGCAAAGCCGATAGCGACGGCAAGCGAGGAGTTTTTCGTCAGGTTCAGGTACTGGCTGGTCAACGGCGGAATGATGATCCGCATCGCCTGGGGAATGACGACCAGCCGGGTGACCTTGCCCGGCTGCAGACCGAGTGCGGCCGCTGCCTCCGTTTGTCCCTTGGCGACGCCGCGAATGCCTGCGCGCACGACCTCGGCAATGAAGGAGGCGGTGTAGAAGGAAAGGGCCAGATAGAGCGAGATGAATTCGGGACCGATCACCGATCCCCCCGCAAGGTTGAATTTGCCGGCAACCGGGAAATCGAAAGAGAGCGGCGACCCTGTCAGCAGGAATGCGGCGCTCGGCAGTAGCACGAGGATGGCTATCGATGTCCACAGGATCGGAAACTGCTGGCCGGTTGCCATCTGCCGGCTTCTCGCCCAGCGATAAATGACGACGCATGCGGCGATCGCGATGACAATCGAAAGCGGGGTCGCCCAGAACAGGTCCCCGGCGACCGGCTTCGGAAAGGCCAGACCGCGATTGTTAAGGAACGAACCGAGTGGAAGCGCGATTGAGTCGCGCGGCTGCGGCAACACGGACAGCACGCCCGAATACCAGAAGAAGATGACGAGCAGGGGCGGGATATTGCGGAACACCTCGACATAGACCGTGCACAGCTTTGCGATCAGCCAGTTATGCGACAGCCGTCCGATGCCGACGAGGAAGCCGATAATTGTTGCGGTAATAATCCCGGCAACGGCCACCTGCAGCGTGTTGAGAAGGCCGACGACGAGCGCGCGGCCATAGGTCGAATCGCTTGAATAGTCGATCAGCGACTGGCCGAGATCGAAGCCGGCGCGCCCCTTCAGAAAACCGAACCCCGAGGCCGTATTCGACCGTGCAAGGTTTTCCGCGGTATTCGAGGCAATCCACCACACAACGGCCGCAAAAAGCGCAAGCGTAATTGCCTGGAAGAATATGCCGCGGGCTTTCGGATTGTAGATCAATGACCGAAAGGATCGGTCCCCACCTGACGGATTGATTGCGTCAACTGCCATGCTAGCCCTGTCCCCTGTTCCCCTTTTCGGGGCATTTCTTTTTTGTCTTTGTGAGAAAGGCGGCAATTAAGCCGCCTTCCCGAATGGCGCCAACGAGATATTTACCGGACCGGCATTGCGTATTGCAGGCCGCCCTTGGTCCACAATGCGTTGAGGCCACGCTCGATCTTCAGCGGTGTGTTCATACCGAGATTGCGCTCGAACACTTCACCGTAGTTGCCGACCGCCTTGATGATGTTATAGGCCCAGTCGTTCGTCAGGCCGAGGTCGGTCCCGATCTTGCTGTCTGCTTCGGCGCCGAGGAAGCGCTTGATATCGGGGTTTGTGGTTGTCGACTTGATTTCGTCGACATTCGCCTGGGTGATGCCGAATTCTTCAGCCTGCACCAGGGCATAATGCGTCCAAGTGACGATATCGAACCACTGGTCATCGCCCTGGCGGACGGCCGGGCCGAGAGGCTCCTTGGAGATGATTTCCGGGAGAATTACGTTCTCATCCGGGTTCTTGAGCGTAAGCCGCAGGGAATAGAGGCCCGACTGGTCAGTTGTGTAAACGTCGCAACGGCCGCTGTCGTAGGCCGCATTCACTTCTTCCAGCTTCTCGAAAACCACCGGCTTGTATTCGAGGTTGTTCGCCTTGAAGTAGTCAGCGAGGTTCAGTTCGGTCGTCGTACCGGTCTGAACGCAGACGGCGGCTCCGGACAGTTCCAGCGCAGACTTAACATTCAGGTCCTTGCGGACCATGAAGCCCTGTCCGTCATAATAGTTGACGGCACGGAAGTTGAAGCCGAGCGCGGTATCGCGGTTGAGGGTCCAGGTGGTGTTGCGGATAAGCACGTCTGCTTCCCCGGACTGGAGCGCCGGAAAGCGTTCCTTGGCGGTCGTCGGAGTGTATTTTACCTTGGTGGCATCGCCAAAAATCGCAGCAGTAACGGCCTTGCAGTAATCGACGTCGAAACCGGTCCAGTTGCCCGAAGCGTCGGGCGAGGCGAAACCGGTGAGGCCGGTGTTCACGCCGCACTGGACGAACCCTTTGGCCTTCACATCGTCGAGCGTGCCAGCAAGAGCGGCCGGTGCGCCAAATCCCAGAACCGCAGCGCCCACAGCGGCTGACAAGAGCTTCTTGTTCATATTTCCCAACCTTTATCTGTTGTCTTTTGAACGCGACGGCGACGCTACGAAAACGATCGCATCCATCCGCCGGCCCGCTTCCCTCCCGGCGCGAGCATGGCTATCACAGTCTTAAATGGCCGCAGGGTCAAGTCTTGACGCCAAGATTTGAGGCGAAAAGCGGCAAATTGCTAATTGCGCTTCAAAAACAGGCATAAAATCCTGCCGGCCCCCCACTTTTGACTAAAAAAGTGCCTGCCTAAACCGCTTTGAATCGCAAATCGGCACAGAATTGGATGGCGAATTCGAGACTTGACCTTGTCCCGTCGCGGCTTCAAAAATCCACGTTTCGAACTCCGCCACGAAAGGCTTCACTATTCATGAAAGACAGGAAAGAGATGCTGGCCGCCGCCGGCACAGATACACGGTTGTGCCATATCGGCCATGATCCCTCGACCTTCCACGGTTTCGTCAACCCGCCGGTTGTTCATGCCTCGACGGTCCTGTTTCCGGACGTTCGCACGATGGAGACCCGCGGCCAGAAATACACCTACGGGACGCGCGGCACGCCGACGACCGACGCGCTTTGCGAAGCGATAGACGAACTCGAAGGCTCCGCCGGCACGATCCTGGTGCCGTCGGGACTGGCGGCCATCACCGTGCCCTTTCTGGCTTTTCTGTCGGCGGGGAATCACGCGCTGATTGTCGATTCGGTTTACGGTCCCTGCCGTCACTTCTGCGACACCATGCTGACAAGGCTGGGTGTGACTGTCGAATATTACGATCCGGAAGTCGGCGCGGGAATAGAGGCGCTGATCCGGCCAAACACCAGACTGGTGCATACCGAGGCGCCGGGCTCCAACACCTTCGAGATGCAGGATATTCGGGCAATTGCCGATGTCGCGCACCAGCATGGTTGCGTTGTGACCATGGACAATACCTGGGCGACGCCGCTCTATTTCCGGCCGCTGGACTTCGGCGTCGACATCTCGATCCACGCGGCCACAAAATATCCCTCCGGTCACTCCGACATACTCATGGGGACGGTTTCGGCCAACGCCGACCATTGGGAGCGGTTGAAGGAAGCCAACATCACGCTCGGCATCTGTGGGTCACCGGATGATTCCTATATGATCCTGCGCGGCCTGCGCACGATGAACCTTCGTCTCGAGCATCACAACAGGAGTGCCCTTGCGGTCGCCCGGTGGCTCGAGGGCCGCGAGGACGTCGCCAAGGTGCTGCATCCCGCGCTGCCGAGCTTCCCCGGTCACGATCTATGGAAGCGGGACTTCAAGGGCGCTAGCGGCATTTTCTCATTTGTCCTTGCGGCGGACGGCGCAGAGACATTCAAACCGAAGGCCCGCGCCTTCCTTGACGCACTGTCCCTGTTCGGTCTCGGCTATTCCTGGGGTGGTTATGAAAGCCTTGCAGTGATGGTCAATCTCGACGACCGCAAGATCCGCAAGGCGCCAGCAGAGGGGCCGGTCATCCGGCTACAGATCGGGCTGGAAAACGTCGAGGACATCATCGGCGACCTCGAGCGCGGGTTTGCGGCCGCAGCGGCGGCCTGAGGTCAGCCCCTGGCGCGATAGCCGTAAAGCCAGTCGAGATCTGCGGCGAGGCTCTGTGGCGAGCGCAGTGCAAGCACTATATCGCGTCCGAGGCGGACCGGGCCTCGGGCGTGATAGGCAAACTTGTTGAAGGCGCCCCGCGCGCGGACGCGGGCCGCGCGCTCCTTCCGCTGCGTTTCAAAGGCAGCAAGTGCCTGGGGCAGGGGATGCGTCGCCACCAGCCCTGCAAGCTCGAAGGCGTCCTCAATCGCCATGGCCGCGCCCTGGGCGGCGAAAGGCATCATCGCATGGGCGGCGTCGCCGATCAGCACGGTATCGCGGCCGTTCTGCCAGCGTCCCGGCCCTGCTTGATAGAGCGGCCAGTAGTTTGCTTTCGCGGCCGCGCGAAGCACGTTGAGGATCGCCTCGTTCCAATCGTAAAACTGCCGCAGGAGCAAAGCCTTCTGAGCTTCGCTTCCCTCGGTGTGCCAGCTTTCACCCGGGCTGATCCCCGCCGCGATGGCAACGATATTGAAGCCGTCGATCTCCTTCAGCGGATAGCAGACCATGTGGGTCCTGGGCCCGAGATAGGCTGTTACGTTGCGCGGATCGAGGAAGGTCGGGGCGTCTTTCCGCGGCACAGTGAACCGCCAGGCGACATTGCCGGAAAAAGCGACCTTCGGGCTGCCGTCGATCTCGGACCGTGTACTGGACCACGCGCCGTCGGCCCCGACAATGAGGTCGGGTCTGGACCCCGTGAGACGTTCGACAGTCGCCGGGTCCGCCGTTTCCACGCGGCTGTCGAGATGGAGCCGGCACAGCGGACTATGAAGCACAGCTGCCAGAAGAGCCTGCTGCAGCGTCGAGCGGTGAAGGACGCCATAGGGCGCGCCCCAGCGCTCGCGAGCAAAAGTGCCCGCCGGCACGGCCGCCAGCCGTCTCAGGGAAGTTCCAGAGACGAGACGTATTTCGTCCGGCTCGCGCCAGTGAGCTTCGATATCGGCTAGGACGCCGAGTTCGTCGAGGATGCGCGATGCATTGGGGGAAATCTGCAGGCCCGCGCCGACTTCGCCGAGCTGCGGCGCCTGTTCGAGAATGTCGCAGCGAATGCCGTGGCGGGCCAGCGAAAGGCCCGCCGTCAGACCTGCCATCCCGGCTCCGATGATGGCGGCGGTCTTGATGGACATGGCTTTGCCAATCGTTGGGAGGTTTGCCGCTCAGGCCGCCTTGACGTGGAAGACGCAGCCCGGCGGGTTCGTCTGCTCGGCCTTGAGAGAGGGATTGTAGCGGTAAAGCGTCGAGCAGTAGGAGCATACCTTCTCGTCATCGTGCCCCATGTCGATGAAGATATGCGGATGGTCGAAGGGAACCGACGCGCCCGTGCACATGAACTCCTTCACGCCGATCTCGATGACGCGGTGTCCGCCGTCGTTCTGGAAATGGGGAATGGTGTGCCCGGCCATGTGTCTCTCCGAATGCCTTTGTCGTCGCGGCGGACATTATCCGCCTTCACCGGAAATGTGTAGAGACAAACGTCGCCCGGACCCACAGAAAATCAATGCTATCGGCTTTGAAGGCGCTCACCCTTTCAAATAAGGTGGTGGGGAATCTGCAAGCGATACGGACCGTAGCAATGAACCTCAATGTGCCGGCTTTCTCCTTCTTCTACCATGACGGGCTACAGCTGGCCTATTTCGACGCTGGCGATCCCTCGGGCGCGCCGATTCTCCTCATTCACGGCTTCGCCTCGACGGCGAGCGTCAATTGGGTGCATCCGGGTTGGCTGAAGACGCTCGGCGAGGCGGGCTACAGGGTCATCGCCATCGACAATCGGGGCCATGGTGCCAGCGACCGCCCGCATGAGCCGGAAGCCTACCACCCCTCGCGCATGGCTGCCGATGCCGCCGCGCTTCTGACCCATCTGCGCATCGATCGGGCCGATGTCATGGGCTATTCGATGGGCGCGCGCATCTCAGCGTTTCTGGCGCTGGAGCATCCCCACCGCGTTCGCTCTCTGGTCTTCGGAGGTCTGGGGATTGGCCTTTGCGACGGCGTTGGCGACTGGGATCCGATCGCCGACGCGCTGCTGGCGCCTTCGCTTTCCGATGTCACTCATGAGCGCGGCCGGATGTTCCGGGCTTTTGCCGACCACACCCGCAGCGACCGTCTCGCCCTTGCGGCCTGCATTCAGGCATCCCGTGTTCCGGTCGATCGCGCCGATATCGCCCGCGTCGATGCGCCTACCCTGATCGCGGTCGGTACCAAGGATGATATCGCCGGCTCGCCGCAGGAACTTGCGGCCCTGATGCCGGATGCACGCGCGGTCGACATCCCGAACCGCGATCACATGCTCGCCGTCGGCGATAAGGTGTTCAAGAACGCGGTGTTGGCTTTCTATCGCGAGATCGGGCGCCACTGATCGCGCCTCTTCTGTTCACTGCCCGGTGAATACGGGTCTGCGCTTCTCGGAGAAGGCTGCGCGGCCCTCGGCATAGTCCGCGCTGTCGAAGGTCGAGGCGCCGATCACCTCGGCCTCACGCAGGAGATCGTCGTCGTTCTGGGCCGTGGCCCGCAATGCGAGTTTTGAGGCCTGAACGGAAAGCGGTGCATTGGCCGCGATGATTTCGGCAAGTGAGAATGCCGCCGCGTCGAGCGCTTCGGGAACGGTAACCTCGAGCAGGAAACCGCTTCCAACGAGTTCGGCGGCGCGCATTGGCGCTCCCGTGTAGAGCGCTTTGCGGGCAAGCTGTGCCCCGAGTGACAGGGCGAAGTCCTGTATGGCGTCGGCCGGATAGGCGAGGCCGAGCCGGGCGGCCGGAACCGCGAATACCGCGCTCTCGTCGGCAATCCTGAGATCGCAGGCTGCTGCCAGCCCGAATTCTCCGCCATAGCAGATGCCCCGAATCGCTGCGATCACCGGTACCCGTGCATCGCGGATGGCGGCGAATGCGGCGCTGTTTTCTGCCTCGTACTGGCGCGCGGTCGCCGTGTCCTTACGCACGCTGGGAAATTCTGAGATGTCGGCGCCGGCGCTGAAATCGCGGTCTCCTGAGCCGGCCAGGATGACGGCGCGGACTTTTGCCTCGCCGCAAAGCCAGTGGACCGCCTCCGGTATCGCCCGCCACATGGCCGCCGTGATCGCGTTCTTGCGTGCCGGATTTTCGATGACAAGGAGCCCGATGCCGGCCTGGCTGGCGGCGCGGATCCCTCCGCCGGCGAATTCACATGTGCGTTTCATCCTGTCGGGCCCATTTAGTTTGAATCGAGGATGGACTATATAATGCCATTCCGAAGGAAACGAGGAGACCGGCGATGGCCGCAAAGACAGAAATCCTCCATGACGAGCACATAAAATCGATGGACCCGATCTGGGACAGCCTTCGACAGGAAGCGCGCGCGGCGGCCGAGCACGATCCGTTGCTTGCAGCATTTCTGTATTCGACGGTTCTGAATCATCGTTCGTTGGAAGACTGCGTCATCTATCGCATCTGTGAGCGCCTTGATCATCCTGACCTGCAGGCCATCCTGTTGCGTCAGACATTTGATGAAATGTTGCGCGACTGGCCGGAATGGGGCTCGGTCCTGAGGGTCGATATACAGGCCGTCTATGACCGCGATCCCGCCTGCACGCGCTTCATGGAGCCGGTGCTTTATTTCAAGGGCTTCCACGCCATCCAGACCCATCGTCTGGCCCACTGGCTCTGGAACCGGGGGCGCTACGACTTCGCGCTCTACCTGCAAAGCCGCTCGTCCAGCGTCTTCCAGACGGATATCAATCCGGCCGCGCGCATCGGCAAGGGCATTTTCCTGGACCACGCTACCGGCCTGGTCGTCGGCGAAACTGCACGGATCGGCGACAATGTCTCGATCCTTCACGGCGTTACCCTTGGTGGTACCGGCAAGGAGGGCAGCGACCGTCACCCGAAGATCGGCGATGGTGTGATGATCGGCGCCGGCGCCAAGGTGCTCGGCAATATCGAGGTCGGCTGCTGCTCACGCATCGCCGCCGGTTCCGTTGTGTTGAAGCCGGTGCCGAGCGGCTCGACTGTTGCCGGCGTTCCGGCGCGCGTGGTTGGCGAGGCGGGTTGCGCCGAGCCATCGCGTTCGATGGATCAGATGGTCACCGCCGACGACTGAGAAAGCGAGGCAGGGCGATCGTGGGGCCGATTGTGGCGTGCTCCATCAGGACGTTCGCCCGCGTTCGACTATCGGGATTGGCCGAAAGACGGCAAGATTGCTCTTGGCGTCTTTACATTGTCCGAGCGCCCATGCGACAAGCGGCCCGAATTTGAATCGCCGATGGAGAATTGCTGTGAAGCCTGATGAGATCAAGAAACTCGACGCCTATTTCAAGCGCATGTTCAATCCGGCCATGGTCGTGAAGGCGCGTCCGCGCAAGGACGATTCCGCGGAAGTCTATCTGGGCGACGAGTTTCTGGGCGTGGTATTCCGGGACGATGAAGACGGCGACCTCTCCTACAATTTTTCCATGGCGATCCTTGATGTGGATCTCTAAGCCACTGGTTGTGCAGTAGCTGATATATATTCATTCTTTCAGTGTGGGACGGTCGGCCAGGCGATGGCCGGCTTTATTTATGCCACGGAATACAACCATGGCGCGATTGTGCGATGCGCAAATCAATTGACAAAAATTGTGCATGTGCTATGTAAATTCGCAACGAAATCGAACAGAAGGAGCGCCGGCATGATCAATTTCGAGGAAGCAAACCAGAAGGGCAAGGAAGCCATGGACGCCGTGCTGAAGAACTATTCTGAGATCGCAAAGGGCTACCAGGCGATCGCCACCGAAGCTACCGAGTTTTCCAAGAAGTCGTTTCAGGATGCTGCCTCCTTCATGGAGAGCCTCGCAGGCGCAAAGAGCATCGAAAAAGCGCTCGAATTGCAGTCTGGCTTCATGAAGTCTTCCTATGAGGGCTTCGTGTCCGAAGCGACCAAGATGACCGAAATGTATGCCGACCTGGCCAAGACCGTATACAAGCCTTACGAGGCTCCGATGGCCAAGGCCGCCAAGCCGACCAGCGCGCCGGTCTCTTCCGCTGCCTGAACCAGGCCTGCGGCATCTAACTCAGCCTGGACATGTTTTTCGAGACCGGTCGTATTCCATACGGCCGGTTTTGCGATTCCGGGATCGTGATATAGACTGTCCCCTCTTTTGTGGCTCCTTCCAGCGCCGATGCTGCAATTCTATTTGCACTCGTCGACGGTGGGCTTAAAATCACCAAAATAAGAACTACCTTACTGTGCTGAGTGTTCGTCCGGTGCCATGTGTCATCGGCAAATCGGCCGGACAACTGGAGAATGAACTGAAATGATCGCCAAGCCGGTCTTCATGCAGCAGCAGCGCGACGGGGGCAATGCCAATCGTGGCACCTCGGTGATCACGCGCACGAAGCCGAAGACGAGGCAGCCCAACCTCTACCGGGTACTGCTGCTCAACGATGACTATACGCCCATGGAATTCGTGATCCACATTCTGGAGCGCTTCTTCCAGAAGGACAGGGAAGCCGCCACCCGGATCATGTTGCATGTGCATAATCATGGAGTCGGGGAATGCGGTGTCTTCACCTACGAAGTCGCCGAGACCAAGGTAAGCCAAGTTATGGATTTCGCCCGGCAGCATGAGCACCCGCTGCAATGTGTGATGGAAAAGAAGTGAGGATCTGACGTGCCAACATTTTCTCCAAGCCTCGAGAAGGCGCTGCATCAGGCACTGACCTACGCTAACGAGCGGCATCATGAATATGCGACGCTCGAGCATCTGCTGCTTGCGCTGATCGACGATGCCGACGCCGCGGCGGTGATGGGCGCCTGCAATGTCAATCTGGACGTGCTGCGCAAGACGGTCACCGACTACGTCGACAATGACCTTGCCAATCTCGTGACCGGCTATGACGAAGATTCCAAGCCCACTTCGGGATTCCAGCGCGTGATCCAGCGCGCGGTCATCCATGTCCAGTCGTCGGGCCGCGAGGAGGTGACCGGCGCCAATGTGCTCGTCGCAATCTTTGCCGAGCGTGAAAGCCATGCCGCCTTTTTCCTGCAGGAACAGGAAATGACCCGCTATGACGCGGTGAACTACATCTCTCACGGTATCGGCAAACGACCCGGCGCCTCTCAGGTGCGCAGCCCACGCGGCGCCGAGGAAGGCGATGGCGAGGCGAAGCAGGCGCGCGAGCAGGAAGAAGGCCCCGGCAAGACCAAGCAGGAGGCACTCAAGGCCTATTGCGTCAACCTCAACGAGAAGGCGAAGAGCGGCCGTATCGATCCCCTGATCGGCCGCGATAGCGAGGTCAACCGCACGATCCAGGTCCTCTGCCGGCGTTCCAAGAACAATCCGCTCTATGTCGGCGATCCCGGCGTCGGCAAGACCGCGATTGCCGAAGGGCTCGCCAAGCGCATCGTCGAAGGCAAGGTGCCGGACGCGTTGAAGGATGCCACCATCTTCTCGCTCGACATGGGTACGCTGCTTGCGGGAACCCGCTATCGCGGCGATTTCGAGGAGCGCCTGAAACAGGTCGTCAAGGAGCTCGAGGACTATCCGGGTGCGGTGCTCTTCATCGACGAGATCCATACGGTGATCGGCGCCGGCGCCACCTCGGGCGGCGCCATGGATGCGTCGAACCTGTTGAAGCCCGCGCTCTCCTCGGGCGCGATCCGCTGCATCGGCTCGACCACCTACAAGGAATACCGTCAGTTCTTCGAAAAGGACCGCGCGCTCGTTCGCCGTTTCCAGAAGATCGATGTCAACGAGCCGTCGATCGAGGATGCCATCGAGATCATGAAGGGTCTGAAGCCCTATTTCGAGGATTACCACAAACTTCGCTATACCAACGAGGCGATCAAGTCGGCCGTCGAACTGTCGGCGCGCTATATCTCCGACCGCAAGCTGCCGGACAAGGCCATTGACGTGATCGACGAGACCGGCGCCGCGCAGATGCTGCTTCCGGCTTCCAAGCGCCGCAAGCTGATCACCGAGCGTGAGATCGAGGCAACGATCGCAACCATGGCCCGGATTCCGGCCAAGACCGTCTCCAAGGACGACGAGATGGTGCTGGCCAATCTCGAAAAGGAACTGCGCTCGGTCGTCTACGGTCAGGACAAGGCTATCGAAGCGTTGTCGACCGCGATCAAGCTTGCCCGTGCGGGCCTGCGCGAGCCCAACAAGCCGATCGGTTGCTACGTCTTCTCCGGTCCGACCGGCGTCGGCAAGACCGAGGTCGCCAAGCAGCTTGCCGCCTCGCTCGGGGTTGAGCTCCTGCGCTTCGACATGTCGGAATATATGGAACGCCACACCGTCTCCAGATTGCTCGGCGCACCTCCCGGCTATGTCGGTTTCGACCAGGGCGGTCTGCTGACCGATGGGGTCGACCAGCATCCGCACAGCGTCGTGCTGCTGGACGAGATCGAAAAGGCCCATCCGGACATCTACAACATCCTGTTGCAGGTGATGGACCACGGCGCGCTGACGGATCACAACGGCAAGAAGATCGACTTCCGCAACGTCATCCTGATCATGACCACCAATGCCGGTGCGAGCGAGGGGGCGAAGGCGGCAATCGGCTTCGGCTCGTCGAAGCGGTCGGGAGAAGAAGAGGAGGCGCTCAATCGCCTCTTCACACCGGAATTCCGCAACCGCCTCGATGCGACGATCCAGTTCGCACCGTTGCCGACCGAGGTCATCCATCAGGTCGTGCAGAAATTCGTCATGCAGCTCGAGGCACAGCTGTCAGAACGCAATGTCACCTTCGATCTTTCGCAGGAGGCCGTCGCATGGCTCGCAACGCGCGGCTACGACGAGAAGATGGGCGCCCGCCCGCTCGCGCGTGTCATTCAGGAACATATCAAGAAGCCGCTGGCCAATGAGATCCTGTTTGGCAAGCTGAAGAAGGGCGGCGTGGTGAAGGTTGGCGTCAAGAAGGATGAGAGCGGCACGGAAGTGCTCGATCTCGAGGCGCTCTCCGACACAGCACCCGTCAAGCCGAAACCCGAGACGGAACTCCTTGCGGAGGAGGGGGCTGCGAAGGGCCCGCGGAAGGCAAAGGCGAAGGCCAAGCCTGCCGACGAGACCAAGGTTGCCGCCGAACCGGTGAAGGAAGATGTGCCTGCTCGCAAGCGCGGTTCCGTTCCCAAGGTGCCGAAGAAGAAATAGGCCTGACCGGGCTGCGTTGGATTGGTGCCGGGTGATGCCCGGCACCTCCATTTTCTGTTCCTTCCGATTATCGTTTTGCCGGAATTTCTGATGCTTCGAGACAACGAAGGGCTGGGGCCGTCCCGCTGGTTCTGGCGCGGTGCGAGCGGCATTTTCAGTTTGCCGGCCTTGATTCTCATGACGTCCTTCGTCGGCTTTGCCGCCTTTGCGCTGGAGGCGGGGATTTCCCGCGGCGAGGCGATGTTCATGACTGTGATGGTCTGGGCGCTGCCGGCCAAGATGATCCTGACCGGCATGCTGGCAAGCGGCGCCCATATCGCAGCCATCACTCTCGCCGTTTCGCTTTCGTCCATCCGGATGATGCCGATGGTCGCGTCGCTCGTGCCGGAGATCAGAACCGTGCGCACTCCGGTGTGGTTGCTGCTGCTTCTCTCTCATTTCATTGCCATCACGGCCTGGGTCTTCACCACTCAGAACATCGGCAGGGTGCCGCGTGAGCACCGCGTCGCCTATTTCGCCGGCTTCGGTGTGACGCTGACCCTGTCGAACACGGCGCTGGTCGGGGTCTGCTACGGGCTGGTCGAGACCTTTCCCCCGCTGGTCGCCGGCGTACTTTTCTTCCTGACGCCGGTCTACTTCGTCGCCTCGATCTGGGCGACGTCGCGCCAGCCGGTCCTTCGTCTGGCTTTCGTCATCGGTGTGGTGGGTGGGCCGCTGCTTGCCATGATCGTACCCGGTTTCGATGTGCTGATCGCGGGTATCGGCGGCGGGACGCTGGCCTATCTCATCGACCGCTTTTTCGTCTCGCGGCGCAGCCGAACGGGACAACGTGGGGCGGCTTCCTGATGGTGGACGAGTACTGGGTCTACGGAGTCATTGTGGTCGCGGGCTGGCTCGCGACCGATATATGGCGCTGGCTGGGTGTACTCGCCGGCAACCGGCTCGACGAGAACTCCGAGGCGCTGAAATGGGTGAGGGCGGTTGCGACCTCGCTGGTCATGGCCGTGACGGCGAAACTGATCGTGTTTCCGACCGGGAGTCTGGAAGCGTCGCCGCTATGGTTGCGCCTCTGCGCCGCCGGCATCGGCTTCATCGTGTTCCTCGTATCAGGCCAGAAGGTGATCGTCGCAGTGGCAACTTCGCTGATCCTCCTGGCCTCGGGCTTGTATTTTCTCGGCCCCTAGATCATTTCCGGCCAATTGGGAGTCGTTCTGACGGAGCGATTTTGCGGCAAGATCAAGCAGAGACGCGAAGAACATATCCAAAGATACGGTCGAGCGGCCTTGCGCCGATATTGACGCGAAAGCGCCCGTCCCTCCCGGGTTTCCGATTGGCGGACGCCCGATGGCGACCCGGTCTTGCCCGATGTCGGGCATCGCGCCGCGACCGGTTCACCACCGGATCGCACACGCCAATCGAGAAACAGAACCGACCCCGAATTGGTCGGGAATGATCTAAAGTGCTGCCCTGATCTTCTCGGCGTTCGCCTTGAGCACTTCGATGTCTTCCATCTTTCCGGAATGCGGCTTGAGCGGCACGCCCTCATGGCGCGGTATGATATGAAAATGCAGATGAAAGATGGTCTGCCCGGCGGCTAACTCGTTGAACTGGGCGACGGAGACACCGTCTGCATCAAAGGCTTCCTTGGCGGCGACGGCCAGTTTCTGAACGATGGGGATCGTTCTCGCCAGCACCTGCGGATCGGCATCGAGAATATTGCGCGAAGCGGTCTTCGGAATCACCAGCAGGTGGCCGGTGGCCTGGGGCATGACGTCCATGAAGGCGAGCGTATCGTCGTCCTCGTAGAGCTTCACAGAGGGGATGTCACCCTTCAGGATCTTGGCGAAGATGTTGTTCGGATCATAGGCAGGGCTGGTCATCGGTGGTCTCCTGATTTTCGCCCGTACTTAATGCGATGCGCGGGTAGTGATCAAGCGTCCGCTAGTCGTCGTCGAGCTGCTGCCGCTCGCCCTTGCGGAATGGCGTATGCTCGCTCAGATACTCGCCGGTCCGCTCGATCTCGCGCCGTTCGTGTTCGAGATAATCGGAGACAGCGCGCCGCAGCCCCGGATGGGAGATGAAATGTGCCGAATGGGTCGTGACCGGCTGATAGCCGCGCGCCAGCTTGTGCTCGCCCTGTGCCCCCGCCTCGACTCGCTTCAATCCTCTGGACAGTGCGAAATCGATCGCCTGGTGATAACAGACTTCGAAATGCAGGAAGGGATGATCCTCGATGCAGCCCCAATGGCGGCCGAAAAGCGCTTCTGAGCCGATGAAGTTGATGGCGCCGGCAACATAGCGCCCGTCACGCTTTGCCATCACCAGCAGGATGTCGTCCGCCATCCGCTCGCCGATCAGCGAATAGAATTCCCGGGTCAGATAGGGGCGGCCCCATTTGCGGCTGCCGGTATCCATGTAGAACGCGAAGAACTGATCCCAGATATTTTCCGTCAGGTCGGCTCCCGTCAGCCAGTCGATCGAGATGCCGTTTTCGAGCGCCGCACGACGCTCCTTCTTCAACGCCTTGCGCTTGCGCGACGCGAGCGTCTCCAGAAATTCGTCGTGGCTGGCATAGCCGGCGTTGAGGAAGTGGAATTGCTGGTCGGTGCGGTGCAGGAAGCCGTTCGCCTCGAAAGCCGCAAGCTCTTCTTCCTCCAGGAAAGTCACGTGCGCTGATGAGACGCCGAGCTCGCCGGTTACCTGACGAAGCCCGGCGGCGAGCAGGTCGCGCGTTCGCTGCGTGTCGCAGCCTTCGGCCACCATCAGCCTTGGACCGGTTGCGGGCGTAAACGGAATGGCCGCCTGCAGCTTCGGATAATAGCGCCCGCCGGCGCGCTCGTAGGCATCGGCCCAGCCATGGTCGAAGACATATTCGCCGCGGCTGTGGCTCTTTAGGTAGCAAGGACTGGCGCCGATCAGTTGTCCGACGGCATCCTCCATCAGCAGGTGATGGCCGAGCCAGCCGGTCTCGGTGGTTGCCGATCCCGACTCCTCGAGTGCGGAGAGATAAGCATGGGAATTGAAGGGATTGTAGCCTTCGTTTCCGTTGCGCCGGACAGAGCCTCCGAGCTCTGCCCAGCGCTCCGGGGCGATCGCGGCAAAGGACCGTTCGATCCGGATGGTGACCTCTCCTGTCATACGGCTCCAATCATGCGTTGGCGATCTCGCGGGGATCGATGCCCTCGAAGGTCATCTGGTCCGCATGAGTATAGGTATGCGCGCGCATGGTTTCATCCCTGACCGTCCAGGTAATGATCGGAATGCCCTTTTCCTTGAGCCCCGAGATGAAGCTGTTCGGCAGGTGGACCACGCAATAGGAGATGAAGTCGAGGCCAAGTTGCATCGCCTCTTCATGGGCGAAGAAGGTCTCGGGCTTTGCGCCTTCGGCCGTGAGCCCGACAGGATAGGGGCAACCGGCTGTTTTCAGGTCCTTCAGCAGGTGATGATTGAAACTCATCAGCGCCACCGGCCCCTCGTAGTCGGCAAGGATTTCCAGGACGGCCTCGGCAAAGCCTTCGTCGTCGCCCTCGCGCCCCTTGAGTTCTATGACGAGCGGTACGCGGCCCTTTACCAACGCCAGCAATTGCTTCAGCGTCGGAATGCGGTCGCTTGTGCCGCCGATCGTCAGAAGGCCGAGTTCGCCGGACGTGCGTGCTCGCACGTCGCCCTTGATCCCGCAAAGCCGTTCGAGATCGTGATCGTGGAAGACGACGGGAACGCTGTCGGCGACGAATTGCAGGTCGCACTCGATTGCAAAACCAGCCTCGATAGCCCGGGAGAAGGCGGAAAGCGTATTTTCCCAGACTGCCTTGTTCATGTCGTGGAAGCCGCGATGGGCGATCGGCTGAGCCGTGAGCCAGGATAGGTCGGTCATCGGGCGATTTCCAGGATGGCGTCGATTTCAACGGCCGCGTTCAAGGGAAGGGATGCCATGCCGACGGCGGCGCGCGCATGCTTTCCGGCTTCGCCAAGCACGCCTGCAATCAGGTTCGACGCACCGTTGATGACGAGGTGCTGTTCGGTGAAGCCGGGCGCCGAGGCGACGAAGCCGTTGAGCTTGATCACCCGCACGATCCGTCCGAGGTCGCCGTCGAGTGCCGATTTCGCCTGTGCGAGGATGTTGATTGCGCAGAGTTCGGCGGCGCGCTGGGCGCTGGCGAGATCGACGTCGGTGCCGACAATGCCGGTCACCGCGACCTTGCCGTTTTCCATCGGAAGCTGGCCGGACAGATAAAGCAGATTGCCGCTGATCACATAAGCGACATAGTTTGCGGCTGGCGCCGCCGCCTGCGGAAGATGGATGCCCATGGCTTCCAGGCGATTATCAATGGTATCGGTCATTCTAGTTTCCCGGATTTGTTGTAAAGTGGAAAAAGAATCTGGCATTTTGGGAAGGCGTGCCTCGCTTTCGCCGAGAGTGTTCTTATAACATCGCGGGCCAGTCCAACAGGAGGTAATGAATGTTTCGCTCGAGCTTTGCGGTTGCCGTTGTCGCCAGCGCCGGCGCGACCGGCCTGATGGCGAGCGGCGCCGATGCGGCGGCCACCGAAGGTCTGATGCCGCATCGGGCCGTTTACGACATCGAGCTGAAAGAGGCCTCGGAACGCGCCGGGATCGAGGGGATGCGTGGCCGGATGGTCTATGAATTCGTTGGCTCCGAATGCGCCGGCTACACCACCAGTTTCCGGTTTGTCACGCGAGTCGATACCGGCGAGCAGGTCCGAGTCACCGACCAGCAGAGTCTCACTTTCGAAGACCTTGCGGCAGGCAAGTTTCGATTCGCGACCAAATCCTTCACCGACGACCAACTTGACAAGGATGTGAGTGGGGCGGCGGCCGAAGAGAACGGCAAGGTGAAGATCACGCTGGACGGTCCTTCCGGGCGCGCCGTCGAGCTGGCCGACAGCCGTTTTCCCGCCGAACACATGCTGGAAGTCATCGAGAAAGCCCGCAGGGGCCCGACTTTCTTCGAATCGCGGATATTCGACGGGTCCGAGGATGGGGACCGGAGCTATCTGACGACGACCATCGTCGGTCGCCCGGCCATGCCCGACAGGAACGACCCCGACGCGCTGAAAGCAGGAGGCATGGCGGGCACCGCCTATTGGCCGGTGTCGATCGCCTACTATGACGAGAAGTCCGTGGGCGATCTGTTGCCCGTCTATACCCAGTCGTTCAAGCTCTATGAAAACGGGGTGAGCCGGGACCTGACACTCGACTATGGCGACTTTGTCTTGAGCGGACACCTGACCGAGCTGCAAATGCTGGACGCCGGCGACTGTAAGTAACCGCGAAGGCCGCGTTCGTTCGCCGCAAATGCAGACAAAACACCTTGATTTCCTGCCCAAGTCACTATATGGGCAGCTTCATTCCACACGCGAAGCTTGGGATTGACCGGGAGAAATCCGGTCGGTTCCGCCGGTGGCGTCCGGTCCGGACGCTGTTTGCTTCGCGGGGGTTAAACCGGAAACAGGAGAATAAAGGCATGTCTCTGCCAGACTTTAGCATGCGTCAGCTTTTGGAAGCAGGCGTTCACTTCGGCCACCAGACGCACCGTTGGAACCCGAAGATGAAGCCGTACATCTTCGGCGATCGCAGCAATATCCACATCATCGACCTTGCCCAGACCGTACCGATGCTGTCGCGCGCCCTTCAGGTCGTGTCCGACACCGTCGCCCGTGGCGGCCGCGTCCTCTTCGTCGGCACCAAGCGCCAGGCATCCGAGTTGATCGCCGACAGCGCCAAGCGTTCGGCCCAGTACTACGTCAACTCCCGTTGGCTCGGCGGCATGATGACCAACTGGAAGACGATCTCGAACTCGATCGCTCGCTTGCGCAAGCTCGACGAGATCCTGAACTCGGAAGCTTCCGGCTTCACGAAGAAGGAGCGCCTGAACCTCGAGCGCGAACGCGAGAAGCTTGAAAAGGCCCTCGGCGGTATCCGTGACATGGGCGGCACTCCGGACCTGATGTTTATCATCGACACCAACAAGGAGAAGATCGCGATCGACGAAGCCAAGCGTCTTGGCATTCCGGTCGTTGCGATCATCGACTCGAACTGCGATCCGGACCTGATCGACTATCCGATCCCGGGCAACGACGACGCCTCGCGCGCCATCGCTCTTTACTGCGACCTGATCGCGCGCGCTGCCATTGACGGCATTGCCCGCCAGCAGGGTTCGGCTGGCCGCGATATCGGCGCTTCGGCAGAGGTTCCGGTCGAACCGGCTCTCGAAGAAGAAGCCGGCGCCTGATTCAAGTCGCGCGGCGGAGCCTTTGCGGGTTCCGTCGCCTTTTCCCTGAAACGGGATGGGGCCGCCTGTCAGCAATGCTGTTGGCGGCCTGATACTTTGCGGCGACAGGCCGTTTCGACGGACCCCCGTGGCAAGGCCTATAGTTTATTTCCGTGATGGCCGTGCTTCATCACGTTGTCATATTTCCGGGTACATTTCGTGCCCCAAACAGGGCGCCTGCCGGCAATCTTCAAGGCAGGTGCACCGCTTGAACCGACAAGAGGCAAACAATGACCGAGATCACTGCTGCAATGGTGAAGGAACTGCGCGAAAAGACCGGCGCAGGCATGATGGACTGCAAGAAGGCTTTGGCTGAAACCGGCGGCGAAATGGAAGCCGCGATCGACTGGCTTCGCGCCAAGGGTATCGCCAAGGCCGACAAGAAGTCCGGTCGCACCGCTGCCGAAGGCCTGATCGGCATTGCCAGCGCCGGCCACAAGGCTGTCGTCGTCGAAGTCAACTCCGAAACCGATTTCGTTGCCCGTAACGATGCCTTCCAGGATATCGTTCGCGGCGTTGCCAGCGTTGCGCTGACGACCGACGGCACCGTTGGTGCGATTTCGGCAGCGACCTACCCGGCGACCGGAAAGACCGTTGCCGACACCATCAAGGATGCGATCGCCACAATCGGCGAGAACATGACCCTGCGCCGTTCCGCTCTGCTGGAAGTCGAGCATGGCGTTGTTGCGACCTACGTCCACAACGCAGCCGGCGACGGCATCGGCAAGCTTGGCGTACTCGTTGCTTTGAAGTCGGTTGGCGACAAGGAAGTCCTTACCTCGATCGGCAAGCAGGTCGCCATGCACATCGCTGCGACCAATCCGCTCGCCATTCGCGCCGAGGAAGTGGACGCAGCCGTCGCCGAGCGCGAACGCAACGTCTTCATCGAGCAGTCGCGCGCCTCGGGCAAGCCGGACAACATCATCGAAAAGATGGTTGAAGGCCGCATGCGCAAGTTCTTCGAGGAAGTAGCGCTGCTGTCGCAGGCATTCGTCATGAACCCCGAAATCACCGTCGGCCAGGCCATCAAGGACGCTGAAAAGCTCGCTGGCGCCTCGATTGAAGTCACCGGCATGGCCCGCCTGCTGCTCGGCGAGGGCATTGAAAAGGAAGAGAGCGACTTCGCTGCCGAAGTCGCTGCTGTCGCCAAGGGCTGATAGGTCTCTGGTTCTCGGACCATCTTAGGGAAAAAAGCGGGCATCGCGTGACAACGCGATGCCCTTCGTGTATCCGGCATCTAATCCATTCAAGGAGCCATCATGTCTTCTGAGCCTCTCTATAAACGCGTTCTTCTGAAAGCCTCCGGTGAAGCCCTTATGGGCAGCCAGGGCTTCGGTATCGATGTCGCGGTCGCCGACCGAATTGCATCCGATATCGCCGAGGCGCGGGCGATGGGCGTCGAGGTCGGCGTGGTCGTTGGCGGCGGCAACATTTTCCGCGGTGTAGCGGTTGCCTCAAAGGGCGGCGACCGGGTTACGGGCGACCACATGGGCATGCTCGGAACGGTGATCAACGCACTGGCGCTGGCGACTTCCCTGCGCAAGTTGAACATCGACACGGTAGTACTTTCGGCAATCGCCATGCCGGAGATCTGCGAGAGCTTTTCCCAGCGAGCGGCCCTCCACCACCTGTCCCAGGGGCGTGTGGTGATTTTTGCCGGCGGTACGGGCAATCCCTTCTTTACCACCGATTCGGCAGCGGCGCTGCGCGCGGCCGAAATCGGTGCCGAAGCCATTTTCAAGGGCACCCAGGTCGATGGTATTTACTCCGCCGACCCGAAGAAGGATCCGACGGCCACCCGTTTCGATCGGCTGACCCACAGTGAAGTGCTCGAAAGGGGTCTTGCCGTCATGGACGTGGCGGCAGTTGCGCTCGCACGCGAGAATTCCATACCGATCATCGTCTTCTCGATCCATGAGAAGGGTGGATTCGGGGAAATTTTGACCGGCGGTGGTCACATGACCATCGTCAGCGACAATTGATGAACGGCTCAGGGGCGGGATGTCCGCAGGCCGGGAATACGGGAGAACAATGATGAGTGAAGGTATCGATCTCAACGATCTCAAGCGGCGCATGGACGGCGCCATTGCAGCGTTCAAGAATGATATTGCGTCGCTTCGCACCGGTCGTGCGTCCGCCAATATTCTCGATCCGGTGACCGTTGAGGCTTACGGTTCGCGGATGCCGCTCAATCAGGTCGCCAATATCACGGTCCCGGAGCCTCGCATGCTCTCGGTCTCTGTCTGGGACAAGTCGATGGTCAACGCGGTCGATCGTGCGATCCGCGAATCCAATCTTGGCCTCAATCCGATCCTTGATGGTCAGAATCTGCGCATTCCTCTGCCGGAACTGAACGAAGAGCGCCGCCGCTCGCTGGTCAAGGTTGCCCATGACTACGCGGAGAAAAGCAAGGTTGCAGTCCGCAATGTGCGCCGCGATGGCATGGACGGCCTTAAAAAGGCCGAGAAGGACGGCGTTATCGGCCAGGATGAAGGCCGTGCCCAATCCGAGAGAGTGCAAAAGATGACCGACGAATCGATTTCTGAGGTCGACCGCTTGCTCGCGGATAAGGAAAAGGAAATCATGCACGTCTAGGAGGCGTGCTGTGTTTCGATACCCTCCAATAATCTGAACCGGATCTAATATGTCCACAGTTGAGAACCGCGCCGCGCCGCAGCATGTTGCGATCATCATGGATGGCAACGGACGCTGGGCGAATGCGCGCGGTCTTCCTCGCGCGGTCGGACATCGTAAGGGCGTCGAGGCGGTCAGGGAGACGGTGCAGGCGGCCGCGGAAGCCGGCATCCAATACCTGACGCTGTTTGCTTTCTCCTCGGAGAATTGGCGGCGTCCGGAAGCCGAGGTCAATGACCTGTTCGGATTGCTGAAAACGTTTATCCAGCGTGACCTCGCCGAATTGCACCGCAAGGGCGTGCGAATCCGCGTGATCGGCGACCGTGTGCATTTGCGGGAAGACATAAGGCTCCTGCTCGTGGAGGCCGAGGAAACGACGCGCAACAACGGCGTTCTGACTCTGGTCATCGCCTTCAATTACGGTTCGCGTGACGAAATTGCGCGTGCCTGCGCGTGCCTGGCCGCGGATGTTGAGGCTGGGCGGCTCAAAGCCTCCGATATCGACGCCGAGATGGTGAACAGCCGGCTCGATACCGCTGGCATACCCGATCCCGATCTCATCATCCGCACAAGCGGGGAAGAGCGTCTTTCCAACTTTCTCTTGTGGCAGGCAGCCTATTCCGAACTGATGTTCGTCCCGGAATTCTGGCCTGATTTTAGCCGCGACGTTTTCTTCGCCACATTGGAGCGATATGCGGCCCGCGAACGCCGGTTCGGCGCGCTGTCGGGCAAGCCTGTCGCTCTAAGGTCGTAGTATCGCCAATGTCTCGGGAATTGCAGCTTCGCATTTACTCCGCCGTCGTCCTGGTTGTTATCGTGCTCACGGCGACCTGGTTCGGGGGGCTCGCTTTTCGAACAGTCGCGGCAGTCATTGGCGTCCTGATCTATTATGAGTGGTCGGCGATAACCCAGCTCGCGGAGAAGAGCGTACGCGGCAATGCCTGGGGGTGGTTGTCGATTGCCGCCGTCAGCGCGATGCTTCTTTTCAATGACGGCGACATGACCATTCCACTCTTTGGCGGGCTTGTGTTGACGGCGATCCTGCCGGCGATCCTGAAAAAATGGAGTTGGTGGCAGCCCGCGGGAATCTTCTACTCCGGCCTCAGCGCGATCTCGCTTTCGGCGATCCGCGGCGAAGATTCGCTCGGTTTCGCGGCGATGCTGTTCGTTTTCGCCGTTGTGTGGGGCACGGACATTCTGGCCTATTTCGTCGGCCGGGCTGTCGGCGGGCCGAAGCTCGCGCCGCGGATTTCGCCTGGCAAGACTTGGTCCGGCGCGATCGGAGGAACTGTGGCCGGTGTCACAGGCGGTGTGGCGGTTGCGCTCTGTTACTTCCAGTCGGTCGCGTGGTGGGTTCCCGCAATCGCCTTCATCTTGTCGGTGTCCAGCCAGATTGGCGACCTTTTCGAGTCCTTCATCAAGCGCCGCTTTGGCGTGAAGGATTCCGGCAAATTGATTCCCGGTCACGGTGGCGTCATGGACCGGGTGGACGGACTTGTTTTCGCCTGCTTTGCAGCCTTCTTTCTTGCTGTTGGCTTTTCCGCCGTTACCGGCGCGGAAATTGCATCGCTTGGTGGTTTCTTGTTCGGTCTTTGAACCGCGCATTTCATGAACGGAACAGACAATGGATCAATTGACGGCATTTTTCGGATTTCTGGTTGGGTATATCCTGCCCTATGTGGTGATCCTGTCGCTATTGGTCTTCGTTCATGAACTCGGGCATTATCTCGCCGCGCGCTGGTCCGGCATTCGCATCCTCGCCTTTTCCGTTGGATTTGGCCCCGAGCTTGTCGGTTACACCGACAGTCACGGCACCCGTTGGAAGATTTCAGCTATCCCGCTTGGCGGCTATGTCCGTTTCTATGGTGATGCCGATGCGTCCAGCCGGCCCGGTGACACAGAACTCTCCGACCTCAGCCCGGCAGAGAGGGCGCAGACGCTCTCCGGCGCAAAGCTCTGGAAAAGAGCGGTTACCGTCGCAGCCGGACCGATCGCCAACTTCCTGCTGGCGATTGTCATATTCGCCGTCATCTTCGGGACTTATGGCAAACCGGTCGCTGACCCGGTCGTTGCGGAAGTGAAGGCAGAAAGCGCCGCCGCGGAGGCGGGCGTGATGCCGGGCGATCTCCTCGTGGCACTCGACGGAGAGCGTGTCGAGACCTTCGATGATATCGTCCGCTACATCAGCATGCGGCCGGAAGTGCCGGTTGTCGTGACCGTGAAGCGCGGCGACGGCGAGCTCGACTTGCGGATGGTGCCACGCCGCGTTGAAACCACGGATCGTTTCGGCAACAAGATGGAAGTGGGCCAGATCGGCATCGTCACCAATCAGCAAAGCGGCAATTTCCGCATCGAGCCTCTGACGCCCGTCCAGGCTGTCGGCGAGGGTGTGCGCCAGACATGGCATATCGTCACGGGGACTGTGGACTATATCGGCAACATGATCTCGGGACGCATGAATGCCGATCAGCTTGGCGGGCCGGTTCGGGTGGTGCAGGCCTCGGGTCAGATGGCAAGCCTCGGTATCCTCGCCCTTTTCAATCTTGCGGCGGTGCTGTCGGTTTCCCTTGGACTCTTGAACCTGATGCCGGTTCCGGTGCTTGACGGCGGCCATCTGGTGCTCTACGCGCTTGAGGCGCTACGCGGCAAACCGGTCAGTGCCGCTGCACAGGAAATCGCCTTCCGTATCGGATTGGCGATGATCCTTTCGCTGATGGTGTTCGCCACCTGGAACGATATCAGCAGGTTGATTGGCTGACCGCTCGCCTTGCCAAGGGCGATACGATTTGTTTACGATGTTTCAAACTCATAGTGGCGATTGGGCCACGGATACAAATGAAGTAAATAGAAATTAACGTCCACACTTGCTTGTAGGGTAAAACCCGTTAAAACCACTCACGGGCCGGAGTCGGGGATTGTGGCTGCGGGATAATGCTAAGAAGGTTGAAAATACACATGAAGGCTGGTTCAAGATTTTTGAACGCAGTATCGGCGGTCGCTCTGTCTGCTGGTGTTGTTTCTTCGGGCGCAGGAGTTGCCTTTCTCGCATCGGCGGTTGCTGTGGAGGCGGCCGTCATTCAGCGTATCGATGTCCGGGGGGCTCAGCGGGTCGGTATCGAAGCCGTGCGCTCCAACATCACCATCAAGCCCGGCACGAGCTTTTCGAATGCCGATATTGATGAATCTGTGAAGCGGCTTTATGCGACCGGATTCTTCTCCGATGTTCGCATTTCGGTCTCCGGCGGCACCCTGATTGTCACCGTTTCCGAGAACCAGCTTGTTAATCAGGTGGTTTTCAACGGCAACCGCAAGGTCAAGGATGAGAAGCTGCAGGCGGTCGTACAGACCCAGCCGCTTGGTCCCTATAGCGAAAGCCTTATCGCAGCCGATATCGAGCGCATCAAGGAAGCCTATGCGGGCATCGGCCGCAGCGACGTGGAAGTGACGACGCAAGTCGTGACTGTCGCGGAGGGTCGTGTGAACCTCGCTTTCGTGATCAACGAGGGTGAGCGCACCAAGATTTCGCAGATCAATTTCGTCGGCAATCAGGCCTATAGCGATGGCCGCCTTGCTTCCGTAATCCAGACGAAGCGATCCAACATGCTGTCCTTCCTGACTCGGAGGGATGTGTATAATGAGGACAAGCTGCGCGCCGACGAAGAGGCGCTGCGCCAGTTCTACTACAATCACGGCTACGCCGATTTCCGGATCATTTCCTCCGATGTGTCTCTGAATGAGACAGGCAACGAATACACAATCACGATGACTGTTGATGAGGGCGAGCGTTACAAGTTCGGCGACGTGTCGGTCGAATCGACGGTAGAAGGCGTTGACGCGAACGAACTGATGCGCCTTCTCGAGACCCGTACAGGTGCTACCTACAGCGCCAAGGACATCCAGAAGTCCATGGAGGCGATTTCGCGCCGTGTGTCTTCCGAAGGCTATCCCTTTGCCCGGGTTGTTCCGCGCGGCGACCGCAATTTTGAAAACAACACCATCGGCGTAACCTATCTCGTCGACCAGGGTGAGCGTGCTTATGTCGAGCGCATCGAAATCCGCGGCAACACCCGGACGCGCGACTATGTCGTGCGCCGCGAATTCGATATCAGTGAAGGCGACGCTTTCAACCAGGAAGCCATTTCCAGCGCCAAGCGCCGGCTTGAGGCTCTTGGCTATTTCTCCTCAGTCAACATCTCGACCGCGCCCGGCAGTTCGCCTGATCGCGTCGTCGTTATTGTAGACGTCGCGGATCAGCCGACCGGCTCCTTCGGTATCGGTGCCGGTTATTCGGTAGGCGGCGACGGGTTTGTCGTCGAAGCCTCTATCGAGGAAAAGAACTTCCTCGGTCGCGGTCAGTTCATCCGCCTTGCCGTCGGTGGCGGTCTCGACAATGCGCGTACTTACAACTTCTCGTTCACGGAGCCCTATTTCCTTGGCTACCGTCTGGCCGCTGGCTTCGATTTGTTCAAGAACCAGACCAGCAGCAACGATCACTATGAATACAAGGAACAGGGCGGCACGCTCCGCGTAACCGCGCCGATCACGGAAGATTTGGCGACGACCTTCAGATATACCTACAAGGAGCTGGACTACAGTGCGAGCGCTGCGGACTATGCTCTCTTGTCGGCGCCTTATCAGGATGCGGTAGACGGTAGTCCCTGGGTGCAGTCGGTTATCAGCAATTCGATCATCTACAATACGGTTGATGATCGTATCCAGCCGCGCGAAGGCATTTATGCCAACGTTACGCAGGAATATGCCGGCCTCGGTGGGGATTCCGACTTCTACAAGGTCTATGGCCGCTTCCGCTATTTCCACACGCTGTCGGATGAGATGGATATCGTCGGGTCGCTCTCCGCAAGTGCCGGTCACGTGGTTTCGACCAATGGATCGCTCAACGTGTTCGATCAGTTCACCATCGGTGGCAAGAATCTGCGCGGCTTCGAGAGCAGCGGTATTGGTCCTCGGATGGCGAATGGCGATCCCCTTGGAGGTACGACCTACTTCACAGCTTCCGCCGAGACCGACTTCCCGATGCCTGGTTTCCCCCAGGACTTCAACCTTCGCGCTTCGTTCTTTGCTGATGCGGGCACGCTTTATGGCAATGACGTCGGCAATAGCGCTGGAGCTCTCGGTACCGACATGACCTGGCGTGCATCCGTTGGCGCGGGCCTCATCTGGATTTCGCCTTTCGGTCCTCTGCGGTTCGACTATGCGGTTCCGGTCGTCAAGGAAGACTTTGACAAGGAACAGCGCTTCCGCTTCAGCATGGCGAACCAGTTCTGAGTTTGGCGGTCCCGAACTGCTGTAAGTAAAACGTTCTGGGGCTATTGCTTATGGAGCACGAGTATTTTTTTCCGCCCCATGAAGGCATAGGCCTCGCATCGTTGGCTAGCCAGGTTGGAGCGGAGGTCGAGGACAGCAATGTCGCCGACAGCGTCATTCGTTCTGTTTCGCCCGTCTATCGGGCGAAACAGGGCGATATTTGCTATATCCTGTCTCGCAAGAATCGTGAGGAACTGGAAACCTGTCAGGCTTCGGCTATTCTTTGCCACAAGTCGTTGAGGTACCTGGTCCCCGATCATATCCCGGTGCTTTTGACATCGTCCCCGCATACGGCATTTGCCATGGCGGGCGCCTTGTTGCATCCAAAGGCCCTTCGTCCGCTGAGTGTGTCTGTTGGATCCGAAGGCGTGTCTCCGGCAGCTTTTGTCGATCCCTCTGCCCGATTGGAACCGGGCGTCGTGGTCGACCCGATGGCGGTAATCGGTGCTGGCGTGGAAATCGGCAGCGGCAGTCATATTGGTGCGGGCGCGGTGATCGGTCAGGGTGTCCGGATAGGACGGGACTGCTCGATTTCCGCTGGCGCGACGGTTCAAGCCGCACTGATTGGAAACAATGTCATTATTCACAACGGCGCGCGGATCGGGCAGGACGGTTTCGGCTATGCGCCGGGTCCGCGCGGCATGCTGAAGATCGTCCAGATCGGCCGCGTGATCATCCAGGACAATGTCGAGATAGGGGCCAATACCACGATCGATCGTGGCACAATGGACGACACTGTTATTGGCGAGGGCACCAAGATCGACAATCTGGTGCAGATTGGCCACAACGTGCGGATCGGTCGCCATTGCGGCATCGTCAGCCAGGTCGGCATTGCCGGCAGCTCGAAGATTGGCGATGGCGTGATGATCGGTGGCGCTTGTGGCATCAATGGACACGTTACGATCGGCGATGGGGCGCAGATCGCCGCGATGAGCGGCGTTCTTTCGGATGTTCCACCGGGTGAACGCTATGGCGGTGTTCCGGCACGCCCGATGAAGGATTATCTGCGCGACGTGGCTGCGGCCTTGAGCCAGTCGGAGAGCCGTGCAAAGGAAAAGGGGGGCAAGAATGCTTGAGAACGCAAGACCGGCAATGGGTTCGGCCGATATTCTTGAGATCATGAAGTTCCTGCCGCATCGCTATCCGTTCCTGCTCGTCGACAAGATCATTGAGATCGATGGCGACAATTCTGCGATCGGCATCAAGAACGTGACGGCGAACGAGCCCCATTTCACGGGCCATTTTCCCGAGGCCCCGATCATGCCCGGCGTGCTCCTCATTGAGGGCATGGCACAGACGGCTGGTGCCATTTGCGCTCGCAACCAGGGTGAGGGCGGCAACCTCGTCTATTTCATGACCATCGACAATGCGCGCTTCCGCAAGCCGGTAGTACCTGGCGACCGCGTCGAGTATCATGTTGTGAAGCAGAAGCAGCGTGGTAATATCTGGAAATTCCACTGCGAGGCAAAGGTCGATGGCGCGCTGGTGTCCGAAGCGGATATCGGGGCCATGATCATGCGCAAGGATCAGCAATGAGCACGATCGCCCCGAGCGCCCGAATTCATCCGCTGTCGGTTGTCGAAGACGGGGCCGTTATTGGCGAGAACGTGAAAATCGGGCCTTTTTGTCATATCGGTGGCAAGGTGAAGCTCGGCGATGGTTGCGAATTGCTGTCGCATGTCTCCGTCACGGGTCTGACCACGATCGGCAGGAATGCGCGGATCTTTCCGTGCGCCGTAATCGGCGGCGAACCGCAAAGCATCCATCATGCCGGTGAGGACACGACGCTTTCGATCGGTGACAATTGTACGATCCGCGAAGGTGTGACGATGAATCCAGGCACGGTCGGCGGCGGCGGAGAGACCATCGTCGGAAATGACAATCTCTTTCTTGCCAATTCGCATGTCGCCCATGACTGCAAGCTCGGCAACAATATCATCCTGTCGAACAGCGTCATGCTGGCCGGCCACGTCATTGTTGAAGACCGCGCCATCTTGGGCGGCGGCTGCGCGGTCCACCAGTTCACGCGTATCGGCCGTCAGGCTTTCATCGGTGGCCTTTCGGCTGTCAGCTACGATGTCATCCCTTACGGTATGCTGAACGGCAATCCCGGAGTGCTCAGCGGTCTGAACGTCGTTGGCATGACCCGCGCGGGGATCGAGCGTTCGGTGATCCACCGGGTTCGCCGCGCATACAAGCAGATTTTCGAGGGCGAGGGCTCGGCGCGTGCCAATGCCGCAGCCATTCGCGATGAATATCTGGATTGTCCGCCGGTTATCGAGATCCTCGATTTCATCGGCGCCGAGAGCGACCGGGCCTTGTCTTCGCCTTTCCGTGGAAAGAGCTGACGGTGATGACGACCGACGCCGGTAGGCAGCAAGGCCGGCTGGCCATTGTCGCCGGCAGCGGTTTGCTTCCGCACTTTGTCGCCGAGGCCGCCCGTGAGGCGGGAGAAAACCCCTTCATTCTTCGCTTGCGCAATGAATCCGATCAGACATGGGACGGTTTCGACAATGCCGTGATCGGGGTAGGGGACATGGCAGGTCTTTCCGCGTTGCTGAAGGCGAATACCATCGACCGCGTGGTCCTGTCCGGCGGCGTCAAGCGGCGTCCGGGCTTTGGTGAAATTCGCGTCAATCTTCGCTCGTTGATGAAGCTGCCGATGGCGCTTCGCACCCTGCTTGCGGGCGGCGACGACGCCGTGTTGAAGATGGCTATCACGCTGATCGAGTCGCAAGGTTGCCGGGTCATCGGCGCGCACGAGATTGCCCCCGATCTTCTCGCCGAGGCCGGTCCGCTTGGAAAATTCGCTCCCTCGAACGAGGACATGCGCGACATCGCCCGCGCCGCCGAGGCCGCAGAGGCGCTCGGGCGTCTGGACGTTGGTCAGGGCGCGGTCAGCATTGGCGGACGCATCGTCGCCCTTGAGGGTGTAGAGGGTACTGATGCCATGCTGCGCAGGGTCGAGCGCCTGCGTAGGGAGGGACGGATTTCGAGTTCCCGCAAGGGCGTGCTTGTGAAGCTCTGCAAACCGCAGCAGGATGTTCGCGCCGATCTGCCGGCGATCGGGCGCTCGACGATCGAGAATGCGAAAAATGCAGGTCTGGCCGGTATTGCCGTCGAAGCTGGCCGCGCGCTTGTCATCGAGCGTGCCGAGGTGCTGCGCGCGGCGGATGAGGCGGGCATCTTCGTCTGCGGTATAGACAGAGGCTTGCCGGGAGGAATGATGTGAGCGCGCGAAGCCTGAAGATCGCGGTTATTGCCGGCGAAGTGTCGGGCGATCTCCTCGGCGGCGATCTCGTGGCGGCGCTCAAGACACAATATTCCGGGTCGGTGGATCTCGTCGGTGTCGGTGGCGACGCCCTCCAGGCCGAAGGTCTCAGGTCGCTCTTCGACTTTTCCGAGCTCTCGGTGATGGGGTTCACGCAGGTGATTGCCCGGCTGCCGAGATTCGTGGGGCTGATTTCATCGACCGCAAACGCGATTATCGAGGCAAAGCCTGACCTCCTGCTGGTTATCGACAGTCCCGATTTCACCCATCGCGTGGCGAAGAAGGTGCGAAAGGCTCTGCCCGACCTGCCTGTCGTCGATTACGTGTGCCCGAGTGTCTGGGCCTGGAAGGAATATCGCGCCAAGGCGATGCTGGACTATGTCGACGCCGTGTTGGCGGTCTTGCCATTTGAGCCGGACGTTATGCGCCGACTGGGCGGTCCCGCGACCCATTTCGTCGGCCATCGTCTGGCGACGAACGAGAAATTACTGCAGACGCGGGCCGCCCGGGCAGGCAAACAACCCAAGGGGCCAGGCGAGGCCAGGACGATTCTTCTTCTTCCCGGCTCACGTGGCGCGGAAGTGACGGCCCTCCTGCCTCTCTTCGGCGAGACCATGCGGGAATTCGTGGATCGAAACGGCCCCACCCGTTTTCTGCTGCCGACTGTGCCGCGTCAGGAGGCCCGCGTCAGGCAGATCACGGCCGGTTGGCAACTGAAGCCGGAAGTCCTGCTCGGCGAAGAGGCGAAATGGCAAGCTTTCACCGAAGCGGATGCCGCGATTGCCGCCTCGGGCACCGTCATTCTTGAACTGGCGCTCGCCACCGTGCCTGTCGTGTCCACCTACAAGACCGATTGGCTGATGACGATGCTCAGTCACCGCATCAAGACCTGGACGGGTGCGCTTCCCAATTTGATCGCCGACTATCCCATCGTGCCGGAATACCTGAATGACTATGTGCGGCCGGGCAACCTCCTGCGCATGGCCGAGCGCCTTGCGGCCGATACGCTCGAGCGTCGTGCCATGCTCTCGGGTTTCGACCTCGTCTGGCAGAGGCTCGCCACGGATCGGCCCGCTGGCGAGGAGGGCGCGCGTATCCTGCTGGACCTTCTGCGCCGGAAGGGCGTGCTGCCGTCACTCAGTTCCTGAATGGCTCTTTGCGGGATGGCAAGGCCGGCACGTCGAAATGATCCGGCGCTAGCCCGTCGCGGGCGCGCTCGGCCATTGTCGTGAAGGAGATCTCGAGATGGCGGCAAAAACGCTCGGAATCGAAAAGCGGCGCGCGCAAGCGGTTCTCCGCGATCTTCTCCTTCAGCATCGCGGTCCGTTCCGGGTCCACAGCCAGTTCGCTGCAAAGCGCGACGAAATTGTCGTCGTCCGTCGCGACGAGTTCTGGAAGTCCGATGGCGTTGAGAAGGCTCTGCGAAACCCTCGAGGCGAAATTCGTACCCCGGCGGGTGATGACGGGCAGTCCCGCCCAGAGCATGTCGGACGTCGTGGTGTGCCCGTTATAGGGAAAGCTGTCGAGCCCGATATCGGCTGCGGGCACCCGCGCTATGTGGGCGGCATAGGGCATCTTCGGCGCGAAAATGAACTGGTCGGATTTCACGCCGGCCCGCCGCAGGAAATCGGCGGTGGCATTGCGGGCATGGGTGCCGTCGATCATCAGCCAGAGCAGGGCGTGAGGATTGGCCGCAAGCACCCGGGCCCAAAGCGCGATTCCCTCGGGAGAATTCTTGCGCTGGATATTGAAGGCCGAGAAAATGAATCGGTCCGTCGGCAGGCCAAAAGCGCGCCTCGAGGCCGGTCCCGGGACCGCGCGGGAGAACGGATCGTTCGGTTGGTAGCTCTCCGGCAATCTGCAGAATTTCTCGTGGTAATGCGGTTTCGAACTGTCTGGCAGTACGAAACGGTCGCCAATCACGTAGTCGCAATCGACATGGACGCAACTGCCGGGAAAGCCCAGCCACTGCACATGCACCGGCGCGATTGGCGCGTTCATGAGCCGCGAGCGTGATCCGCCGGTATGTCCTTTGAGGTCGACCAGAATGTCGATGCCCTGCTCGCGGATCTTTGCGATTGCCTGCTCGTCGTCGAGAGCTTCAATCCGGACGATCCGTCCCCAGGTCTTGCGGCTCCCGCTGTCGAAGGAGATGAAGCGCTCTGGCGTGTAGCAGAACAGCGTCACATCGAAGCGATCAGGATCATGGGCCGTGAGCACGCTCTGGAACAGGCGCATGGTCGCGTGGTCGTCCCAGAAGTCGTTGGAAAGATAGCCGATGCGGATCTTCTGCGACCAGCGATGCGGCATGGCCCGGCGGACGGAGCCGGCTCCAGGCGGCGGAGGCGTAAGGCCGCTCACATTGGTCGCCAAACGGTTCAGCGCCTCGTCGCCGCACCACATGAGATTATAGTGAGGCGTTTCGGCGGCGAGCGCGGCAGTGTTTCCCGCTGCAATTTCGCTCCGAAGGGCCTCCTCTTCGCGTTCCAGTATCGGGTAATCGCAGAATTCGCGGGCAAAGCCGATCAGGGACATCCGGATATAGGGGTCGTCAGGAAACTGGCGCCAGAGCTTGCCGAAGAGGGTGAGGTTCTGTTCGTTGCGCGTCTCGTTGCCGATCAGCTTGACCGCAAGCAGCAGATGATCCGGTTCGTCGCTGCCGATCAACGCTGAAATGACGCTCCGGGGCAGGGCGGGTCCAGCTGTCTCGCCTTGAATGCGGGCGAGCACATAGGCTGGCTGGGGATCCGCCGGGTTGTGCCGGTGCAACTGCTCGGCCAGCATCCGCGCCTTCTCCAGACGCCCCGCGTCGAGATAGAGACTGGTAGCTCGCACGAGGAGCGGATAGGGGGCTGTCGCCTGCCGGAGAGCGGAGTGTTCGAAGGCTTCGGCCGCCTCGCCGACCATGCCGAGCTTCAGCAGCGTCTCGGCCAGGAGCAGAACCGGGCGGTTGTCCGGTGCCTCGGCCACCAGTCCGTTCAGAATGGCGAGTACGTCGCTGTAGCGCCCCGCCTCGTAAGCGGAATGCGCCTCTGCCAGGTTGTCTTCGAAGGGCAAGGATAACTCCCGGATTGGACCGATTTGCCGGGAGCGTAACATCGAAGACTTGTGCCGGGCTCAACCGCCGTACCTGCGTTATCCGCGGGATGACAGGCAGGCTTTATCGCCCGCCTGTTTTGTGGTGTTTTTCTGTTGAGCCTTACTTCGCGAGGCAATCCACGAATGACCTGGCGAGATTGCGCATCAGTTCGGGATAGAGGCTGGGGCCGGCCTCCAGCGCACCGCCAGCGGGGTCGAGCGTGCCGGACTTCGCATCCGTGCCTTCGGTCACGACTGCGATCAGCTTGGGCTCGAACTGCGGTTCGGCGAAGACGCACGCCGCCTTGAGCTCCTTCACCTTCGCATGTATTTCGGCGATCCGCTCGGCCCCCGGCATGGTCTCGGGGCTGACGGTGATCGAGCCGACGACGCGGACTTTGTACCGGTTCTCGAAATACTGATAGGCGTCGTGGAAGACCACGGAAGGCCGATTACCAAAAGGCGCCACCATCTCCGCGATTTCCTTGTCGAGTGCGTCGATGTCATTCCTCAGCGCCTGCCCATTGGCCCTGTAGCGTTCGGCATTGGCAGGATCGGCGGCAACGAGGGTCTGTTCGATCTCCGTGGCCATTGCCCTCGCGTTCAGCGGATCGAGCCACAGGTGCATGTCGGTGCCGCCATGATCTTCCTCATCATGTTCGTCTGCCGGCTTGCCGCCTTCATCATCCGCGTGATCGTGCGCATCGAAGGCGCCGCCTTCGCGAAAGGCGAGTTTCTCAAGCCCCGGCGCGTCTTCCAACGTGACCACCGTCGCCTTTCCCGCCAGAGCCTCCAGCGGTTTCTCGAGGAATGCCTCAAGACCATGGCCGACCCAGAACACGACATCGGCATCCTGCAATGCGGTGGCGTTCGAAGGTTTCAGGCTGTAGGTGTGAGGCGAGGCCGCTCCCTCGACGATGAGTCCCGGCGCGCCGACACCATTCATCACAGCAGCGACGAGCGAATGAATCGGCTTGACGGATGCCACGACACGGATCTCTGCCGCCGCCATTGAAGGAAGGAAGAGCAGGGCGGCGCCGCAGGCCAGAAGCCGAAGTCTCGGGTTGTTCATCGATGTGTCTCCATCTTGCTTGATGACGTAATGTTATTACATATGTTGCGTAATGCTATAACGTGTGTCATAGCGTCCGGCAACAGGAAATTTACAGGTCCCCAATGCTTCAGTCCGAAAACGTGAATGAAAGAACGCTTGTCTCCCTTTCCGATGCCGGAGTCTTCCGGAACGGCCGTTGGCTGGTGCGCGGCGTCGACTTCTCCGTTCGTCGGGGGGAGATCGTGACGCTGATTGGTCCCAACGGGTCTGGCAAGTCGACCAGCGCCAAGATGGCAATCGGTGTGCTTTCGCCGGACGAGGGTAAGGTGGAGCGGCAGCCGGGATTCCGCGTCGGCTATGTGCCGCAGAAGCTTTCTGTCGATTGGACGATGCCTTTGACCGTCCGGCGGCTAATGACGCTGACAGGCTCCCTATCCGACAACGACATTGTCGCCGCGCTCGAATCGGTGGGCATAGCCCACCTCGCCGGCGCCGAGGTGCAGCATCTGTCGGGCGGTGAGTTTCAGCGGGCGCTCCTTGCTCGCGCTATTGCCCGCAAACCTGACCTGTTGGTGCTTGATGAACCCGTTCAGGGTGTCGATTTCGCCGGCGAGATCGCGCTCTATAATCTGATCACTTCGATCCGCAATCGCACGGGCTGCGGTATCTTGCTGATTTCCCACGACCTGCATGTCGTCATGGCTGAAACCGATACCGTAATCTGCCTGAATGGTCATGTCTGCTGTCGCGGCACGCCCGCCGCCGTCAGCCAGAGCCCGGAATATATGCGCCTCTTTGGCGCCACCGCCGGCCAGACTCTCGCAGTCTACAGCCACGATCACGACCACACGCACCTTCCCGATGGCCGCGTGCGCCATGCCGACGGATCGGTCACCGATCACTGTTTTCCAGGCGACGGTCATCACCATGAAGCAGAGCACGAGGGGGAGCCACATTCCCATCATGGCCACACCCATGAGCATGATCATGTGCACGACCACGGCAGGGCCGCTCCCACCCGGACCGGTGCCGACAGGAACAAGGGGCATGGTCATGCTTGACGACTTTTTCGTCCGTGCGCTTCTCGCCGGCATAGGGCTGGCGCTCACCACCGGTCCGCTCGGCTGTTTCGTGATATGGCGGCGGATGGCTTATTTTGGCGATACTATGGCCCATTCGGCGCTCCTCGGCGTGGCGCTGTCTCTGCTGCTTTCTCTCAATCTCATGGTCAGCGTTTTCGTGGTTGCAGCCACCATATCGCTGCTGCTTCTCGTCCTGCAGCGCCGCCAGGCGCTCTCGTCGGATGCGCTGCTTGGCATTTTGAGCCACTCGACGCTCGCCATCGGCCTCGTCATGGTCGCTTTCATGTCCTGGGTGCGGATCGACCTGATCGCCTTCCTGTTCGGTGACATCCTCGCAGTGACGATTACAGATATCGCCATTGTTTGGGGCGGCGGCATCTTCGTGCTCGCGGCGCTCGCATATCTGTGGCGTCCGCTGCTGGCTGCGACCGTCAATGCGGAACTGGCAGAGGCCGAGGGATTGAAGCCCGAGCGCGCCCGGCTCATCTTCATGCTGCTGATGGCGTTGGTGATCGCAATTGCGATGAAGATTGTCGGCATCATGCTGATCACCGCGCTGCTGATTATCCCGGCCGCCGCCGCGCGTCGCTTTTCCGCCACCCCGGAGGTTATGGCGGTGCTTGCCTCCGTGATCGGTGCGGTTGCGGTGGTCGGCGGGCTTTTCGGTTCGCTCACCTATGACACGCCGTCGGGCCCGTCGATCGTGGTGGCCGCGCTGCTCCTGTTCCTCGCGAGCCTGCTGCCCTATGGCCGGCATCGTGTCGAGCAGCCAAACCCTTGAATGACGACGGCCCGTGAGGATGATGCCATGACCATGCCGCAACTGACCCGGAACCAGTCCCTTGTTTTCGACGTTCTTGGGCGTGCCGAGGGGCCACTCTCGGCCTATACGATCCTCGACAAGCTGCGCGAGCATGGTTTCCGCGCTCCGCTGCAGGTATATCGGGCCCTCGACAAGCTGGTCGAACTCGGTCTCGTCCACCGGCTTGAGAGCATCAATTCCTTTGTCGCCTGCGCGCACCCGGCCGAAAACTGCGGTGGCCACGGTACGGTGGCATTTGCGATCTGCAACAGCTGCGGAAATGTTATCGAGTTTCATGATCACGCGATCGACGAACGGTTGTCCGAATGGGCGAGGGGACAGGCGTTCAAGCCTGAAAAGACGACGATCGAGATTCGCGGCCTTTGCACGGAATGCGCGTGAGACCCTCCGGTCAAGATTGAATTGGTGCGTTCTGGCGGCCGATCAGACCGGCTTCAGCTCGCGGGCAAATCGCTGCCAGTTGCGCACGTAGTTCTCGGCCGATAGCCGAAGTCCGGCCACTGCATTTTCATCAAGCGTGCGCACGATGCGTGCGGGCGAGCCGACGATCAGCGAATTGTCGGGAAATTCCTTGCCCTCGGTGATGAGCGCATTGGCGCCGATCAGGCAGTTGTTGCCGATCTTTGCACCATTGAGGATCGTCGCCCCCATCCCGACCAGCGTATTGTCGCCGATGGTGCAGCCGTGGACGATGGCGTGATGCCCGATTGTACAACCCTTGCCGATCGTCACCGGAAAGCGCGGGTCTGTATGGATCATCACGCCTTCCTGAACATTGGTGCCGTCGCCGATCACGATCGGTTCATTGTCGCCGCGCAGTACCGAGCCGAACCATATGCCGACATCCAGGCCCAGATCGACCTGGCCGACCACATGTGCGTCAGGCGCAATCCAGAACCGGTCTGCTGTTGGTGTCCTGGGGACGAGATTTCCGAGTGTGTATAGCGGCATGGGGGCTTCTCCGAACTGCGTCGGGCGGGTACTGATCGGCGAAATTGTCAGCGCAGCCGGAGCATGACGGGAAAACGGCCGCCGTGAGACGAGACATGCAGATGGATGCTCGCCTCCGGCTGTGAATAGCGCCAGGCGCGTGCGCCATGGCAGAGAAGCAGGCCGATCAGGTCCTTGGTCTTGGAGCGCTTGCGGGCAAGGCCCGCATCCGCCAGCCGCATTGCTGCTTCATGTAGCGGATGCAACGCGTAGCGCGGCGCGCGCCCATGACTGTTTCCCGGTGGCGAAAAATCGAAATGATTCTCGTTTGATGCCATGTTCATTACCTCGTACACAATACAAATCGAGGCTGGATGCACAGGCCGCTATTGCATAGCGGCCCAGCACCCAAATCCTTTTTTCTTCAATGCCTTGCAAGCGTTTACAGCGGTCTTCTGATTGTCAAACCCACCGAAACGTGCGCGATAGAGCTGTTCGGTGCCGCTGTTGTAGGCAACGGTGAATGGGGTGGCGGAACGCAATACCTTTCCGCCTTTGTCCTGCGCGTTTCGCAGAAGGTTCATGGCCATTTCGCGGTCGGGCGAAGCGCCGACCTGGATCACCCAGCCCGAGGCTGCAGGCGCGGACGTCGAAGCGGTGACCGTATCGTCGATGGCGACGGCCGGAGCTGCGGCAACCTGTTTGGGGGCGACAGGCTCCGGCTCAGCCCGGGCTTCGGGCATGTAGGCTGGTGCCGGCTCGGGGACCGGGATGCTGGTAACCGGCTGCGCCGTTGCAGTTGCACGCAGGGCAGCTGCCGCCGGATTTTCCGTTGCGGTCGTTGCATAGGCCGTTTCGACGCCCTCGCTATCATAGCGCACGACCGGCAGCGGGCCGCTAGACGGCAGATCCACAGACGAGGCTACCGCTGTGACTTCAGGGGGCTCGGAGGAGGTGTTGTTCTTGGCAACCACAAAGTTGGATTCACCCGAACGAGTCGCCTTCGGCAGGTAGCGGGCAACGAGCGACTTCATCGTCTCGTTACGCTTGCCGCCGGACGAAGATCCCATGACCACGCCGACGATCGACCGGCCGTCGACTTCTGCGGACGTCACGAGGTTGAAGCCGGCGGCACGGGTATAGCCCGTCTTGATACCATCGACCCCACGCACGGCACCGAGCAGTCGGTTGTGATTGCCGATAACCTGCTTGCCGAACCTGAAACTGCGGGTGGAAAAGTAGCCGTAATACTGCGGGAAATGCTGGCGAAGGGCGATCCCGAGCCGTGCCTGGTCGCGCGCGGTCGTCATCTGCGCGGTGTTGGGCAGACCGTTGGCGTTGCGATAGGTCGTCTTGGTCATGCCGAGGCTGCGTGCCTTAGCGGTCATTATCTGGGCGAAGCGCTGTTCCGATCCGCCGACAAACTCGCCGAGCGCGGTCGCGATGTCGTTGGCCGAACGGGTTACGAGCGCGAGAATGGCCTGCTCCACGGTCACGGAGCCCCCGGCGCGCACGCCGAGTTTGGATGGCGGCTCGGCGGCGGCATTCACGGAGACAGGAACACGGCTGTTCAGGCTGATTTTCCCCGCCTCCAGCGCCTCAAAGACGAGGTAGAGCGTCATCATCTTCGTGAGCGATGCTGGATATCGCAGACTGTCGGCACTTTCGCTGTAGAGCACCTTGCCTGTCTTCGCGTCGACGACGATACCGGCATATTTCGGCCCGGCTTGCGCCGCCATGGGAGTGACACCCAAGGCTGTCAGGGCGATCATGACAAAGATCGCCAGGTTGCGCATGCGCGAAGCGAAGAAAGCCGCCAAACTCCGGGATTCGTTGATATTTTTCACCGCAACACTCTTTACAAGCTGATCATTTCAGACAAGGACGCCCCCATGAGAGCGTAGGTGAGAAGTCTACGGCGATAGCCTTACCAAGAAGTTTATGATGAATCATTTGTTGCCTCCGTTCGTCCAATTTTACGGAGCTGCGGGGCGACTCCGGCGCCGGGGCGAAGGGATGCTTCAATCTGGGCGCGGATGGCTTGGTCGATGCTGTTCCAGTCCCCGAGAAGCTTGCTCGAAAAGCGATAGAGAATGGTGAGGTCGCGACCGACGTGGATGTCTCGCTGGCAATCGCCGCTGCTGGTCGGTGTGCCTTTGTCCGGTATGATGCAGCGCACCGCGTAATCGGGCTGTCCGGGCTGGGGCGCCGTCAGCAGAACCTCCTTTCCGTAGCCGGTCTCGGATTTCAGGTGATGAAGCACGAGGCCGTGCGGTCCCTTTTCGGCGGGACCGTCAAAGAGGTGCTGGTAGATCGGCTCCACCCTGCCAGACATGTCGCGCGACATCGTGCTTTGCGACAGCTGCACGAAGATCAAGCCATCCAATAGGTTGAGATCGTCGAAGCGGGCCCGGAAATCTCTGCTGTAACCGGTCATTTCCGGCCACAGGAAATAGAGGTCGACGCGTTCGGTTGCGCCGTTCTTGCGCTGCTCCTCGAAGCGCATGGTGTTCGCCGTGAGGCGCAGGCGGTCCTGGCCGATGGTGACGGTGAAGATTTCGGAACTGTCGGTATGACCGGCGAGGGACATCTGCTCGCCCATCCAGCGGCCGGTGATGCTGATGCCGCCGGACAGGGTGGCCAGCAAGGCCACGATCGCGGTCAGGATGTAGAGGAAGCGATTGGAAATGAGTGGCAGATGATCCGCTGCCTGCCCTTGAGGGGGTGGTCTATCCATGGCTCGCCCTGTCCGGCCGGCAGTCTTTCATGCGGTCTTCTACGCGAGACAGGTCGCCATATCCCCTTTGGGCCGGCAAAGCTGCACAAAGTCCTGCGAAATCGATATCCCTGAAATACGTCTGTTATGGTTAATAGCCAGTAAAGTTGCGGTCGTATTCTTGCGCGGGACTTGCGCGCGCGATGGGCCGATCTGTGGAGTGCATCTGCAGACAAGTGAGCCGGTCCCGATTGAACGGGACCGGCTCGTGGCTCCGGTCGGGGGACGGGGTACGCGGGGGACGGACCGGGCCAGGGTTTGGCGGCGACTGTCGGCTGGCAGCGCCTAGTTCTTGTTCACGCTACCGACAGCAGTGGCGCGTCCGTCCTGAAGTTTGACCCAGCGACCTGGATCGTCCGAAGACTGGCGCTTCAGGTAGGTATATTCCGTATCGGACCAGAGCAGCACCTTGTTGCGCATGTTGTCGAGAATGAAATCCCCGTGGTCGGTCCGCACGGTCAGGACGGCGTGACCCTCGCCATTCGGCTGCAGGACAACGGTCATCAGCAGGTCCGAGGGCGAAAAGCCGCGGTCGATCAGCATTCTCCGCTTCAGGAGCGCATAATCCTCGCAGTCGCCGACCGTTCGTGGATAGGCCCAACGCTCCTCGACTCCGTAGATATCCTGATCCGTCAGCGGCTGGATGGACGTATTGACCGTGTAATTGACGTCCAGGATTTCCTGCCATCCGTCTTGCGTCAGTGCAATCGGTCCAATATTCGCGTAATGCCCGCTGCATTCGGCCGAATAGGTCTTGCAGAACTCGTAATGGCCGATCGGCGGATTCGCCTTGCCGACAATGCTCATGTTCGAAGGTAGCGCCGATGCGGGCAGCGCCAGCGCGCCCGACACGATGGCGGTCAGTATTCCGATACCCAGATGTTTTCTTATTGTCATTGGTTATCTCCCCGTGTTGGGAAGACAATGGCACGGATATTTTTATCTCTCGCAAAGCACCGAAGTAAAAAACGAAGTTTAATAGAGTTAAATAGAACGAAAACAAGAATAAAATGAGTATAAAATGCGACATATATTTTAGGAAAATTTGGCTAAAATTGTAGCTGTTCGGTTGTGGTCGGGGTGTCGGCTGGTTGCAGTTCAACTGGCGTTGCGCGGCAAGCTATTGATAATAAAAATGAAAATGGCCGCTATTGCTGCGGGGAGGGGCCGACGCTTTCGTCCGTGTGGGACTGCCCCGCAGCAACAGGCAAAGGGTGCTGAACTGTCTGGGCGCAAGATGCTGGGGGAAGAGGTGTGCTATCCGGCAAATTCGGCCAACTGGCGCCCAGATTTTTTTCGTACTGCCAAAAGTTTTTTCGGCAGATGCGACTGCGCTTCTGAATGGTTCCGATAGCGGCCGGATACACAAGCGCGCGGCGGTGCTGGCCGCGTCTGAAGGGGGGGGCGGTCGTCCGGTCCTTTACCGCCGGACGCTCAGAGAAACTCGGTAAGAGCTTCGCGCGATTGCAGCGTCAGGAACTCGATCGCCACGCCTTCGAGGAAATGGCGCACGACGCGGCCGCGCATATTGCCGAGGCGAACGGCGGTACCGATCGGAGGGCGTATATCGATGTCGACAGCAGCGCCTGAAAGTGAAAGGTCCATGAGGCGGCAGGGGTAGCGCCGACCGTCGTCGAGGACGAGTTCCGCGCGGGTGTTGCGCGGCGTCAGTCGGTCGTGGCGGCGGTCTTCCGGCAGGCCCAGTTCGTGCTTGTTCGCGATCCAGGTGAGCTGCGCGGCGAGTTTTTCGCGTTTGCGCCCCGTAGCGACAATGGACATCACGAAGCCGTCTTCTGTCATCTTGATGACATTGCCTTCGAGTCGTCCGAGGTGATCGATATAGGCGATCACCTTCTCGCCTGGCCGTGGGCGCCCGGCGCATGCGAAGCGTACGTCGCCCGGCGACATGTCCACGACCATGCAGACATACTCGTCGTAGTTGGCGAGCATCAACCGCCCCTGCAGGCTGACGGCGACGCGCTGAAACGCCCTCCGACCTGCGGGAGAGGCTGCAATGCCGGTCTGCGATGCCTGAGAGGAAAACATGGCAACATTTCTGGACGATTTCGCTATGGTTAAATCCTTACGCCCAAGCCGTTAACAGAAGGTTTTGCAGATCCTGGCGAAAAGCGGCATATCGGAGCTCCCGCTTGCGGTTAAGGATGTTTTCCGGTCTCCGTTGCGTGGTGGGTAGGTTTGTGGCAAACGCAGGTCAATGCGAATTGAAGGCTCTCCTTCAGCACCGACTGTCGGGCACGGGTGTAACCCGCGGGGCTCGAACGGCCGTCCGGCTCTCCCCGGACGGCTTTTTTTTGACCTTTCCCTGCTGTATGCCTCTGGGAATATTTCGCGAAAGGTATGCAGAGACATGGATGAGATGCCCACCCGCCCCCCGGGTGACGATCCGCGCGGCGAAGATCAATCCGGTCGTGAGGTCGAGCGCGTTCCGGTCTTCAACCTCCCGTCAGGCATCCTCTATGCGCTTGGCTTCCTGGCCTTGGTCTATTTTGTGCAGTCGGTGATATTGTCGCCGGCTTCGGCCGAGTGGCTCGCTGTCGAGTTCGGCTTCTCGCCGCTGCGCTACGTCTACGGCTTTTCCGATCAGGGTCTCGAATGGCTGTGGACGCCGGTTACCTATTCCTTCCTCCATGGCAGCCTGGAACATCTCGGCTTCAACGGCCTTTGGCTGGCCGCGTTCGGGACGCCGGTTCTGCGGCGGATAGGCGTCGCCCGCTTCGTAGCTCTATGGATCGTCTCTGCGGCGGGGGGGGCACTCCTCCATGCCCTCGTGAATTGGGGTCAGCCGACCTTGATGATTGGTGCGTCCGGGGTCATCTCGGCGCTGATGGGGGCCGCGTGCCGCTTCGCATTTGGCGGCAGGGGTCGTATCGTAGGGCGGCATGCCGGCGTTGCAGTACCGCGGCTGACAATCGTCGAATCTCTGCAGCAGCGCACAGTGGTGGTATTTATCGCCTTATGGCTGTTCGGCAATCTTCTATTCGCCCTTGGCCTGCCGCTTCTGGGTGAATATTCCGGGGCAATCGCCTGGGATGCACACATTGGCGGCTTCCTGGTCGGATTCCTTGGATTCGCCCTGTTCGACCGGCCTCGACGGGCGTCGTGACGGCGCGCAAGGGCGTTCCGCGCCCGGCAGCTTTGATGGAAATTCTCGATGTGGTTCTGGCATTTGCCGCCCGGTCGCAGATGTTGCAATCTTAGCCGAATAGGGGCACCATTTTAGGTGTTCGGCTGCCGTTGCAGGGGAGGCGCGGCGGGTACGTGCATTGAATGCGGAGATATCCGCAGAGGAGGAGCATATGTCTGCGACTGCCAGGAGCATACTTGAGGAAAAGGGCCGCAAAGTCGTCACCATTGGCCCAGATGCCACCCTTGCCGAAGCCGTGCGCGTATTGGAGGAGAACCGTATCGGCTCGGTCGTCGTCGTCGACAAGGAAAGCCGCGTCGTCGGCATCTTGACGGAGCGCGATGTGGTCCGGGCCATCGGGCGAACCGGTTCGGCCAGTCTTGGCCAGGCGGTTGCGTTGTTGATGACGGTCGATGTCTATCGCTGCAACGAGAGCGCTACCGCGAACGAATTGATGGAAGTAATGACCGGTCGTCGTTTCCGTCATGTTCCGGTCGAGGAAGGTGGCAAGCTGTGCGGCATTATCTCGATCGGTGACGTTGTCAAATCGCGCATCCGCGAGATCGAGATCGAGACTGAGCAGATCAAGGCCTATATCGCCGGCTGATCAGATCAGGTGCATGTCGGCGGGACGCGTCTGCTTCCCGGCTGTCTCAGCGCGCATAGGCGTCCTGCATCCGCTTGAGTTCGCCAAGTCGTGCCTTGGCCTCATCGTAGCCACGATCGATCGCCTCTCCGGCCCGGTGAAACTCTGAAAGTCCGATGTCGTTGACGCGTGGCTGTAGCGCCAGGTCCGGCGGATCGCCCGCGAGCCGGGCGCGTGAGATGCGGTCCTGGATGATGTTGAAGGCCTGGACCATGACGCTGGTCATGCCGATCCGGCCGCCGCCTCTGGGCGCCTCGGACGCGTCTGGATGGAGAGCGGAGGCCTTGTGCTTGACGACTGCCGAGCGACCGAAGAGATCGTAGTGAAGGTTCACGGCCATTACCAGCGGCTGTTCATAGGCGCGGCAGACCGAAACCGGAACGGGATTGACGAGCGCGCCGTCGATCAGTGTACGGTTGTTGCATTGAACCGGCTCGAAAATGCCCGGAAGCGCGTAGGAAGCGCGAAGCGCCGTGATCAGGTGTCCTCCGTCGATCCAGACTTCATGGCCGCTGTTCAGTTCGGCGGCCACGGCCACGAAGGGTTTCGGCAGGTCCTCGATCATCAGCCCCTGCAAGTGTTCCTGCATCCGCTTGGTGAGCCGCATGCCGCCAAGCAATCCGCCGCCGCCGATCGTCAGGTCGAGGAGCGAGGCGATCCGGCGCATAGTCAGCGAGCGCGCGAAAAGTTCGAGTTCGTCGAGTTTGCCGGCCAGATAGCAGCCGCCGACCAGGGCGCCGATCGACGTGCCGGCGATCATACCGACTTCGATGCCTGCTTCGTCCAGCGCTCTCAACACGCCGATATGCGCCCATCCGCGCGCCGCGCCACCGCCCAGCGCAAGTGCGATTTTTGTCTTCTTCGGTGGTTCGGGTGCGGTGATTGGTTCGGCGATTATGGGGGGCTGTCCGCCCGGCTGGACCGGTCGCGCGCCAACGGCATTGCCCTTCAGACTCCAGTTCAGCATCTACGCACACCCTTTTGGCTGAACACTCCCAGCGCCTCATTAAGGCACCGGATGCTTACCATTTCGTTTAGTGGCGGTTCACGGATGTTCTGGACTGGTTCTGCTCTTAGCTCTTGTCAGTCCTGCCGTAGACCGCTTTCGGATCGAAGTGCCGCTCATTATCGGTTATTTCAAGGCGCGCTTCGCCGTTCACGGCCGCAACAGTACGATAGAAGCAGGACCGTCGGCCAGTATGGCAGGTGGCGTCGTGTCCCGCGACCTCGACCTTCAGCCAGACGGCGTCCTGGTCGCAATCGGTACGCATTTCCTTGACCGTCTGCAGGTTGCCGGATGTTTCACCCTTCTTCCAAATCATATCTCGTGACCGGCTGTAATAGTGGGCGATTCCGGTGTCGATGGTCAGCGCCAGCGCTTCGGCGTTCATATGCGCGACCATCAGCAACTCGCCGTCGCGGCTGTCGGTGACGACGGCAGTCAAAAGACCGTTGGCATCGAATTTCGGCGTGAAATCGCCATCAGCCTCAAGCGAATTCTTGTCCGCCGGAGGCGATTTGAAGGCAGTGACCATTGTCTTGTTCCGAGAAGGAGAGGGCGCCGTTACCGGCCGCGCACCATCGACATGAAGCGGGCCTGTTCGGAAGCGTTGTCCTTGAAGACCCCGGTAAACGTCGTCGTCAAAGTCGTCGAGCCGGATTTCTGCACGCCGCGCATAGCCATGCACATATGTTCGGCCTCCACGAATACGGCAACGCCGTGAGGACTGAGGCTGTCGTTGATGGCGGTCGCGATCTGGGCGGTCATGGCTTCCTGCGTCTGCAGCCGGCGGGCGAAAACCTCGACGACACGGGCGATCTTGGACAGACCGAGGACGCGTCCTGCTGGCAGATAGGCGACATGCGCCTTGCCGATAACGGGGAGCATGTGATGTTCGCAATGGGAGAAGAAGGGGATGTCCCGGACGAGCACGATATCGTTGTATCCAGCGACCTCTTCGAAGGTGGTACCAAGAACCTCGTCGATATCGGCATCATAGCCGGCAAAAAGCTCGCTATAGGCTTTGACGACGCGCTTCGGCGTGTCGAGAAGTCCCTCGCGATCGGGATTGTCGCCCGCCCAGCGCAGCAGCACGCGAACGGCTTCTTCCGCTTCCTCGCGGCTCGGCCGCACTGTGCCCTGCGACAGCTTCTTGACGATTGCGTCCATGCCTTTGGCCTCCCGGTCCGTCGCCTGCGGGACGGTCTGCTGTGTCTTCTCCGCCTGTAAATGCGTAACTCGGCTCATAATGGCAAGCCCATTCCTTCGTGATTGTTCATTCGCTTGACGCGAGCGCTCTTGTTTTCTTTGGACCGCAATCGCACTTCTTATATAGTAAAGCATTGCAGTATGGGAAGGAACGAGGGTGCGACACACCGTTGCCGATATGCGGACAATCCTTCCGGAATGCCATTGTTAACATCGCCTGCCGGGAGTTCGATCGCGCATGGACGACATCTATAACAGCAAGATCCTGGAGTTTGCCGGCAATATCGAGCGCACCGGCAACCTGCCCGACGCGGATGCGAGTTCGGAAAAACACTCCAAGCTCTGCGGCTCGAAGGTCAAGGTTTATCTGAAGATGGATGGCGGCATGGTCACCGATTTTGCCCACGAAGTGAAGGCATGCGCCCTCGGTCAGGCATCATCGTCGATCATGGCGCGCCATGTTGTCGGCGCGAGCGCCGGGGAGCTTCGCAAGGCACGGGAAGATATGCTGGCCATGCTGAAGACCGGTGGCGACGGACCGACCGGCCGCTTCGAGGACATGCGCTTCCTCCAGCCCGTGAAGGACTACAAGGCGCGCCACGCTTCCACAATGCTGACATTTGACGCGGTGGTCGATGCCATAGACCAGATCGAGGCCCGGCAAGCGGCCGATGCCGTGGCGGGCTGACGCGAATGTGCGACGATCACGGCTGCGGCGGCGACCACGGTGAGCCGAAGCCGAAGTCACGCTCCCGCAACTATAGCGGCCCGTTTCGCAAGACGCCCGACCGGCTCCTGGGCATGGGGCTCATCCGTCTCTATCAGTTGACGCTCTCAGGCTTCATCGGCAATTCATGCCGCCACATGCCGACCTGCTCGGAATATGGTTATGAAGCGATTGCGCGCCATGGCCTTTGGACTGGCGGATTCCTCACACTCTTCCGTGTCGGGCGCTGCGGGCCAGGTGGTACCTGGGGTTTCGATCCTGTGCCGGAGAATCTCGATGAACGCTATGTCTGGTGGGCGCCGTGGCGCTACTGGAGGATCGGTCTGCACAAATCGGATATCAACAGGTGAATCGATGCCGATGTTGGTGTTCACGGTAGGCCGGCGCCGGCTGGTGGGACCGTCCGCCGTCGAGGGCGATCTGTGGGTGGACTTCTCCGGCAAGCCGAGCGAATCGAAATTGCTCTCCGCACTGACGACAAAACGTCTCGGTGTCGGTACGCTCCGCAACTGGAATACGGTGCGCAGCCTCGCTGAAATGCGTGGTGCTTCGAACGGGCTTGCCAAGATCACTACAGACGGGTGAGGAGATGACGATTCCGAGAGAGTACCGGGAGGCATCGAGGGATTTCGACGCATTCATGCTTGAGGTCCGCGACCGCTCCGGGCTTGCCACGACCAACCAGACCTACACGATGGTCGAGGGCGTTCTGCGTGTTTTTCGCCGGCGGCTGACTCTCAGCGAGGCGATTGCCTTCGCGCAAGTTCTGCCGCCCGTTTTGCGCGCGCTGTTTGTCTCCGACTGGAATTTGGACGAGCCGATCAAGACCTTCGGAACGAGGCAGGAAATGACCAGTGAGGTAAAGGCTCTGCGTCGGGATCATAATTTCGCAACGGATTCCGCGATTGCGGATATTGCCACAGTGCTGCGTCGGCATGTCGATGCCGCTGCGTTCGAGCGCATGCTTGACCAATTGCCGCAGGAGGCTCGCGTCTTCTGGAAAATCTGACGCGCGAACACAATCTTTACTCTGAGGCTCTTTGGCGGTATCACGCGACGCGTTGATAGCCGGCCAAGCCGGCTTTTTTTACCACCCGCATTGGTTGGCGGGACTGGATAAGGAGCAAACCATGTCAGAATCCGTTTCCCTCATATTTCCCGATGGTTCCGTCCGCGCTTATCCCGCTGGCACGACCGGTCGCGACGTCGCCGAGCAGATCTCCAAGTCGCTCGCCAAGAAGGCGCTTGCCATCACGCTCGACGGCAACCTGCGCGATCTTGCCGACCCGATCGAAAACGGCGCCATCGAGATCGTCACCCGCAGCGATCCGCGCGCGCTCGAACTGATCCGTCACGATGCTGCCCACGTCATGGCCGAGGCCGTGCAGGAACTGTGGCCCGGCACCCAGGTGACCATCGGTCCGGTGATCGAGAACGGTTTCTACTACGACTTCGCCAAGAACGAGCCCTTCACGCCCGACGATCTGCCGAAGATCGAAAAGAGGATGAAGGAGATTATTCAGCGCAACAAGCCCTTCACCAAGGAGGTCTGGTCGCGCAACAAGGCGAAGGAAGTTTTTGCCGCCAAGGGCGAGGCCTACAAGGTCGAGCTCGTGGATGCCATTCCGGAAGATCAGGATCTGAAGATCTACTACCAGGGCGACTGGTTCGACCTTTGCCGCGGTCCGCACATGGCCTCGACAGGCCAGATCGGCACGGTCTTCAAGCTGATGAAGGTGGCCGGCGCCTATTGGCGTGGCGACAGCAACAATCCGATGCTGACCCGCATCTACGGCACGGCCTGGGCCGAGCAGGAACAACTCGACAACTATCTGCACGTTCTGGCGGAAGCGGAAAAGCGCGACCACCGCAAGCTCGGCCGTGAAATGGACCTCTTCCATTTCCAGGAAGAAGGCCCCGGCGTCGTCTTCTGGCACGGCAAGGGCTGGCGCATGTTCCAGACGCTGGTTTCCTATATGCGTCGCCGGCTCGCCGGCACCTACCAGGAGGTCAACGCGCCGCAGGTGCTCGACAAGTCGCTCTGGGAGACTTCGGGCCACTGGGGCTGGTACCGTGACAACATGTTCAAGGTGACGGTTGCCGGCGAGGAGCACGAGGATGAACGGGTATTCGCCCTGAAACCGATGAACTGCCCGGGCCATGTGCAGATCTTCAAGCATGGCTTGAAGTCTTATCGCGAACTTCCCGTGCGCCTTGCCGAATTCGGCAATGTCCACCGCTACGAGCCGTCCGGCGCGCTGCACGGACTGATGCGCGTGCGCGGCTTTACCCAGGACGACGCGCACGTCTTCTGCACGGACGAGCAGATGGCCGCCGAATGCCTCAGGATCAACGACCTGATCCTGTCGGTCTATGAGGATTTCGGCTTCCAGGAAATCGTGGTCAAGCTCTCCACTCGTCCGGACAAGCGCGTCGGTTCCGATGATTTGTGGAACCGCGCTGAATCCGTGATGATGGACGTGCTGAAGACCATTGAGGAGCAATCCGGCGGTCGCATCAAGACCGGCATTCTTCCCGGCGAGGGCGCATTCTACGGCCCGAAGTTCGAGTATACGCTGAGGGACGCCATCGGCCGCGAATGGCAGTGCGGGACGACGCAGGTCGACTTCAACCTGCCGGAGCGCTTTGGCGCCTTCTATATCGACCAGAACTCGGAAAAGAAACAACCGGTTATGATCCATCGCGCCATCTGCGGTTCGATGGAGCGGTTCCTCGGCATCCTGATCGAGAACTTCGCCGGCCTTATGCCGCTCTGGATTGCCCCGATGCAGGCAGTCGTTGCAACGATCACCTCGGAGGCGGACGCCTACGGCAACGAGGTCGCCGAGGCGTTGCGTGAGGCCGGCATGACGGTCGAGACCGACTTCCGCAACGAGAAGATCAACTACAAGGTCCGCGAACATTCTGTCACGAAAGTTCCGGTGATCATCGTCTGCGGCAAACGCGAGGCGGAAGAGCGCACGGTCAATATCCGTCGTCTCGGTTCGCAGGAGCAGGTCTCGATGTCGCTCGACGAGGCGGTTGCGGCTCTCTCCTGGGAGGCGACGCCCCCGGATCTCAAGCGCAAGGCCGAGGCGAAGAAAGCCCGGGCCTGATCTCCACAGTCATCCGGCAGGCCACATGTGTACGGGGCCTGCCGGATATCGGTCGTGATGATGTTGTGGCGCGCATCTGAATAGTCGCGGACTGCGGACGTGGCATATTCGGCATTGGCCGCTGGGTGTATATCGCAGTATTTCCGGCGCAGGGTTCTGCCGCGCTCACTGCGTCAGCAAAAGCTCGACATCGGTATTCTGGCCGGCCGAGACGGCGAATTCCTTTTGGTAGATCTTGTCCTTGTTGCGGGCGATCGCTGTATATTGGCCCTCTGCTAGCACCATCACGGGAAAGGCGCTGACGCTTTCGGCAACGACGTCGCCCGCCGCAGTCAGGATCGACCAGGCGGTGTCGGCGATCGCTTCGCCGCCTTCTTCGGATACCAGCTTGAAATTGATCTGCGAGGCGCGATGCTGGATCGTCGCTTCGGTCAGTTTGCCGGCTTCCACCTTGATGTCGGCGCGGACCGCGGCATTGACCGAGCCATATTCGGAAACGATGTGATACGTGCCGGCATTCAGTCGAACGATGGTGTTCGGCTTCACGTCCGCCAGCACGAGGCCGCGTTCGCCATCGGCTTGCACCTCGGCGGAATAGACGTTGAATCTCAGGTCTTTCGCCGGGATGCTCGTGTCCGAGCCAGAAACGGCGTTGAGTAGGACGCCTCCGGCGTCGAGCACCAGCACCTGCTTCTCTACGTCGCCATCGCGCGGTACCGTCAGCTTCTTCGTGACGGCTGCACGACCGAACGACACGTTCACGAAATAGTCTCCGGGCGAAAGCTCGAATTTGGCCGATCCACCGACGGAACTGGCCAGAAGCGGAAGCTTGCCGTCATCTCCCGGTATGGGGCTGAATACACGCCAGGAAAGGCCCTGCGTCATGGCTTCGCCATCGCCGGTGAGCTTGGCCTCGCAGGTCACGTTTCTGGCCACCGGGGCAACTATCGCCTTGCCGAGGTCGGGCGAAAAGGCTTTCAGCTTCGGCATCTTCACCGTGCTGTCGAGCTGCTTGAAGGACTCGAATGCGTCTTGCGCCCGCGCCGTTGGCATAGCCAGCAGAATCATCGCAATGGCGGTCGCCAGGCGGGCAGCGTAAGAATGGACTGTCATAGATTGCACAATCGGTTGACTTCCTCAGCAATGAAAGCAACTTCAATCCGAATGCGATGGCAATTTCAAGACGTGTCTGCCATCGGACCAGCCGTGAAAGTGTGTGAATATGAAAAATACCAGTAGTCTTGCCGATTATCTCGCGACGCGCCGGTCGGTACCGGCGTTCCAGATGTGCGAGCCCGGTCCCTCGAAAGACGAGATCGAGGCGATGCTGACGCTCGCCGTCCGCGTACCCGATCACGGCAAGCTCGCTCCCTGGCGATTCATCGTCTATCGGGGCGCCGAGCGGCAGCGGATCGGCGAGGCGCTGCTCGCCATGGCTCTGGCGAAGAATCCCGATCTCGGTGACGAGATGATTGCGGTGGAGCGCAGCCGGTTCACCCGCGCCCCTGTCGTCGTCGCGGTGGTGAGCCTGGCGGCGGCGCATGCGAAGATCCCCGAATGGGAGCAAACGATGTCGGCGGGTGCCGTCTGCCTCAATCTCCTGATGGCGGCCAATGCCCACGGCTATGTCTCCAACTGGCTGACCGAGTGGTTCGCCTATGACGAACGCGCCTATCCGCTCCTTGGCATTGCGCCTGGCGAAAAGGTCGCCGGCTTCATCCATATCGGCTCGACGACATTTCCCGTCACCGAGCGCCCACGTCCGGCGCTTGCCGATGTCGTGACCTGGGTGGGCGGCGAGGAGAACTGATGTTCTACACGACCGACACCAACCGCCATGGCCTGCCGCACGATCCGTTCAAGGCGATCGTGACGCCGCGGCCGATCGGCTGGATCGGCACGAAGGGGAGGGGTGGATCGATCAATCTTTCCCCCTATTCCTTCTTCAACGCGGTCAGCGATCGGCCGAAGATCGTGATGTTTTCCTCGAGCGGACGCAAGGATTCGCTGAAGAACGCCGAGGAGACCGGTGTGTTCACGACGAATTTCGTCGGTCGCGACCTCGTGGAGAAGATGAACGCGTCTTCCGTCGCCGTGCCCTACGGCATTGACGAGTTCACCATTGCGGGGTTGACGCCGGTCATGGGCGAACTCGTGGATGCACCCCTTGTAAAGGAGGCTGTTGCCGCGCTTGAGTGCCGGGTGACCGAGATCCATCGGCTGAAGACCCTGTCCGGCGAGCCGTCGGACAGTTACTCGGTCTTTGGACAGGTGGTCGGCATCCATATCGACGAGCGCGTGCTGCGCGATGGCCGCTTCGACGTGTCGCTTGCACAGCCGATGGCGCGTATGGGCTATATGGATTATAGCGAGGCTTCGACGGTTTTCGAGATGCTCCGCCCGGACCCGCCCGGCGGGAAGGGCTAGCCGTCCGCGTCCGCCCCGAGTGCGGCAAAGGCGCGGTTGATTGCCGCGACCTGTTCCGGTCGTGTGGTGATGATGGCGCCGAACCCGTCCCGGAGTGCGGCTTCGCAGGTCCGGGAGGTGGCATCGCCCTGCAATTGCGGATCGAGCCAGTCCACTGCGGCAATGCCCGCCGCTGCCGCGCCGAGGCGTGTCAGACCACGCGCGATGCCGAGCGTTCCCGTAAAATGCTCGCCCTTCGGATCGGCCGGCAATGTCCCTACCGTCGCTCCCAGGGCGACGGGACTCCATCCGAAGCCTTTCAGTCGAGCCGACTTGGCCGCAAAACTTGCGGCGGCGAGTAGCCCTGTGGCATTGTCGCCGCCAAGCGCGATGATCGCGATCTTTCCGACGTCGTGACCAGTCATTGCTTCCTCGACCGACAGCATGACATCGAGCTTTTGCACATCCGCCCCGGATGTTGCCCCGGGCAGGATTATCCCGTCCAGTTTCGCGGCAACGATTGCCGCGAGATCGGCACTGACCGCATCGGCATCTTCAAGCGGATGGACAAGCGCCAGCAAGGCTGGCGGTGACGGCTCGTCTTGCCGCAGCCGTCCAATGACGTTCGCCACTGTATGCCGTTCGTTCGCGATGCCTGTCTGCGACAGGGTTCTGAGGTCGATCGCAAGCGCATCAGGCAGATCGTCGCGAGGCGCCGCGCCATGGGGTGGCACAACGAGGATCGAGCCTATGAAGCGTTCCCCAATCGTAAGTCTCGCGGAAATAGCCAATGCCGCCTCGTCGTTAACAAACATGGTGAACCAATCTTAAACACTTTGCCGCTAGCGTGAAACCGTGGTCGTCAGGCCATGGGGGACTCATTTGCATCCGCTGGGGCTGGAATTGATCGTACAGGCTTTTCTTCGTTGGGTTGAGACCGCCAAGTCAGGGGACCGGGCGCGGGCGGCGAATGCGCTCGCCAGAGCCTATCTGCGCTCCTCCATGGCCGAGGACGAACGTCGCGCCGCCAAGGTGGCGATGACCTATCTGCTTGACGATCCGTCGCCTCGTGTCCGCCTCGGCCTTGCCGAGGCTCTGGCTGATTCGGCAGACGCACCCCGCGCGATTATGGTGTCACTTGCCGAGGACCAACCGGAGATCGCCTCGCTGGCGATCCTGCGCTCTCCGGTCCTGACCGATTCGGATCTTGTCGATCTTGCGGGCCGTGGCTCGAGCATGACGCGAATGTTCATCGCCGCTCGCCCGCAACTTGGACGCGGGGTAGCCGCCGCCCTGGCGGAAATCGGCGACATGGACGAAGTGCTCGTGCTGCTCGAAAATCCGTCAGCGGAAATATCTCGACTGACGCTGAAGCGCGTCGCCGAACGGCATGGCCGCGAAGACAGGATTCGTGCCCTGCTTCTGGATCGCGACGACCTTCCGGCCGATGCCCGACAGCTTCTCGTGCAGTTCGTGACAGAGGTACTGACCGGTTTTGGTCTCGTTCAGGCGACGATCGGCAGCCGACGCATTGAGCACGTCGCTCGCGAAGCCGGCGCGACCGCCACGATTACGATCGCCGGCAACGTCTCTCCGGAGGACTTGCCGGCACTCGTTGATCATCTGCGGACGAGCGGACGGCTGACGCCGGCCTTCCTGATGCATTCGCTCTGCTCCGGCCGCACCGACTTTTTCGCCTCAAGCGTAGTCGCCCTCTCGGGGCTCGATGAGAGACGAGTACGCTCGATCCTGGCGACGGGGCGCTTCCACTCTGTCAGGGCGCTTCTGGAAACGACCGGACTGAAGCGGGAGGTCAGCCCGATTTTCGTCGAGGCCATCATGTTATGGCGCAATGCCATTCAGTCGGCCGCCGGCAGCGAAATGGAAAACATTTCCGCTCGCCTTCTGGATCGCTACCGCAAGACGCCTCCTGCCAGCGAAGCCGCCTGGAAACTGCTGGACATGGTGGAAAAGCTCTCGATCATGGAGAGCCGCCGTCAGGCACGCGACTACGCCAGCGGTCTGGCTCTTGCCGCCGCCTGAACGCGGTTCTCAGTCCGTCAGTTTCTTCGCTACCCAGGAATAGCTGTCTGCGACCACATGCAGCGGCTTTTCGAACACCATGCGGATATCCGCCGTTCCCGGCAGTACACCGCGGATCTTCGAAATTGCACGTGCCGCCAGCGATTGCTGCATGGCCTCGGGCAGTGGCGTGGTCGGTACCGCCGGCAATTGCGCGTTCTCCGGCGGTGCCTGCAGTTCGGCACTGTTGCTTTCAGGCGGCTGACAGACGGCAATCACCATCGGATAGTTGACGCCCGAATAGCCTTCCAGGACCTGTTCTGACGAGGCGTGGCAAAGTTCGATCGAGACCCATTTCCGTTCCACAGTGGCGATGTAGTGGCATTGGCTCACGCTGTCGTCGCAGCCGAGAATGGTCATCATGATGAGGGCGGTTTGCATTTTCAGTCACCTGTCGTCCAGTGTGTGTAAAGCGGCGAACGGCTTTGAAGCAGTTCAAGCAAAGGATTGCAGCAGAAGCAAGACTCGGTCTCGGGTAATTGGATACGCCCTTGACGCCTTTGCGGATTCTCGTGGTAGATCGACGCAGCCGAGACCGAAGAGGAAAAGTGAGCTTGTCCGTGACCATTGCCCGTGAACCCGTTCGCCAGCCGGAAGTTTTCCGTCTGCTCGAAATGTCGGATGCCTATATGGCAGACCTTTATCCTGCCGAGAGCAATCATCTGCTCGACGTCTCTTCGCTGGAAAAACCCGGCGTCGATTTCTTCGTCGCCCGCCACGACGGCCGCATCGTCGGGTGTTGCGCGCTGGTCGAAGCCGGCGATGGCACTGCGGAGATCAAGCGCATGTTCGTGGATCCCGAGGCTCGTGGGCTTTCTATCGGCCGCAGGCTGATGGAAACGCTTGATGCGGCAGGGCGCGAGAAGGGTCTTGTGGCGATCCGTCTCGAGACAGGTATCAGCCAGCCCGAAGCACTGGGGCTCTATCGGCGTTTCGGCTATGTCGAGATGGGCCCGTTCGGCAATTACGAGCCGGACCCATTGAGCCTCTTCATGGAAAAGCGGCTTCTGGCGGAGTGAGGTCCGGCAGGCGCGTGAGCTCCGCCGGGCATTGGTTGCCTCGGAAACCTGGTCGTCTCAGATGTCCAGATTTTCCACGAACGCAGCGCGATCCTGGATGAATCGGAAGCGCGCCTCGGGCTTCGTTCCCATCAGGGCGTCGACGGCATCGCGGGTGCCTTCGAAATCGATCTCGTCGATCGCCACGCGCAGCAGCGTGCGCTTGGCCGGGTCCATGGTGGTTTCCTTGAGCTGCGCCGGCATCATCTCGCCGAGCCCTTTGAAACGCCCGATCTCGACCTTCTTGCCCTTGAACACAGTCTCCATCAGTTCGGCGCGGTGGGCGTCGTCACGGGCATAGGCGGTTTTCGCCCCCTGGCGGATGACATAGAGCGGCGGCACCGCGAGATACAGGTGATTGCCGCGGATGAGTTCAGGCATTTCCTGATAGAAGAAGGTGATCAGCAGCGAGGCGATATGGGCGCCGTCGACGTCGGCATCGGTCATGACGATGATCCGCTCGTAGCGCAGGTCCTCGTCGCGGTATTTCGACCGCGTGCCGCAGCCAAGTGCCTGAATGAGATCGCCGATCTGCTGGTTCGCGGTCAGCTTGTCGCGTCCGGCGCTGGCGACGTTGAGGATCTTGCCGCGAAGCGGCAGGATCGCCTGGTTGGCGCGGTTGCGTGCCTGCTTGGCCGAGCCTCCGGCCGAATCACCCTCGACGATGAAGAGTTCGGCGCCTTCCGCCGTATTCTGGGAGCAATCGGCGAGTTTGCCCGGCAGGCGGAGCTTGCGCACCGCCGTCTTTCGGTTGACTTCCTTTTCCTTGCGGCGTCGCAGTCGTTCCTCGGCGCGCTCGATCACCCAGTCGAGCAGTTTTGCCGCTTCGTTCGGATTGTCGGCGAGATAATGGTCGAACGGATCGCGCAGCGCATTCTCGACGATGCGCTGGGCCTCGACCGTCGCCAGCCTATCCTTGGTCTGGCCGACGAATTCCGGCTCGCGGATGAAGACCGAGAGCATGCCGACCGCCGAGATCATGACGTCGTCGGTACTGATCTGCTGGGCGCGCTTGTTCTGCGTCAGCTCGGCATAGTTCTTCAGGCCCTTGGTGAGCGCGATCCTGAGACCGGCCTCATGCGTGCCGCCTTCCGGAGTCGGAATGGTGTTGCAATAGGAATGCACCTGCGGGTCGCCGCCATACCAGGTGATCGCCCATTCCATCGCACCGTGGCCGCCGGTCTTGTCCGTCTTGCCCGCGAAGATCTCGCGGGTAACGGTGAATTCCTTGCCGAGCGTCGCCGCGAGATAGTCTTTCAATCCACCGGGAAAATGGAAGACCGCCTTTTCCGGGATATCGCCGCCCTCGAGAACCATACCCGGATCGCAGCTCCAGCGGATCTCGACGCCGCCGAAGAGATACGCTTTTGAACGTGCCATGCGGAAGATGCGGGCCGGCTCGAACTTCGCCTTGTCGCCGAAGATCTGGGGATCTGGATGGAAACGCGTCCGCGTACCGCGCCGGTTGTGCACCTCGCCGAGTTCCTCGAGCCCGCCGAGCGGCACACCGCGGGAAAATCGTTGCCGGTAGAGCTTTCGATTGCGGGCGACTTCCACTTCGAGGCTGTCGGAAAGCGCGTTGACGACCGAGACCCCGACGCCATGGAGACCGCCGGAGGTCTCGTAGGCCTTGCCGTCAAATTTGCCGCCGGCATGCAGCTTCGTCATGATGACTTCGAGCGTCGATTTGCCCGGCACCTGCGGATGGAGCTCCACCGGAATGCCTCGGCCGTTATCGGTAACCGTAAGATAGCCTTCCGCGTCGAGGTGGACATCGATGAAATCGGCGTGGCCCGCCACTGCCTCGTCCATAGAGTTGTCGATGACTTCGGCGAACAGATGGTGCAGCGCCTTCTCGTCGGTGCCGCCGATATACATGCCCGGCCGCATGCGCACGGGTTCCAGCCCTTCGAGCACGCGAATGGAGGAGGCGTCGTAGGTATCGGCACCCGAGGTGGCGTTGGCCGGTGCGGCACGCGGCTTCACGCTCGCTGCCGATGGCGCGGAAGGTTCGGTCGGGGCAGGGGCCGTCTCCGGCTTGGGTGCAAGCGGCAGACCGGCAAAGAGATCGCTGTTATCGTCCATGGCGTCGTTCAATAATCCATTCCGTCTCGCGGGACCAGCGCGGCCGATGCCTTAAGCGCAATATCACCGCATTTCCGATTCACGCTTGCGAATCAGCTGGATTTTGCCAGAAAGGCGGCACGGGCGCGACTTTGCCGGCAGGCGCCGCGTATGATTGTCAAAGCTTTGCTGTTCCCGCTGGGGGAAGGCAAGGCGGATGCCCGGTGGAGAAGCCTCTGTCATGGAGATGTCCACAACTCATTTCCGCATCGCGGGCGGCTTTGCCGCGCTCCTGGTCCTCGCCGGGGTTTCTGGCGCCCGGGCCGAGGCCCTGAAGCCCTACAAGGACGACCTCTTTTCCCGTCAGACCGTGCTCGAAAGCCGTGACGGCGGAGACTTCAAGGTCGTCGACTATCAGGAGCTCCGCGACATCAACGGACGCGACCAGATCCCCGAGCGACGCGTAAAATCGAACTATGTCGCCCTCGGTGTCCGGCGCCAGCAGGTCGATGAGACGCTCGATCTCGGATCCCGCAAACTTGACGTGACGCGCGTTGGCCAGGCGGACGGCGGTCGATTTACAGTCATATTCATCCATGGGCGCGGCGGCGACCGACGGCTCGGGGCAAATGACTTTACCTTCGGCGGCAATTTCAATCGCCTGAAGAACCTGGCGGTGCAGAATGGTGGCACCTACTACGCCCCGAGCGTACCCTCTTTCGATAGCGACGGGGTGCGCGCGATCGCGGATCTGATCGCCTTCAGCGCTGCCCGTTCGCCCGGCCAGCCGATCGTTCTCTCCTGCGCCTCGATGGGCAGTTTCATCTGCTGGGGTATCGCGCGTGACGAGAGGGCCGTCAAATCCTTGGCCGGCATGGCGATCATGGGTGGGGCGACTGATCCGGATTTTACAAAGAGCGTAGCCTACGGGCGCAGACTGCCGATATTCTTCACCCATGGCGGCAGCGACAGTGTCTATGCGGCCGAGGACCAGATTGCCCTTTACGACCGCCTGCACAAGTCCGGCTATCCCACCCGTTTCACCCTTTTTCAGACCGGATCCCATGGAACGCCCGTTCGCATGAGCGACTGGCGGGAAATCCTCAACTGGATCATCAACTGACGCGAAAACGTCATCGGCTTCCGGCCTGATACCGGATTTGTGTCGGGATTTTCACCATAAGAGCCGGTTTTGCCCGCAAAATCGGCACGCGCGCTTTCCTTTCCCGATAGCATTTGCTAGTGCCGCAGGAGCCAAAGCAGGGGTTGGATTTGTCATGACACCAAATGTTCGTCCGCTTGTCGCGGGAAACTGGAAAATGAACGGCACGCGCGCCTCGCTGGATCAGATCAAGGCGATGGCCGAAGGGGTGAAGTCGCCGCTGTCGGAAAAGGTCGAGACGCTGATCTGCCCGCCCGCGACGCTGCTTTATGTGGCCACGGCCCTCTGCGACGACAGCCCGCTGATGATCGGCGCGCAGGATTGCCACCAGAATGTATCTGGTGCCCATACCGGCGATGTTTCCGCCGAAATGATCGCCGATTGCTTCGGTACCCACGTCATTGTCGGCCATTCCGAACGCCGCACCGATCATGCCGAAACCGACCATCTGGTGCGGGCCAAGGCGGAGGCCGCCTATGGCGCCGAGCTCACCGCCATCATCTGCATCGGCGAGACGGCGGACGACCGCAAGGCCGGCCAGACACTCGACATACTGAAACGCCAGCTTGCGGGCTCGGTACCTGACGGCGCCACCGCGGAGAACACCGTGATTGCCTACGAACCCGTCTGGGCGATCGGCACCGGACTGACACCGACGGTCGACGACGTGGCCGAAGCGCATGCTTTCATGCGCGCCGAACTCGTCAAGCGTTTCGCCGGCGAGGGCGCGAAGATGCGCATCCTCTATGGCGGTTCGGTCAAGCCCTCCAACGCGAGAGAACTGATGGCAGTGGCCAATGTCGACGGCGCGCTGATCGGCGGCGCGAGCTTGAAAGCTGCCGACTTCCTTGCCATATACGGCGTCTATCAGGATCTCGTCGCCTGAATTGGCGATGAGGGGCTTTCTTTGAGGCGGGCTCTCATGTAAAGAGCCGCCAACCCTTATTGTGATTTTGCCCGAACCGGGCAGAATGGATATTCCATGCAGACCGTATTGATTGTCATTCATCTCATGATCGTGCTGGCGCTTGTCGGCGTCGTGCTCATCCAGCGCTCTGAAGGCGGCGGACTGGGCATCGGCGGCGGTTCGGGCTTCATGTCGGCACGGGGCACGGCCAACGCGCTGACCCGCACGACGGCGATCCTCGCGACGCTCTTTTTCATCACGTCGCTCGGGCTTGGCATTCTCGCCCGTTACGAATCGAAGCCCACCGATATTCTCGACCGTATCCCGGCGGGAACCTCGAACGGCACCAACGTTCTCGATCAGCTCGGCGGCGCGCCGGCCCCGGCCCCGGCAGGTACGCCCGCTCCCGCGGCCAATGGCGCCGCTCCGCAGAAGCCGGCAGCCGATCCGAACGCGGTTCCCACGGGCAACTGATCGGCACTTTCACAATCGCTCCGGCGGGCTTTCGGGTCCGCCGGTTTTCTTTTGTCAATATTCCGCTCTGCTTAAGAAAAAAGTAGGGACAGCCTCTTTTTGTGCTGGCGGAATCAATCTCGAAACGGTATCCGGTGAAGCCCATGGCGCGATATGTATTCATCACTGGCGGCGTGGTTTCCTCTCTTGGAAAAGGAATTGCGGCCGCAGCACTCGGAGCATTGTTGCAGGCCCGCGGTTACCGCGTCCGTCTGCGCAAGCTGGACCCCTATCTCAACGTCGATCCCGGCACGATGAGCCCGACCCAGCATGGTGAAGTCTTCGTGACCGACGATGGCGCGGAAACCGACCTCGACCTCGGTCACTACGAACGCTTCACGGGGCGATCGGCGACCAAGACCGACAACATCACCACCGGGCGCATCTACAAGAATATCATCGACAAGGAACGGCGCGGCGACTATCTCGGCGCAACCGTTCAGGTGATCCCGCATGTCACCAACGAGATCAAGGACTTCGTCGTCGAAGGCAATGACGACTACGATTTCGTCATCTGCGAGATCGGCGGCACGGTCGGCGACATAGAGGCGATGCCCTTCATGGAGGCCATCCGCCAGCTCGGCAACGACCTGCCGCGCGGCACCGCCGTCTACGTCCATCTGACGCTGATGCCCTATATCCCGGCTGCCGGCGAGCTGAAGACCAAGCCAACGCAGCATTCGGTCAAGGAACTTCAGGCACTCGGCATTCACCCCGATATCCTGCTGGTGCGTGCCGACCGCGAAATCCCCGAAGCCGAGCGCCGCAAGCTCTCGCTCTTCTGCAATGTGCGTCCCTCAGCTGTCATCCAGGCGCTCGACGTCGCCAATATCTACGACGTTCCGATGGCTTATCACAAGGAAGGTCTCGACAACGAGGTTCTGGCCGCCTTCGGTATCGAACCGGCGCCCAAGCCGCGTCTCGACGCCTGGGAAGAGGTCTGCAACCGCATCCGCACGCCGGAAGGCGAGGTGACCATCGCGATCGTCGGCAAATATACCGGCCTCAAGGATGCCTACAAGTCGCTGATCGAGGCGCTCTATCACGGCGGCATCGCCAATCGCGTCAAGGTCAAGCTCGAATGGATCGAGTCGGAAGTCTTCGAAAAGGAAGACCCGGCGCCATATCTTGAGAAGGTCAACGGCATCCTCGTTCCTGGCGGTTTCGGCGAGCGCGGTTCGGAAGGCAAGATCCACGCTGCGCAGTTCGCCCGCGAACACAAGGTTCCCTATTTCGGCATCTGCTTCGGCATGCAGATGGCCGTGGTCGAGGCCGCGCGCCATCTCGCCGGTATCGAGAAAGCCTCCTCGACAGAATTCGGCCCGACTTCGGAACCGGTCGTCGGCCTGATGACCGAATGGATGAAGGGCAACCAGCTCGAAAAGCGCGCGGCGGTCGGCGATCTCGGCGGCACCATGCGGCTTGGCGCCTACAAGGCGGAACTCAAGAAGGGCACCAAGATCGCCGAAATCTACGGCTCGACCGAGATTTCCGAGCGCCATCGCCACCGCTACGAAGTCAATGTCGACTACAGGGACCGGCTTGAGGCCTGCGGCCTCGTCTTCTCTGGCATGTCGCCCGACGGCCTTCTGCCGGAAACGGTCGAATATCCCGACCACCCGTGGTTCATCGGCGTCCAGTACCACCCGGAATTGAAGTCTCGCCCGCTCGATCCGCACCCGCTGTTCGCGAGCTTCATCGAAGCGGCGGTGGAGCAGAGCCGGCTGGTTTGAGGCTGAGGTTTTCGAGGTTTGTGGGAATGTGGAACCCGGTCGAAAGGCCGGGTTTTTGCCTTGTTGAGCGCGACGGGCGCAGTCCGGCAAAGTCGGACGCCAAGGCGTGCTCGGCCTATCAGTCTTTGAACGCCCCGAGCCGTCAGCCGATGGCAGACAGGACTGGCGCCAGCAGAAGGGCGCCGGCGGCGACCAATACGACGGACAGGATGTTCATGTAGACGCCGGCCTTCATCATGTCGGCGACGCGCAGTTCCCCGGTGGAAAAAACGATGGCATTGGGCGGGGTGGCGACCGGCAGCATGAAGGCGCAGCTTGCCGCGAGTGCCACTGCGGACGCCAGAACGACGAGGTTGATGCCGGTAGCCGCCGCCATGGTGGCAACGACGGGCAAGAGGGCGGCGACCGTTGCCGTATTGCTGGCAAGTTCAGTCAAGAGCACGACGGTCAGCGTCAGCATAAGCAGGAAAGCGAAGGGCGGCAGGCCCTCAACCGAGGCGAGGGCTGTACCGATCCATTGGGCAAGCCCGCTCTCATCCATCGCCGAGGCGAGAGACAACCCCCCGCCGAACAGCAACAGTACACTCCAGGGGATCTGCTGCGCATCCTGCCAGCGCAAAAGGAACTGGCCACGACCGGCAAGGCCGTTCGGAATGAGGAAGAGTGCAAATGCGCAGCAAAGCGCTATGCCCGGATCGCTCAGTTTCGCCAAACCCGGCGCACCATTGAGCAGCGGTCGGGTGATCCACAGGGTGGCTGCCACGAGAAACACGATGGCGACGCGCCATTCGGCTGGGCTCGCGGGCTCGCCGCTCGAGAGCTTCGATACGACGTCGTCGGCCTTCATCGAGGTTGAGAATTCCGCGCTCACCGGAAAGGCGATGCGCGTCAGCACCAGCCAGCCAAGGGGCAGGAAGACAACCGCGAGCGGAATGCCGACGGCTGCCCAGGCGGCGAAGGACAGGTCGATGCCGTGGCTCTCGGCGAGGTAGCCGGCGAGAAGCGCATTGGGCGGCGTGCCGATCAGCGTGCCCATGCCGCCGATGCTCGCGCCATAGGCAAGGCCGAGCAGCAGGGCCCGAGAGAAGCGATGGACATCGGTGCTCTCATTGCTATGGGCCTCTGCAAGCACGGCGATCACCGAACTTGCCACCGGCAGCATCAGCACGACTGCTGCGGTATTACTGATCCACATCGAGATCGTGCCGGTCGCGACCATGAAGCCCAGCACCAGCCGGCGCGGCTCCGTGCCGATCGCTTGTACGACGGAATAGGCGAGGCGGCGGTGGAGCCCCCAACGCTTGACGCCGGCGGAGAGCAAAAAACCGCCGAGGAAGAGGAAGACCAGAGGATTGGCATAGGGTGCGGCGGCTGTGGTGATGTCGCCCTGTCCGATCAACGGCAGCAGGATGAGCGGCAGAAGCGCGGTGACACCAATCGGAAGCGGCTCCGTCGACCACCATATCGCCATCAGAAGCGCCAGCCCGAGCGTATGCCAGCCTTGCGCCGACAATCCGGCCGGCGGGTCGATGAGCAGCGTGGTCAACAGGACCGCCGCACCGACGAGGAGTCCAATCAGGGCGGACGGAGCAAGAAGGCTGACGTCCGGACGGTTGACTGGCGCGCTTGCTGGATCGCCCATCCGGCGCCTCAAAGCTCGATCATGCGCAGAAGGAGTACCGGGGTATGTGCGCCGACAGCCAGTTCCGGCGCGTGCGGCGGACGGATGATCAGGCAATCGGAGCGGGCGAAGATCTTCATCATCGAAGAATCCTGCCTGCCGTAGCTTTCCGCGAAGAGATTGCCGTCCCCATCGCGCATGAGCCGGGCACGAAGGTAGTCCTGACGCTTGTCGTTGGGTGCGAGAACCGTTGCCGTGCGCGCCATGATCTCGCGCGACAGCGGGGGGCGCCGGTTGAGTTTGCGCAGCAGCGGTTCGAGGAAGAGGAGCCCGCAGACCATGCTCGAGATCGGGTTGCCGGGCAGGCCGAGCACCCGCATGTCGCCAAGATCGCCCACCATCAGGGGTTTGCCGGGGCGCATTGCGATCTTCCAGAAATCGAGCCGCATCCCGGCGCCAAGCAGTGTCGACTGCACAAGGTCATGATCGCCGACAGAGGCGCCGCCAAGTGTCACCAGGATATCGGCTCGTGATTCCTGGGCTCTTCTGACCGCTGCTCCAATTGCATCCCGGTCGTCGCCAACGATGCCGAGGTCGAGAATCTCCGCGCCGTTCTCGCGCGCAAGTGCTGCGATGCCGAAAGTATTGGAGCCGATGATCTGGTTCGGGCCGGGCGGGGTTCCGGGTGACACCAGTTCGTCGCCGGTCGCCAGTATGGCCACCAGCGGGCGGCGATAGACGGTTACCTCGCGGAGATTCATCGCGGCGACAAGAGTAAGGCGCGCAAAATCAAGCGTGGTGCCGGCTGTGAGAACGGTCTCGCCCTCGGCGAAATCCTGTCCACGCGGCCGGATATGCCGCCCGGCAACCACCGCAAATGTTGTCCGGATGCGGCCATCCTCGAGCTTTTCGGCGTCTTCCTGGATCAGCACCGCATCCGCCCCGTCGGGAACGGGCGCGCCGGTGAAGATGCGCACGGTCTCGCCTTCGCCAACGGTTCCGTCAAATCCATGGCCGGCAGCCGATTCGCCGATCACGCGCAGAATGGCGCCCGGCTGCGGCGCGTCGACGGCGCGAAGCGCATAGCCGTCCATGGCCGAGGCGTTGAAGGGCGGCTGGGTGAGCTTTGCCGCGAGGTCTTCTGCTAGCATCCGCCCATCGACATGATGAAGACCGAGCGTCTCCGTCTGGCTGATCGGTGCGACAGTATCGAGAAGTCTGGCCTGTGCATCGGCGACGGGGAGGAGGGACATCTAGCGCGCCTCCGGATGACGGAAGGCGCCGGATTTTCCCCCGGTCTTTTCCAGAAGCCGGATTCCGCCGATCTCCATGGTCTTGTCGACGGCCTTGGCCATGTCGTAGATCGTCAGGCACGTAACCGAAACGGCCGTCAACGCCTCCATTTCGACGCCGGTCTGACCGGTGAGCTTGACGGTCGCCGTCACCTTCAGACCCGGCAAATCGCGTTCCTCTTCGATGTCGACCGTAACCTTGGACAGCATCAGCGGATGACAGAGCGGTATGAGACTTGCGGTCTGCTTGGCCGCCATGATCCCGGCAATGCGGGCGGTCGCGATGACATCGCCTTTCTTGGCATTGCCTTCGCGGATGATCGTCAGCGTCTCCGGGTTCATCCGAATACGACCCTCAGCCACGGCGACCCGCACGGTCTCGGCCTTGTGACTGACATCGACCATATGGGCCTCGCCGGAGGCGCCGATATGAGTGAGCGCGCCGTCGCCGCTCATTCCGCCGCCATGATGCCGGCGGTGCCGGTCAGAAGCATGTGTGTTGCGGCCGCGACATCGTCCTTGCGCATCAGGCTTTCGCCGACGAGGAAGGTGGTGATTCCGCAGGCCTTGAGGCGGAGGCAGTCGTCATGGGTGAAGATGCCGCTTTCGCCGACAAGCAGGCGGCCTTCGGGGACCATGGGCGCTAGCCGTTCGCTGACGGCGAGATCGACCTCGAAGGTTCTGAGATTGCGGTTGTTGATGCCGATCATCGGGGAGGAGAGTCTGACGGCCCTTTCCAGCTCTGCCTCGTCATGTACCTCGATCAGCACGTCCATTTCGAGTGCCAGCGCTTCCTGCTCCAGCCGCGCGGCGTCCTCGTCGCAAAGCGAGGCCATGATCAGAAGAATGCAATCCGCGCCCCAGGCACGCGCCTCGTGCACCTGATAGGGATCGAACATGAAATCCTTGCGCAGCGCCGGAAGCGAGCAGGCGCTCCGGGCGGCGGAGAGGAAGTCCAGTCTACCCTGAAAACTCGGGGCATCGGTCAGCACGGAGAGACACGCAGCTCCGCCCGCCTCGTAGGCGGCGGCAAGTGCCGGCGGGTCGAAATCCGGACGGATCAGGCCCTTGGACGGGCTCGCCTTCTTGATCTCCGCGATCAGGCCAAATTTGCCGGCATCCCGCTTCTCGGCCAGAGCCCGGTAGAACCCGCGTGGGCGCTCCTGCTCCGAGGCCATTGCCTTGAGTTCGGCAAGGGGCACCGCGGATTTCGCGGCGGCGATCTCTTCTCGCTTGTAGATTTCAATGCGCTTCAGAATGTCGGCCATGATGAAAGTCTAGCCCTGATCGGCCGCGTTGGAAACAGCGATGAGCTTTGCAAGGGCGCCTGCTGCGGCTCCGCTATCGAGCGATTGCGCGGCGAGCGTCATCCCATCGCGCACATTGTCGGCCTTGCCGGCAACCACCAGCGACGCGGCCGCGTTACAGAGCGCCACGTCGCGATAGGCGTTCTTCGCGCCGTCGAGCACGTCTTTGAGTGCCGCTGCATTGAACACGCTGTCGCCACCCTTGATCGCCTCGAGTGGAACCGTCGGGACGCCGAAATCCCCCGGCGTCAGCTCGAAGGTTGTGATTTCGCCGTTCTTCAGCGCTGCCACCTGGGTCGGGCCGGTCGTCGTAACCTCGTCCAGACCACTGCCATGGACCACCCAGGCACTCTCGAGACCCAGATCACGCAGCGCTTCCGCGCCTGGCAGGAGCCATTCGGGCGAGTATACGCCGAACAATTGCCGCTTCACATTCGCCGGGCTGGAGAGCGGGCCGACGATGTTGAAGATCGTGCGGGTGCCGAGCTCGACACGCGCCGGAGCGACATGACGCATCGCGGGATGATGGATCTGAGCGAACATGAATCCGATACCGGCCTCGCGAATGCAGAGCGAAATGGTTTCCGGATCGATGTCGAGCCTGACGCCGAGTGCCGAGAGGCTGTCGGCCGCTCCCGATTTGGAACTGAGCGCGCGGTTGCCATGCTTGGCGACCGGTACGCCGGCGCCGGCGACAATGAGAGCCGCGAGCGTCGAGATATTGTAGGTATTGGTCCCGTCGCCCCCGGTGCCGACGATGTCAATGGCATCCTTCGGGGCTTCGACGGATACCATCTTGGCGCGCATGATGGAGACAGCGCCGGCGATCTCGTCCACGGTTTCGCCACGCACGCGCAGCGCCATGAGGAAACCGCCGATCTGGGCCATGCTGGCCTCGCCGGACATCAGAACCTCGAAGGCCTCGCTCGCTTCCTGGCGCGTCAGCGGCTGCCGATTGGCGACCTTGGCGATATATGGCTTCAGCCCTGTCATTTGACCAGTTCTCCTTGTGCCTCTGTCAGCGAACCATGACCTGTTCGGCGAGTGTCCGGTTGATGGTAACGCCGTATTCTGTCTGCAGGCGGTTGACCATCTGATCGAGGATGTCGTCGCCCGAGGCTTTGGCAAGCGCCGTGATCTGGGCATCGTCATTGCCGAGAACGTTGGTTGTCGGCTGGTCGTTGACTTCGGTGACCTTCAGGAGGATCTGGCTTTGCGGATCGGCGCCCGGCGCCGCGCCGACAGTGCCCAGGGGGCCGCCGAATGCGGCTGCCACTGCCGCCGGCCCCAGAACGGGATCGTCGGTTGCCCGACGGATGCCGGACTTGCTCTCGACTGCAATTCCGAGTTCCGAGGCGATCGCGGCAAGCGTCTCGCCGTTTGTGACGCGTTCCTTCAGGCTTTCGGCCTTGACGCCAAGGGCGATTTTCTGCTGTTCGGCGGTCCAGTCCGCTACGGCCTTCTCGCGAACCTCGTCAAGCGTGCGGTCGCGTTCGGGCGTGATGCCGTTGACCTCGAACCAGATATAGCCGTCGCTACCGATACTGATGGGAAGCGCTTCGACGCCGATGTCGGTCTGGAAAACCTCCGCGATCAGTTGATCGCGGCTGGGGACGGAGACTTCTGCCTCGGACATGTCCCGTCCGCGCCGGTCGACGGACTTCACGGAGACCGCAGTGAGCTTCAATTCCTTCGCCGCTTCCTCCAGGGACGAGCCGGAGGCGCGAAGATCCTCGAACTGGTCGTGCACACTTGTGATGTCTTCCTGGGCGGCCGCCTCTGCGAGCGCCTTGCGGATCTCGTCCTTGACCTCGTCGAACGTCCGTGTGCGGCCTTCCTTGATATTCGTGACACGCAGGATGACCGGGCCGAATGTTCCGTCGACCACCGGTGTTGTGCCGCCCTCTTTCGTGACAGCGAAGGCCGCATCGGCCAAAACGGGGTCGGGCATCCGTTCGCGGGTGAAGTCGCCGAGCAGAACGTCGGTCGCGGTCTTGCCCTGGTCGGCGACCAACTGGTCGAAAGGAGTTCCCGATTCCAGTTCGGCGGCGGCCGCGTCGGCCATCTCACGGGTCTCGAAGGTCAACTGCTCGATCGTGCGGGAGCTCGGAATCTCGTAGCTCTTCTTGCGGCTCTCATAGTCCGCGCGCATCGCCTCTTCGGAGATGGACGCGACGTCGGCGATATCGGACGTCTCCAGTTTGACATAGGTGAAGTCGCGGAACTCGGGCGCGCGGTACCGACTCTTGACCGTTTCGAACCAGGAGCTGAGGGCGGCCTCTTCCGGCGCCTTGATCGGTTCTATATTGGTGTTGGTCAGCAACAGGTAATCGATCGCGCGGCTCTGGTTGCCATAGGCCTTGAGGGCGTCGACCAGCGTCTTCGGCGGCTCGAATCCGTCCGATGTCGCCTCGACGATCTGGCTGCGGATTGCCACCTTGGAGCGTTCGAGAATGTAGTCGTCTTCGCGAAGCCCGGCATTGCGCAAGCGCGCCGTGAAGAGCTGGCGGTCGAATTGGCCCGTTTCGGTCTTGAAGGCCGGATCGTCGGCGATCAGGCTTGCCAGCCGATCTTTCGAAAGGCCTAGGTTCATGTCTTCGGAGAGTTGATCGAGCGCAGCACCCGCGGCAAGCTGAGCGAAAACCTGGTTCTCCACACCGAACGCGCGCGCCTGCTCCATTGTCAGTTTCATGCCGAAGCTGCGGCTGAGATCCGCTATCTGGCGTTGATAGGCAAAACTGAACTCGTTGGCGGAAACCTTTTGATCGCCGACTGTCACCACTGTCTGGGATGTTCCCGACATCAGCGAGGTGGAAACGCCCCAGATGCCGAAAGAAACGGCCAGAATGAGCAGTAGGAATTTCGCGACCCAGGTATGGGCGGCTTTTCTCAGAATCACGAGCATCGGGACGCAAACCTCATGTCAGTTCTCCGCCATTCGGCGAAGCAGATGACGTTCCTTAGAACAAACCGCCAAGGAAATGAAGGCATGATTGGCGAAAAGCAACCGACATGACACCAGCGGATGGCAGGCTCAAACGGTTGCTCGATCACGGACGAGGGGCGTAAAACCTCGACACCGCTTCATGCATGACAAATATCAATGTCCCTGCGGCTCCATGCTCCATATAGTGCATTGCAACCGCGCGGTGGCCAACTTGAGGACGGACTGTGACGAACAGCGATGACAAGGCAACAATTCCCTTGATGGCGGGCTTGACCTCCACCGAAGCGGAGGCAGCACTATCGACCTTCGGGCCGAACCGGCTGCCCGTTGCCAAGCCGCCGTCCTTTGCCCGTGTGCTCCTCACGCAATTTTTGAGCCCGCTGATCTACATACTTATGGCGTCGGCAGTTCTTTCCGCTTTCCTGAGCGAAGTCACCGATGCAATGTTCATCGCCGTCGTATTGATCATCAATGGATTGATCGGCGCGGTGCAGGAATACTCGGCCGGAAAATCGGCGGATGCACTGCGAGCGCTCGAAGAGCCGAGGGCGACGGTGATCCGGGATGGGAACCGCGCCGTCATCGACGCGACCGGACTCGTGCCGGGTGATCTGGTGCTGGTGGAATCGGGTGAGCGTATTCCGGCTGATATCCGTCTCGGGGCGGCCGAGGGGCTGCAATGCGACGAGGCCTCCCATACCGGCGAGTCGAAGGCGGTTTCAAAAACGGCAGGCGACATGGTGTTCGCGGGAACGATTGTCACCCGTGGCAGGGGACGCGGCGTTGTGGTGACGACGGGCATCAACACCGAACTCGGCAAGATCGCCGACGCGATCCAGCAACGCTCTACCTCCAAGCCGCCACTGATGATTCGCATGGAGGAGTTCACCCAGCGGATTGCGATCGCGGTCGGAATCGCGATCGTCTTCCTGGTGACGGTTGGCTGGTTGCGCCAGATGCCGCTTGGCAGCCTGTTCACCATGTCGATCGGCCTTGCGGTCAGCGCCATACCAGAAGCGCTTCCGATCGCCATCTCCGTTGCCCTTGCGATCGGCATGCGTCGCATGGCCCACGCCAACGTCATTGTCCGCAATCTGCCGGCGGTGGAATCGCTCGGTTCCTGCACGATGATCGCCACCGACAAGACCGGCACGCTGACGCTTAACGAATTGACGGTCACGGATATCAGGCTTCCCGACAACACTCATTGGCTTCTTGATGCGCACTCCGACCTGATGTCCGGCGGTATCCGCAACCACGACGGCTCGGAAGACGGCCCCAGTCCGGCCGTGCGCCGCCTGCTGGGCGTTGCCAGTCTTCCCAATGAGGGCGAAATCGCGCTCGAGGCGGAGAAATGGAAGCCTATGGGCGACACCGTGGACGTGGCACTGCTTGCAGCGGCCCACAAGGCCGGGATCAGCCAGGACCGGCTGATGGAGAGGTACCCGCTTGAGCGCCGCATCCCTTACGAACCGGAGCAGAAATATGCGGCCTCGTTCCACCAGAGCGAGAACAGCATGCATGCGTTCGTCAAGGGTGCGCCGGAGCTGCTGATGTCGATGTGCGACACCATGCAGACGAGCGACGGTCCCGTTCCCATCGATCGCGATTTTCTGCTCGGCCAGATGGATGTCATGGCTGGTCAGGGATTGCGGGTGCTGGCCTTCGCCGAAGGCGAGATTGGGATCGCGGGTGATGGGGACTATGGTGACCACCTCCTGATCGACCTCAATTTCGTCGGCCTGGCCGGGATGCAGGATCCGATCCGGCCGGAGGCGCCGGCCGCGCTCGCCGCCTGCCGGGCGGCGGGAATCAGCGTCACGGTCATCACCGGCGACGATCCTAGGACTGCGAGTGTGATCTCCCGAGAAGCCGGCCTCCAATTCTCCGACGCGGATGTGGCGAGCGGCGAGCAGGTCACCGACGCCCTCGCCAAGGGAGAGGAAGCACTCGACGAACTGACGCGGCATGTGCGGGTCTTTGCCCGAGTAAAGCCGGACCATAAGCTCGCGATCGTCCGCTCGCTTGCGCGCAACGGCCATTACGTCGCCGTGACCGGCGATGGTGTCAACGACGCTCCCGCGCTGAAGCACGCCCATGTGGGCGTCGCAATGGGGCAGACCGGCACCGATGTAGCGAAGGAAAGCGCGGATATCATCCTGACGGACGACAATTTCGCCTCGATCGTCGCCGGTATCCGCGAGGGTCGGGTGGCCTATAACAACATCCGCAAGGTCATCTTCATGCAAGTCTCTACCGGTGCCGCGGAGGTGCTGATCTTCCTGCTGGCAATGGTAGTCGGTACGCCAATGCCGCTGACGGCCGTGCAACTGCTGTGGCTCAATCTGGTCACGAACGGCGTCCAGGATATCGCGCTTGTGACCGAACCCGCCGAAGGCGACGAGTTGAGCCAGCCGATGCGCCGCCCCGGCGAACCGATCTTCGACCGGCTGATGCTGCGTCGGATCCTGACTGCAACCGTGATCATGGGCGGTGGCGGGTTCGCTCTTTTCCATTGGCTGCTGGCCAACGGAATGTCGCAAATGGCCGCCAGCAACCTGCTGCTCCTGCTCCTCGTGCTCTTTGAGAACTTCCAGTGCTTCAACAGTCGCTCCGAGCGTCGGTCGGTGTTCCGTCAGGCGCTGGCCTCAAATCCCTTCCTTCTTCTCGGCGTAATCGGCACCCAGGCGCTGCACATCGGAGCCATGTATGTCCCGGGACTGAACGGACTCTTGAAGATTGCGCCAATAAGTCTCAATGAATGGTTGCTTCTGCTCCTTGCCGCCTCGTCTGTGCTCGTCGTAAGCGAGGTTGACAAGTGGCTGTCTCGCCGTCGCCAAAAGGCAGATGCAAAAGCTGGAGACCGCACATAAGAACACCCGGCAAACCATGTGGCTTGCCGGGTGTATTGAATTCACACCGTTTCCGGGTTGCGACGGTATCGATTACCGCTTGGAAACCGGGACGTAATCGCGCTGCGGAGCGCCGGTGTAGAGCTGGCGCGGGCGGCCGATACGCTGCTGCGGATCCTCGATCATTTCGTTCCACTGGGCGATCCAGCCGACAGTGCGGGCCAGTGCGAAGAGAACGGTGAACATCGTGGTCGGGAAGCCGAGCGCGCGCAGCGTGATGCCGGAATAGAAGTCGACGTTCGGATAGAGCTTCTTCTCGATGAAGTAGGAATCGCTAAGCGCGATCTTCTCGAGCTCAAGCGCCACCTGCATCAGCGGATCGTCCGAGTGGCCGGTCGCTTCCAGCACTTCGTACATTGTCTTCTGCATGATCTTGGCGCGCGGGTCGTAGTTCTTGTAGACCCGGTGGCCGAAGCCCATGAGACGGAACGGATCGTTCTTGTCCTTGGCGCGGGCGATGTATTCCGGAATCCGGTCGACCGTGCCGATCTCCGTCAGCATGTTCAGTGCCGCTTCGTTCGCGCCGCCATGGGCAGGGCCCCAGAGGCAAGCGATGCCGGCCGCGATGCAGGCGAACGGATTGGCGCCCGACGAACCGGCCAGACGCACGGTCGAAGTCGATGCGTTCTGCTCGTGGTCGGCATGGAGGATGAAGATGCGGTCCATGGCGCGCGCCAGGACCGGATTGACCTTGTATTCCTCGCAAGGCACGGCAAAGCACATGTGCAGGAAGTTGGCGGCATAATCGAGATCGTTCTTCGGATAAACGAACGGCTGCCCGACATGATACTTATAGGCCATGGCCGCAATCGTCGGCATCTTGGCGATCATTCGCAGGGAAGCCACCATGCGCTGGTGCGGATCGGTGATATCGGTCGAGTCGTGGTAGAAAGCCGACAGCGCACCGACGGTTCCGACCATGACGGCCATCGGATGGGCGTCGCGACGGAAGCCCGAGAAGAACTTGCTCATCTGCTCATGCACCATGGTGTGGTGCGTGACGCGATAGTCGAAGTCCTTCTTCTGGGCGGCGGTCGGCAGTTCGCCGTAAAGCAGAAGGTAGCAGACTTCGAGGAAGTCGCCCTTTTCGGCCAATTGTTCGATCGGATAGCCACGGTGCAGCAGAACGCCTTCGTCGCCGTCGATATAGGTGATCTTGGATTCGCAGGAAGCCGTCGACGTAAAGCCAGGGTCGTAGGTGAAGGAGCCGGTGTTCTTGTAAAGGGCTCCGATGTCAATGACACTTGGTCCAATGGTGCCTTCCTTGACAGGAAGGTCTGCCTTGTTGTCACCGAGTGTCAATGCAGCGCTTTTTTCCGTCATGCTAATCCTCCGAAATTGGCGGGTTGGCGCCAAAAAAGCGCCGTAGATTTAAGCGTCCCGAGTTTAGCTATATGATCCTGACGCTAATGCCAAGTTATCCAAAGGGCAAATTGTGCGCCGCGAAATCACTGCGACAAAATTTGATTGCCTCAATTGTATCGGGTGCGCGTGTGAGGCGGCAAAGCCTTTCGTTTGCACCCAAAACTTGTTAGTTTGGGTGCCCGGCTTGGCTCGTGCGGGGTGACGGAGCCATGCCGGCGTAACCTGCGGCTTGGGGGTCTCGTTGGGTGAAATAGCCGAAAGCCTTGCCGAGGCAAGGGGCACCGATGGCGCCCCCAGCCCTCCCTCTACCGTCGCCGGGCGAGCGCCTGCGAACTCGCGCCACACCCGCCGCCCCACGGAGGTTCGGGCATGGCTGCGCGATGGGCCCTACGATCTGACCATGCGGCTCGCCGGAGAGATACGCAGGGCCATCGCAAACGAGGCCTCTCACGGTCACGTCTTCCTGTTCGTGCCTGTCTGTCTCGGCGCTGGCGCCGTTACATGGTTCTCGCTCGAAGGGAATCCGTCGACGGCCGCATTGATCGTCGTCTTCTTGCTTCTTGCGATCGCTGCGATTGCAGGGCGTCACGGCATTCCGCTGCTTCGCCACGGGCTGACGGCGGCATCGCTCTTCGTTTGTGGCATGTTGCTTGCAGATTTGGAGACATGGCGCCGGCAGACGGTGACACTCGATACGCCGGTGACCACCGTGGTAAGCGGCGTCGTCGAGCGGCGCGAGGCGGGCGCACGTGGGGAGTGGCGCTATATCATGCGAGTGACGGGCACGGCGGAACCGCGCCTCAAGCGCCCGCCGGAACGCGTCTCGCTGCTGGCAAGGCCACGAGGCGAACCGCCGGGTCTTGGAGAAGCGATTACAGGCCGCGCCCGTCTTTCACCACCCTCCGGTCCGGCCCTGCCGGGCCTCAATGATTTCGCCTTTGCAAGCTATTTCGACGGGATTGGGGCCGTTGGCTATTTTCTCGGGGCCCCTCGCAGATTGGCGGGCGGGACGGAGCCCGGAGCGTCGAGTTGGCTCGTGACAGTCGATCAGGCGCTCTTTTCGCTCCGCGACCGGATAACGTCCAGGATCCGCGCCGTGATACCGGGAGATGCCGGTGGCTTCGCCGCATCGATCATCACCGGCGATCGCCGGTCGATGTCGAAGGAAATGACGGAGGCCTTGCGACTTTCCGGACTTGCGCACATCACTGCCATTTCGGGTCTCAACATGGCGCTCGCTGCAGGCATCTTTTTCGTTGGCCTGCGCATGGCTCTCAGCCTTTTCCCGGCCTTCGTGCAGTCCTTTCCGATCAAGAAGATCGCCGCATCCGGCGCGCTCCTTGCTGCCTTCGCCTACCTACTGATCTCCGGCTACCAGGTCTCCGCCGTCCGCGCCTTTCTGATGACGGCAATCATGCTGATCGCCGTCCTGTTCGACCGGCCGGCGATCAGCCTGCGCAACCTCGCGCTCGCGGCGATCACCATCATCGCTCTCACTCCATCGGAGGTCATGGGGCCAAGTTTCCAGATGTCCTTTGCCGCGACGGCAGCGCTCATTGCCGGCTATGGCGCATGGCGCAGCAAGCCCGCCGTGCCGCCGCTACGGCTGCCGATCCCGGGCTCAGAAACGGTGCGGGTGGTCTGGCGCTTTTTCGCCGGCACCTTCATGACGTCGCTGATCGGCGGAATGTCGACGGCAATCTTCGCGATTGCGCATTTCAATCGTCTGGCGCCTTACAGCCTTCAGGCCAATCTGGCGGCGATGCCTGTGATATCCCTGCTGGTCATGCCTGCCGGGCTCGTCGCGATGCTGTTGATGCCTTTTGGTCTCGACGGTCCATTCCTGCAAGCGATGGGCGCCGGGCTCGAAATCGTGATGGTGATTGCCAAGGCCATCGCCGGCTGGGGAGAAGGCTTCGTGTTTCCGCGCCTCGAACCCTGGTTTCTTCCGGCGGCGGTGTCGGGACTGCTGCTCATGACCCTGTTGCACACGCGGTTGAGGTACGCGGGAATGCTGGTGCTGGCCGCCGCCGTTATCCTTTCTACCTCTCTGCCGCCGGAACGCTCGGCCGACATCCTCGTATCGGAGGACGGACAACTGGTCGGCCTGCCGGAACCTGGGGCGGGAACCATGGCAACGAACAGGAAAAGAGCGCCATCGTTTGTTTTCTCACAATGGCAGCGGGCTATGGGATTGAAAGAAGCCATCTCCCCGCTGGAACCGGAGGCCGGGATGGAGAATCTGCCCACGCCAGCAGATATCGACGTCCGCCTGTCCAGCGATCAGATCGAGAAAGCACGCGCGGTGATGCGCCAGCAGATCGGTATGGGGCAGGTCGGGCGTTTTTCCTGCACGAAGAAGGCGTGGTGTTTGGCCCGGCTTGCAAACGGATGGAAGGTCGCCGCGGTCGAGAATCCCGCCTATGTCGGCGCCGCCTGTGATATTGCCGATATTGTGGTCGCGGCACGCAGGATGCCGTTTCCCGCCTGCAAGTCAGGCGCATGGTTGATCACTGCCGAAACCTTGCGTTCCACCGGATCGCTGGAACTATATCTCGGCGATCGCGCAAGGCGCGAAATCAGCCAGCAAGAGGCCTTCAAAAATGTTGACAGGCCATGGCAGGTCCATCGTCTTTATGATTGGCGCTCGGACACGTTCAAAGGCCAATCGGCGGTTGGTCCCGCCATAGCGGTCAGTGATAACGGCGGATGAGGCCGACGAGTTTGCCCTGTATCTTGATCCGGTCGGGTCCGAAGATGCGGGTCTCGTATGCTGGATTGGCTGCCTCGAGTGC
>DPXQ01000084.1 GCA_003527225.1 Rhizobium sp.
TTGCAACACGATTGTGGTCCCCAGACTGGGACTTTTTGACACTTTTCGCGCGGGATTTGAAGGGTCGGCAATGAATAGCCATGATTTTGCGAAGACACTTGTGCTGATCCCAGCGCGAATGGCCTCGACCAGGCTTCCCGGCAAGCCTCTCGCAGACATTTGCGGTCTGCCCATGATCGTTCAGGTGGCGCACCGTGCGCGCGAGGCCGATGTCGGGCGAATCATCGTCGCCGTCGATGACCCCCGCACCTTCGATGCGGTCTCGGCTGCCGGCTTCGAGGTTGTCATGACACGGGTCGATCACCCGTCTGGATCGGACCGCATTCATGAAGCCTTGCTCAAGGCCGATCCCGATTGCGCAATCGAGACCGTCATCAATGTGCAGGGGGACCTGCCGACAATCGAGCCGGAAACCATAAGGGCGGCTCTGCGACCGCTTGAAAATCCGACAACGGATATTGCGACGCTGACCGTCGAAATCACCGACGAGGAAGAAAAAACCAACCCCAATGTGGTCAAGGTCGTCGGCTCACCGATATCCGAGACGCGGCTGCGGGCACTCTACTTCACCCGGGCGACGGCACCGTATGGAGCGGGCCCGCTCTATCATCATATCGGGCTCTATGCCTATCGGCGGGAGGCACTGGAAAAGTTCGTCTCCCTTCCTCCCTCGCCGCTGGAAAAGCGCGAGTCGCTCGAACAATTGCGGGTGCTCGAAGCCGGACTGCGGATCGATGTGGAGATCGTCAAATCCATTCCGCTCGGTGTCGATACGCCGGCGGATCTCGAAAAAGCGCGGCGCATCCTTGTCGCGAAAACAAATAGATAGCGAGCTCTCCATGACCAGCAAAACGAAACATATCGCCTTTCAGGGCGAGTTCGGCGCCAATTCCGATATGGCTTGCCGGGATATGTTTCCCGACATGATGCCGCTTCCCTGCCCGACCTTCGAAGATGCCTTCGTCGCGGTCGAAAACGGAGATGCCGATCTGGCCATGATCCCGATCGAAAACACGATCGCGGGCCGCGTGGCCGATATCCATTATCTGCTGCCCGAATCCCGCCTTCATATCGTCGGCGAATATTTCATGCCGATCCGGTTCCAGCTGATGGTGCTGCCCGGCGTGAAGCTCGACGAGATCCGCACCGTCCACAGCCATATCCATGCGCTCGGCCAGTGCCGCAAGATCATTCGTACAAATGGCTGGAAGCCGGTCGTCGCCGGCGACACGGCGGGCGCCGCGAAACTGGTCGCCGAAAAGGGCGATCGCTCAATGGCCGCTCTCGCTCCACGCCTCGCCGCCGATCTCTATGGCCTCGAGATCATCGCCGAGAATGTCGAGGACACGGAGAACAATGTGACCCGGTTTGTGGTGCTCTCGCGCGAGGCAACGACCGCCAGGCGCACGAGTGCCGAGGAACTGATCGTCACCACATTTGTCTTTAACGTGCGCAATATTCCTGCCGCGCTCTACAAGGCGATGGGCGGCTTTGCCACCAACGGCATCAACATGACGAAGCTCGAAAGCTACCAGCTCGGCGGCAAGTTCGTGGCCACCCAGTTCTACGCTGATATCGAGGGACATCCGGACGACGCGCCGGTGCAGCGCGCCCTTGAGGAACTTCGCTTCTTCTCGGAAAAAGTCCGTATCCTCGGCGTCTACAAGGGTCACCCGATGCGGGGCAAACTCTAGCAACGGGAGCAGGGACGGTCTGTCAGCGCGGCCAATCCAGCCAGTCGCGCAGCAGGCGATTCGCGATCGTGCCTTGGCTTGGAGCGGTCCAGCCATTGGCTGCCCGCATTTCCATCATGGCTTCCACTTCCGCCCTCGTGAACCAGCGGCAATCGGCAAGTTCGTCCTCGTCGCGATGGATGTCCGTCGACAGTGCCTCGGCATAACAGCCGATCATCAACTGATGCGGCATGGGCCAGGGCTGGGAAGCATGATAGCGGACCCTGCCGATCTCGATGCCCGATTCCTCAAATGTCTCCCGCCGGACCGCCCCCTCGACCGTCTCTCCAGGCTCGATGAAGCCCGCGAGGCAAGAATACATGCCATCGGGGAAACGGTTGTTCCGCCCCATCAGGCACAGGTCACGCTTTTCATCCACCGCCAGCATGATCGCCACCGGGTCTGTTCTGGGAAAAATGCCGTGATCACAGGCTTGACAGACCCGCTTGTAGCCGCCGATCCGAACCTCCATGACGCCTCCGCAACGGCCGCAGAACCGGTTGTCTGCATTCCATTGGATCAGGCTCAGCGCCTGGGCCGCTTCCCCCAGGAGCTCTTCGCCGATCAGTTCCTCGCGAAACAAGACGAGGGCGCTGGCCGGCTTGTAGTGGTTCGCCAATTCGTCGCTCGCACATCGCACAGGAACAGCGATGCGAGGTTCTCCCGTCGGCTGGAATCCCAGAAGGACGGCATTCTCGAAATCGGGATCGAGCTCGGGCATCTCATAGGGAGCGAAGAGCGGATCCAGAACCTGGCCATCATGCTTGAGGATCAGTTTCGATCCGGAAAAGGCGAGGATGTGCGCGCCCTCCACAGCAAGGGCCTTTTCCAGGCAATCCTCGCTTCGATGCTCGCTTTGCCGGTCAAGCCCGTTTCGGGAAAACGCAGTCAGACTGCTCGGTTCGGGGTGGGGAATGTCGGTGTCGAATATCGATTTGTTCATGACTGGAGGGTTTCGAGAAACTTCCGTTTAAAATCCTGGCACTTCTTCGCTTCGTAGGGAACGGCCGCTCCGTGGCCCCATGCCGGTCCCGGCCAGTTCGCGTCCCCCTCGAAGCGGGCGATCACATGAACATGAAGCTGCCGGACGATATTGCCAAGAGCGCCGATGTTGATTTTCGTCGCTCCAGTTGTTTTCTTGAGTGCTGAGGCCACCATGTTCTGCTCGAAGGTGATCATGGCCTGGTCGAGGGGCGTCAGATCAAACACCTCGGCAATGTCCGCACGCTGCGGCACAAGGACCAGCCATGGCCACCGACTGTCGCGCATGAGCCGGAGATCGCACAGGCCGAGCACCGTCAGATGCTCGCTGTCACGCGCCAGCCTTTCATCAAGCTCGAATTTGACCAAGGACGCCTCCCGATATGTTTTCCATATAGATAACAGTTTTTTGGAGGCTTGGCTTGCATTTGCTTTCGTTATTGCCGATATGTGCTCCCGGGAGGTTGGTGGTGGACGAGCCACTCGCCAACCGGGTCAGGTCCGGAAGGAAGCAGCC
>DPXQ01000081.1:0-111148 GCA_003527225.1 Rhizobium sp.
CATCAACACTTTGTTCAGTTGAGCTTTTCAACGGCGTGATTGCGAGTTCAATTACCTCATGGTCGCTTCACTGGAGGGGCAGTGCTTAACCCGCCGAAAGTCAATTGGGCACCTCAATTTTCCTGATCGGGGTACCAATTGTAAGTAGAGCAGCAGAGTATAGGCGCGGTTTCGATGCTGCCAAGGGGTGCGGGGGGGAAGGTGCGACATGGCATAAACGTAATACTCAAACAGATTTTTTATGAAAAAAGTCGCTCGTATCCGGTGAGCGGTGTACCATCACACAGTCTGGTCTTCGGATCTAGTTGTTGTGTTCGGCCAAAGTGCCGCCGCCGCATCATCAAGATCGTGAGGCGCAAGGTGAGAATATCGCAGCGTCGTTTGAATGCTGGTGTGCCCCATCCAGAGCATCACCTTCGGCAACGGGATACCCTTCGAGACGAGCCGGGACGCACAGGTGTGCCGGAGCATGTGCGGGACGAACTCATCGTCATCCAACGCACCCAGATGGCCACGCAGTCGGGTCCAGTGGTTTCGGAAGGTGTCCCTTGGGTATACGCCGAATGGCGTTTCATCGCCGGAAGCGGCGCACACGAAATCCCAAGCATCTTTCGCAGGGCCGACCAGCGGCACCAGCCGTGTCCGCGTGGTCTTGGTGACAGTGTAGTGGAATGAAACTCTGCCGTCACTCACCCTGTCCCTGCGCAACGTGAACACCTCACCCAGGCGACACCCGGTGTAGAGGAGGAAAAACGAGACGGCCCATGCGTGATGCAAACCGTGGTGGCGGAAATACCTGTTCATCTTCTGCTCCTCCCGCACCGATAGCACCCGCTCACGCCCATGGGGTTCCTTGAGGAAATCAATGTGAGGGCGTTTCATGACCGCAAGCCGTTCGGCATGGCGGAGGAGCTTGGAAAGTGCCGAGAGACGGCGATTGATCGTTGCGTTAGAAGAGCCTGATTTCTTCATACGCGCTGTAATCTGAAGGATGAAGGCAGTATCGATGTCAACGATTGAAGTCCAAGCAGGGATCAACTTGTCGAGCGCCGCGAGGTTGTAGCGTGTGGCTTCTGGGGCTTTGCTACCGCCCCAAAGATACTCGAAGTTCTCCTGATGGAAGCGCTGGAATGACAGCGAGGTTATCAGCGGGAGGCCCTTCGATGCCGCCGCCTCATAAGCCATTGCCCCCTGCAATGTATCGAACGTGATGCGCCGCCGCTTACCGTTGATCGTTACATCTGCCTGAAATTTGCTACCCCTTGGCCGTGCCATGTCCTGCTCCTCGAATTGTGCAGGACTGACTAATAAACACAGGATATCTCAAGAAAAAAGAAGGATTACCGGAGAGATTCCGTTATCGAAAATGATCGCAATAGCGTAGCTAATCGGGGGCAACCTTAATTTCTGGCTGCCCTCATTGGAATTCTTATCGTTTGAAGTATGGCGGGTCGGAAGAGTAAGCAGCCGATAACGGCGAATTCCGCACTTTGACAAGCGGCTCCGTCGATCTGGTAGCGGGGATGACGGCAACATTTTGGCAAAGCGGGACGGCGAGCGCCAGCAGATTTTCGATTTGCCGATCCAATGAACCAGCCCCACGCGAATAATTCGCGGGATACAAAGCGTCACGATCAACGAGCGCGCTAGGCCCCTCTTCTTCAAGAGCCTCAGCCCGTTATGCGAACTCATGATGCTAAGTACATAGGGAATGATCGCTTTACGCGACGGGCTCCGCGTCGAGATCGAAGCTGTTCGACGAAGGGCTACTTCTCGCGCCCCGCCGATACTCGGAGAGACCCTCAGGTTCACCGGTGAAGTTGCGCGGAGCTTTTCGTTGGTGTCGGGGAGCCAAACTTGCCCATCGTGCCATAGCCGCCCATTCCCGATGCGACGATGTTGGCGAAGTACGTGAAGGGGGAATTCCGCTGTCGGTTGATATCGTTCTTCGCAGTGATCTGGGAGTGCCTCCCGACCATCGCGTAATTGACCTCGGCGGCTGAGCGTCGATCCTTCACATTCCCGATAGAGAGTGCGCCCTGGCGCTGCTGTTTGGCCATCTGCCGCGATCTTGGGGCCACCCTCCGCTCGGGATCTCTCTACAACGGGATTATCATTTTTACTCGCCCTTCAGCGCCAACCCATCTCCACCAGCCTCCTAAAAGTTGCAAATGGTACATTTCAATGCAGCCGAAACGAGAAGTTTCCTGAGCGGAAAATTGAAGAGGAGGAGAATACCAGGGGTGCGGGACCGGACGGATTGAGAGTTGGGGCGGCTTGCAAATCCACTCATAAGACAGCAAAGGAAGCCAAGGAGGAATAACTATCAGGCTTTCACCGCCGCGAACTCAAGCCCCCGTCCACTCTTTGCAGCAATGGTCGGTCATTGTACCAGTCATCATTTTACACTGAGGTTCATTCATGCGTTTCCCCTTAGCTTTCTTGTTTTTCGTTATCGTATCGGCAAACGCCAATGCCGCATCTCCGCCAGAGTCCGCACAAAGCCAAATCAAGGCCTACTTGGAGAACTATCTCGCAGATCCCTACTCAGCGCGTTACACGTTTGACGTATGGTTCGGGCCTACAAAGACGAACTACTATGTTGCGTGCGGCACTGTGAATGCCAAGAACCAGTTTGGTGCCTATACTGGCAAGCGGCTCTGGCATGCCAATTTTCACAACGGCATTATCACGAACATCGACGTACCTGAACCTCTCTTGGTGGACCTCTATAAATATTCCTGTGATCGCAGCAAATACGATTGAACTAGCTATCACCGAACGCATCGGATAGCGCCGGTCAGGCGAGCCTTAGCTTAATCAAGTTCTTGACCCTCACCGGAGCGCCTTGGGCCTTCGTGGGGAGTCGTTTAGCGTTCCGCTCGGCATTTCCTGTCTTGGTCTCGCCACGCGTGTCCTTGGGCTTGAGGGCGTCAGGAAACGGGCGATATGGATGGTGCGAGGGCCGCGCTCTTCGTTCTCGATGACGTCGATTGCTGCCCACTTCTCCGAACGCCTGTCGCGGTCGAAAACAGGCATGAGGGCGTCGCGGTCCATCGACTTACGGACGATGTGGACGCGTTCTTGCGGGTCATGGCCTTGGGCGATCAGTTCCCGGCAGATCACCGGAATGGCGCTTCTGGCAGTCTTGCGGTTGCGCCGGTTCGTAAGGTCGACGGTGGTGTCGCTTTCGAGGTGGCGAGCGATGAAAAAGCCGATAAGTTCGACTGTGTAGATGGTCGTAAGAATGCTTGGGATCAATGTGGATACCTTTACCAGTTCGTAGAGAAGTAGGGCCTTGCGGTGCCTGTGAGTGCGCCGGAGGCGCGGGGTGCGCGGCGCTGGTTTTTCGTCGTGCGAGCGCTAAGCGCGTGGACGTGCGAGACGCACGGAAGCTCCCCGGTGGTGAAACCGGGAGGCGGAAGGTCTGGGGAATGAGTGGCGTTCTAGGTTGAGGCCGGATCCCTACGGTTACCCCGGGGAGCTTGGAGTACAGAAGGTGTCCACGCTTACATGTCCATTTTGGACAAACCAGCCGAGGGGCTGGGCGGCGATCAGGCCAGGGACGACAGGGCGAATTTTACAGAATCAAGCAGCAAGGATTCTTGCTCAACTGGTGGTTACTTCGGTGGTTGACCCGCTCACGTCGTAACGCTCTAATCGCGCCGATATGATTTGGGGGCATGGCATGAACCAACAGGCACTTTCGGCATTCATCTGGTCGGTCGCGGATCTGCTCAGGGGTGACTACAAGCAAGCCGACTATGGCAAGGTGATCCTGCCCTTTACGGTGCTTCGCCGCATCGATTGCGTTCTGGAGCCGACCAAGGAAGCAGTGCTGGCCGAATACGAGGCCAAGACGGCTGCCGGAGTGAACCCCGAGCCGTTCCTGCTGCGCAAAGCCGGGCAGTCCTTCTACAACACGTCCATGCTCGACATGACGCGCCTGATGGGCGACCAGGACAACATTGCCGCCAACCTCTATGCCTATATCCAGGGCTTCTCGGCTGACGTCCGCGACATCTTCGAGAGCTTCGAGTTTGCGGCCCAGATCGACCGTCTGGCCAAGGCCAAGCTGCTCTATCAGGTGACCGAGAAGTTTGCCCGGATCGACCTGCATCCGAACAAGGTCAGCAACCACCAGATGGGCCTCGTCTTCGAGGAGTTGATCCGCAAGTTCTCCGAACTGTCCAATGAGACCGCCGGGGAGCATTTCACGCCCCGCGAAGTCATCAAGCTTATGGTCAACCTGCTGTTCGTCGAGGATGACGAGATCCTGTCCAAGCCCGGCGTGGTCCGCACGATCTATGATCCGACGGCAGGAACCGGCGGGATGCTGTCGATCGCCGAGGAATATCTCGCCGAGCACAACGAACAGGCCCGTCTGGTGATGAACGGGCAGGAGCTGAACCCGGAATCCTACGCGATCTGCAAGGCCGACATGCTGATCAAGGGGCAGGATGTCAGTAACATCGTCTTCGGCAACACCCTGTCCGACGATGGCCATGCCGACGCCAAGTTCGACTACATGCTGTCCAATCCGCCCTTCGGTGTCGAGTGGAAGAAGGTCGAGAAGGAGATCCGGGCCGAGCACGATCAGAAGGGCTTCAACGGCCGTTTTGGCCCCGGCCTACCCCGCGTGTCGGATGGCTCGCTGCTGTTCCTGCTTCATTTGCTTTCGAAGATGCGCCCGGCGGTCGACGGCGGCAGCCGCTTTGCCATCGTCCTCAATGGCTCGCCCCTGTTCACCGGCGGGGCCGGAAGCGGCGAAAGCGAGATCCGGCGCTATGTGCTGGAGAACGACCTGCTCGAAGCCATCATCGCGCTGCCGACGGACATGTTCTACAACACCGGCATTTCCACCTATGTCTGGGTGCTGTCCAACCGCAAGCCAATGCACCGCAAGGGCAAGACGCAGCTGATCGACGGCTCGTCCTTCTGGCAGAAGATGCGTAAGAGCCTCGGCTCCAAGCGCAAGGAAATGGGCGAGGCGGACATCGCCACCATCACCCGGCTGTTCGGCAGCTTCTCCGAGGCCCAGGTCGCGACCATTCTCGACGCCAATGGCAAGGAGATCGGCCGCGAGGTCGTGATGGTCGGGGATGTGCCGCCGGTCGCGTCCGAGGGCGGCAAGGTCAAGCTCGCGCCGCTGTCCCGGATCTTCCCCAACGAGGCCTTCGGCTATCGCACCATCACGGTGGAGCGTCCGCTGCTGGACGAGCAAGGGAAGGTGGTGGTCGGAACGCGGGGCAAGGCCAAGGGCCAGCCACAGGCGGACAGTTCGCTGCGCGATACGGAGAATGTGCCGCTGTCGGAGCAGGTCGAGGACTATTTCGCTCGGGAGGTTCTGCCCCACGCCGAGGATGCGTGGATCGACCACGACAAGACCAAGGTGGGCTATGAGATCCCGTTCAACCGGCACTTCCACGTCTTCGAGCCGCCGCGACCGCTGGAAGAGATTGATGCCGATCTGAAGCGGGTAACTGATCGCATTTTGCTGATGATCGGAGATCTGTCAGCATGATTAAACAATATTTGTCTTACATAAAAACTAACGTAGACTGGCTGGGATACATTCCTGTTTCATGGTCTACTTGCAAACTTGGCCGCTTATCTCGAAGCGGGATGGGGCAGACTATTTTAAGGGAAATGCTTGCAGAAGAACTTTCGGCATCGACGCTGCCGGTATATTCCGCCTCCGAAAACTCTGAGTTATTTGGGTACTTCGAAAGTCCTACCGTTCGCCTTGACGCTGGTGACATAATTGTAGGTGCTCGAGGGTCAATCGGTATGGCACGTTTTGTTAGCGAGTCATGCACGTGTACGCAGACAACCATCTGGATTAAGCTAGACACGAAAGTCGTAGCTCCGCGTTTTGCATACTGGTCTTTAACGGGGGGGCGCACCGCATTGTTTCCCTTTGATCAAACGGCAATCCCCATGCTGACAACCGAGCAGGTGAGGTCGGCTTGCATCGCGCTTCCCCCCATGCCTGAACAAACCGCCATCGCCGCCTTCCTCGATCGCGAGACCGCCAAGATCGACGCGCTGGTGGAAGAGCAGAAGCGGCTGATCGACCTGCTGAAGGAGAAGCGTCAGGCGGTCATTTCCCACTCCGTCACCAAGGGTCTGAACCCGGATGCGCCGATGAAGGACTCGGGGATCGAATGGCTGGGCGAGGTGCCGGAGCATTGGGAGGTTGCACCCCTCAAGCGCTGGGCTGTTGTCCAGACCGGCGTGGCAAAGGGAAAAGACCTTTCAGACGTCGAGACGATCAACGTCCCGTATCTTCGTGTGGCGAATGTGCAGGACAGCTACATCGACCTAACCGAAGTGGCGAACATCGATATCGCCGCAAACGCGCTAGAACGTTTTCGGCTCCGTGCTGGTGACGTACTGATGAATGAAGGCGGAGACTTCGATAAACTGGGGCGCGGCCACATCTGGAATGGCGAGATCGATCCGTGTATCCATCAAAACCATGTATTTGCCGTTCGACCGCACGGTGTAATGCCCGAATGGCTTAATTATTTCACTAGTTCCTCGACCGCACAGTTCTACTTCATGCTCAACTCGAAGCAGAGCACAAACCTGGCATCAATTTCGTCATCGAACCTAATGGAGCTTCCCGTCCCTCGGCCACCGCGTAGTGAGCAGGAACTGATCATAAGTTCAATTGAGCGCCAATTGAGCGAGTTAACCGCAATGCGGACTCTAGCGGAACAGTCCACTGATTTCCTGCAAGAACGTCGCGCCGCCCTGATCTCCGCAGCAGTTACCGGCAAAATCGATGTGCGGAGAACAGTTGAGGAGGAAGTCGCCGCATGACCCGACTTTGGCTCGTTCGCCTCGGCAAGAACGGTGAGTTCGAAACCGCAGCCCTTCGGGACAACATGCTGCGCATTGACTTTAGCCTATCCGGAGACATGTCTCACCTCAAAGACCGCGAAGCGCTCATTGAAAAAATGGCGGAGCTGTTCCCGAACGACAAGCCCAACCGTCACCGGAACTTCGCGGCCCAAGTGAACCAGTTCATCAATGTGGCTGAAACGGGCGATCTGGTGGTAACCCCTTTCAAAACTACCGGTACAGTTGGCATTGGACGTCTTTCCGGACCCTACATGGCTGGACCTGACGGGGAATCGATTCGACCGTTGCAATGGCTCAAGACAGACCTGCCCCGCGACAGCTTCAAGCAGGACCTGCTCTACAGCTTCGGTGCGATCATGACTGTATGCGAGATCAGCCGCAACGATGCCCTGCGGCGTGTCCAGGCTGTTCTGGCGACCGGTCACGACCCCGGTGATGGCAGATTGCTGCCAGACACCAAAAATTCCGTAGCCAAACCGCAGTTGAACGAAGAGACTACCGAGGCGACAGACCAGCCGATCAACCTAGAGCAACTTGCGCGGGACCAGATCGAACGCCGGATTGCGTCGGTCTTCACGGGCCACGACTTTACCCGGCTTGTGGCGGCAATCCTTTCCGCGCAGGGTTACCAGACGCGAGTGTCGCCACCCGGAGCAGATGCCGGGGTAGATATCGTGGCGGGTAATGGTCCCCTTGGTCTCGATGGTCCCCGAGTCGTGGCCCAGGTCAAATCTGGAAACGTTACCGTCGACCAACCCACCCTTCAGGGCCTGATTGGTAGCATCCAAGACACACACGCCGACCACGGATTGATCGTAAGTTGGGCAGGCTTCACCAGCGCCGTGCGCCGCAGGACCAACGAGTTGTACTTCCGTGTCCGGCTCTGGGGTCGGGAAGAACTCGTGGATAATCTACTGACCGTCTACGACCGCTTGCCCGAGGACATCCGAGCCGAGCTGCCGTTGCGCCGTACCTGGACGCTGGTACTGGATGACGATGGCGAGGTTGACGCATGAGCATTCACAAGGAAGTCAGCTTCGAGACGGAGATCTGCAGCCATCTGGCCGCCCATGGCTGGCTTCACGCGGGGGGCGATGCGGCGCAGTACGACCGCAGCCGAGCGCTGTTTCCGCCCGATGTCGTGGCCTGGGTTCAGGCCTCGCAGCCGAAGGCTTGGGAGACGCTGGCCAAGAACCACGGCTCGGCTGCCGAAACCATGCTGCTCGACCGCATCCGCAAGCAGATCGACGAACGCGGGACACTGGACGTGCTGCGCCATGGCGTCGAGCTGATCGGCCTTCGAGCCCCGCTGAAGCTTGCCGAGTTCAAGCCCGCTTTCGGGCTGAACGAGGAAATCCTGGCGAGGTACAATGCCAATCGGCTGCGGGTCGTGCAACAGGTGCGCTATTCCAGGGCCAACGAGAACTGCATCGATCTCGTTCTCTTCCTCAACGGCCTTCCCGTGGCCACCGTCGAGCTGAAGACCGACTTCACCCAGAGCGTTCAGGATGCTGTGGACCAGTATCGGTTCGACCGGCAGCCGAGCCCCAAGGGTCAAGCGCCCGAGCCGCTGTTGACCTTCCCGAGCGGCGCTCTCGTCCACTTCGCGGTCAGCAATGCCGAAGTGATGATGACCACCAAGCTCCAGGGACCGGACACGCGCTTCCTGCCGTTCAACAAGGGCAATGACGGCGGCAAGGGCAACCCGCCGAACACGAGCGGCCATCCGACGGCCTATCTCTGGGAGGAGATCTGGGAGCGCCATTCCTGGCTTGAAATTCTCGGGCGCTATATCGTCGCCGAACTGGACAAGAAGAATAAGATCTCCAGCCTGATCTTCCCGCGTTTCCATCAGCTCGATGCCACGCGAAAGCTACAGACAGCTGTCCTTGCCGAAGGAGCCGGGGGCAAATACCTGATCCAACACTCGGCAGGATCGGGCAAGACCAATTCCATTGCATGGTCCGCGCATTTCCTCGCCGATCTGCATGATGGGCAGCACAAAAAGATCTTCGACACGGTCATCGTCGTGTCCGACCGCAACGTCATCGACACGCAGCTTCAGGAAGCGATCTTCGGCTTCGAGCGCACCACGGGGGTCGTCGAAACCATCACGAGCGAGGGCGGGGCCAAGAGCGGCAAGCTGGCCGAGGCGCTGGCCGGAGGCAAGAAGATCGTCGTCTGCACGATCCAGACCTTTCCCTTCGCGCTCAATGCCGTGAGAGAACTGGCCGCCACCCAAGGCAAGAAGTTCGCGGTCATTGCCGACGAGGCGCATTCCAGCCAGACCGGCGAAACGGCCTCGAAGCTGAAGCAGGTTCTGTCTGCTGAGGAACTGGCAGAACTGGGGGATGGCGGCGAGGTCAGCAGTGAAGATGTGCTGGCGGCTCAGATGGCGGCCCGGGCCAGCGAAAGCGGCATCACCTATGTGGCCTTCACCGCGACCCCCAAGGGCAAGACGCTGGAGCTGTTCGGACGTCGTCCCAACCCCGCAGAACCGGCAAGCGACACCAACAAGCCGCAGCCCTTCCATGTCTATTCCATGCGACAGGCGATCGAAGAGGGCTTCATCCTCGACGTCCTGAAGAATTACACGCCCTATGATCTCGCCTTCAAGCTGGCCAATGCCGACGGGGAGATGGATGACAGGGAAGTGGAGCGCAAGGAGGCCGTCAAGGCGCTGATGCGCTGGGTCCGGCTTCATCCCTACAACATCAGCCAGAAGGTCCAGATCGTCGTCGAGCACTACAGGGCAAACGTGCAGCCGCTGCTCGACGGCAAGGCCAAGGCCATGGTCGTGACCGGCAGCCGCGTCGAGGCCGTTCGGTGGCAGATTGCCATGCGGAAATACATCAAGGAGCAGGGCTACGACCTCGGGACGCTCGTGGCCTTCTCCGGGGAGGTCGATGACAAGGAAAGCGGGCCTGAGGCCTTCTCGGAGACGAGCAAGGAACTGAACCAGGGTCTGAAGGGCGACATCCGGGAGACCTTCAAGCTGCAAGAGTTTCACATCCTGCTGGTGGCCAACAAATTCCAGACCGGCTTCGACCAGCCTCTGCTCTGCGGCATGTATGTGGATCGCCGCTTGGCTGGCATTCAGGCCGTCCAGACGCTGTCGCGCCTCAACCGGGCGCATCCGGGCAAGGACACGACCTATGTCCTCGACTTCGTGAACGGTTCCGAGGAGATCCTGAAGGCCTTCCAGACCTATTACGAGACGGCGGAACTGGCCGGGGTGACCGATCCGAACCTCGTGTTTGATCTCCGGGCCAAGCTCGATGCCTCGGGCTACTATGACAGCTTCGAGGTGGATCGCGTGGTGAAGGCCGAACTTGATCCATTGTCGAAACAGGGGGATCTTGTCGCTGCCATCATGCCCGTCGCCGATCGGCTGCTCAAGGCTTACAAGGGCGCTCAGGAGCGCCGCCGGGTGGCCCTGTCCAAGGAGGACGGCAAGGGGGCAAAGGACGCCAAGGACGAGATGGACGCCCTGCTGTTGTTCCGTGCCGACATGGGAGCCTTCATCCGGGTCTACGCCTTCCTGTCGCAGATCTTCGACTACGGCAACACCGACATCGAGAAGCGGTCGATCTTCTACAAGCGGCTGATCCCCTTGCTCGACTTCGGGCGTGAACGCGACACGGTGGACGTCTCCCAGATCAAGCTGACGCATCACAAGCTGTCGACCAAGGGACAGCGCGATCTCGCTCTCTCGGGCTTCTCCGAGCCGTTGACGCCCTATACGGCTCCGGGCTCAGGATCGGTGCAGGACAAGGAGAAGGCGCTGCTCGCGGAGATCGTCGAACGCCTCAACGATCTATTCCAGGGTGTGGATGACGAGGATCAGGTTCGGTACGTCATGGGAGACATCCGCAGCCAAGTCCTGAAGTCCCAGACGCTTGCCCATCAGGCTGAGCACAACACCAAAGAGCGCTTCGGGGACTCTCCAGACCTGTCCAAGGCCATTGAGGACGCGATCATGGATGCCTTTGAGACACATTCCGCGCTGAGCAAACAAGCGCTGGCCTCGAAGAAGGTGCGCGACGGCATCAAGGAACTGCTGCTCGGGCCGGGGAAGCTCTGGGAAGGGCTACGGGAGAAGGCGGATCTGCAGGGTGTTGCAGAACAGGGGAATTGAATGGCGAAGCACTATCTTGGTGGACACACAGTTGTCGGTAGGAATTCCGGGTGGTTCACAGGTGTGGCGGCTCCGTTAGTAGGAGACGACAGGCCACCACCAAGAGTTCCTAAGCGTCCGGCCGTGCCAAAGTTGGACGCCACCGCTGCGGCAACCAGGATAGAAGCGGCGGAAAAACTGGATCAACTGAGACTGGCATTCCTTCACGGGATAATCATTGCTGCCTTCAATGAAACGGCGATGCCAAATCCCCCTAAAAAAGCCAAGGACGCATTTGCCCAGCAACTGAAATCGGCAGGCGGCCATCTGGAATGGGCGCGACGTCAGCCGGAGTTTGCCAAGCTCGTCGCGAAACGGAGGAAGAAGTGCGGGGGCGCCTTGCCGCCGGTGACCGGCAAGACGGGACCTAGAGGGAGGGGTGCACAAGTTTCGGCTGCCCTCACAGCTAAAACGGTATCGAAGGAGGCGCGGGAACTGATCGATCTCCGTTCTTCTGTAAACAACAAGAGAATTGCTGCATTCAGCCTAATTCGAGATTGCGACTCCCAACTGAAGGAGATCGATGCGAAACTCAGCCGCCTGGGTTTCGTGCTGTGATCCCTAAGGGAGGCCGAAGGATCGCTTCGGTCCCCTCGGGTGTCCACCCTTACCTGTCCATTTTGGACGCTTAGTAGTCGCTGTCAGCCTCGGCTGCATCCCAGAGCGCGGTTACTTCAGCACCTATTTTGGCAAGGCCTATACGTGCCGAGATATCAGCAGCCTCAAGGGCATCCGTCTTCATGTTGGCGAGTGTCTGGCGAACTGCGGGGAACCACACGTCAGACTGCATGAGCTTTTCCGGCAACCGGGCATCCAAGCTCAACAGCGCGAGCCCGAACCCTTCGGTGTCTACGAATGGCCGATCGCCCATGGCTCTGATAAGCGAGCGCCGATAGGCTTCCGCGCGTCTCTTGACGGCCTCTGACGGGTCGAAATTCGGGTCTCGCACATTTCCATCGGCTTCCAATTTGGCCTCGCGCCACGACACTTCGCCCAGCGTCTCTGTGCTGTGTTCGGAACTGTTGAGCAGCATATCTTTGATCTTCCTCATGTTTCCAACTGTTCCATTGGATACGGCGCAAGCGGCGACGATTTGTGACTTTGACAGGCCGGAGACGACGACAAGTCGCCAAGCCGCGTTAAGTTTATCGTCCAAGCGCATGCCCAGGCGGTCTTTCGAGTTGGCGGCGGCGCTGTGTGCCATCGCCTCGTCAAGGGAGCCTCGGAAGACATCTACAGGGATGCCCGTGGCCAGTCCCACCTTCTCGTACGCCTTCAGCCGATGATGACCATCGACGACGTACCAGCGGTCGCCACCCCACCATACCGTTATCGGGTCCAGAAGCGTCGGTCGTTGTGGCGAACCGATTGCGGACGCCAGGGTCTTAATGTGGGCCTCATCTTCAGCGTACCGCCCCTCAAGCTGTCGGGGCTGAAAGACGGAGACCATCCGAGCGATCTTGCAGCGGTCTAGCTGTTGCGGCAGGGGAGCAGGTGGCGTTTCGCCGTTATTCTTAAGGCTTTCTCGGATGATTCGAAGAGCTTCAGTGAGCGGGATAGGTTGTTGTTGAATAGTCACGGGTTGTCCTCGCCGCCATACGCGGCTGTTCGGGCAAGTCGCGATGCTTGCCTTTAGTTGCTGGAGTTGTGATGCTGTGAGCGCTGGAGGTGCGAAACGGACGCGATCAGGCGTGAAGTCGGGCCATCGTCATAACTCAGGACATGGGACCAAAATCGTTCTATCTCCTCATAGGGGACACTAGTTAATCATTTGAATTTACTTGTGTAATTCTCTTCTAGCTTCCGTATAAGGCCAGCTTCTCGCATCGTGCTGGTGTAGTCGACACCATGCAGCCAGATTTTGTCAAAGCGGTTAGTGATTTGAGAAATGCGCTCCTCAATCAGCCGTTTTGGGATGCTCGGAAGAACTGCTTCTGGATGCTCTGTCAGGCGCTGTAGGACGGCCATTGAACGTTCGTCGCTTGTTGCCTTGCATGCCACTTTATCAAGGAAGCTGTTCGGTCCAGGCTTTAGCTTCGGGAGGGCAATAAGTCCAATAAAGAGGGCTTCAAATGCTTGATCGCTTTCATTGACTGCACGCTCGGCTGCCGCGTAGTTTAGTCGGCGGTCTGACAGGCGCCTGATTTGAAGCCGTACATACGTTTGCTTCTCAGGCTGCAATCGCCGAAGAATTGTCCCCGCGACCTTGTTTTGCCTGATAGCTGCATTGATTGTGGGGGCACGTCGATGCTCGATCAATCGCTCACGAAAATACCGGAGCCGCTCGACATCAAAGGATTCTGCTTCCAGCGGGTCAACGATTCTGTGCCACCAATCCAGAACCATCCGATCGCGAAACGGATGGTCGAGCCGCGTCTCCTCCAGAATCGTCTCGCTGACATAGCTGTATGTAGAAAGCCGGATACGTTGTCGACGGCGTTGGAGGATGTTCGCCTTCAGAGCGTTCAGTTTCGTGCGGTCATTCATGTTGAGGGCCTCGTGAGGGCTTCCTTAAAGACAAAGTTGGTGGATAGCGGACCACCGACGAAATTGGGAGATGGCCGTTTCAACATCCCAAGTATCGCGGCAACTTCTGGATTTCCCGGTATAGGGCTTTCATGGTGTTCTCGCCGTAGTCCGCGCTGGCGCTTCCATCGTCGTGGCCTTGGATCGCGTCCATGTAGCGCTGGGGAATGTCCACGTCTCGCGCAGTGGTCTTGAACCGGTGCCGCCAAGCATGATTGGGCTGTATTCGTTTGTCCTGCACTCCCACAACATCGCGGACCCACTCCCCAACTTTGGCTCTCGTGTTGTCAGAAGTCTTATGTCCGTTGGACTTTTTTCGGTCGTTGGGTACGTAGAACAACGGGCCCCCGGGGTGCGTCTTGACGAAATCAAGCAAGCCCATGTCGATTAGGTGTAGGTGGAGTGGAACCTTGCGATACTGGGCGGTCTTCACCGACCCGGCCTCAGGCGTGATGACGATGAAGTCAAAGCCGTGTTCCCGAAGGAAGTCTTCCTTGCGTAACTGGGCGATTTCTCCTGCTCGCGCTCCGGTATAGGCGCAAATCCACGGGACCCACCTGATTGCCAGCTTGTTATGTTCGGCCATGCGCCCAAGCTTGGTAGGATCGTCCAGCGCTGCGGACAGGATCGCCCTTGCCTCTTCGTCGGTGAAGCCCTTGGAACGCTCTCGGGTTTCCTTGGGGACCCTGACCTTAGCATTCGCTGTCGGGTCTTCGAAGACGACCGCCTTCTCTTTGCCTAGCCGGTAGATTGTGCGGATCGTGGCGAGGTACTTCCCGTTGACAGTCTTTGCGGACAGGTTCTGCTCGTGCCTCAGGTTGTCGCAAAAGGTCGCAACGTCCCCGTGGGTTACTCGCGTGGCGTCGTCATGTCCCAGGAATGCAACGAAGGCGTCCACCTTCTGCTTGTATTCGGCAACGGTCTTTGCGGCCTTGCCGTTCGCTACGTGGTCCCGCTTCCACAGTTCGTAAAGACCCGTAATGGTCTGGGCTGTTGTCACAGTTGCCTTGAGGCCTCTCACGTCAACCTCTGGAGTCTCTACGATATCCCCCGCCTGACGCTGCCGCTTCGCTGCGGTGGCCTTGATGGTTGCAGCAAGAAATGCGCGGCTGACAATGGGCCAAGTCGGTGAGCATTCCTTGAGCCTCCAGTTGACGTTGAGTGCCTTTACCGTTTCATCAAAGAGGGCTGGGATAAACTGGGGTATGGCCCCTCTGGCGTAGATCGCTCGCGCTGCTTCGTCCACACCGTCAATGTCAGACGCGTATAGGTCGAAGTCCTGCTCCCCAAAGCCCCTAAGACGTTCGCTTTCGTCCTCGGCAAGGATCGTCGCGTAGACCACGTCTGCCAGGGTCTTCACCTGTTCCTCCGTCAAGGTGTCTAGGGCGGGGGCATCTAATCGGGCTCGCTCGTCCCGGTGCGCCTGAAAGAGGGCATCTACCCTTGCGGCCTCTATGCGGACAAGCCGGAGTGCTTCGCGGGGATCGCGGGTCTTGAGCGAGAATGTCTCTTCGGTCTTGGGATAGGTTTTGCGAATGTCAGTAGGAATCGCGGCGCGGTGCCAAAAGACGGTTCCGCGTTTCACGAGGCGTGGGTGGTAGGGCATGTCGTTCATGGCTCCGCTGTAACAGTGCGATGTAACAAACGGAACCGGAGGCCCTTGATTTCCCAGCAATTCTTTGAATTCTTTGGGGAAAGAATGGTGCTGCTAGAGAGATTTGANNCCTCTCCCTTACCAAGGGAGTGCTCTACCCCTGAGCTATAGCAGCTTACAGTGTGCGGCGCGTCTGCGCCGTTCAAAGCGAGCCGCCTATTGCCACAGCTTTGGCATGAGCGCAAGCCGCAAATCGAACTTCCGCTCAAGATTTGCGGTTCTTGCCGAGAAGTCTTTTGGATCGCTGCGTTTTCGGCTATCAAGCCGCGATGACGAAGGAAAACAAGAACGCTGGCGTTGAAAACGCAGCCGCATCCGCCAGCAAGGGCGGCGCGGAGGCGGTCAGGACGCCCGCCGACCACCGGAAGGCGCGGGCGGCGGCGAAGCTCAAGGAAAACCTGCTCCGCCGCAAGCAGCAGCAGCGCGCCCGCCGGGCCGGCGAGGCGGATGATGGCGAAGGCTTGCCTGCCGCAAATTCGACCAATCCTGATGATTAGAGCATCGGCGGCCCCTGGTGGCTGGGGGCCGAATTGAATGCGGCCGCCTTTTCGTCTAAAGACGCCACGCGCAGACGTGGCGACATCGGTAAGAAATGAGAAAGGCGGGCGCCGCCCGTAGGTTTATATGGATCGTATCAGGATTGTCGGCGGCAACGCACTGAACGGAGTAATTCCGATCTCCGGCGCAAAGAATGCCGCGCTGCCGCTGATCATCGCCTCGCTGCTGACCAGCGACACGCTGACACTCGACAACGTACCGCATCTTGCCGACGTCGAACTCCTGATGCGCATCCTTGGCAATCACGGCGTCGACGTCTCGGTCAACGGCCGGCGCGAGCGTCAGGGCGACGGCTATTCCCGCACGATCCATTTTACCTGCCGGACGATCGTCGATACTACGGCCCCCTATGAGCTGGTGTCCAAGATGCGCGCGAGCTTCTGGGTGATCGGGCCGCTGCTTGCCCGCGAGGGCAGGGCCCGCGTCTCGCTTCCCGGCGGCTGCGCAATCGGCACAAGGCCGGTCGATCTCTTCATCGATGGACTGACGGCGCTCGGCGCCACCATGGATATCCAAGGAGGCTATGTGGAGGCCACGGCGCCGAAGGGCGGCCTGATCGGCGCCACCTACACCTTCCCCAAGGTTTCGGTCGGCGCGACCCACGTGATGATGATGGCGGCCTCGCTCGCCCGTGGCACGACGGTGATCAACAATGCCGCCCGCGAGCCGGAGGTCGTGGACCTTGCCAACTGCCTCAATGCCATGGGCGCAAAGGTTTCCGGTGCAGGAACATCGACGATCACCATCGAAGGCGTGACCCAGCTTTCGGGGGCGCGACATCGGGTTCTTCCCGACCGGATCGAGACCGGCACCTATGCCATGGCCGTTGCCATGACCGGGGGCGATGTCACGCTCGAGGGAACGGACGCGGCCCTTCTGGAGACCGCGCTCGAGGCCATCGGGCGTGCCGGCGCTGAGATCAGCGTGACGCCGGGCGGCATTCGCGTCATCGGCCACGGCGCGGATATCCGTCCGGTCGATATCGTGACCGAGCCCTTTCCAGGCTTTCCGACCGATCTCCAAGCTCAGTTCATGGGGCTGATGACGCGGGCCAACGGCGTTTCCCATGTCACCGAGACGATCTTTGAAAACCGTTTCATGCATGTCCAGGAACTGGTCCGCCTCGGCGCCAAGATTACCCTTTCCGGACAGACGGCGCGGATCGAGGGGGTCAGCCGCTTGCGCGGCGCGCCGGTGATGGCGACCGATCTGCGTGCCTCGGTTTCGCTGGTGATCGCCGGCCTTGCAGCCGAAGGCGAGACCATGGTGTCGCGCGTCTATCACCTAGACCGCGGCTTCGAGCGGCTGGAGGAAAAGCTCACCCGCTGCGGTGCGGTCGTCGAGCGCATCAGCGATTGAGCCTTTGAAAATCCACTTGCCGATTTTCCCCGAGCGTTGCCTATTGCATTGCGGCGACCTATGTCGGAAGGGATGATGGCAAGGGCCGGTTTTCAACCGGGCCCAATCGGGAATCGGTGAAATGACAAGTCTCAAGCTTCTCGCCCTGGATGCCGACGATCTGGCGGTGGTGTCGGCCCATATGCAGGACGCGGTCTTCAAGGTCGCGGACATGGCCTATCTGCCGCGCGCGCGGCAGTTCTCGCTCGTCGTGAACCGCTTCGCGTGGGAACAGACCGGGCCGAAGGGAAAGGGCTATGAACGCCGCCGCGCGGTCCTCACCTTCAAGCGGGTGGAGGCTGTGCGTTCCACCGGATTCGACAGGAAGAGGCGCGATGACGTTCTCTCGCTGCTCGCTATCCGCTTTCATCAGGAGGGCGAGGGTCCGGGCGGATCGCTTGAGCTTGTCCTTTCCGGCGACGGCGTGATCGCGCTTCAGGTCGAATGTATCGAGGGGCAGCTTGCGGATACCGGCGCAGCATGGGAAACCGGCCTGAAACCCGAGCATCCGGACAAATGACCGAAGGCTCTCTTGAAGGGCCGAGGAGAGGGAATAGAAAGACGTGGCGATCTGGCTTGAGCAAGTATCCGATGGGTTCGAGGAGCGGTTTGCCGCCTTCCTGACCACGAAGCGGGAAGTTTCGGAAGATGTGAACGACATCGTGCGCGCCATCATCGACGACGTGAGGGCGCGTGGTGACGAGGCGCTGGCCGATTATTCCCGCCGCTTCGACGGCATCGATTTTTCGCAGACCGGCATGCGCGTGACCGCCGCCGAGATCGACGCCGCCGTCAAGCTGGTCGATCCGACGGTGATGGACGCGCTCAGACTTGCCGCCGAAAGGATCGAGAAGCATCACGCCCGCCAGATGCCGAAGGATGACATCTACGAGGACGCGCTCGGCGTGGGCCTGGGCTCCCGCTGGACCGCGATCGACGCCGTCGGCCTCTACGTGCCGGGCGGCACCGCCAGCTATCCGAGTTCTGTGCTGATGAACGCCGTTCCCGCCCGTGTGGCCGGCGTACCGCGCATCGTCATGGTCGTGCCCGCCTCGGGTGGCGAGATCAATCCCACGGTTCTGGCGGCAGCGCGCATTGCCGGCGTCGAGGAGATCTACCGGATCGGCGGCGCCCAGGCAGTCGCGGCTCTCGCATATGGCACACAGACGATCGCGCCGGTGGCCAAGATCGTTGGCCCCGGCAATGCCTATGTCGCCGCCGCCAAGCGCCATGTCTTCGGAACCGTCGGCATCGATATGATCGCCGGCCCTTCCGAAGTGCTCGTCATTGCCGACAAGGACAACAATCCGGACTGGCTGGCTGCCGATCTGCTCGCCCAGGCGGAACACGATCCGGGAGCACAGTCGATCCTCATCACCGATGACGCCGCATTGGGCAAGTCTGTCATTGCGGCCGTCGAGCGGCAGTTGAAGGCGCTTTCGCGGTCGCAGACGGCAGCGGCAAGCTGGGCCGATTTCGGCGCCGTCATCATCGTGCCTGATCTTCAGGCGGCTATCCCGCTTGCCAACCGCATCGCGGCCGAGCATTTGGAACTTGCCGTCGATGATCCGGATACCCTGTTGGCCGGCATCCGCAATGCCGGGGCAATCTTCGTCGGGCGCCACACGCCGGAGGTCATCGGAGACTATGTCGGCGGCTCGAACCACGTGCTGCCGACGGCCCGTTCGGCACGCTTCTCCTCCGGCCTTTCGGTGCTTGATTTCGTCAAGCGGACCTCGATCCTCAGGCTCGGGCCGGAGCAGTTGCGGGAGCTCGCGCCGGCGGCGATCGCGCTCGCGAACAGCGAAGGGCTCGACGCCCATGCCCGCTCGGTCGCCATCCGGCTCAACCTCGAAGGCTGACATATGGCAAGGGGCGATTACCGGCTCTGCGATGTTGTCCTCGACGAAACGATCGGACGGTCGACGCCCGACGTCGAACATGAGCGTGCCGTCGCCATTTTCGATCTGATCGAGGAGAACTCTTTCGAGCCGGTCGGTCATCCCGGCGGCCCCTATACGCTCAATCTGTCGCTGGTCGAGAGCAAGCTGGTTTTCGGCATCAGGACACAGGCGGGCGAAGACGTGGCCACGCATATCCTGTCGCTCACGCCCTTTCGCCGGATCATCAAGGATTACTTCATGATCTGCGAAAGCTATTACGAGGCGATCCGCTCCTCGACGCCGAGCCAGATCGAGGCGATCGACATGGGCCGGCGCGGCATCCACAACGAGGGATCGCAGACGCTGATGGATCGCCTGGCAGGCAAGATCAAGATGGATTTCGATACGGCGCGGCGTCTCTTCACCCTGGTTTGCGTGCTTTATTGGCGCGGGTAGGCTCCATGGCGCAACAGGAGGCTTCCGACGCGCAACCAAGGATGCCGGGCGCTATACTCTTCGTCTGCGGGATGAATGCGATCCGCTCGCCGATGGCGGAGGCGATTGCCCGCAAGCTCCTGCCGTCCGGCACCTATCTCGCCTCGGCCGGGGTCAGGCCCGGAGAGCGCGATCCCTTCGTCGACGTGGTGCTCGAGGAGATCGGGCTGTCGCTCGGCAAACGCCAGCCTCAGACGCTGGAAGATCTGGAGGACGATTTCTTCGATCTTGTGATAACGCTGGCGCCGGAGGCCCATCACGCGGCACTCGAACTCACGCGTTCGTCTGCGGTCGAGGTGGTCTACTGGCCGATGCCGGACCCGACGGTTATAACCGGAACGCGCGACCAGATAGTCTCGGCCTATCGCGAACTGCGCGACCGGCTCGAAAAGAGGATAATGGAGCACCTTCTGCGGCCCGGAGCGCGCCAATCGCACCCGGATTGAAACAAATTTGAAAAGCCCGATCAACAAGGTTCACAAAACCCCGGTGATTGTGTAGTTTCCGCGCACATTTTTAAGGGTCGGCTAAGATCCACAGCAACAGACAGAAAGACAACCCCTCGATGGCAAAAGAAGAAGTTCTCGAATTCCCCGGCGTCGTGACCGAACTGCTGCCCAACGCGACCTTCCGGGTCAAGCTGGAAAACGAGCATGAGATCATCGCCCATACGGCAGGACGCATGCGCAAGAACCGCATCCGCGTTCTGGCGGGCGACAAGGTCCTGGTCGAAATGACCCCGTACGACCTGACCAAGGGCCGCATCACCTATCGCTTCAAGTAATCGCGATAGACAACAACAGGCATGATGCTCGAGGACCCATGGATCTGAGACAGAAGCTCATACTGGCCTCCGGTTCGCCGCGCCGCGTCGATCTGCTGATCCAGGCAGGCATCGAACCCGCGCGCCTGATGCCTATGGATCTCGACGAGACGCCGAAAAAGGCCGAGCACCCGCGCTCGCTGGCGCGCCGGCTTGCGACGGAAAAGGCGCGCGCGGCGCTTGCCGCGGTCAAGGGCGATTTCTACTGGGACGGCAGCTATATTCTTGCCGCCGATACCGTTGTCGCTGTGGGCCGGCGCATCCTGCCCAAGGCCGAGTTCATCGAGGAAGCGTCCTCGGCGCTGCATCTGCTCTCCGGCCGCGGCCACTGGGTCTTTACCGGCATCTGCCTGATCACGCCGGACCGGACGATCCGCCACAAGGTTGTCGAGACCAAGGTTCGTTTCAAGCGCCTCTCCGGCTTCGAGATCGAAAGCTATCTGGCATCGGGTCAGTGGCGCGGCAAGGCCGGCGCCTATGCCGTCCAGGGACTTGCCGGCTGCTTCGTGCAGAAGCTGGTGGGTTCCTATACCAATGTCGTCGGACTGCCGCTGTTCGAGACCACCCAATTGCTGGCCGGCGAGGGCTTCGATGTCCACGCCGGATGGACGGAGGGCTGAGCCGTGAGCGACGAGACCCCGGGCAGGACCGCCAAGGTCGAGCCCTTGCGCAAGACCAGGCCCTGTCCCGAATGCGCAAAGCCTTCCCAGCGCGACCACTATCCCTTCTGCTCGGAGCGCTGCCGCACGCTTGATCTTTCGCGCTGGCTGAGCGGGTCCTATGCCATCCCCGTGGCCGAGGACGAGTCCAGGCCCGACGAGGACGACTGGGCCTGATTATTTGCCGGGATCGGTGGGCGTTTGCGCCCCGAAGCCGTTCCAATTCCTTGGTTTTTCGGCTTTCCGGCAAAGCTGTCAAAAAAGTGCCAATTGATGCTGGACATGGCCGAACAAGATGCTATAACGCGCTCGCTTCCGGGGGAAACCAAACGCCCCCGCCGGTTGGAACTCCAGCCGGATGGCTTTTATAAGCCCTGATGCCCGGATAGCTCAGTTGGTAGAGCAGCGGATTGAAAATCCGCGTGTCGGTGGTTCAAATCCGCCTCCGGGCACCACTATCTTCCAGATATCATTCCGGACAGATACTTAAGCCTTTTCAAGAAATTGCGCATCACCTACTGTGCGACGAAGGTGTGTGACATTGCGCATTGGGCTGCCGGTCCCGTGAAGAGAAGCGGCTCCTCCGCAGCTTACTCTGCAAAGCGCATGCAGTCCGACATTATCGAGCGGATGGAGACCCGGTTTGCATCTCTCGGGCTTTTTAATGCTCGGTTGTGGAATACCTCACAGTCACCTCTGACAATGGGGAGGATTGGCCTTGCTGGGTGGAAATACAGACCCCAATGGGAGAATGGCGTGCTGCTCCCCATCTCATGATGCTACAGCAGGTCATCAGCTAGGCAATTGCCGCCGCCTACTGCTCAATAGCCCAGGCAACGCCTATTGCAGGTAGGTCTCACCATATAGGACGTGGTATTGCCGTAACACTCCCCGGAGTGCCTGGAGGACATCTGCCATAAGGTTGTCCTCGCTCGCATCAATAACAATACTACCCTCATGGTCACCCAGTATCGACCATCCGCACTCAAGGAGGCCCGCCCTTGCCGGTGGCCTGTAGGCGTCACTGCCCGCTGTGAACTTTAAAGGGTTCTTGTTCTCTGCGTTGTCTCGGTGCTTTGCTCCTATCGCTACCGCATGGACGACATTCCAAGCCGTCGTACATTGGTTACACATTTTTTTCGCAGGGTTATCCGCCCCCGCCTTCTTGAGGTAATCGGAGAGGTGGTACACGACGATACACGCTAGGTACGCTCTCCGGCGTGACTGTGTATCCTCTTCATACTCGGATAGGGTAGGGAGGAGGATCTCCTTCATATACTCCTTGGGTGTCATTCTGCCTCCTCTTCAAGCGCCTCCTTGGGTATCCCGAAGACATTAGCACGGCTGATGCTTAAGGCCTCTACCATCTGGGGCACTGTCTTCCCCTCCGCCTTCAGCTTCAAGACCTCGTAGACCCTCTTCTTGGTTATGGGCTGCCTTCTCGTTGGTGGTCGATCACAAGGTCCCGCTCAAACTCTGCGATGAACCCCAGGAGGTTCAACATGAACTTGCTGGCTGGAGTGGACGTGTCGAGGTTCATGGTGAGGATGCGAGGTCGCCCCCTCCTGAACACCCCCCAGACTCGCAAACGCCTTCTTCCCTCGATTTGAGGTTGGCCCGCTAGGCTTGGGTCTGGCCCCAGGCATCGGCCTTGGAGAGGAATTCACGCACCAGTGGCAGGTGCCGGCGCTCGGCAAGACAGACCGCATATTCGCGGATGGCATGACCGGCGTCGGAGATCGGAATGAAATGCAGCCGCGTGTCGTGGCCGAATTCCCGATCGGCAACGACGCCGATCCCGAATCCCGTCGAGACTGCTTCGCGCACACCCTCGCGCGTCGAGATTTCCATGACCGAACCGAGCTCGATGCCGTGTTGGGCGACGTTTTTCTCGAAAACCTCACGCGTCAGGGACCCCCTTTCGCGCATGACGAAGGGCAGGCCGGCCAATTCCTTCATGGAAATGGAGCTCAGGCCGGCCAGTTCATGTCCGGCCGGCACGCACAGGCCCAGATTCATCGTGAGAAAATGGTGGGCGTGCAGCCTCGGATCCTCCGGGCATCGGGCCGTGATGCCGACATCGGCGCGATAGCTGATCAGGGCATCGATTACCCGGTCCGAGTTGTCGATCGCCAGAGAAATGCGCAGCCTCGGCCTGATGGCGTGGAGGCCTGCCAGGATCGGCAATGGCAGGAAGGGTCCGTCCGCGGCCACGCGAAGATGCCCGCCGGATCTGCCTCCCCCGTCTCGCAGGAAATCGCGCACTTCGGCTTCAGCGGCAAAGAGGCGCGTGGTGAGTTCAAACAATGCCTGTCCCTCGGGGGTGACTGCGGCCCCGCGCGGCTTGCGCTCAAACAGGCTGACGCCGGAACTTGCCTCCAGCTGGCCGACCTGTCCGGACAATGTCGACTGGCTGGTCGCCAGTTCGCGGGCCGCCTGCGAGAAGCCGCCTGCCAATGCAACATAGTGAAAGGCGCGAAGTTGCTTGATGGACATGATCGCTATCCCGCAGTCATTCAGTGTTGGCAGTATCCAAGGGTTGTCCTGAGTATTCAGGGATGTCTCGACCCGGTTCCTATGTCGCTCCACTGCGACACTGTCATGACATCCGCTCCGGCGGCCAGGCATACCGGGTGCCGTCGCCTCCTATCGCTCAGGCCGATGGGAAGCATTGGTTTTTTGTATAGATTTGCAGTCCGCGGCTTAAGGACTTTTTAAGAAACTGACACAAACGCCCCCTATTGCTTCAGCGGCGGAGCGATGGCGACACCATCCTGTTCCGGCACTCAAACTCGGGTTGTTGACCGCGCGATGCTGTCGCCGGGCCAATGCATGACTGTGCATTGGCCGGTGGATGAATTTTGCGCGTTGATACCGGGGAATATGGCCAACGGGAACGATCGGCAGGGCATGCGGCAGCGCCAACCTGCTGCGTATTGATCACCAGATTTAAGGAAGACCATTATGACAAATTTCATCAAGGCGTCCGAACTCGGTGCCCCGCTTGCGGCGCCTGCTACGGATTGGTTGCTCAGTTTTCCGAAGGCCTCTCAAAATCAGGGTCTCCTGGTGCAACCGGCCGGCGCGGACGCCAGCATCGCATCCTTCAGTCTCGTCTTCGACGTCCTTTTTCCATCCAGTGACATTGGTGGTTGGATCTCGCTCTTTCAGATCGACGTGACGAACGAGAGCGACGGCGACCTTTTCGGTTCCGTCGACGGCAATGGTTTCGGCATTGGCATTGACTCGCAATATCATGGCGCAGCCAGCCTTGATGCCTGGCACCGCATCGCCTTCACGATCGAGGCCGGGGCGGACGGCTCCACGCTTTCGAAATACATCGATGGCCAGTTGGTCGGCACCCAGGTCGTCACGACCGAGCGCTTTACCATCGATAGCGCCACGGGTTTCCTGATCATGTCCGACAATGACGGTGAGACCGCCGCCGGCCATCTGGCCAGCTTTCTCTACACCGATCAGGTCCTGTCGCAGGATGCGATCGCTGGCCTCGGCGGTCCCCAGGCGGGCGGTATCCTCAGCGAGACCCCGGCTTCCGGCAATGCGGTGCAATTCGATTTCACCAACGGCGCAATGACCCCGACCTTCGGTTCCGGCACCCTGACGCCGCAGAACCTGACGCCGGTCCTCCAGACTGCTGTCGATGCAGGCGTTCCGACACTTTCGGACCCGAATGATTCCGGACTGCTGTCCATCGCGCCGTCCATCGACGGCAAGGGCGGGTTCCTGGTCAATCCCGGCACGCCTGCCGACGTGTCAAGCTACACGATGGTGTTCGACCTGTTCGTCAAGGCGAGCGATATGAGCGGCTTCAACGCGCTGTTCCAGACCAACCTTGACAACGCCAACGACGCTGAATTCTTCATGCACCTGGGTGACGGCTCCACCTTCGGCGTCGGCATCAGTCAAGACTACGGCGGCAACGCCTCCCTCGGCTCCTGGCATCGCATCGCCGTGACAATTGAGGATAATGGCGATGGTTCCTCGACGATGAAGAAGTTCATCGATGGAGACCTCGTCGGCGAACAGTCGGTCGAAACGGATCGCTATACCATTTCGAAGGATGGCTTCCTGATCTTCGCGGATGAGGACGGCGAGAGCGCCGCCGGCCACCTCAACAGCTTCCTGTTCACTGACGAGGTCATGAGCGCGGCTGATATCGCCGCACTCGGTGGTACCGGACCGGACGGCATTCTGAGCCAGGCACCGGCGACCGGTAATGCCACTCAGTTCGATTTTGACAACGGGACCCTGGAGCCGACCTTCGGTACCGGCAGCATGACCGACAAGACGGAAGTCGCCACGCCGCCTGGCGGAGAACCGGCACAAGGCGTTACCCGCATCGGCCAGATCCAGGACATGATGGTCACCACCGATGCCGAGAACCAGACGATCGACCTGTCGACCATCTTTGCCGGCGAAAACCTCACCTATACCGTCGAGGTCGGTGAAGATACCGTTGTCAATCCCACGATCACGGCGGATGGCAAGCTGGTGCTCGATTTTGGCGAGCTTGGTTTCTCTGATGTCCGCGTCACCGCTACGGACGCGAATGGCGACTCCGTGAGCGACGTGTTCCGCGCCCGTGTAGCCGGTGAAAACGCGTACACGATCGCCGTCTTCCCGGATACTCAGGATTACACGAACCACGCCTCGCTGAACCATATCTTCGGTGACATGACGCAGTGGCTCGTCGACAACAAGGACAGCCATAACATCCAGTTCATGATCCATGTTGGCGACATCACCAACAACAACCTTGGATATCAGTGGGATATCGCCGAAGCGGCGCTGCGCAAGCTCGACGGCGTGATCCCCTATTCGCTGCAGCCTGGCAACCACGACATGGCGAGCGGCGGTTCGGCGGCCGACCACACCTCGATCTATCTCGACGAACGCTTCTCGCCGGATAAACAGGCAGCAACCAATCCGGACAATTTCGGCGGCGCCTATGATCTGGAAACCGCCAGCGCCCGCAACACCTACAACACCTTCACCGCGCCGGACGGCACGAAGTGGCTGGTGCTTGCGATGGAATTCGGCCCGCGCGACGACGTGATGCGCTGGGCATCCGACGTGATCGACGCCCATCTCGACCATCGCGTCATCATCAGTTCGCATGCGCTGACGAGCTTCGCCGGTCGCCAGGATCCGCTTGCCGCCCCGCTCTATGACGAAGGCGCCGGCTATGACTACAGCATAGGTCGCGACCAGCAGGGCGCCAATGACGGCGAAACCATCTATCGCGAACTGCTCGCGAAATATCCGAACATCTCCATGACCTTCTCGGGTCACATCTTCGGCGACGGCGCCGAGACCGATGTGAGCTACTCGCAATACGGCACGCCGGTCCATCAGTTCCTCGTCAACTACCAGAACGGCATCTCCCGCGAAATCACCGGCAATGGCGATGCCTCGCTGGGCGATAACGGTGGCAACGGTGCCATACGCCTCGTCGTCATCGATCCGGAAAACGACACGATCTCGACCGAAACCTATTTCACCGAATTTGACGACTATCTCGACGGCTACCGCGTGAAGCCGGAGCTCGACCGTGACGGCCTGACCGGTCTCTATCGCGGCCATCAGGAAACCTTCACCGATGTCGATGTCGACGCTCCCGACCTCTATGCCATGGCAAAGGCCGGCGACGACATCACCGCCACCGCCGCTGTGGGCGCCGAGAAGGCCACGGTCTCGCTCGATGCCAGCCAGTCGCTGAACCCGAATTCGGAAAGCCTGAAATACAGCTGGGCTGACGAGAACGGCGACGAGATCGCCACGGGTCCCGCGCCCTCCGTCGAGCTCACCCAGGGCAAGCACCTCCTGACGCTCACCGTCACCGATGCCGATGGCGTCAAGACCACCGACGAGGTGCTCGTGACCGTGACCGGCGACCGCACGCTCCTCAATGACAATTTCAACGACGGCGACGCCAACGGCTGGGTCACCGGTCCGACGCAGACGATCGACATCACCTTCGGCAAGGCGGCGGATTTCGCCATCCCGGCGCTCGCCGAGAATGAAGACATCGCCCGCATTCCGGCGCTCACGAACGGGGAGAAACTCTATCTCTCGCCCAATCTCGGCGCGCCGGCCGGCACGGCCATCGGCTCCTACTCGCTGGTCTTCGACATTTATGTCCCCAGCGAGACGGCTTCCAGCTACACCTCCCTGTTCCAGACGGACGTCACCAACAACAGCGACAGCGAGCTCTTCATCAAGATGACCGGCGACAAGACCGGCGGCATCGGCATCAGCGGTACCTATGAGGGCTCGTTCCAATATGACGCTTGGCAGCGGGTGGCCTTCACCTTCACCGACAATGGTGACGGCACGTTGACCCTCGACAAATATATCGAGGGCGTGAAGGTCGGCACCCAGGAAGTGGCCGCCGACCGTTTCAACCTCGACGTCTCCAAGGGCGCGCTCCTCTTCTCCGACGAGGACGGCGAAAACTCCGACCTGTACGTTTCCAGCGTGCTGGTGACCGACAAGGTCTATTCCGCTGCCGAAATCGCGGATCTGGGCGCCGCCAAGGCAGGCGGAGTCGTCGCGACCCAGCCATCCGTCTATTCGACCCAGTTCGACTTTACGGGCGTCGACCTCGATCCGACCTTCGGCTCCGCCAGCCTTGGCCTCACGCAGGGCGGTGCGACCGGCAGCTTCATGGTCAAGGGCACGGTGTTCTCGCGCCCGGAAACCGAAGCCGGCATGCCGGCCCCGGAAGGCGCGCTCTACGATATGACCGACGCCGTCGGTAACAAGCTGATCTGGGAAGGCACCGGCTCCAATGAGTGGAGCAATTATGTCTACGAAGTCTCGCTGACCTCGACGGACAACGATGTTATCGGTGCAGTCTTCTACTACCAGGATGACGCGAATTTCTATCGCTTCACCATGAACGGCGAGACCAATCGTCGTGAGCTGATCAAGGTGAAGGACGGCGTCGAAACCGTGCTCGCCACGACCGCCATGGGCTATCAGTTCAACACCGAATTGCCGCTCAAGGTCGCCATCACCGGTAACGAGATCAATATCTTCCTGGGCGACCGCAGCGTCTTCAACGGCCCCGTCGAAGTCAGCGACCCGCTTGCCGGCGGCACCGTCGGCGTCTATTCGAGCGAGCAGCGCAGCTCGATCTTCGACGACGTTACCGTCACCAGCGCCACGCTGACGGCCCATGCCGGTGCCGATATCCGCGTCGTCGACACCGACGGCAATGGCACGGAAACCGTCACGCTCAACGCAGCGAGTTCCTTCGGTCTCGAAGACATCGTGAGCTACACCTGGACTGATGCGGATGGCAATGTCGTCGCCAATGGCGAAACGCCGTCCGTCCAGCTCGGTGCCGGCCTCAACAAGCTGACGCTGACGGTTGCCGACAGCACCGGCAAGACAGCAACCGACCGCGTCGACGTCGAAGTCGTCGCCCATGACCGCATCCTGGCTCGGGACGATTTCTCCGCCGGCCTTTCCAAGTGGACAATCGTCGACGAGGGCGAATTCGGCGGTGTTGGTACCGACGGAAAGTCTTCGGACTGGGTCATCAACGACGGTGTGTTGCAGCAGAATTCCGACCTGCAGAGCCGCGAGCTGACCTGGGAAGGCGCTTCGAACCCGGACGTCTGGAAGGACGGCTGGAGCCCGCTCGGCGATGGCGTCAACGTGCTGCGTCTCGGCACCTATGCGCTCTACAACGACCCGTCCGCACACGAATGGGAGAACTATGCCGTCGAGGCGACCTTCAAGACCCCGGATAATGACGGTCTTGGCTTCCTGTTCCACTACAAGGATGCCCAGAACTACTACAAGCTGGAGCTGGACTCCGAAGGTATGCTCGACCGCAATCCTGGAAACGGTGCGGGCAGCGTCTTCAACCTGATCCGGATGCGCAACGGGGTCGAGGAAATCCTCGGGCAGGTGCCTGGCAAGTACGAGCCCGGCATGGCGACCAATCTGCGTGTCGAGATCATCGACAACAAGATCCAGGCCTATATCAATGGCGAGGCGATCTTTGCCTATCCGATTGAGGACCACGCCCATGAGCAAGGCACGTTCGGGCTCTATTCCTGGGGCAACCAGGGGCTGACCTTCGACGATGTCGTAGCCTATCAGCTCGGCCAGCAGGATGATGGTGATGATGCCGGCACCGCAGGCGATGATGTGCTTATCGGCACGGACGGCGGCGACATTCTTCACGGTGGTGCCGGCGAAGACGTGATCATCGGCGGCCTTGGCAACGATCTGATCGATGGTGGCTTGGGCGATGACACCCTGATCGGCAATGAAGGCAATGACCAGATTGTCGGCGGCGAGGGTGCCGATCTGATCGATGGCGGCGAGGGCAATGACACGCTCATCGGCGGCAATGGGTCTGACACCTATGTCTACAGCGCAGGTTCGGGTTCTGATGTCATCATCGAGGCTGCCGGGATGGCGGGCGATCAGGATCGTCTCTATTTTGACGATGCGACGCCTGGCGATGTGGTGATCCGTCGCCATGGCCATGACATCCAGATCGAGGTTGGCGGCGAGACCGTGACGCTGAAGACCCAGCTTGCAGGCGGTGGCGTCCAGGTGGTCTCCTTTGCCGACGGCACGGCGCTTGTCGGCGATGAGATTGCGGCTGCGGCGGTCAATCGTGGTCCGACCGTGACGACACCCGCACTTGGCGCCGGCAACGAGGACACGCAGATCCTCGGCCAGATCCTCGCATCCGATGCGGACGAAGACCAGTTGAGCTATGCGATCAAGGACGGGTTTGGCCCGGCCCATGGCGTCGTCTCGCTTGACGCGGCGACCGGCAAGTGGAGCTATGATCCGACCACTGATTACAATGGTGGCGACAGCTTCACGGTGATCGTCTCGGATGGTCACGGCGCTGCCGTCGAGCAGTTGGTCAATCTCGAGGTCGCCTCCGTCAATGACGGACCTGTCGTTGTCGACGATACAGGCTCGGTCATGGAAGGCCAGACGAAGGTCTTCGATCTGGTCGCCAATGACCAGGACGTCGACGGCAATGTGCTGTCGCTTTCCGGTTTTGCGGTCGAGGGCGTGGACGGTATCGCGCTCTCCACGGATGCGGCGAAGGCTGCGTTTGCGATCATCGACGGTAAGCTGACCTTCACTCCGGGCAGCCTGTTCGAGGGGCTCAATGACGGCGATACCGCCACAGTGACCCTGTCTTACACGGTCAACGACGGTACGGTAAGCAGCACCGGCAGCTTCACGCTGACGGTCAACGGCGAGGGCGAGCCGCAAAATGTGATCATCGGCACGGAAGGCTCGAACATCCTGATCGGCACGGATGGCGATGATGCGATCACGGCCTATGGCGGTGGTGACTATGCCTTTGGTCGCGACGGTGCGGACGTCATCGATGGCGGTGAGGGCAACGACTACCTCTTCGGCGGAACCGGTGTGGATGTGCTCATTGGCGGCGAAGGCAACGACACGTTGTTCGGCGATGCCGGCGACGATGTTCTGATCGGCGACAAGGGCAACGACCGGCTGGTCGGCGGTGCAGGCTCCGACAGCTTCGTATTCCGTACCGGTTTCGGCCACGACACGGTGATGGATTTTGGCGATGGCGACGTGATCGATCTTTCGACCGCCGACATTGCCGACTTCTCGGAACTTGCCGATCATCTGAGCGACAGCGCGCTTGGTACTGTGCTGACGCTGGATGACGGCTCGTCGCTGACGCTTGCCCATGTTGACAAGGCAAGCCTCACGGCCGACCAGTTCCACTTCGTCGCGTAAGTCTCGATGAGACCGGCCCCGCGCCTGAGGCGGTGCGGGGCCGGTGCCTTTAAGAAGGCGTTCGTTGCCTTCGGAGCCCAAGTAGGGCACCCGCCCCACGGGTTTCTGGAATGTCGCTCAGGACAGATCCGGAACCAGGATGTAAAGAGTATTGGTCGTAGCAATGAGTAAAAGTAAAACCAGGTCCGAAATCGCCGCCGCGCTGGGAGCCTGTCGCGGTGCATTTATCGGGATCGGGGTGTTCAGCGGTTTCATAAACGTCCTGGCCCTGTCGGGATCGCTCTTCATGATGGAGGTCTATGACCGGGTCATTCCCAGCGGAAGCCTTCCGACTCTGACGGGCCTCTTTGCACTGGTGGCGATACTCTACCTTTTTCAGGGCGCGCTCGATCTTATGCGGACGCGACTGCTGACGCGGATTGGCGCCAGTCTCGACCAATCGCTGGGATCGCGCGTGTTCGACGCCGTCATAGGCCTCCAGCTTCGCGCACCGCGGGTCGGCGAGACCAGTCAGCCCTTGCGCGATCTCGACATGATTCGTGGATTTCTGTCGAGTTCCGGGCCTAGCGCCTTCTTCGATCTGCCCTGGCTGCCCTTCTATCTCGGCATTTGTTTCCTGTTCCACAAACTACTGGGTCTTGCCGTGCTCGGCGGGGCGATCTTCCTGATCTTTCTGACGCTTCTGACTGAGCTGATGTCCAGGCTGCCAACGCAAGAAACCGCCCGCTACAGCGTTGCCCGCAGCCGGATGATGGAGATGAGCCGGCGCAATGCCGAAGCTCTAGTCGCCATGGGAATGGCCGGACGCGTGAAGCAACGCTGGCAGGAGGTGAGCCGTCGTCACATCGATGCGCAGCAATCGACCAGCGATACATCGGGCGGATTCGGCGGTTTCGGCAGGGTGTTTCGCATGCTGCTGCAATCCGGTGTTCTGGCCATCGGCGCCTATCTGGTGATCGGTCAGGAAGCCACCTCCGGCGTGATCATCGCCGGCTCCATTCTGTCGGCCAGGGCACTGGCGCCGATCGATCTGGCGATTTCCAACTGGAAGAGTTTCTCTGCGGCGCGGCAAGCCAAGCAGCGTCTGGACAAGCTGCTGGTGCTGCTGCCGGAGCGCGACGACCCGATGCCGCTTCCCGCGCCTCAGTTTGCCGTCGCTGTACAGGGCTTGGCCGCAGCGCCCCCCGAGGCGCAAAGAATCGTGGTTCAGGACATCAACTTCGTGCTCAAGCCTGGCAACGGGCTTGGCATCATCGGGCCAAGTGCGTCGGGCAAATCATCGCTCGCACGTCTTCTCGTCGGCGTCTGGAGCCCGCAACGCGGCACGATCAAGATCGATGGCGCGCCCTTGAGCCAATGGTCGAGCGAGGCGCTCGGCGCGCATATTGGCTATCTGCCGCAGGATGTCGAACTGCTTGAGGGCACGGTCGCGGAAAACATCAGCCGGTTTGACACCGCGGCGACACCCGAGAAGATTGTCGCCGCCGCAAAGGCCGCATTTATCCACGAACTCGTGCTTGGGCTGCCTCAGGGCTACGACACGCCGATCGGCGAACAGGGCGAGAGCTTGTCCTCCGGCCAAAAGCAACGAATTGCCCTCGCGCGGGCGCTGTTTGGCGATCCCTTCCTCGTTGTGCTGGACGAACCCAATTCCAATCTCGATGCTGAAGGCGAAGAAGCCCTGACGCAGGCGATGTTGGGCGTGCGCGAGCGCGGTGGCATCGTTGTCGTTATTGCCCATCGGCCAAGTGCCCTTGGTGCGGTTGATCTGGTCCTGGCGATGGCGGGTGGGCGTCAGCAGGCCTTCGGCCCGAAGGATGAGGTGTTGGCGAAGGTGCTGCAATCCTCTTCGGGGCTCAAAGTTGTCTCCAAACCGGCGGCGGTGTCATGAAGCGTCCAGTACAAATCAATTCGGCGGGCACCGCCCGCTCATTGCGCCGCGATATGATGGTGGGCACGGCCGTGCTGCTCATGATCGACAGCGGCTTTGGTGGGATTGCCGCAGCGATGGGCGGCTCAGATCTTGAACCGGCAGAGCCGGATACGGATATCGGCGACGACGAGCCGGCAAGGAACGCCCGGCCTGCCGGTGGCGGCTCGAATGGCCGGCCTGACACGCATGTCGCCACGTCCGGAAATTCCCATCCCCTCCCGCCTCCGGATATGGAGGCGGACTCCGGAACCTCGTCAGACCTGGGCATTCACGGATCGAGTGGCGTTCATCACGCCGCAAGCCTCGGCAAGAACGCGCCGATTTCGCAGGCTGGCAGCGACGGGGGCGCGCAGCCGGGCCACTACGCAGGCGCGGCCTCCGGTGAGCATGCGACGCCACCATCGCCGCAACATTCCGGGAGTGGCGCAGCCTCCGCCGATGCGGCGCAAGACCAGCCGCAAACGCAGACCGGCGGCAAAGACATGACTGTCCGGATTGGCACCGACAGCAATGACGTCATCCGGGGCGGGGACGGCAATGACTATATGTTTGGCCGGGACGGGGCCGATTTGCTGATTGGCGGCGAGGGCAAGGACCGGCTGCTCGGGGGCAAAGGCGACGATGTTCTGCTCGGTGGGGCGGGAAACGACATGCTTGTCGGCGACAAGGGCGATGACACGCTGAGCGGTGGTTTCGGTTCGGACACGTTCATTTTTCGTGCCGGTTTCGGCGATGACACGGTGACGGATTTCAACGCCCATGGCGAGCACGATATTATCGAGATTGCCAGGGCCGAGTTCGCCGACTTTGCAGCGCTTGCCGGCAATCTGGCGGATACCGCCCTGGGCGTGACCTTGACGCTTCACGACGGTTCGACGCTGACGCTGAGTCACGTCGCCAAGGCAAACCTAACGGCAAACGATTTTCATTTCGAGCTTTGATCCAGAGTTTCGAGCTTGTCCGCTCGATGTCCGTTGAGATCACTGCCCCTCAGTCTGGTGTAACGACATGCAAGATGTAAACCAAAGCAATCCCGGATGGGTACGCAAGTCAATAAACAAGCACATCATGGTGGGAGTGTCGTTGATCCTGCTCCTCAATTGCGGGGTCGCCGGGTGGGCCGCCACAACCGAGATTGCCGGTGCCCTGATCTCGCCGGGCATGATCGTGTCCGCCAGTCACGTGAAGAAAGTGCAGCATCCGACCGGCGGCGTCGTCAGCCAGATTCTTGTCCACAACGATAGTCGTGTGAAGACCGGCGATCTGCTGATCAAGCTCGACGATACCGTGATCCGGTCCAATCTGGCGATTGTGACCAAGGGGCTTGACCAGTTGCGTGGTCGCAAGGCCCGTCTCCAGGCAGAGCGCGATCGTCTGGCCGCCATCGAGTTCCCTCCCGAGTTGACCAGCCGCAATGGCGAGGAAAGGGTTCGGCAACTGCTGAGCGAGGAGCGCCAGCTCTTCGCTATTCGCCAGACTGTTCGCGAGGGACAGAGACGCCAGCTCAAGGAGCGGATCAGCCAGTTGAACGAGGAGATAAGCGGCCTGGAAGCACAGCGTACCGCCAAGAACGAGGAGGGTGCGCTGATTGACAAGGAAACCCAAGGCGTGCGCCAGCTCTGGGATCTCAAACTGGTAGAGGCCAACCGTATCAATACGCTGGAGCGGGATGCAACCCGCACGCGAGGCGAGCATGCGCAACTGTCGGCATCGATCTCCGCTGCGCGGGGCAAGATCGCCGAGATCGAACTGCAGATCATCCAGATCGATCAGGATCTGGCAAGTGAGGTGGCCGGCGAGATGCGCGAGATCGACGCCAAGATCGGAGAGCTTGAGGAACGCCAGATCGCCGAAGAGGATCAGTTGAAGCGCATCGACATCCGGGCCCCGCAGGATGGATATGTCCATGAGCTGGCCGTTTATACCATCGGCGGCGTGGTGGCACCGGGCGATGTTCTGATGCAGATAGTGCCCAATGACGATCTGCTTGCGGTCGAGGCGCGGGTCAGGCCGCAAGATATCGACCAGATGCATCTCGACCAGAATGCCACCTTGCGGTTTTCCGCCTTCAGTCAGCGGACGACTCCCGAAATCCGCGGCGTGGTGGACAGCATATCGCCCGATGTCTCAACGGACCGTCGCACCGGCGCGTCCTATTACAGTGTCCGCATCGCCATCGCGTCCACGGAGGTCGCTCGACTCGGAAATGTTGTGCTCGTGCCGGGCATGCCGGTCGAGGCCTTCATCCAGACCGGCGAAAGAAGTGTTGCCTCCTATCTCGTCAAACCTTTCTACGATCAGATCATGCGGGCATTTCGCGAGTCCTGATAGAAAGACAGGATCGCAGCGCCGATGCGCTTGTCTCAGGTGCAGGCGATCTCGAAATCCCTGTCTGGACGCGAACGTTGAATACGCTCGCGACAGGAGTCAATATCCTCGACGGCGGACAGGGCGCTCACGCTCGCCATGCGGCAATTCCCAAAGCGCAACGAGGCCTGATTTCCTACTGTAGGGCAGCCTAAAATAAGAATATACTGAGCTTTGTTCTGTTTCGGAGGAGGCTTTGATGATCAGGCTTTTTCGATGTGCATGCATGCTCGCAGTGGCAGCTCTTTTCGGATTAAGCGGTTCCCTGGCCGGGAATGCCGGAGAACCGCAGACGAAAGAACGATTGCTGGTTCTCTATTCTACCCAGGACACACCCACGCAGACCTGCAAGGATGGCAGAGTGTCGTCGCGAGGATGTCCGGATGCAGGAGTCGAGGTTGTGACCGGGAATGAATGCCCGGCGAACAGCGGCGATTACTGCTCCGACGAAACGCCATACTGCTGCGGCACGCCCGGCAACTACTATTGTGCGACCGATGTGAATCACTGCTAGTAGACGGCGAGCGAAATCACGATATGCTTTGGGTCTTCCCGAGCCTAGATGAGTTGGCCGGATCGTGAACCACCAGCGCGCTCAAAAGCAGCCAGAATACGATGCTGTTGGTCATGTGCCACAGGAAATGGGTTCCGATTGGCCAGAGCGAACAAAGCGGCTGGTCGAGGCTACGGAACGCCAGCGCTGCGATGAAAAGTAATGCGGCGAGGCCGATCATCAGCAGCGACGGATGCCGGTCCTTCCAGAGAAGCCGGAGCACGCTGGCAATCATCAGGCCGGCGGGCAGGTATTGCGACGAGCCGCTGATCTCGTCCGCCAGGACCAGCTTGTCGCCCATTGATAGCGCCGTTCCCGCGCCGAAGACGATGACGCCAAACAACAAGGTGGTCGTCATGCTGACGGAGTTCGGAGAGAATTTCCGCGCCACGGCCACGCCATAGACCACGACGAAGGCCCAGATCGGTATTACGTCGGCCAGTTCCGCCCACCGCGTGGCAAAGGTGTGGAGCAGAAAGGATCCTATGCCGATCGCAACCGCAAGGCCCATGAGAACCATGATCAGCGGGGTCACGAGCCGCGAGCGCAGCAAATAGCCAACGGCGGCAAATCCGAAAACGATTACCAGCAGACTCGATCCGGCGTTGAAAGGTTCGGCCCAGAAGCCGGAGGATGCTCGTTCACAATACGCACCGACAACCGGTGCGTTCAAGTCTATTGCCATAGTCGATACTCGGATGAAGCGAAAATAGATAAGAACTCAATTCTGTTGTTTATGTAGCCGGACGACCAAGAGGTCAAAAACGCAAACATCACAAGTATTTACATTGCGCAACAATAGTATGTCGCGTATGTTCTCAACGATCAAGTGGAAACGGGTTCGCAATGCGATTTTGGTGTCGCGGATACGAATGAAAATTGCGGTGAGCATGTCGAGACGGTCAATTAGGTTCGATATTTCCTTGTGTCCAATCGGGAGGCGGGCTGCCGATAACAGGCAAACACCTGGTCGGGCCTGGGCACTGATTATCATGGCGCTCTTCGCCGCAGGAATCGCCGGTCCGGCGCTCGCGGCCGATACCGAAGGCGCAATTGCAGCAGTGAAGCGCATTCACGCAAACACCGTCGAAGCGAGCAAGGCATCCGCGGGCAGGAAGGTCGCCCAGCTTTCCGCCTTGCTGGACAAGTATCTGGATCTCAACGAGATCGCCTCGAGGGTGCTGGGCAAGGCCTGGGATGGCGCTTCCGCTGGCGAGCGGCAGGATTTCAAGCGCGTGTTGCGGGACGTCATGGCCGTCGAGCTATCCCGCAAGATCCGTCCCGACGACAGGTTCGCAATTTCCGGCGCCAAGGCGATCAATGACCGGGACGTCGTGGTGTTTTCACATCAGATCCGCCAGGATGGAAGCGACAGGCGGCTCGACTGGAAGATGCGCCCGTGCCGGACTTCGTTTTGCATCTTCGATCTGGTCGGCAACGGAGCCTCGCTCAGCGTGGCGCGCCGCGACGAGTATGCAGCGAGACTACGGGCATTGGGTGGGTCGCTTGCCGCACTCACTCGCTCAATTCGCGCCGAAATCGACGCCCGTCCCTGAGGCCTCCTTCCCAAATGCCGTCACTTGCAGAAATCCGCCACTGTTCCCGAACCTATGACAACGGTCGCATCGTTGCGCTCGACGATGTGTCCTTCGCCGTCGGGCGCGGCGATTTTGTCGCCGTGACGGGCCCCAGTGGAAGCGGCAAATCCACGCTTCTCGATGTCATGTGCGGCCTTGAAGAGCCGTCTTCCGGCGAGGTGTTGTTCGATGGCTCGGCCGTTCGTGGCCGCGCGGCATGGGCGAGAATCCGCTCCGCGCGGATCGGGTTCGTCTTTCAGTCGTTCTACCTGATCCCGTCGCTTACAGTCGCAGAGAATATAGAACTTGCCATGCTGTGGCAGGGGCAGCCAGCGAAGGAACGCAGCGAGCGGGTGGCGGAATTGCTGGAGCGTTTGGGTCTCGCAAGCCGGATTGATCAGCATCCGATGCAGCTTTCGGGTGGCGAACGCCAGCGGGTGGCGATCGCCCGCGCCTTGGCCAACCGGCCTGAATTGATCGTCGCCGACGAGCCGACCGGTAGCCTCGATTCGCGAACGAGCGCCGAGATCATCAATCTCCTGGAGGATCTGCAGAGATCCGGTGCCATCACGATCGTCATCGTCACTCACGACCGGGCGATTGCCGAGCGATGTGATCGGCAGGTGGAACTTATCGACGGACGCATCGTCTCCGACATTCGCCGCCGAGCCGAGGGAGGGAAAGGGCCATGAACCTCCTGACATTGCCTGCCCGCAATCTGGCTGCCCAGAAAATTCGCTCGGCACTCACCATCCTCGGCATTGCGGTTGCGGTCGGCAGCTTCATCGCTCTCACGGGCCTGACGCGCGGAATACAACATTCCTACGAACATGGCATTGGCGATGTCGGCGGTGACTATGTGGTCAACCAGCGCGATACCTACAGTCTTGTCAGCAGTTCAGTCGCGCAGGAGTTCGCCACTGCCCTCGGATCGGTCCCCGGGGTCGAGGAGGCCGCCGGGGTCGTTCTGTCGATTGCGGAAGTAGACGAAGACGCCAACATATTCGTGACCGGATGGCCGGACGGCAGTTTTCTATGGAACTCGTTGAACCTCGCTGAGGGGGTGGCTCCTTCCGGAGATCGGGAGGTTGTGCTGGGGCGCACGGTCGCCGAAGCGCTCGGAAAAGGCGTGGGCGACCAGATCGAGATGCAGTACGAGAGGTTCCGGATATCCGGGATATCGGTGCCCGATTCGGTCTTCAACCAGAATGTCGCTGTCACCCGGCTTTCCGTGCTTCAGCAATTGCTTGGGCGACCGGGCAGCGTGTCTCTCTTCCAGATCCGCCTGGAACGGCCCTTCAATGCCGAAGCCGCCGAGCAGGTCAAGACGCGCCTTGCCGCGGTCTCCCCGCTGCTCGAAGTCAGCGACAGCGCCGAATTCGCCGGTAACATGCAATTCGTCAAGACCGTTGGCGCCATTGCGTCGGCCGTCTCGCTCGTCATGATCCTCGCCTCATCGATCCTGGTGGCCAATACGCTGCTGATGGCTGTGTCGGAACGGGGACAGGAATTTGGAATTCTCGCAGCAATCGGCTGGACCCCCGGCAAGGTGCGCCTGCTGGTGGTCGTAGAGGGGCTGATGATGTGCATCATCGGCAGCATCATCGGCATTGGCCTCGGCATAGTGGCCATGCATTTCGTCTCGTGGTTGCGCGTTTCCGCCGGCTTGCTGGAGCCATATCTGACATTTAGGATCGTCGCCGAAGCCATCGGCTGGGTCACCTTTGTGAGCCCCCTGGCAGCGCTCTACCCCGCATGGCGCGTAACCCGCATTCCTCCGTCTGCGGCGATCCGGGGCCTCCGCTAGAATGTGGTTGTTTGGGCAGTAGTTTCAAACCTGAGCGCGTGCCGGACGTTGTACTGGTCGGTGTCAGCCGGTACCCCTAGCCCCGATCCTCAGGTTGACGGTCACTTTCTCGACGCCTGGAACGGACAGCGCGACGTCTACGGCGCGGTCCACTTCCTCGGCCCACATGACATTGCCGGAAAGAAAGACCTCGCATCGCGCGACCGTCACCGACATGTCGCTGGTGTCGACTCCGTCTGCACTGGAGAGACATCGGGCTACTGCCGTTTCAAGCGACTCGTGATTTGGATATTCAGCTTCGATCACGGGTTCTTCACCGTGAAATCTCTGTGGTTTGAAAACCATGTCAGCCTCCTTCCCCCTTTGTGAAAGTAAACGCGCGAACGCGGCTTTAGGTTGCCCCACCGGACGTTGCTTATATCGGATGCTCTGCTCGCGGGCACGAGGAACAATTCCTGGTCCGTGTGAATCCAATATAACAGCGCCGCAGGAAGATTGTTCCGAAGGAGCTTATGGATCGATAGTTGGCAGCAGGATGAACCTAAGCTATCACTAAGATGCGAGGCGGCGCGAGAAAAAGGGACATCATGGCGTATGAGTGCAGTCAAAATGCCATGGTTTTCGGTCCTACGGCCTAGGAATATGAGTAGATTTTCAAGATTCTTCCCCACGACCTCGCTCGGCGTCTATCTCATGACGATGGCCGTGTTGACTGTCTTGCCGTTTCTCGGCTTCGTTGTCTTTCTGCTGGTCCAGCTGGAAAACAGTGCGAACGAGACACTCAGGCGGGATACCGCACAGGATGCACAGACGATCGGGCGAAGCGTCGAGAGACGATTGCAGGAGATGGCCACCACCTTGCGCCTGCTGTCGACTTCGCCCGAACTCAAGTCTGGCGATCTTGCCGCGTTTCAAGATCGCACGGCGTCAGGCCTGAGGGCGAGTTCACTTTACATGCTGCTTGTCAATGCGGAAGGCATGCAGTTGATGAACACGCGGGTGCCTTATGGCACGCGGCTCGGCAAGATGTCCGAGCCCTCCTCTCTTCGCTCCGCAATCGAATCCGGTGAAATCGAGGTCTCCGACATCTTCTACGGAGCGACTGGAAAGCAATGGGTTTTCAACGTCACCATGCCCTTGTCACGGGAGCTTTCGCCGACCGCCTCAGCTTTGGTCCTCACGCAGAATGCCGGTGATCTTTCGAGCATGACGGCGACCGATGCGCTGCCGCCAGGTTGGTCGGCGGCTATCATCGACTATCATGGCCATGTGGTGGTATCGAGCGGACCGGGCAACCTTCCTTCTGGCCACGCATTTCCGAAGGAGATGCTGGACCTGATGACCGGGGTCAATGAGAGTGCCATCATCGCTGGTTCGGATCCGAGAATGATGCTCGGATATTCCAAGATACCGGGATGGTCATGGCGGGCGGTGGTGTGGGGGCCGATTTCTTCGGCCCAGGAATCCCTGCTCAGCACCTGGCGCAGGCTGATATTCGGAAGCACAGCACTCCTGGTTCTGGGTCTGCTCGTGGCCTGGGCCGTCGCCCAGCAACTGCGTAGTTCCATCAGAGAAATTGCCTCGATGGCGGAACGCATGGGCGAGGGCGAGATCGTCTCGCCGGTCGTGACCAAAATCGTGGAGGCAAACCAGGTGGCAATTGCCCTGTCCAATGCTTCCTTCGACCGCCGCCAAGCCGAGGAACGTGTTCACTTCATCCTCAACGAACTCGTTCACCGCACCAAGAATGTCCTGACCCTCGTCCAGGCGATGATGCGCCAGCTGTTGCGCAACAGTGATAACGTCGAAGACTTCCATGCGGCAATCAGCGGACGGCTTTCCGGCCTGGGGAGTTCGATCGAAGCACTCGCCAAGCAGCAATGGGGCGGTATTCCGATCTCCCAACTCGTCGACTTGCAGCTTTCCACGGTCGCGGGCTCGCGCGACTGCATCACGCTTCGCGGCCAGGATTTCACGCTGAATACAAGCGCCGTACAAAATCTCGGTCTCGTATTTTACGAACTTGCCACCAATTCGGTGAAATACGGAGCACTCTCGGTACCAGAGGGTCGGGTTCTGGTGGAGTGGACGGTTCGGGAAGAGGGCTGCGACGAGCCGATGCTGACGATCAGATGGTCGGAAACCGGAGGCCCGCGCGTGGAAGAGCCGCATAGTCGCGGATTTGGCTCAACGGTAATCGAGCGCCATGCCGCCAGCGCCTTTGGCGGCAGCGTCGACCTCTCTTTTGCCGGCGAAGGCTTGGTGTGGACACTGACCGCACCGCTTCGGGCATTCGAAATGGACCACGAAAAAGCTGAGCACTAGGTTTTTCAAGCTCAAAGGGAAGCGGTTGACGGCCACCAAGCCGGCGGCAATCAACGGTTCCGAAGATGCGACCGTGAACATATGCGGCCCGAAACGAAGGGCCTGCCCAAGGATTGAATCTCGTTTCGATCCGGGACAATGCCGGCAAGGACCTTCCCGGTTATCGTTTCCGCCCCGGCTTGGCGGGCTCAAGCATGGCTTCGGCATTGCGGAAATTCGCCCATGGAAAGGCTTCAAGTTGCGAGAGGCGGGCATGGGCATTGCCGATGGTAAAATGCGCAGGTCCCGTTTCCGGGCCGAGTTCTTCCCAGAACAGCGGCATGGAAACGGGCGCTCCGGCGCGCGCACGCGGCGAATAGGGCGCGACGGCGGTGGCGCCGCGCCCGTTGCGCAGGTAATCGATCAGGATCTTGCCGTGCCGCTTCGACTTGGCGACTGTTGAAACGAAGCGGTCGGGCGTATCCGCCGCCATCGAGACCGCCAGCGCCTTCATCGCCGCCTTCACCTGCGGCCATTCGGCCTTCGGTTTCAGGGGGGCCACGACGTGCAAACCCTTGCCGCCGGATGTCTTGACGAATCCCGTCAGCCCCATCGCCTCGAAACGGCTCCTCACCTCCGCCGCCGCCTTGATGACCCGTTCCCAGGGAACATCCGGCCCGGGATCGAGGTCGATATTGACCATGTCGGGCGTCTCCCAACCGTCGACCGTCGATCCCCAGGGGTGAATTTCGAGAACCCCGCCCTGCACTAGCCCGAGAAGGCCATCGAGGTCGTTGATGCTCACATACTCTTCGTTGCCGGCTTCCTTCGGATCGTCGATCAGGACGACGCCTTTGTGCATCCCGCGCCAGGCATGTTTCTGGAAGAAGCAGATCCCGGCAATACCTTCCGGGCAGCGCAACAGCGCCAGCGGTCGACGAACGATAAAGGGCGCAATCAGTGGCCAGACCTCGGCGTAATAGTCGGCAAGCCCCGCTTTGGTGACACCTGCATCGGGCCAATAGAGCCGGTCCGGATGGGTCAACGTGATCGTCCCCTCCGGCCCTTTCGGGCTCTCGGTCTCGGGCGCCATGTCCGTCTCCTTTACTACATCCGTCGTGGCCTTGTTCTCGCGCGGCCGCGGAAGGAAGCGTGCCTGAGATGGGCATCCGCCATCCAGTCACGAAATTGGACACCCGCGGCACCCGGATCCCAAGTGAACAGCGTTGCGGCGCGCGTCTGTGCCAATTTGGGCACACGGCGCTCAATACGGTACCTCAATTGCTCAAAATCAGAATCAGTGTACGATTCATTAACCTTCAAGCAAGGAATTAACCATAAACCTTGAAGGATACGTCGGAATGGGACTGCTCCAATGCAGGTTCCTGTCAGGCATGACGCCATCCCGTCGTACCGGTTTCGGTCCGGTATGAATTTCATTGAAGCAGTTCAGGCAACGGTCTTTGGTGAATGCGGAGTGGTCATGCCCAGCCTCTCGACGTGGCGCGCCCCCCGCAAACTCATGGGTTACCTGGATTGATTGGGTCTAACCGGCTTGTCGTGCCGGTCGGTTGTGGGGATTGGAATTTGGGGCAGGTGTCGCCGACAGATCGGCCATCGGGATCACAGGCAGGCAGCCTGCGTGACCGGCTGCGCTTTGCCGGCCTTGAGCAGTCTCTTTGCGATCTTCTCAGACGCTACCGCCCCATGCTTGAGCCAAGTCTCAAGTCCGGCCTCAGGGATGTCTTCCAGCGCTTCCAGACCTTTCCCGACGCCGCGCGAAATTTCGCCAGTGAACGCCAGCTTGAACGCCTCCACGATCTGCTGGGCTCCCACTGGGATATTCTGACCGATGCCCGGTTCGACGGGCTCTACGCCGAGCGCGTCAAGATCCTCTCCGACAGCGAAAGCAAGATGGGTCTCGATCCGCGTTGGCATATCGCAGGTCATGGTGTCGTGCTCGAGCATCTGCTCGCCGGCGTTTTCGATGAGCTTGCGGGCGGCAAACTCTTGCCGTCCGGCCGGAGACGCGCCCACGAACTTTCCGAACTGGCGAATGCCGTCGTTCGTATCGTCATGGTCGATGTCGAGATCGCGGTGTCGCTGCGTTTCAACGAGCTGCGCGTCAAGCACCACCGGGAGCTTGCCGAACAGCGCCAGCGCGAACGCGCCGAAGTCGAGGAGGTGTTCGGCACGGCGATCCGTGCCCTTTCCGAGCGGGACCTGACCACGCGCATCTGCGGAGAAGTTCCAGGGGCCTACCAGGGCCTCGCCGATACCTTGAATGCTGCAATCGAATCTCTGCAGACGGCGATGATCGCAGCGGATGAGAAGACCGCGACTGCAGAAGCCGTAATCACCACATTCGCATCGACTTCGAGTGACTACGCCGGACGTGCCGACAGACAGTCGAAGCAATTGCGCGAGACCGGAACGGCGCTGGAGGCAATCGCCTCGGATGTCCGAGACAATGCGCAAAAGACGAGGGTCGCCGAGCAAGCGGTTGCCGCCACGCGCCAGTCGGTAGAGCAAAGCGGAGAAGTGGCTGGCCGGGCCATCTCCGCGATGGCCGATATCGAAGCATCGGCCGAGCAGATCGGCCATATCATCGGCGCGATCGACGAGATCGCGTTCCAGACTAATCTCCTGGCGCTGAACGCCGGTATCGAGGCGGCACGGGCCGGCGATAGCGGCCGCGGCTTCGCGGTCGTGGCACAGGAAGTGCGCGCGCTCGCCCAGCGTTCCGCCGACGCGGCACGAGAAATCAAGACACTGGTGGCAACCACGAAGACGCAGGTCGCGGATGGCGTGAAGATCGTGGCGCGCACCCAGGATGCGATCGGCAGCATCGTGACGCAGGTCGGCGGCATCAGCGAGACGGTCGCGGCCATCGCGCATCAGGCGGGCGAACAGGTGGCCGAACTCGATGGAGTCTCCGGGGTGGTCTCGGCCCTTGCCGACGAAGCCGCTGAAAGCGCGGACCTTGCCGAGCGGGCGAGTGCGGACTCGGACGATCTGCACACCGTCATTCTCGAACTCGGCCGCACGATCCGCGAATTCCATTACGAGCGACAGACGCGTACCTCGGCAGCCGGGTCGGTGACGCGCCGGCCCGAGCGGCTGGGCGCCACGGAATTCGACGCGGAAATTGCCGACGGGCGGGGCGATGAAGACCTCGGATTCCCGTTGCATATCGCCGGATTGGGAGGTTGAGGGGATTGTTTACCACCTTCGGATACACAGGAAGAATTCGTGCGGGCAATGCGGCCTGCGAGGCAAAGCGCGCCGCGCGGAAACCTCAGGTAGGCCGGCATGATAGCTGCGAGCGCGAAAGACAAGGAAAGAATTGATGGCAAGCAAGAAGGGCGAGCAGAAGAACTTGAAGCTGTCCGCAGTGCTGGACCTGAACGAGGCCTCCGCGTTGCGGGGCAATCTGATGGACCTGCGCGGTAGCGGTCTCGCGATCGATGCCTCCGGTGTCGAGCGTGTCGGCACACAATGCATACAGGTCCTCATGGCAGGGGCCAAGGCATGGGAAGAAGACAAGAAGCCGTTCACCTTCGTGAAGGCGTCTGATGCCTTCCTGAAGACACTTCAACTGATTGGCGTAAACGCAGATCATCTGCTCGCTAAGGAGATCCGGCAATGAAGAAGAAAGTACTGACTGTGGATGACTCCAGGACCATCCGCAACATGCTCCTGGTGACACTAAACAACGCAGGTTTCGAAACCATTCAGGCAGAAGACGGTGTCGAAGGTCTCGAAGTCCTCGAGGACGCAAATCCGGACGTCATCGTGACCGATATCAACATGCCGCGTCTGGACGGTTTCGGCTTCATCGAAGGCGTCCGCAGGAACGAGAAATTCCGTGCCGTCCCGATCCTCGTACTGACGACCGAGAGCGATGCCGACAAAAAGAACCGCGCGCGCCAGGCTGGCGCGACTGGTTGGATTGTCAAGCCTTTCGATCCGACGAAACTGATCGATGCCATCGAGCGTGTAACCGCCTAAGCCGGGAATTTCTCCTATGGATATGAACGAAATCAAAGAGATCTTTTTCCAGGAATGCGAGGAGCAGCTCGCTGAACTGGAATCCGGTCTTCTGAAAATGAATGACGGGGATCGCGATCCGGAGACAGTCAACGCTGTTTTCCGTGCCGTTCATTCCATAAAGGGCGGCGCGGGTGCGTTCGGTCTTGATGACCTCGTGTCTTTCGCGCACGTCTTTGAAACGACTCTTGATTGCGTTCGATCCAACAAGCTCGAGCCCGGCCTCGAAGTCATGAAGGTCATGCTCAAGTCGGCCGACGTTCTCGCCGACCTGACCAATGCCGCCCGCGACGGCGGCAGTGTCGATCCTTCCCGTTCGAGTGGCCTGGTGAAGGAACTCGAAGCACTGGCCAATGGCTCAGCGCCGGCGGTCTCCGCTCATGCTCCCGCCCCCGTGGCCGCAGCAGCACCCGCGCCTGCGCCAAGCGATGACAGCGGTTTCCAGCCGATCCCCTTCACCTTCGACGGGTTCGACGAAGATGAACCGGCAAATGCCGCTCCGACCTACGACGTGACTTTCGCGCCGCGCCGCGACCTCTATGCCAAGGGCAACGATGCCACGCTGCTTTTGCGCGACCTGTCGCGTATCGGCGAGATGAGCATTCACTGCGATATGGACACCCTCCCGGCACTCGACGACCTGGATCCGGAGGAAGCCTATTTCTCCTGGAAGATCACCATCTCGACCGACAAGGGCGAAGCCGGCATCCGTTCCGTCTTCGAATTCGCCGAGTGGGATTGCGATATCAAGATCAAACCGCATGAAAGCGCCCCGACCGTAGCCGGCGAAGAACCGCCGATGGTACCGGTTCCCTTCGATCTTTCCATTCTCGACGATGGCGACAACACGGGCGCCTCCGGGAGAACGAAAGCGGATGTCGCCGCCGCCGTCGCCGCCGCCGAAACGGCAAGCAACGTGATGAAGCTCGCCGGTGACGTCGCCAAGCATGAAAAGCTTGAAAAGAAGGAATCTCCAGCCGCAGCAGCAGCGGCCGCGGCCGCTGCTGCCCAGAACGGCGCCGCCGGCCAGACGATCCGCGTCGATCTCGATCGGGTCGATCGGCTGATCAACCTTGTCGGCGAGCTCGTGATCAATCAGGCGATGCTTTCTCAGAGCGTCATCGAGAACGACAACAACGGAACATCATCGATCAACATGGGTCTCGAGGAGCTTCAGCAGCTCACCCGCGAGATCCAGGACAGTGTGATGGCAATCCGCGCCCAGCCGGTGAAGCCGGTCTTCCAGCGCATGTCGCGAATCGTCCGCGAAGTGGCCGACATGGTCGGCAAGTCCATCCGTCTCGTAACTGAAGGCGAGAATACCGAAGTCGACAAGACGGTCATCGACAAGCTCGCCGAACCGCTGACACATATGATCCGCAATGCCGTCGACCACGGCATCGAAACCCCTGAAAAGCGCGAGGCCGCGGGCAAGAATCCGGAAGGCACCGTCAAGCTGACCGCGAAGCACCGTTCGGGCCGTATCGTCATCGAACTGGTCGACGACGGCGCGGGTATCAATCGCGAACGGGTTCGTCAGAAGGCGATCGACAACGATCTCATTGCCGCGGACGCCAACCTGACTGACGAAGAGATCGACAACCTGATCTTCATGCCGGGCTTCTCGACTGCCGACAAGATCTCCGACATCTCCGGACGTGGCGTCGGCATGGACGTGGTCAAGCGTTCCATCCAAGCACTCGGCGGGCGCATTTCCATCAGTTCGAGGCCGGGTCAGGGCTCGACCTTCACGATGAGCCTGCCGCTGACGCTTGCCGTTCTCGACGGCATGGTCGTCACTGTCGCCGGCCAGACCCTCGTCGTACCGCTCACCGCGATCGTCGAGACCCTCCAGCCCGAGGCGCAGAACATCCACTCGTTCGGCGCCAACCAGCGCCTGATCTCGATCCGTGACAGCTTCTGCCCGCTGGTCGACGTGGGCCGCATCCTCAATTTCCGTTCTTCCCAGGCCAACCCGATCGAGGGCGTCGCCCTGCTGGTCGAATCCGAAGGCGGCGGACAGCGCGCGCTGATGGTCGACGCCATCCAGGGCCAGCGTCAGGTCGTCATCAAGAGCCTCGAGGCAAACTATACCCATGTCCCGGGTATTGCTGCGGCCACGATCCTCGGAGACGGGCGCGTCGCGCTCATTCTCGACGTCGATGCCGTCGTCGCCGCGTCGCGCGGTCAGTCCCTGAGGCAGGAAATGTCGTTGGCTGTCGCAGGTTAGTCCCATGTCGTATGCGATCAAAAATCTTGTCCATGGTAGCCGGGAGCTCATTGCCTTCCGCATTGGCGATCAGGAATTTTGCGTAGACATCATGTCGGTGCGCGAGATCCGCGGGTGGACGCTCGCGACACCCCTCCCGCATGCGCCTCCCTTTGTGATGGGTGTCATCAATCTGCGCGGTGTCGTTCTGCCGATCGTCGATCTCTCCAGTCGATTGGGTATGAAACCCGCCGAGCCAACCGCGCGTCACGTTATTATCGTGGCGCAGGTCAATCACAGGGTCGTCGGCCTGCTGGTCGATGCGGTTTCGGATATCTTGACCGTGACTGACGAAAGCATCCAGCCGACGCCGGAAATCTCGTCCGAACAAGAAAAGCAATATGCCCGTGGAATCCTGGCGATCGACAAGCGGATGATCTGCCTGATCGAGCTCGACGGTCTCTTCCCCGAAGCCGAAAGCGAGGCCGCATGATCCACACGAGTACCGCTTCTAGTCGGCAATCCGATGACGAAGTGCTTGCCAGCGGCGAATACCCCCTGACAAGGCGCGACCTCAACGAAATCGCTGCGATGATCTATTCCGACGCAGGCATCTCGCTCAACGACTCCAAGGCGTCGCTGGTCTATTCGCGCTTGTCGAAACATATCCGCAATCTCGGCCTCTCCGGATTTCGCGCCTATTGCGCATTGGTGGCATCGCCCGAAGGCGCCCCGGAACGTCGCGAGATGCTGTCGCATCTGACCACGAACTTCACGCGCTTCTTCCGGGAGAACCACCACTTCGAGCACCTGAAGACCGAAGTCCTGCCGGGGCTCATCAATCGCGCCAGGAGCGGCGGCCGTGTGCGCATCTGGTCGGCGGCCTGCTCGGATGGACAGGAGCCGTATTCGATCGCGCTCACTGTGCTTTCGCTGATGCCGAATGTGGCCGACTATGATTTGAAGATCCTGGCAACGGACATCGATCCGAAGATACTCGCCCTGGCGCGGGCTGGCTGCTACGACGAAACGGCGCTCGAGACCGTTAGCCCTGCCATGCGCAAGCAATGGTTCCGTGAGGTCGAAGTCCAGGGCCGTCAGAAATTCCAGGTCGACGAACGGGTCAAGAAGCTCATCACCTTCAACGAGCTGAACCTGATGTCGCAATGGCCGTTCAAGGGTTCGTTCGACGTCATCTTCTGTCGCAACGTCGTAATCTACTTCGACGAGCCGACACAGATGAGGATCTGGTCGCGCTTCGCCGGCCTGCTGCCCGAAGGCGGTCATCTCTACATCGGCCACTCCGAGCGCGTGTCGGGCGAGGCCAAGAACGTGTTCGACAATATCGGCATCACGACCTATCGCTATGCCGGCAAGCCGGGAGGGCGCAAGGCATGACCAGCCCCGCCCGTGTTCTCGTCGTCGATGACAGCCCGACCATGCGCGGGCTGATCACGGCGATATTGAATTCCGATCCGGAAGTCAGTGTCGTGGGCCAGGCCGGCGATGCGATGGAAGCACGCGCGGCAATAAAGCAGCTCAATCCCGATGTTGTGACGCTCGATATCGAGATGCCGAATATGAACGGCCTTGAATTCCTCGAAAAGATCATGACGCTGCGGCCAATGCCGGTGATCATGGTTTCGACCATGACCCATCGCGGCGCGGAAGCGACGCTTGCCGCACTCGAAATCGGGGCCTTCGATTGCGTCGGCAAGCCCGTTCCGGGCGAATCCCATCCCTTCGGCGATCTCGCCGACAAGGTGAAAGCGGCCGCCCGCTCGCTGCACCGCTATGGTGATGCGCCGAAGCCGGCCCTGGCCCCGAGTCCTGCTGCGCCAGCTGCCGATTTCCGTGTCGGGCGCAAGATCGTCGCAATCGGATCTTCGACCGGAGGCGTCGAAGCCCTGATCACGGTATTGCAGAAATTTCCGCGCAACTGCCCACCGACGGTGATTACGCAGCACATGCCACCGACCTTCACGAAGAGTTTCGCGGAGCGTCTGAACAGGATATGCGCGCCCGTCGTGGAAGAGGCGACCGATGGCGCAAGGCTCGAAATCGGCAAGATCTACCTCGCACCGGGCGGCGATCGCCACCTGCAGGTGGTCAACGCCTCGGCTCCGAGTTGCCGGCTGGTCGAGCGGCCGCCGGTCAACGGTCACCGCCCGTCTGTCGACGTGCTATTCGATTCTGTCGCTGAACTGGCGGGCCGCAATGCCGTCGGAGTGATATTGACCGGCATGGGGCGCGACGGCGCCGCCGGATTGCTCAAGATGCGTCATGCAGGTGCGCGCACGATCGGACAGAACGAAAAGACCTGCGTGGTCTATGGCATGCCGCGCGTTGCCCAGGAACTGGGCGCGGTGGAGCAACAACTGCCGCTTGGCTCCATTGGTGAAGAAATACTCAAACTTACTGCCGCCCGAAGAGAAGGTATCGAATAAATGTCTCTAGCCGAAAAAATCAAAGTTCTGATCGTCGATGATCAGGTCACGAGCCGTCTCCTCCTGAGCGATGCCTTGACCCAGCTCGGCTTCAAGCAGATCACTGCCGCCGGCGATGGCGAACAGGGAATGAAGATCATGGAGCAGCAGCCCCATCATCTGGTCATCTCCGACTTCAACATGCCGAAGATGGACGGCTTGGTCTTCCTGCAACATGTTCGCACCAACCCGAACACCAAGAAGGCGGCCTTCATTATCCTGACGGCACAGGGGGATCGCGCCCTTGTTCAGAAGGCGGCGCAGCTTGGCGCCAACAATGTCCTCGCTAAGCCCTTCACCATCGAGAAGATGAAGGCTGCTATCGAAGCAGTTTTCGGAGCCCTAAAATGACAGGGGACAGTGCAGCTAGGCGCGTTCATATTATTCAGGGCGAGTACAAGGTGGTGAACGATCCGAATATCGTTCTTTCTACCATTCTTGGTTCGTGCGTGGCTGCATGTCTGCGTGATCCAATGGCTGGCGTCGGTGGTATGAACCACTTTCTGTTGCCTGGATCGGCAAATCCGGCTTCAGGCGGCGGAGACGCGACCCGCTACGGGGTTCACCTCATGGAACTCCTCATCAACGGTCTTCTGAAGAATGGTGCCCGCCGCGACCGGATCGAGGCGAAAATCTTCGGAGGCGCCAAGACGATTGCCACGTTCTCGAATGTCGGCGAGCAGAATGCCACGTTTGCGATGCAATTCCTGAGAGATGAAGGCATCAAGGTCGTGGGTTCTTCCACGGGCGGGGAACATGGACGCAAGCTGGAATTCTGGCCCGTCAGCGGACGGGCACGTCAGTACCCTCTGACCGGTGCAGAAACACAAAAGACCGTCGCGCTGGAGCAGAGGCCGGTTTTCGCTCCGAAACCAGCCGAAAGTTCGATCGAATTCTTCTGAGCATTGGAAGCAGCATGAACAACGAAGATAATAGGGAGACCACGAACGTGGAAGAAGCGCTGCCGGAAATCCTGATGCGGGTCGTGACAGAACTCCATGATGTGGCCTACCTGATCGAACGGGTCGAACCGCAACTGCTGGAGTTGGGCGGCGCCAGCGTTCTCGAACACCCCGATAGTCTCAAGGTCATGCAAGGTATCGATCTCGCGGTGCAGAAGACCCGCGGACTGGCCGAGTTCATCGACACGATCACCGGCTCCATTCCCGGCGAGTGGATGGTCGATATGACGACAGCGCTCAGTCTGGTCAAGCTCGCCGAGATGCAGAAGGCGCTCAGCGCGGGGATGCGCCATGGTCATTCTCAGCCGCTGGACAAGGCAGCCGGCGACTTCGATTTCTTTTGATCGCCAGGCGCTGTTTTGCATAGCGGAATCTCCCGGTGCCACGCTGGGGGATTTTGCGTCGTAGTTTCGGCAAACACGCGAGTGCGAAACGTTCGCACAAGTTTCGATTTCTAATGTCTCGCCAAGGGCAAAAAGCCCCAAACCTTTCTTATGATGGTGCGAGACAGAATGAATCTGTTAAATCAATCACTTCAGGTTTTTAAGAACTTGGCGTCACTGGGTCAGACGCGACTCCTGGCTATGGCCGGTGTCGGAGTCGTCTCGATCGCTCTTGTCCTCGCCGCTGCCATATTCGTCAACAAGCCGGCTTATGAGACCCTCTATACAGGGCTGGAATCGGCGGATCTCAATCAAGTCAGCATCGCGCTTGCCGAATCGGGCATCGACTTCGAGGTCGGATCGGACGGCAAGAGCATCAAGGTTCCCGCCGGAATGACAGGAAAGGCCCGGCTGCTCCTCGCAGAGCGCGGTTTGCCCAATAGTGCCAATGCCGGTTACGAACTTTTCGACAATGTTGGTTCGCTCGGGCTGACCTCGTTCATGCAGGAGGTCACCCGGGTTCGCGCACTTGAAGGCGAAGTCGCCCGCACCATCCAGCAGATCAGCGGCATTGCGGCCGCTCGCGTCCATATCGTCATGCCAGACGTCGGCAACTTCCGCCGTGGTGAACAGAAGCCAACGGCGTCCGTCATGATTCGCGCCGGGAGCGAAGCCGGCCGCAAGGCAGCCGCATCGATTCGCCACCTTGTGGCCTCGTCGGTTCCCGGCCTCGATGTCGAGGACGTGACCATTCTCGATTCGACCGGTCAGCTACTGGCCTCCGGCGACGAGTTGGGCGCGCCGGCTACCCGCTCGCTTGGCGTCGTTCAGTCGTTCCAGCAGGAAATCGAATCGAATATCGACAAGGCCCTTGCCCCATTCCTGGGGATGGACAATTTCCGCTCCAGCGTGACCGCGGAGCTCAATACCGACGCGCAGCAGATCCAGGAAACCATCTACGATCCGGAATCGCGCGTGGAACGCTCTGTCCGCATCGTCAAGGAAGAGCAGAAGTCCCAGCAGCGTCAGACCGATACTGCAGCGACGGTGGAACAGAACGTGCCGCAGGGCAATGTCCAGGGCACGGGAGGAGGCCCCGAATCTTCCGATCAGCAGGACAAGAAGGAAGAGCAGACCAACTACGAGATCAATAGCAAGACCGTGGCGACCGTCCGCAACAGCTATAAGGTCGAGAAAGTCTCTGTCGCTGTCGTCGTCAACAAGGGCCGCATAGCCAAGATGGTCGGCGAACCGGCCGATCAGGGGAAGATTGACGCCTACCTCGCCGAAATGCAGAAGATCGTCAGTTCCGCAGCCGGCCTTGACACGGCCCGCGGCGACGTCGTGACCCTGATCGCCATGGACTTCCTTGAAAACCAGCTTCTGGAAGAAGCGGCCACTGGCCCCGGCGTCATGGATATTCTGGGCCGCAATCTCGGTGGCATCATCAACTCGCTCGCCTTCGTTGCAGTCGCCTTCCTGATCGTCTGGATGGGGATCCGTCCGATGGTCCGTACCGTCGGCGGAGTGGCAAGCGTCGCAGGTGGTGGCGTCGAGGAAGCCGCAGGCCTCGAGCTGCCGGACTTCTCGCCCGCAATGGCCGGCGGCGGCGGTGGCGCCCTGATGGATGGCTTCGGCGCGGATTTCGGCTTCGACAGCACCGACGACCTGCTGACGATGGACGACGACCCGAATGGCGGTTTCAACCGTCGGGTCAAGGAAGGACCGGAGCGCCGCCTGTCGCGGATGGTGGAAATCTCGGAAGAGCGAGCCGCCAAGATCCTTCGCAAATGGGCTGTCGACAAGGCCGCCTGATCCTGGAGCTAACAATAATCTCCACGCCGCACCAGACTCCTGGCGCGGCGTTTCTCGTTTGTTGCAGGGAATGGGAAGGCAACGGCGGCTGTTTCTGCCGGTACCGCTGGAACGCTGCAGGTCCGCCACATGCGAACCGCATATTTGTCTTTCTGCAAGTTGGGGAAGCTTCAACTCAGCGTTTTGGTTTTTGGGTCTTTGTCTTCTATCATGCCTATGATTCGTCGGGCTGACGGATTGGCAATACGTATCCCGGGAGAAGGGCGGCCTTCCGGAGATGAAGGTGGTGTCTTCGAGCGGCCGTTTCGTCCCTGGAAGGGGGAAACAGAATGGATGCGGAGTTAGTAAGGGAGGTTCTTGGGAATAAAAGCCGAACCATGTTCGAACCGGATACATCCCCCAGAACCTTGTCGAAGGAACAGCTTCTCCAGAAACTGGCGATTGCCGCGCAAGCTGGCAATATAGGCAGCAGTCTGCGCACCCTTACCGACTATGTCGGTGCCACCCATTTTCTCCTCGCACGTTTTGATCTCGTCCAGGAGCAGGGGCTTGATTTCGTCGTTTGCTCCGATTGGCCGTTCGATCTTGTCCGCCGCCTCGATCACGAACTCGCCGCGACCCATTCCCGTACAACCGAACTCGAAAAATGTCTTTCTCTCTTGCAACCGAAGTTCGCGCTCCTGCCGGATGACGCCGATGCTCCGCAAGGCATCGGCCGGCAGTATTGCTCGCTCACATTCAATGTCGGACGAACGCGGTTTTCGTTGCTGCTGCTGTATCGCGGAGATTTCGTCCTGTCTCCGGAGAGGCTGCGCGAGGTCGGGCTCCTCAGTGGATATTGCGTTAGCCTGTCGACCAGTAAGGGGCAGAAAGTCGACCGGGAATTCGAACTGACGGATCGCGAGATCGAGTGCCTGTTCTGGATTGCCGAGGGCAAGACTAGCGACGAGATTGCCGTGATCCTCGGGATCTCGCGCAACACGATCAACAACTACATCACGAGCGTCATGCGCAAGACGGCAACCAAGACCCGTTCCGAGGCCATCGCCTATGCGGTCCGGAATAATCTTGTATAGGGAATAGCCGATGAGATATCCGCACGATCCGCTCGACGCGGGCAGCGAAAACCTCCAGGCCAGCCATACGCGGCGGCCCACGAACCGATCGGATATCTTCCCGAAGCTCGTTGCGCTACAGAAGGCCCTCAATGCGCGGGGATTTGCCGTATTGAAGGCGGTGGGCGGTGGAGTTCCCGGCAAGCGCAAGCTCGCAACCGAGTTCGAAAACTGGTCGGTGACGATACCCGCAGGCACCGATGCCTTCATCGCCGCCCATGGAGAGACTCTTCTCGCGCACCTCGACAGCTCGTTGCTTCCCCTTACGTGGAATGCGCAAGACAGCGCGAGCTTTGCCGACACCTCCGATTTCTCGTCATTCGTGGTGCACCTGAAGCCCCGCATCCTTCCCTATTCGGGCATCGCGTTTCCCGTCCGTCTCGGAGCGTCCGGCAACGGCTATGTGCTGTTTGCCATTACGAACGGACTGGACATCCAGGGCGAGCTGATCATTGACGTGCATGGCCGCAGCTGCAAGATCATGATGGACATCCTGTCGATGGAGGAGCGCCGCTCACTGCCTTCCGAAACCTTGAGCGATCGCGAGATTACCTGCCTGCAACTGGCGGGCGACGGGCGCATCAGCGAGGAGATAGCCGAAAAGCTCGGGCTATCGGTCCATACCGTCAACGCCTATCTCGGTTCGGCGACTATCAAGCTCGACTCGGTCAATCGCATCCAGGCGATCGCGAAGGCGATAAGACTCGGCTATATAAATTGAATCCCTAGACGGGCCCGCTGCTCAGCTGAAGAGCGGCGACGATGTGTTCGCGGCGAAGCGGGCTTCCCTGAGGCTTGTCTCCAGGAAGTGGGTATTCTGGTCCGGGTCGCTGGACGGGTTCTGAAAGGCCACGTGATTGATCTCCAGGCCCGCATGGTCCTTTGCGAGCGTCAGCTGTGCGTAGATCGTGACGTCCTTTGGCTTTATCTCGAGGTCGAGAACGACCTCGGGCGGACCGCCCCACTCAAGACGGTATTCTCCGCCGGCGCCGAAATTTACCGTGCCCGGATGGAAGTAGAGTTCCGCCGCCGACGAAACCAGGTCGGCGATGTTGCCATATAGCTCGAACCGCAACAGCGAGATCAGGTCGGCCGCGTCCAGCAACCGCAATTCGGTCGCGACAGGGCTGATCGCCTCAGCGACAATTTGTTCACGCTGATCGGTATAGGGGCATTTTTTCATCGCGCTTAGCGTACCCGTCTCTTTGGGGCTTTCGCGGCATAGACCCGATGCACGAGTTCTGCCACAGCCTTGTAAAATATCGACGGAATCACACTATCGACCGAGACTTGCGCAAACATGGAGCGGGCGAGTGGTGGATCTTCGAAAATCGGTATGTCGTTCTGCTGGGCGATTTCGCGAATCTTGAGCGCGACGAGATCCTGCCCCTTGGCAATGACGACCGGGGCATCGCTTTCCTCGCGCACATAGCGCAACGCGACTGCATAGTGCGTGGGATTCGTGATGACGAGGGTTGCGCGAGGAACGTTGTTGATCATGCGCCGGCGTGCCCGGTCGCGGGCGATCGAGCGCTGTCTCGACTTGATGATCGGGTCGCCTTGGGCCTGCTTGAACTCGTCCTTGACCTCCTGTTTGGTCATGCGCAACTCGGTAAACCAGTGATGTCGCGTCCAGAAGAAGTCCACGATCGCGAGTATCGCCGTCGCGAACAGGATGATGATCATGATCTTTTTCAGGATCGTGGCGAACTTCACGAAGATCACCTGCGGATCGGAGAACATGGCGTCGAGCGTTCCGAAGTATTCGGACCTGAGGGCGATGACCATGATCGCTGAGACGATCACGATCTTGAAGAGCGATTTGCCGAACTCGATCAGCCCCCTTACGCTGAAAAGTCGTTCCCAGCCCTTGGAGAGCGATATGCGCGATGTCTGCGGTCGGATCCGCTCCAGCACGAAACTCGGGATGTTTTGCAGCACGTTGGAGCCGATGCCGAAGGCGATGAAGAGCGCCATGGCGGGAAAGAGAAGCGCACCTGCGTCCCATCCGAGGTGGACGAAGAGCGAGACGACGTCGGTCGCTGTGAATATCTGCCACTGGTCCGGCTTTTCGAAGAGGTCGCGCAAGGATTCGCCCACCCTCGCGACCCCGGAAGGCAGGAAGAACACCAGATAGAGATAGAATGCCAGCGCCGATGCAAAGACGGGAACCTCCCGCGAGGAAGGCAGGTTGCCCTTCTCGGCCGCGTCCCGCTGTTTCTTCTCTGTCGGGGCTTCTGTTTTACTGTCTTTGTCCTGATCGTCAGACAAGCCCTGTTCCCTTGTTCGCCAGGAATGTGCTGGGGAAGACAGGCCCTCCGGGCGACCGGTCAGTAGACCGGGCTTGCCTCTTGCTGCTGCGTTCCGAAGCAACGTTCGCGGTCGCCGGACCGTGTCCCTGTCCGATAGCTTGGCTCTGTAGCGATGACAAGCTAGCCGCCCGCCGGATTGCATTCAATCGGCAGGCGGAGCAAGCGCGGGGTTTTCAACAGTTGGCCGCCCGTCACGCAGCCTGCGATTGGTCGCCTTCGGTTTCCTTGAGCTGGATCTGGCCGGAATTGGCCAGCCGGATTGCTTCCTGGGCCACGGCGCGGCGGGCAATGGCGATCTCGCGAGGATTGATGCCTGTCGTACCGGCGACCAGATCGGATTCGATCATGCGGCGCTGGCGGGGGCTGATTGCCGACAGCACGCATTCGCGGATTTCGGCCGAGGCGCCGCGCAGCGCCATCGTGAGGATATCTGCCGAGATGTCGTTGAGCAGCAAGACGCGGCTGCGCTGTGGCATGGCCAGCAGGTCTTCGAACAGGAAGATCTTCGGACGGACCTTGTTGACCGATTCCTTGCTGATCGATTCTAGCGAATTGAGCAGGGTATCGACATCCGGCTTGTCGAGTTCGTTCATCAGTTCTGCAACCTTGGCCGAACCGGCCGAGCTGCGTTCCGCCTCGATCTCCGCAATCAGCTCGTAAACGCGTTTCTCGATGATCTGGGCCGCTTTCGGGCTGACATTCTTGAGATTGACCGTGCGGTTCATGATATCGGCACGGCGGCTTTCCGGTAGCTTCAGGAGCACCTTGGCGCCAAATGACGACGGTAGCATCGAGAGAATATAGGCTACGGTTTGGGGATGTTCGCGCATCAGGAATTTTGCGATGAAATCCGGATCGGCATCCTGGAGACGGTCCCAGATCGAGGCTTCATAGGCCTGGAACGCGGTGCGGCGGCCGAGTAGGCCGTCCACTTCTTCCGGTGTCAGGCCTTCCTCGAGAATGCTCTCGATCGCCTTGGCATTGTCCATCAAGCCCGCACCTTCGGTGAACAGGTCTTCGAATTCGTTGACGAGTTCGGCCAGTTCATCCGGCGGGATCGTCCGCAAGGTCTGGGCAGATGCGATGATGGTCTGCAATTCGTTTTGCGTGAAGTACTTCAAGAGCTTGCCGGCGACACCCTTGCCCATCGCCAGCAGAACCGCGGCCGCCTTGTCTGCCTGGGACAGCGGTTTCCCTGATACCGGGCCGCCGAAATCGTCAAAGTCCATCATGGTCTTTCCTCTCTGCCCCTGGAACGGGGTCAGGGCAACTTCGTACTCATCACTTCGATCAGTTTTACGCCAAAGCGGGTGTCGTCATTGTCAAGCACTGTGATCTCGCCGCGAGCGATGCGGCGGCCGTTCACGGTGATCTCGACCGGCTCGCCGATCTTCTTGTCGAGCGCTATGATGGCGCCCTCCTCGAGATTCATCAGGCCGGAGACCTGCATGCGGCTTGAGCCGAGCACGATCTGGAGATCGATCGGAATATCCATGATCAGGTCGAGATTCGACGTCAGCGAGCTGCCCGGCTCCGCTGCCTGTGCCGGCGTCGGTTCAGAATGGGCGGAAAATGGGTCGCTGCCGAAGGCATCCGCGCCGAAATCCGTGCTTTCGACGTCGATCGAGGGGCCGCCGAAATCGGATTCGAAGGCCGACAGGTCACCGGCACTGTCGAGCGGATTGGCAAAGTCTCCGCCAATGCCCGATTCGAAATCTGCGCCGATGTCGGGCAGTGTTCCTTCCGAATCGTTCTTCAATACGCCGCGCAGATCATCGACTGCCTGATCGAAATCGGCATCCGAGCCCATCATCGACAGCGCGTCATCTTCGGTTACAGGTGTCTTTTTCGTAGCCATGAAATCATTATTCCTGTCGAAACTTGCCTCAACCTGCCTTATCGAAGGCGGCGGCTGAAATGGCCTACCCCATAAGGTGTTTTAGAATTTCGTCTTCGCTGCCGACATTGTCTTTCACGCGGACCGTGTAGTTCTCGCCGGCCCGCCCGAACTCACAGCGATACATTTCCTTTCCGTTCGCGCTGACATCGACGGTCACGTCGCCGCGGTCGCGAAATGCGATCACATCCCCGACGGCGAGCCGCGAAATGGTGTTCAGGGTCAGCATTTGCAGGCGGATTCTGGCTTCGAGCGTGATGTGCGACCGGCGCACTTGCTCGGCAAGCTGCTCGGACCATTCCTTGCGGTTGCGTCCCGATTGACCTTTGGCCTTGGGCAGTGTCACGGTCGTTTTGAGCAGGGCCTTCTGCGGCACAACGAGGTAGAATTCGGACGATACCGGGCCTAGGTCGACCCCGATCTTGATCGTCGCTCCGTATTCGTCGATGTGATCGTCATCCGGCTTCGGCCGGTCATCGGCGTTGTGCGGGCGTTCGATATGCGCTTCGAAGGCGCCAAGCGCATTGATACCCGACCGCAGGATGTTGGCAATCTTGTCGAATACCATGACCGAGAGGTCAAGTTCGATGCGTGACAATGGACGATGGATCGGGTCCTCGATTGTCTCCGGCAGCGCGCCAAGCAGATTTTCCATCAATGTGATGATGAAGCTGTTGCCGCAGCCAAGGACGAAGTTCGGGCTCCAGTTGCGAAGCGCCGCATCCGCCAGGACAACATTGTCGCCGAGGTCGGCGATGAGATCGTTCATAAGGCCCGTGTCATGGCCGTTATAGTAGACGTCGATCGTCAAGCCGGTTTCGCTGTGGAAGATGTCCGGCATGAATTCGGTGAAGAGATGACTGAAGTCGCTGCAGATCTTTTCCACGCTCTTCTTGTCCCCGAGTGCGCCGGTCAGGCGGGCCAGGAGTGCGTGTTCCATCTTCGGCGATTTGTTGGTCTCGGTTTCCGCCATCGTCATGCCGCCTTGTTCTCACCGCCCGGGTTCATCATTTCCTGCTCGACAGCATCGATCGAGGGACGCTCATAGGAGGAAATCGTCTTGCGGCCGTATTCGAGCGCGACCTGCGGAACCGAACCGTTCATGTAGGCAAGCAGCGTCTGCTTTACGATGATGTAGAGGCGGTGCTGCTTCGTCCGTACGATCTTGATCTGCGCGGCCAGCGGATTGGAGATCGAGTACGAAAGCACGATGCCGAGCATAGTGCCGACGAGCGCCGCGCCGATGAGGCCGCCAAGCACTTCGGGCGATTCATTGATCTTGCCCATGGCCTTGATGACCCCGAGAACCGCCGCGACGATACCGATCGCCGGGAAGGAATCTCCCATCGCTATGATCGAGTTGTAGGGCTTCATCTTGTCGTGCAGGATGGTGTTGATTTCCTCGTCCATCAGGGCTTCGATCTCATGGGAGCGGGCGTTCCCGATGATGATCAACCGCACATAGTCGCAGATGAAGGAGGTCAGTTCCTTGTTCTTGAGAACCGTCGGTGCGGACTGGAAGATCGAGGATTCTTCGGGGTTGTCGATATGGGCTTCGATCTCGTTGCGTGATTTCGTTCTGAGATCGCGCATGAGCGAATAGAGCACGCCGAGCACGTCGAGATAGGCGCGTTCCTTGGGCACAGCATTCCTGAAGGCCTCGCCGAGCGCCTTGCCGGAGTCTTTGACCACCTTCATCGGGTTGGCCATGATGAAGCCGCCGAGGCCCGCGCCGCCGATGATCATCAGTTCGAAGGGCTGTATCAGAACATCGAGATGTCCGCCCATGGCCATATAGCCACCGATGACGCTGCCGAAGGTAATCACAAGTCCAATGATAATATTCATTTCGTGCCCGCACCTGAAAACTATTTTCACAGTTAGCGATAGGGTTTCTGCCTTGCGTGAGGCTGAACCGTGCGAGCTTCATACTTTGTGAACCTACAGACAGCTTCGCGCAAGCCTTTTGCCCCAAGAAGAGCGATAACGGACGCATTTTCCGATTGTCCATTCAAGAGGCGGAACGACCGTGACTACGACCTACACGAGCTACCAGCTGATCACGCAGGATCTTACGAAATCGCTTGACCGCGTCGCCAAGGAGCCGGATGTGGCCCGGGAGACGGAGTACTACATGTCGAAGATCGGCGACATAAAGTCGATCGACGAGTTCATGGCCGATACCCGTCTCTACAACTATGCCCTGAAGGCCCATGGCCTCGAGGACATGGCCTATGCGAAGGCTTTCATTCGCAAGGTTCTGACGGAAGGTGTCGCGAGCGACGAGGCTTTCGCAAAGCAGTTGTCCGACAGCCGCTACGCCGATCTCGCGACCTCGTTGAATTTCGCCGAGCAAGGCGCCGCGGCGACGTCGTTCGACAAGGCCCAGAAGGGCGTCGTCGATAAATATATGCGACAGTCTCTCGAAGAAGAGGCGGGCAACGAGAACACCGGCGTGCGGCTTGCGCTCTATTTCGAGCGCAACGCCTCCAAGATCACGTCAGCGATGGATATTCTCGCCGATGACGCGCTCTCCCAGGTCGTACGCACGACACTCCAGCTGCCGGGCGAGTTCGCCGCGTCCAATATCGACAAGCAGGCAGCTTTTCTGGATCGGGTCCTGGATATCGGGGATTTTCAGGATGCCGAGAAGACTGGCTCCTTCCTGGAGCGGTTCACCGCCATGTGGGAACTGGAACATCCTTCCGAAAACTATGATCCGCTGGCCGTTTTCGGCTCTTCGTCCGGATTCGGCATTTCGCCGGATCTTCTTATTTCCATCAATTCCCTGAAGCTCGGAGGCAGCTAAGTGCAATCCGGATTATATGTATCCTTGTCGTCGCAGATCGCTCTCGAACGGCGTCTGACGACCATCGCCGACAACATGGCCAATCTCAACACCGTTGGTTTTCGCTCGACCGAAGTCAAGTTCGATCAGGTCTTGAGCAAGACACAGAACGATCTCAACGCCAAGATAGCGTTCGTCTCCCAGGGTAACGACTACCTGTCGACCCGCACCGGCGAGTTTCAGCAGACCGGCAACAGCCTCGATTTCGCAATCAAGGGCGATGCCTGGTTCGCGATCGACACTCCGGTCGGCCAGGTCCTGACCCGTGACGGGCGGTTTACGATGAAGGAAACCGGCGAACTGGTATCGCTGCGCGGCTATCCGGTGCTCGACGCCGGCGGCGCGCCGATCCAGCTCAACCGCACGGGAGGACCGCCGACCATTGGTGCCGACGGAAAGCTGATCCAGGACGGAAGACAGGTGGCGACGCTCGGTCTCTTCACGGCCGATATTTCCAGGGGCTTCGTCCGCTATGAAAACAGCGGCGTGACCACCGTCGATCAACCCCAGCCGGTTGTCGACAACAGCGAGATCGCGGTCATGCAGGGCTATATCGAAAACTCGAATGTCAACGGCATCGGGGAGATGACGCAACTCATTCAGGTGAACCGTGCTTTTGAAAGCATCAGTTCCCTCATTCGGGACAGCGAAAGCTCGATGACCGACGCGATCAAGACCCTCGGCAGTTCGAGCTAAGGCCGAGGTCCGCGATCCATGCCAGAACAGATGCCTTTTGATTTCGCGCTTTCCGGCAAGCTCAGCCAGCTCGCAGGTCTTGCTGCGCGCTACGCCAATCCCGGGTTTTCCGTAACCCACGGCGGTCATGTTCGCACGATCGCGGCGGGGCACTATACTGTGACCGGTTTGTCCCGCCATGTGCGTCTCGGCGAATTCGTCGCCCATCGCAGCGCTACTGGCATCCACCTAGGCGAGGTTGTCCGCGTCGAACCGGATGTGACCTATGTTTGCCCCATCGAGCCTGGCGAACCGATCGGTATCCATGACGTGGTCATCCGCAAAGGGGCGTTCCGCATCGCCCCTGATGACAGCTGGTGCGGTCGCACGATCAACGCGCTCGGCGAGCCGATCGACGGGTTCGGTCCACTGGCGCCCGGCGCGATACGTCGCCCGATTTCGAACAGCGCCCCGCCTTCGATGTCGCGCCGGCGGGTGGAGCAGGGGTTTCGAACCGGTGTCAGGGCCATCGATATCTTCTCGCCTCTTTGCTTCGGCCAGCGTCTCGGCATCTTCGCCGGATCCGGTGTCGGCAAGTCGACGCTTCTGTCGATGCTGGCGCGCGCCGACGCCTTCGACAAGGTGGTGATCTCGCTGGTCGGCGAACGTGGCCGCGAAGTGCGCGAGTTCATCGAGGATACACTCGGGCCGAACATGGCGAAGGCGGTGGCCGTGGTCGCCACGAGCGATGAAAGCCCAATGCTGCGCAAGATGGCGCCATTGACCGCCATGACCATCGCCGAGCACTTCCGCGACCGCGGCGAAAACGTGCTGTTCATCGTCGACAGCGTCACCCGATTTGCCCATGCAATCCGCGAAGTGGCGACCGCCGCTGGGGAGCCGCCGATCGCGCGCGGCTATCCGGCCTCGGTATTCACCGAGCTGCCGCGCCTGCTCGAGCGCGCCGGCCCCGGCGAGGAGGGGACGGGCACGATCACCGCGATCATCTCCATCCTGGTCGATGGCGACAATCACAACGATCCGATCGCCGACTCCACGCGCGGCATTCTCGACGGGCATATCGTGCTCGACCGTAGCCTTGCCGACGAGGGCCGTTATCCGCCGGTCAATCCGCTCACGTCGATCTCACGACTGGCGCGCAAGGCCTGGACGGGCGAGCAGGAAAAGCTCGTGTCCCGGCTCAAGACGCTGATCCACCGTTTCGAGGAGACGCGCGACCTGCGGCTGATCGGCGGCTACCGCGCCGGCAGTGACCCAGATCTCGATATGGCAATCAAGCAGGTCCCGGTTATCTACGAAGTCTTGAAGCAGACGCCGGCCGAGAACTCGTCGGCCGACGCCTATGGCGATCTTGCAAATGCTCTGAAGCAGGCGGCGGGCGGGCAGCCGGCACCTGCATCTCTTGGAAAAATGAGGGGATAGCCGTGACCGATTTTGACGCTGACGAACCCGTGGCGCCGATCAAGCCGACGTCCGGCCGGTCATTCTCCATGGCTGACCGCATTCTCGGGGTGACGGGTATCGCGCTCGCCTGCGCGGCTGCATTCTTTCCCTGGTACGTGTTCTTCAACGAAGAGAAATTTGGCATTCGCGTGAGCGAGATGGATCACACCCGCGATCTGCCTGAAGGGCCGGGAAGGAACGTATTCAGCGTGTCCCCGCTCGCCATGGTCGACAAGGACGATAATGGGCCGAAAATCAAGCCGGAGTTGCCGGTCGATCCGCTTGTCACCGCCACGGTATCCAAACTCGGCACGGAAAACGCCGCGGGCGCGGCGTTGCGGGAGCAGCAGCCGTTCCCGGGTCAAAGCGGCTTTCGGCTCCTCCACGTTGCCAACGGACGTGCTTTGATCGAGGACGGTTCGGGCATGTACATGGTCCGTGTAGGCTCGATACTGCCGGACAACAGCCGTGTCGCGACGCTCGAGCAGCGGGACGGCAAGTGGGTCATCGTCACGTCCGAAGGCGTCGTTTACGACAGCAATTGAGGGGCGCCGTCCTCCGTAAGTCCCACGCAAGATTAGGATCATAGGCTTCCACTAGTAAAAGACGGAGTGAAGCCTATGCAACCCATCCAGTTGTTCGCTTTGGCCTCCCGGCAAGCCGAATGGCTTTCGGTGCGTCAGGAAGTCGTGGCCAGCAATATCGCCAACGCCAATACGCCGAAATACCTCGCCAAGGATATTACGCCGTTCAGCGCGGTCCTGGATACCACGACGGTCAGCCACATGGCGCGTACTAATCCCGCTCATTTCGCCACCAGCGAACTGGGCGACGATATCGAGGTCAAGGAGGCGGAACTCAATAACGAAATCGGCGTGCAGGAGTCCGGAAACACCGTCGCGCTTTCGCAGGAACTGACCAAGGCCGGCGATATCAGGCGCCAGCACGATCTCAATACCTCGCTGGTCACCTCGTTCCACCGTATGATGCTGATGGCTGTGAAGAAGTAGAGCAATGGATCCTTTGACAGCAGCCATGAAGATCGCCGGTAGCGGCCTGGAAGTCCAGTCCACGCGCCTGCGGATCGTTTCCGAGAATATTGCCAACGCCCGTTCGACCGGCGACACGCCCGGCGCGGATCCTTACCGTCGCAAGACCGTGACATTCGGTTCCGAGCTCGACAAGGCGAGCGGTGCTGAGCTGGTCACCGTGAAGAAGCTCGGTGAAGACGACTCCGACTACATCGAAGAGTTCGATCCCGGCAACCCGGCCGCGGACGAACGCGGTTTCGTCAAGATGCCGAACGTCAACATTCTCATCGAAATGGCCGATATGCGCGAAGCGAACCGCACATATGAGGCCAATCTCCAGACAGTCAAGCAGGCGCGCGAGCTCATTGCGTCGACGATCAACCTTCTGAAGGCCTCTCAATGATTGATACTGTTCAGAACATTAGTTTTCTTTCGCCGGCCCGCGGTCTCGGCAGCGTTGCAGGCGAGGCGGTTTCCTCTCCCGCCCAGACGGAAGACACGACGCCCGGCACCATGACCGGGATGAGCTTCGCAAGCGTGCTCGGCGGCATGGCAACCGAGGCGATGAATAATCTCAAGCAGGCCGAAGTCACCTCTTTCGAGGGGATCAAGGGCACAGCCAACACGCGTGAGGTGGTCGATGCCGTTCTCGCTGCCGAGCAGTCCCTGCAGACGGCGATAGCATTCCGCGACAAGATCGTGTCGGCCTATCTCGAAATTACGAAGATGCAGATCTAGCGAATTTAAGGACGAACACATGAGAGCGCTCGCCATTGCAGCCACTGGCATGGATGCCCAGCAGACCAATCTTGAGGTCATCGCCAACAACATCGCCAATATCAATACGACCGGCTACAAGCGCGCCCGCGCCGAATTCGCCGATCTGCTCTACCAAACCGAACGCACCCAGGGTGTGCCGAACCGCGCCAACCAGGCGATCGTTCCCGAAGGCGCCAATATNNGGTCTCGGTGTGCAGACGGCCGCTGTCCGCAACATCCACACGCAGGGTGAACTGGCCCAGACTTCGAATGAGCTTGATCTCGCCCTCGTCGGCCGCGGCTGGTTTCAGATCGAATCCCCGGACGGCACGGTCCTCTACAGCCGCTCCGGCGCCTTCAATACCAATGCCGAAGGTCAGCTTGTGACCATTGATGGTTATGCCGTCTCGCCTGCAATCACCGTTCCGCAGGACGCAAGTGAAGTCGTAGTCAGCCGCACCGGCATGGTTTCGGCGCGCCTCGGCAACAGTTCCGACTTTACCGAACTCGGTCAGCTCACCATCGCCAATTTCGTGAACGAGGCTGGTCTGAAGCCGCTTGGCGACAATCTCTTCGCGCAGACGGCAGCCTCCGGCGAGCCGATCGTCGCTGCCCCTGAAGATCCGGGCTTTGCCTATATCAAGCAGGGTTACCTGGAGTCGTCGAACGTCGATTCCGTCAAGGAGATCACTGACATGATCTCGGCCCAGCGCGCCTATGAAATGAATTCCAAGGTTATCCAGACCGCCGACGAAATGGCGCAGATTGTCAGCAAGAATCTGAAGTAAGCGGAAGGCAGGGCAAACATGACGTTTCGCCGGATCACTACATACGCGAGAATGACGGCGGTCGGTTTGGCCGTCGCATCGTTGTCTTGCGGCCAGGTCCGCATCGCCGAGGCAAGGGATGGCTATGCCGTCGTGCCGACCCAGATCATCTATCCGGGCGAAACGGTGTCCGCCTCCAAGATCGTGGAGGTCGCTGTGACCAATCCGAACCTTGCAGGCGGCTATGCCAGTTCGGCCCACGACGTGATTGGTATGGTGACCACGCGCACGCTTCTTCCCGGCCGCACGATCCCCGTCTCGGGACTGCGCGAACCCTATGCGATCAAGCGCGGAACCAATGTGCGGCTGACTTTCGCAATCGGCAGCATGCAGATCTCGGCCTCGGGAACCCCGCTCGCCGACGCGTCGATCGGTGAAGTCATCAAGGTCAGAAATCTCGATTCAGGGGTGATCGTCACCGGAACGGTCATGGCGGATGGAACGGTACAGGTGATGGCCAAATGAAATTGCTTCGTTCGAGCGCGATCGCTCTGCTTGTCATTGCATTGGCCTGCATTCCGGCCTTCGAGGCCAGTGCTTCGGCCTCGCGGATCAAGGACGTCGCCTCCCTGCAATCGGGTCGTGACAACCAGTTGATCGGCTATGGCCTGGTCGTCGGCCTGCAAGGATCCGGCGACAGTCTCCGTTCCTCGCCTTTCACCGAGCAGTCGATGCGGGCGATGCTGCAGAACCTCGGGATATCCACCCAGGGTGGCCAGTCGAACGCCAAGAATGTGGCAGCGGTTATGGTCACGGCGACCCTGCCGCCGTTCTCGAGCCCCGGCAGCCGTATCGACGCGACCGTGAGTTCGCTCGGCGATGCCACTTCGCTTCGTGGGGGAACGCTGGTGATGACGTCGCTCACCGGCGCCGATGGCCAGATCTATGCCGTTGCCCAGGGCTCGGTCATCGTTTCGGGTTTCACGGCCCAGGGCCAGGCTTCCAGCGTCACGGAAGGGGTCTCGACTTCTGGCCGGGTCCCGAACGGTGCGATCATCGAGCGTGAACTGCCGTCGAAGTTCAAGGATTCCATCAACCTCGTGCTGCAGCTTCGTAACCCCGATTTCACCACCGCGATGCGTATCGCCGAGACGGTGAATGCCTATGCGTCGGCAACATACGGTGCCCCGATCGCCGAGGCGCGCGATTCCCAGGAGGTCGTGGTCCAGAAGCCTCGCACGGCGGATCTGGCCCGGCTGATGGCTGCCATCGAAAACCTTGTCGTGGAAACCGATACGCCGGCCAAGGTCGTCATCAATGAGCGAACGGGCACCATCGTCATCGGCGCCGATGTCCGCGTCTCCAAGGTGGCGGTAAGCTACGGGACCCTGACGGTGCAGGTCACCGAAACCCCGCAGATCGTCCAGCCGGCACCGTTCTCCCGCGGGCAGACGGCGGTCCAGCCCCAGACCGATATCCTTGCTCAGAAGGACGGTGGGCCCGTCACGATCGTCGATGGTCCGGACCTGCGCACCCTGGTCAGCGGATTGAACAATATCGGCGTCAAGCCCGACGGCATCATTGCCATCCTCCAGGGCATCAAGTCGGCCGGCGCCCTGCAAGCGGAGCTCGTTCTGCAATGAAGCACAGCACTTTCTTGGCCAACGTCCCGACCGTCATTCGCAATTCCCTGCTGATTGCCGCCCTGGCGTTCGCGCCGGTCACAACCGGCTACGCGGCAGGCGACACCGCCCTGAACACGGCCACCCAGGCGGAAATCCAGCAGTTCTGCACGAGCATTGCTGAACCCGCGCGAGACCAGCGCTACCTGTTGCAGAAACAGGAACTCGAAAAGCTGCAGGCGGATATCGACGGCCGCATCGCCATTCTCGAGAAACGCAAGGCGGAATACGAGGACTGGCTGAAGCGCCGCAATGATTTCCTGAAGCAGGCGGAAGGCAATCTGGTCGATATCTACAAGAAGATGAAAGCCGATGCGGCGGCGCCGCAGCTCGAGCAGATCGATGTCGTCCTGGCGGCCGCGATCATCATGAGGCTGCCGTCGCGCCAGTCGAGCCTCATCCTCAGCGAAATGGACGCGGAAAAGGCGGCCCTCGTGGCGGCGGTCATGTCGAGCGCGGCCGATCCCAATACGTCGAAGGACCCCTCATGACCAACCGTTCCTCAGCTATTCTGGCTGTCCTCTTTCTGGCCGGCTGCCAGAGCCAGACCTTGAAAGAGATTGGAAACGCGCCGTCGATGAGCCCGATCGGCAGTGGCCTGCGCTATAGCCAGACCCCGCAAATGGCGCTCTACCCGAAACAGCCGCGCCAGATCTCCAGCGGTTATTCGCTATGGAGTGATTCGCAGTCGGCGCTTTTCAAGGATTCGCGCGCAATCAACGTCGGGGACATTCTGACGGTTAACATCCAGATCAACGACAAGGCCTCGTTCAACAACCAGACGGATCGCAGCAGGGTGAACTCAAGCGGCATCAACTGGCAGACGCAGGCCGAACTGTTCGGCTGGACGCCGCCCGTCACGAGCGGTGACTTGGGGTCGGGTTCCGACACCAGCACGAAGGGCAAGGGTTCGACCGAGCGCTCGGAAAAGCTGACGCTTCTCGTCGCGGCCGTCGTCACCGGCATTCTCGAGAACGGCAATCTCCTGATCAGCGGCTCGCAGGAGGTGCGCGTCAACCATGAGATTCGTATCCTGAACGTCGCCGGTATCGTGCGTCCGCAAGATGTCGACGCGGAAAACACGATTTCCTATGATCGCATCGCCGAGGCGCGTATCTCTTATGGCGGCAGGGGACGCCTGACGGAAGTTCAGCAGCCACCAGTCGGACAACAGGTCGTTGATCTGTTCTCGCCGATCTGATCGGGCTTGCGATTCGCAAAGGTAAAACGGGCGGCTGGGAACGATGGAAGAATCGGAAACGACTCAAGGGAAGAAGAAATCCCCGCTGGTGCTCACGATCGCGGCAATCGCGATCCTGACCGTGCTCGGCGGCGGCGGCGGTTGGCTGGTCGGAACCATGATCGCACCAAAGATCAAGGCTGCGGAAAGCGCCAAACTGATGGATGCAGCGAAGGCGGCGGACGCTCATGGGGCAGGCAAGGCAGGCGAGGAGGGGCTTCCCCGCATCTCGACCGAAGCCAACGGCGTCGTGCAGCTGGAACCGGTCACCACGAACCTCGCTTACCCCTCCGAAAACTGGATCCGCCTCGAGGTCGCGCTGCTGTTCAAGGGCGCGCCGGACGTCACGCTTTCCGAGGCCATCCACCAGGATATCCTCGCCTATCTGCGCACCGTCTCGCTCCAGCAAGTGGAAGGGCCGAGGGGCTTTCAATATTTGAAGGATGACATCCAGGAGCGTGTTGACCTTCGCTCTGAAGGCCGGGTATCGAAGGTGATGTTCAGGACCTTTGTGATCGAATGATTCGATACCTCTTCTTGCTTGCCGTCATGATGGCGGTGCCGGAGCTTGCCCACGCGCAGCAGCTTCCGACCAATCTATTCAACGCCCCGATCGACGGATCGGTTGCGGCCTGGATCATCCGTACCTTCGGCCTGCTCACGGTCCTTTCCGTCGCGCCAGGCATCCTGATCATGGTCACGAGCTTTCCACGCTTTGTGATCGCTTTTTCGATCCTCAGGTCCGGCATGGGCCTCGCGACAACTCCCTCCAACATGATCCTGACCAGCATGGCGCTGTTCATGACGTTCTACGTCATGGCCCCGACCATGGACCGTTCCTGGAAGGACGGTGTCCAGCCGCTGCTCGACAACCAGTTGACCGAAGCCGAAGCTGTGCAGCGCATAGCCGAACCCTTCCGTACCTTCATGGCCGCCAACACCCGCGACAAGGACTTGCGACTGTTCATCGATATCGCCAACGAGCGTGGACAGACCTCCGTCACGGGCGACAAGGTGGATTATCGCGTCCTTGTGCCTGCCTTCATGCTGTCGGAGATCAGGCGCGGTTTCGAGATCGGTTTTCTTATCGTGCTGCCCTTCCTCGTCATCGACATGATCGTCGCCACAATCACCATGGCGATGGGCATGATGATGCTGCCGCCGACGTCGATTTCGCTGCCCTTCAAGATCCTGTTTTTCGTCCTGATAGACGGCTGGAATCTTCTGGTCGGCAGTTTGGTGCGCTCCTTCTCCTGAAGGCATGGATCCCGCTTCGGGCGCGCGCGAACGCACTCCTCATATGCGGATGGCATCAATATTTGCCACGAGACTTCCTGCTTTTCGTCAAAGAGCGAGGAAATAACTGCTTGCATTGGATGCCTGTAAAGAAATGTCCGGCGAATTCGAGAAAAACCGCGATAAATGGTTTTTTAACCATGCAGCTTCAGCCAACGTTAAACTCCATGCTGTCTTATCCGACATCAGAGGCGGATTAATTTTAGCATTAATTAATTGACATGATGTCGTCCGCCCCTGCCGGTAGGAAAACCCGGCATGTCCTCCATCGTATCTAGTATCCAAGGGGACACATCATGACCAGCATCATGACCAATACCGCTGCACTCGCAGCTCTCGACACGCTTCGTTCGATCAGCGCCGATCTCGATAACACCCAGGGCCGCATTTCTTCCGGCTACCGCGTTGGATCGGCTTCCGACAACGCTGCCTACTGGTCGATCGCCACCACCATGCGTTCGGACAACAAGGCTCTCTCGGCTGTCAGCGATGCGCTCGGCTTTGGCGCTGCCAAGACCGACACCGCCTATACCGGCATGGAAGCGGCCATCAATGTCGTGTCGGAGATCAAGGCAAAGCTCGTTGCCGCCCGCGAGCCGGCTGTCGACAAGGACAAGATCAACAAGGAACTGACCGAGCTGAAGTCGCAGCTCTCCTCGATTTCGCAGTCGGCTTCGTTCTCCGGTGAGAACTGGCTCTACAACGAATCGACGACGGCTGTCGGCACCAAGGAAATGGTCGGCTCGTTCGTCCGCGCCGCAAATGGCACGGTTTCCGTCGAAACGCTGACTTTCGATGCAGCCGACTCCGTCCTGATCGATACCAACGACGCCAACCTCGGCCTGCTGACCAAGGGCTTCGAGGTCACACAGCCTTCCGGCGCAACGACCACCGCCGCGACCTACTTCCTGGTTGATGCCGGTTCGACGACGTCAGCCACCGGCTCTGTCATCGAACTGACCACGTCCATGAGCGATGAGGACCTCGAAGGCATGATCTCGGCAGTCGACGCCATGCTGCAGGATATGACCGACGTCGGTGCAACGCTCGGTGCGACCAACAGCCGAATCGAGATGCAGACCAATTTCGTCGCCGACCTCATGGACGTGATCGACACCGGTGTCGGTCGTCTCGTCGACGCGGACATGAACGAGGAATCGACCAGGCTCAAGGCGCTCCAGACCCAGCAGCAGCTCGGTATCCAGGCGCTCTCGATCGCCAACTCGAACTCGCAGAACATTCTGTCGCTGTTCCGTTAATCGGATCCGCGATCCAGCCCAGAGATGGGCGGGAACAGGAGAAATTAGACCGCGCCCCCCTGGGCGCGGTCTTTTCGTTTAGGGAATGATTCTGACTCATTGCTGACAGCCTTCATGCCGCATCAACTCCCCCATGACGCTATTGGCCAAGGTTCGCGAGCCGCCTTTCCAGAAATCCATGATTTTCACGCGCCAGGCGAGAGCCGGTCGGGCTGAATCCGTCTGTTTCCGCCAGCGCGTAAAATATATTGCAGACCGCAGTCCGGCTTTAGCATCTATTAACCTTAATAGAGTTTACTACAGATATCAAAACGACGGATTAACCAATTGTAAACAAAGGTTAATTGCATGAAGCAGGCTGTCGTTGCCGGTATCGAAATCCGGTATGTCCCTTCCCAATTTCCTGTCAATAAGGGGCAGTACCTATGACGAGTATTATGACAAATACCGCTGCAATCGCAGCTCTTGACACCCTGCGCTCGATCAACTCCGATCTCGAAACCACGCAGAGCCGCGTATCTTCGGGCTACCGCGTTGAATCCGCTGCCGACAACGCCGCCTACTGGTCGATCGCCACCACCATGCGTTCGGACAACAAGGCTCTCTCGGCTGTCAGCGACGCGCTCGGCTTTGGCGCAGCCAAGACCGATACCGCCTATACCGGCATGGAAGCGTCCATCAATGTCGTGTCGGAGATCAAGGCCAAGCTCGTTGCCGCCCGCGAGCCGGGTGTCGACAAGGACAAGATCAACAAGGAACTGACCGAGCTGAAGTCGCAGCTCTCCTCGATTTCGCAGTCGGCTTCGTTCTCCGGTGAGAACTGGCTCTACAACGAATCGACGACGGCTGTCGGCACCAGGGAAATGGTCGGCTCCTTCGTCCGCGCCGCAGATGGCACGGTTTCCGTTGAAACGCTGGTTTTCAATGCAGCCGACTCCGTCCTGATCGATACCGCCAACGCCAACCTTGGCCTGCTGACCAAGGGCTTCCAGGTCACACAACCTTCAGGCACGACGACCACCACCGCGACCTACTTCCTGGTTAACGCCTCCTCAACGACGGCAGCCACCGGCTCTGTCATCGAACTGACCACGTCCACGACCGACGACAACCTCGAAGGCATGATCTCGGCAGTCGACGCCATGCTGCAGGATATGACTGACGTCGGTGCAACACTCGGTGCGACCAACAGCCGAATCGAGATGCAGGCCGACTTCGTGGCCGACCTCATGGACGTGATCGACACCGGCGTGGGCCGTCTCGTCGATGCTGACATGAACGAGGAGTCGACCAGGCTCAAGGCGCTCCAGACCCAGCAGCAGCTCGGTATCCAGGCGCTCTCGATCGCCAACTCGAACTCGCAGAACATCCTGTCGCTGTTCAAGTAAGAGCGATAGCCTTCCGGAAGGCCCAAGGGCTCTCCGCGCCGGATCTGACGGAAATGCCGCGTTCTTCCCGAACGCGGCATTTTTTCGTTTTCCCGCAACAGATTAACAATTCGCATCCTGCATTTAGGATTCATTAACCTTAATAATGTCTTTTGATCCCATCAGAACGGTGGGCCGGACGAACACAAGATCCGGACGTGCATGAAGCAGACTCCCGTTGCCGGTGTTTTACTCCGGCATGTCCCTTTCAAAATTCCTGTCAACGAGGGGCAGTATAATGACGAGCTTGATGACGAATACCGCTGCGATCGCAGCTCTTGACACTCTGCGTTCGATCACGAGCGCAATGGAGGAAACCCAAAATCGCGTTTCCTCTGGTTACAGGGTTGAATCGGCTTCCGACAACGCCGCCTATTGGTCGATCGCCACCACGATGCGCTCCGACAACAAGGCGCTTTCCGCTGTACAGGACGCTCTCGGCTTCGGCGCCGCCAAGACGGATACCGCCTATACCGGCATGGAGGCGACCGTTAATGTCGTGTCGGAGATCAAGGCCAAGCTCGTTGCCGCCCGCGAACCGGGTGTCGACAAGGACAAGATCAACAAGGAACTGAAGGAGCTCAAGGCTCAACTGAATTCGATTGCCGAATCGGCATCGTTCTCGGGCGAGAATTGGCTCTTCAACGAGAGCACCGCCGCTGTCGGGACCAAGGAAATGATGGGCTCCTTCGTCCGCTCCGCGGATGGCCTTGTCTCGGTTTCGACACTGACCTTCGATACCGCCGATTCCGTCCTGATTGACACTGTTGACGCCACGCGTGGCCTGCTGACCAAGGATTATGAAGTCGATGTGACCATCAGCGGCACCGCGACCAAGGCAACCTACTTCCTTGTAAGCGCAGGCGGAACGGGCACGAGCGGCAGCGTCATTGAGTTGACCACAACTACCACCGATGACCAGGTCGAAGGCATGATTTCGGCCATCGATGCCATCCTTGCGGACATTACCGACGCTGCGGCAACTCTCGGCGCGATCAATATGCGCGTCGAAATGCAGACGAACTTCGTCGCCGACCTCATGGACGTGATCGATACCGGCGTCGGTCGCCTCGTCGATGCGGATATGAACGAGGAGTCGACCAGGCTCAAGGCCCTTCAGACCCAGCAGCAACTCGGCATCCAGGCGCTCTCGATCGCCAACTCGAACTCGCAGAACATTCTGTCGCTGTTCAAGAACTAAGAAGAGAGGCGGGCTCAACGCCTTCCTTTCCGAGAAGACGGAACAACCATTCGACGCCGCGGCCCGCACAAGGCCGCGGCGTTTTGCGTTTCCGGCCCGCCGGTGTTCCGCGGAAACGCATTGCGAATTTTGGCCCCGATACGTTGATGACTTGTTTACAGAGTTTAACAAATCCTTTATTGCGTTAACCACTTGTTAACCTTCTTGTCGTTAAGAAATTATTAACAACGTCGGGTCAGCCGCCAGGGCAAACAGCTGGCTGATAAGCATGATGCAGTCCGTCGTTGCCGGTAGCGTATTTGAATCCGGCATGTCCCGTAGACCTTAGTGGGGCAATCAATGACCAGCATCATGACCAACACCGCCGCAATGGCGGCTCTACAAACTCTCCGAACCATCGACTCGAACATGCAAGAGACGCAGGCGCGTATCTCCTCCGGCTACCGCGTTGCGACCGCTGCGGACAACGCCGCCTACTGGTCGATCGCAACCACGATGCGCTCTGACAACGCCGCACTGTCTACCGTGCAGGATGCCCTCGGACTCGGTGCCGCCAAGACAGACACCGCCTATACCGGCCTTGAATCGGCTGTCGAAGTCGTCACGGAGATCAAGTCCAAACTCGTCGCCGCACGCGAACCGGGCGTCGACAAGGGGAAGATCAACAAGGAACTCGCCGAGCTGAAAAACCAGCTCGCGGCAATCTCCGAATCTGCATCATTCTCCGGTGAGAACTGGCTGTACAACACGTCGACCGCGGCGCCCGGAACGAAGGAGATTGTTGCCTCCTTCAACCGCGCCACCGACGGAACCGTCTCGGTTACGACTCTCGCATTCGATATCGCCGATTCCGTGCTCATTGATACGAATAACGCCAACTACGGCGTGCTGACGCGGGGCGTATCGGTCCAACAGCCATCGGGCACAACCACCACGACCGCCACATATTTCCTGATTAACGTCAACTCGACGACTTCGGCGACAGGCACCGAGGTGATGTTGACCGACAGCACGGGCTACGACGTACTGGACGGCATGATCAGCGCCGTGGACCTGGTGCTTCAGCAACTGACCGATTCCGCCTCGACTCTTGGTGCGATCACGAGCCGTATCGAGATGCAGGATGAATTCGTGTCGACCTTGATGGACGTGATCGACAAGGGCGTGGGCCGCCTCGTCGATGCCGACATGAACGAGGAATCGACGAAGCTGAAGGCGCTGCAGACGCAGCAGCAGCTTGGCATTCAGGCGCTTTCGATCGCCAATACCAATGCCGAAAACATCCTCACTCTGTTCAAGTAATCGATCCGCAACGGACCGGAGTTGAAAACTTACCTCTCTACCGTGCCGCCGGTCATCGGCATAAGGTGGAACCGTTGGACCGCGCAACTGCCCTGGCGCGGTCCAACACATTCATCCTCGCACAAGTTTGAGATTTTAGCGTCCGCGAAGGCATGCGTCAGGCTTGGGCCGCGTCGCACGAGCGAGGGACTTCCAGGTCCTTCCGAGAACTGAGGTTGGCAGTGGGTGTCATGATGAGATGCAGTCTGGAGATATTCGGCCCCTTCTACCCGGGGGTGGTCCATGAAGGCCAGCTACCGACCGTCGCCTTTGGAGGCGAAAGCGAATGAGCATGCCGCTTGCGCACTACCTGAAGGATTTTTCAAAGCCTGCGAATGGTCCGGCCGGCATCGGCGGCGCTGATTTCACCTCCTCCGATCCCGAGCCCTTCGATCTTGATTTCGCGGTCGCGAACGCGCCGGAGCCTGTTGATCTGGAAAGTGAGAGGCGCGCAGCCTATGCCGAAGGCTATGAGACAGCCGAGCAGGCGCTCCAGGAAAAGTTCGAAACCGAGCGCCAGTCGCTTCTCGAGGCGCACGCCCGTGAATTGGACGACCTGCGGCAAAAATTCGAAGCCGAAGCGACGCAGGCCATCGCCGGGGGAATCCAGAAGCTCGCCCTGGAGATTGCCTATGCCGTCAGCGATCAGACGGCCGTCGCGATCGCGCCGCTGATCTCCGAGCAGATTGCCGCAAAAGCGGTGAGCGACCTCGCTGATCTCCTTCGCACTGCCATCCTTTCCGGCGAGGCCGGAACGGTCACCGTCAAAGGGCCGAGCAGCCTTTTCGACGCGCTGGTTGGCAACATGCCGGAAGTAGCCGGAAGCCTGCGACATGTGGAGGCCGATGATCTCGATTTGTCGGTCGATATCGGCGAAACCGTGCTGGTGACGCGCATATCGGCCTGGACCGCTAGCCTGAAGAAAGTGCTGGGATGAGCGACAGCGAAAATCACCACCACGGCAAGAACGAGATTGTCATCATCAAGCGCCATGGTGGCGGCGATCATGATAGCCACCATGGCGGAGCCTGGAAGATCGCCTACGCCGATTTCATGACCGCGATGATGGCATTCTTCCTGGTGATGTGGCTCGTCAACGCCGCGAATGAGGAGACGAAAGCCTCTGTGGCGAGCTATTTCAATCCGATCAAGCTATCGGACGAAAAACCGACCGAGAAAGGCCTGAAAAAGCCGGTCGATCAGGCCGACGGCGAGCAGAAACAGGAAAAGTCCAAGCAACAGGCGGATCAGCAGACGAACGGATCCGCGGCGGCCACGGGCGAAGATCAGACCGCGACGTCAGGGGACCAGTCCAACTATTCCGAAGCCGACTTCTTCGAAAACCCCTATTCGGTCCTTGCCGAAATCGCCCAGGAGGTCGGGCAGCAGGCGAATGTGAGCGCAAAGGGCGAGGGCGGCGCCAGCGATTCCGGCCCTTCGACCGGCGCGCAAGGCGGCGAAGCCTACCGAGATCCCTTCGATCCGGATTTCTGGACCCAGCAGGTCCAGACCGCCAAAGGTCCGCCCGGTGAACCGAAATCGCCTGATGCGACCGAGCCCGCACAAATGGCGGAGGCCGCCAAAGCAGGGGAGACGGACACGGCGCAGACCGAACAGCGGGTTGCCATTGCAGTTCCGCGCGAAAAACCCTTGCAGGCCGACGCCCTCACAGAAAAGGTCGATCCGGACGCGGCCGTAGCCAAGGGTCCCGAGGCTCAGCAGCAGGCCAGGGAAAAGGCCGCCGGCGACCTGAAGAAGGCAATCGAGAAGGAGATCGGCGGTCTGGCCGGCAAACTTGCCGAAGGGCTTGTCGTCACACCTTCCGAGGGCGGCCTGCTCGTCACCATCTCCGATCAGCTTGACACGCCGATGTTCAATATTGGCTCCGCCGTGCCGCGCAAGGAGCTGGTTCTGGCAATGGAGAAGATCGGCAAGCTGCTCGAAAGTCGGAAAGGCGCGATCATCATTCGCGGCCATACGGATGGCCGACAGTTCAAGGGAACGGAAAACGACAACTGGGGCCTGTCCATGGCGCGCGCCCACAGCGCCTATTACATGCTCGTGCGCGGCGGCCTATCCGAAGGCCGGGTACAGCAGGTCTCCGGCTTCGCCGACCGCCGTCTGCAGATACCCGATGATCCTCTCGCCGGTGCCAACCGCCGGATCGAGATATTGATCCAGTCGGACCAAGGATAGCATCATGACGCGGCTGAAGCTGCCCCTCCTTTGCTCCGCTCTCCTTGCCCTGGGCCTCGCGGGCTCGGGGCAAAGCCACGCGGAAGACATGGAAACGATCGCACCCTACAAGATGCTGCGCTCGCTTCAGTTCGTTCAGGATTCCGTCGTTTTGGGTGATCACTCGGCCGCGGAAATGCAGCGTTTCATGCTGGCGACAATCGACAAGCGGCTCAGGCAGGCGGATGCCTCGGTGTTCGATAATACCGACAACGTCGATGCCGCCCTGATCTATGCCATGAGCGGCGGCAATCCGGCCACGCTCGAATATCTGGCTGCGCGCGATGTGAACGGCAATTTCGATAGCCGGGTCTCGGAAGCGCTACGGAAATATCTGGGTGGCAAGGGCGTCCTCGTTGCCAAGTCCCTTGCCGAGATGGTGCCCGAATACAAGGATACGAAGATCGCGCCATACCTGGCGCTCGTTGCAGGCAATGTCACGATCGTGAACGATCCGGTCGGTGCGCTCAAATTCTACGACTGGGCTCGACTGACGGCGCCGGGAACTATCGTCGAGGAGGCCGCGCTTCGCCGCTCGCTTGCGGTCGCCGTCGAGGCAGGCATGGTTGAAAGGGCGGCGGGCTATGCCAATCGCTATGCCCGCCGCTTCCTTCATTCGCCCTATGCGAGCCAGTTTGCGGATATCTTCGTCCAGCTTGTCGTTGAGCACTACGATGCGCTCAACGCCCAGGATGTTCATGCAACGCTTGGCTATATGGATAGCGACCGCCAGCGCGAAGTCTACCTGAGGATCGCGAGAAGTGCCGCGATCAAGGGCAAGAACGACCTCGCGCGCCTGGCGGCGGAGCGTGCCAAGATGTTGTCCGGGTCGGCTGAGGGTGCCGATGCTCTCGCAGCCCTTTACGGCGGTCTCGCCGATATTCCGACATCCGACGTCGTTTCCGCCATCGAAGCCATATCCGACATTCCGGATGCGCTGCTGTCGCCGTCTGATCGGGCTCTGCGGTCCGCGGCCGAAGCAATCGCGCAGGAGGTCCTGCGCAAGCCGGAACCGGCAAGTTCCGCGCAAGTCGAAAGTCCTAATGTAGAATGGCCGAACGATTTGGCGGTGATAGCTGACAACCCTGCTGATGTGGCAGCCGATCCGGTCGGAACGGCGCCTGCGACGACGGCAGCCGAGGTGAGAAGCGAGACTCCGAATACTGACCCCGAATTTCGCACATTTGTCGATGCCGGCCGCTCGAAGCTGGATGAAATCGACAGTCTGCTGGAAAAAGAAAGCGCTGTGAAATGATCGACATCGGTATTGCAGGAAAAGTCCCGTCCGCAGATCTTTCCGTGAAAGCAGGCTCGGCGGCGTCCTCGGGATCGGGTGAGAAGGCAGGCGGCGGCGGCGATTTTTTCGACGCCTTGGCTGATGCAGGTCATCAGGGCCGAAAGATTGGCGGCGGCGAGAGAGGCAAGCAGCATTCGAACGGCACAAAGGCGGGCGAGAGCGCGGACGCAGGCGCAATGGTTGAAGCTGATGCTGAAGACAACAGCGTGCCCGGTTCGGCGAAGCCGATCATCGAGATTTCGGGAAGAAATCGGCACGCTGCTACCACCCAACCGCCCGTCGTTGATGCAGACGCGCTGAATCTCCCCTCGGAGAACCAGCGCGAAGAAGCGGAGACGCAATCTGCCTCTTCTCAGGCCAGGATCGCGAAGCGGCTTGCCAAGGATAATGCCATGGCGGCTTCGATCAAGAATGGTGCCGCTCCCGACGCTGGGCAGATCGGCACGGTCGGCGAGGCAGTGGATTCGGGCAAGGTCGAAAAGACGATATCGTCGAAGGGCCGGGATGCGGCTCAAGGCACGGGGACGGATGCAGAAGACGACCGCCTGGTGACTGATTCCGGGGTGAATGATGTTCTTTCGCTGCTGACAGGGAGCAAAGCGGAATTGGCACAGGCCGGACTTGCCGCAGGCCAGGCGGCGAGCGCGACTTCGGTGAAGCCTGACCGTAGCGAGAAAGGCCAAACTTCTTCCGAGGAGAGCCTCTCGGCGCTGAAGTCGCTGACCTCCACGATCTCGGATACCGCCACTGGCCCGGATGCACCGGATGGTGCCGCGGAACCACAAGGCGATGCCGATCATGCCTTCCGGTTCGTTCGCGCCGACGGCAAGGGTCAGTCCCTGTCGATGCGGGTCGCGGCGGCCGAGGATAAGCCGACGCACTTCGAGACCGGTACGGCGAACGAAGGCGGGCAGACCGTGGCCGTCCTCGATGCCCGCCGTTATCTGGCTCCAGCCTCCAATGCAGCCAGCATCACCGCGGCGATGGTGGCTGATAGTGAATGGGCGCACGCGATGCAGCCCGGTTCAGAATTGGCGAATGCGCTGACGCAGTCGAATAGCGGCAAGGTCGTCAATACGCTGAAGATCCAGATGAGCCCGATCGAGCTTGGAAATGTGACCGCGACATTGCGGCTGACGGGCGACGAACTGACGGTCCACCTGACGGTCGAGAATCGTGCGGCCTTCAAACACCTGAACGATGATCAGAGCGATATGCTGAGGGCCCTTCGGTCCCAGGGCTTTGCCGTCGATCAGATCCAGATCAGCCTTTCGAGCGCAGCCGACCGGGGCGCCTCCGATACGGGGCAGAGCGGTGCGCAGGGGCAACAGGCCCCACAGGGCGGCGGACAGAACGGGACGGGCGGCGGTGGCCGGCATGAGCCCTTCACGCAGCCAGACAGAGGCGGTACTGCAATGGGAAGGACTGGCGATGATGCAGGCACGGTACAGACGGTTGGTGGTGATGCCGGCACTGCTGGTGGCCTTCGCCCTGACCACGTCTATATCTGATGCGGAAGCCTCCACAGGGGCTTGTGAGCGCGAAATACAGGCCGCCGCAGCGAAGTATTCGATACCTGAAGGCATCCTCTATTCCGTCGGTTTGACGGAAACGGGACGCAAGGGATCGCTTCAGCCTTTCGCGATGAACGTGGAAGGCAAGCCGATGTTCTTCGATAGCGAGGGTGAGGCCATCAGTGCTTTCGTTGCCGCGAGGCAGAGTGGCGCGAAACTCATCGACGTCGGCTGCATGCAGATCAACCAGCACTTTCATGGGGAGAACTTTGCCTCCGTGCAGGCCATGTTTGATCCGCGAAAGAATGTCGATTACGCCGCGAAGTTCCTCGTGAACCTCCATAGCCGCCACGAGACATGGACGATGGCGGTAGCCAGATACCACGCGGGGCCGAATAACGACCCCGCCCAGAAGAGATATGTCTGCCGGGTGATTGCGAATCTGGTTGCGACAGGCTACGGAAACTGGACGTCAAACGCCCGAAAATTTTGTAGTGAATAGCAATTACAGGTTGTAGGTGACGCAAATCACCATATTTGGCGTGAATGTGACCGTAATTGGGGCAAAATATGTCCGGCAAGCAGGTTGTTAACCATCTGTTAATTTATCCACCGGAAATTAGTGCCTGTCTTCGGTGATAGCCACTAGATGTAGATCAAATCACCACTGAATTCTTAATCAACTATTAATACCCATCATTAACTTTCACCAGTTGTCGCTGATTCCTGCGATTCGTACCGATAGTGCATCGAGGCACCCACACTGATTCGGAGGCGGACGAATGATCGTAGTGGTTGATGAGCGTGAGCTTGTAAAAGAAGGGTACACGTCCCTGTTTGGGCGTGAAGGCATTCCATCGACCGGATTTGATCCGGCGGAATTCGGTGAGTGGGTGAATACGGCGGCTGATAGCGATATCGCGGCAGTCGAGGCCTTCCTGCTCGGGCAGGGTGAACGGACCATGGAATTGCCGAGGGCAATTCGCGACCGGACGATGGCCCCGGTTATCGCGGTCAGCGACCAGCCCTCGCTCGAGGCGACCTTGGCGCTGTTCGATTGTGGCGTGGACGATGTCGTGCGCAAGCCGGTTCACCCCAGGGAGATCCTTGCCCGTGCGGCGGCAATCCGCCGGCGTCTGAAGGCGATTACGAACTTCACCGAGATCGGCCCGATCAGGGTCTTCTCCGATGGTCGCGATCCTGAAATATCCGGCGAAGTCTTCCCCTTGCCGCGCCGCGAGCGCCGCATCCTGGAATACCTGGTCGTCAACCGCGGGCGTCGCGTTTCGAAGTCCCAGATCTTCAATGCGATTTACGGCATCTTCGATGAGGAAGTCGAAGAAAATGTGGTCGAAAGCCACATCAGCAAGCTTCGCAAGAAGCTTCGCAAGAAGCTTGGTTTCGATCCGGTCGATTCCAAGCGCTTCCTTGGTTACTGCATAGACTGGAGCTGATTTTCCGCTCCCGGGCCGGGAGCTCGGGCCTTGATGTCGACGTGATTTCGATCAAGGCCCGCATAACCAGACAGCTTCACGCAAGGCCCGCCTCATACTCTCTGGAATGACTACAGAAACGAGGATGTACTATGAGCCTTTACGGAACGATGCGGACCGGTGTGTCCGGAATGAATGCCCAGGCCAATCGTCTCGGCACGGTCGCTGAAAACATCGCCAACTCCAGTACGGTCGGCTACAAGAAGGCATCCGTCCAGTTTTCGTCGATGATCCTGCCGTCCACTGCCGGCGCCTACAATTCAGGTGGCGTCGAAACGGACGTCCGCTATTCGATCTCCGATCAGGGCACGTTCAGCTACACGACGTCCGCGACGGACCTGGCCGTCAACGGCAATGGCTTCTTCATCGTTCAGGGCTCTGATGGCATCGACTATCTGACGCGCGCCGGTTCCTTCGTCGTGATGGACGATGGTACGCTGCAAAACTCCGCCGGCTATACGCTGATGGGTTACAAGTATTCCTCGACCAGCGACCCGACGATTGTCGTCAACGGTTTCGATGGTCTCGAACCGATCGATCTCTCATCCGCGTCGATCTCTGCAACGGCTTCGACCAGTGGCACGCTGAACGTCAATCTGCCCTCGGGCGAGGCGGTCGGGTTCACCAAGTCGACCTCGTTGGTGGCCTATGACAGCCAGGGCAACAGCCGCCTTCTCGATTTCACCTACACCAAAACCGGCGCCAATGCATGGACGGTCCAGGCCGATTACGCCGGTCCGCCGGCGACTGCTGTGGTGGCTCCGACACCCGTCACGTTCGACGTCAACGGTAAAATTACGGGTCCGATGACGCTGGCGACGACCGCGCTGACGGCTGCGACCCTCAACGGCGCCGAGCTTCCGAGTTTCAACATCGACATCTCGGGTTCGACCCAGCTTGCCGCCGAATTCTCCGTTTCGCTCGGCGACTGCAACGGCAATGCTGCGAGCGAAGTCACCGGTTATGAGATCGACGAAAAGGGCGTGGTGTCCGTGGTCTATGACAACGGCGATCTGACCCCACGGTTCCGCGTGGCGCTTGCAAGCGTCCAGAGCCCGGACAACCTGACGCCAATCGCCGGCAACCTCTATTCGCAGAGCAACGATTCCGGCGTCGTCGTCATGGGCTATGCGGGTTCCAGCGGCTTCGGAAAGATCCTGTCGGGTGCGCTCGAAGACTCCAATGTCGACGTGGCGGAAGAACTCACCGCGATGATCGAATCGCAGCGCAACTACACCGCAAACTCGAAGGTGTTCCAGACCGGCTCCGAATTGATGGATGTCCTGGTCAACCTGAAGAGATAACGGAAAGGTCCTGGCAGCCAGATGTCGCTCACTTCTGCACTTAACACGGCTCAAGCCATTTTCAGGAATACGGGGGAGCAGACCTCCGTCATCTCGAACAATATTGCCAATGACAGCAATGCAAATTATGTGCGGCGTTCGGCTGTCGTAACCAATACGATCTTCGGCGCGACAACAGTGATGACGGAGCGGGCCCAGCAGCAGGCCCTGCTCATGCAGACCGTGGGTGCCACGTCCCTCTCGAGTGGTCAGGACACGCTTCTGAAAGGCCTGGAGACTTTGTCGTCCAGTCTCGGGGGCAACGACTACGAACTTGCCCCTTCGACCTATATGGCCGAGCTCGAAACCAGCCTGCAGGCTTTCGCCGCGTCCCCGGGCGAGCTTTCGCTGGCCCAGACGGTGGTGACGGATGCGCAGGATGTGGCGAGTTCGCTGAACAATGCCTACGCGACGGTGCAGAAACTCCGCTCGGATTCGGATGCCGACATCGACAGCCAGGTTATCAAGCTGAACAGGCTTCTGGCGGATTTCCAGGTTGCCAATGACGCCGTCGTTCGTGCGACGGCGACTGGTGGCGATCCGAGTGACGCCCTGGACAGGCGCGATACGCTCCTGAAGGAAATCTCCGGGATCATGGGCGTCGACGTCGTCACCCGCGAGAACAACGATGTCGCCCTCTATACCGCCGACGGAACGACCCTTTTCGAAACGGTCCCGCGCACGGTCACGTTCAACCGGACCTATACCTATGGGGCGAGCACGATCGGCAATGCGGTCTATATAGACGGTGTTGCGGTCAATGCAGGTCAGGGCGGGGATACCACTGCCGAGGGATCGCTCGCGGCTCTTCTACAGTTGCGGGACGATATCGCGCCCGTCTTCCAGTCTCAGCTGGACGAAGTGGCGCATGGTCTGATCGAGGCTTTCGCCGAAACCGACCCGTTGGGAGTCGCGCCCGATATGGCGGGCCTGTTCACCGGGGCTCCCGGGCCGCTGACATCCGGAACGGTTTCGCCGGGTCTTGCCGGCGCGATCACGGTCAACCCCGCGCTGGTCATGGCTTCGGGCGGCAATCCGATGCTGCTGAGGGATGGCGGCATCAACGGCGCCGCCTATGTCTGGAATACCGGCGCAAACAGCGGCTATTCCAATCTGCTGCAAAGCTACCTTGCCGGGCTAAATGCGAGCAGGGCATTCGATGCCAGCACGCAACTCGACACCTCCTCCAGCATCATGATTTTTGCCACTGATTCCGTCGGCTGGCTCGAGGAACTTCGGTCCAATGCCACAACGGCGAAGGAAAACAAGACGGCATTCTACGAGCGCGCGTTTCAGACCTATTCCTCCGAAACCGGTGTCAGCCTTGATGAGGAGCTTTCTTTGCTCCTGGATGTGGAGCAGTCCTACAAGGCTTCGGCGAAGCTGGTGGCGACCGTTGACGCGATGCTTCAGGCGGTTCTGGAAATGGCGGGCTAACCCATGTCGACATCGAATGTTTCGAACCTTTCCATACAGACTTCAATGCGTTTGACGATCAGGCAGGCGCAGAATGAACTCATCAAGTCGCAGAACGAGGTCAGTACCGGCATCTTTTATGATGTCGGCGCCGAGTTGGGCGGAGAAACTGCCAGCACCCTCGACCTCACCCGAGACGGTCTTCGTCTGCAGTCCATGATCGATACGAATGCGATCGCCACTCAACGTCTTGAATCCTCCCAGGAGTCCCTCTCTCAGATGTCGACGGCCGCCCAGGAGATGCAGGACGCGCTGATTTCGCTTGGGAATTCAGGTACGTCGACGACCATCGATGTCGCCAAGCAGACCATCAGCAATGCGCTCAATACCTTCACGAGCGTGGCGAATACATCTGTAGGCGGGGAGTATCTCTTCGCCGGAATCAACACTGACGTTCAGCCGCTGACACCCTATGACGCTACCTCTGCCGCGAAGGTGGCTTTCGACACCGCCCTCGCGTCCTACCCCTGGTCAACGCCTAAGACGGCGGCCGAGATGGACGACTTCATTACCAACGTGGTCGAGCCGATGTATTCCGGGGCGAACTGGAATACCGATTGGTCCAGTGCGACTGATCAGGCCATGACCAGTCGGATCAGCCAGACGGAGGTCGTCGATACTTCCTCCAGCGCCAATTCCAACGGCATGCGCTATTTCGCGCTGGCCGCAGTTCTTTCCAAGGAACTTCTCGGTCTCGATCTGCATGATGACGTCCGCTCCGTGGTCAGCCAGAAGGCGATTGCCTACACGGGCGTGGCCATTGCAGGGATCAACTCCCAGCGCACCCAGCTGGGCATGTCGCAGAACCGCGTGGAGAAGGCCAATACGTCCCTCAAAGTGCAGATCGACATCCTTGACACGACCTTGAAGAGCAAGATCGAAGTCGATGCCTACGAGGCCTCGACACGGGTGAACAATCTCCTGGCGCTGGTTGAGGCTTCCTACACTCTGACTTCAAAGATTCAGAAACTGAGCCTTGTCAACTACCTTTGATGATCAAAGGGAATGAATGAAAATGAAGGACACATGAATGTACCAGTTTTCATATGCCGAAATCATGGAGGATGGCGTCGCTGACGCCAAGGACCGTGAACGGCAAGCACTGACCCGGTCAATCGAACTACTCGAGAGGGCGCGTGATGAAAGCGGTTATTCGCGGGAGGCCATCGAGGCTCTCTTCTACACCCGAAGGGTATGGATCCGATTCATCGAGGATCTGAAACAGCCGGAAAACGAGCTTGGCTCCGAATTGCGGGCCAATCTCATTTCCATCGCCATATGGATCTTGAAGGAATGCGACCGGATCAGGAAACGGCAATCCAGCAACTTCCAGGGCATAATTGACGTGACAACCATCATCAGGGATGGACTGAAATGAAGAGCACACTGCGCATATCACTTAAATCCGGGGAACGTATCTTCATCAATGGAGCAGTGCTGCGCGTCGACCGGAAGGTCGCGCTGGAGTTCCTGAATGACGTGACGTTTCTGCTGGAGAACCACGTCCTTCAGCCTGAAGATGCTACGACGCCGCTGCGTCAGCTCTACTTCATCGCACAGATGATTCTGATCAACCCGGAGGGCCGTGATCAATCGATGGCGATGTTCCGCAAGTCGGTCACCATGTTGCTGACCTGCTTCGAGAACGAGGAAGTGCTCGCCGAGTTGAAGCGGATCGACGGCATGGTCGCCTCCGGCCGCGCCTTCGACGCCCTGAAGGCGATCCGTGGCCTCTATCCGATCGAGGATCAGATCCTGAACAGCCAGGAAATGACTGCTGCGACGGTTGAGCAGATTCGCAGGGAGATTGCGCCATGGCGGTAGCCCCGGTCACATCGGCCACGGCGTCGGCGGAGACGAAGAAGGGGTCGTCCGCCGATCAGGCTTCGGCCTCCTCGTCGCTGAACTACGATTCATTCCTCAGGCTCTTGATCGCCCAGATGAAGAACCAGGATCCGACCGACCCAATGAAGGCCAGCGAGCAGATCGCACAACTTGCCACCTTCTCCCAGGTCGAGCAGACGATCCAGACCAACAAGAATCTCGAAAGCCTGATTTCGGGCTCCGCGCTTGACATGGCTACCTCTTATATCGGGAAGACTGTGACCAGCGCCGACGGAACGACTTCGGGTGTTGTGGCGTCCATCAAGGTCTATAGCGACGCGATCGTCGCGACCACCACGACCGGTGCAACGATCCCGCTTGGTATCGGCGTTTCGGTGAAGGATACCGCACCGTCGACGTGAGACGCGTCCGGTGATACGGATGCCTGAGGGCCGGGGGAACTGATTCCCGGTCCCCGACCAAGGATCCGAGCGATGAATGAGGCCGACGCCCTAGATATCATGCAGGCAGCCGTGTGGACCGTGCTCGTGGCATCGGGGCCGGCGGTTCTGGCCGCCATGATCGTTGGCGTCACCATCGCACTGATCCAGGCGCTGACGCAGGTTCAGGAAATGACGCTGACCTTCGTGCCGAAGATCGTGGCCATCCTGATTACCATCGGCGTGTCGGCACCCTTCGTCGGCGCCCAGATTTCGCTCTTTGCGAATCTCGTCTTCTCCCGTGTCCAATCCGGGTTCTAGTGGAGCCGTTGCGGCAAGGGCCAGTCGTGCCGCCCGTAGGCAGGACCGCGCGGATCGGTTTCCTCTTGGTGTCCTCAGCCACCCTCGCGCAAGCTTCGACCATTAACTGTCGGGCGAACATGGCCGTATAGCGTATTGCTGCCGGCCGCCTTCTCATGAAGAGACGGATTGAAAAATGGCGCAACCACCTGCAATCACCATTCCGAAAGTAAGTCCGAATGGTCGTGATATCGGCTTTGCATTCGGCATTGTCGTCATCCTTTGCATCCTCTTTCTGCCCATCCCGCCCTTTCTGATCGACATGGGGCTGGCGTTCTCGATCGCCTTTTCCGTCCTGATTCTCATGGTGGCGCTGTGGATCCAGCGGCCGCTCGATTTCTCGTCCTTTCCGACGATCCTGCTGATCTCGACCATGATCCGTCTGTCGCTCAACATCGCGACGACACGTGTCATCCTTTCACATGGCCATGAAGGTCACACAGCCGCGGGTGGCGTCATCGCCGGCTTCTCAAGCCTTGTGATGTCAGGCGATTTCGTAATCGGCCTGATCGTTTTCATGATCCTGGTCACGGTCAATTTCATCGTCATCACCAAGGGCGCAACGCGCATTGCCGAAGTCGGCGCCCGCTTCACCCTCGATGCCATTCCCGGCAAGCAGATGTCGATCGATGCCGACCTTTCCGCTGGCATGATCGATGATAAGGAGGCCCAATCCCGCAGGCGCGAGCTTGAGCAGGAAAGCTCGTTCTTCGGCGCCATGGACGGTGCGTCGAAATTCGTTCGCGGCGATGCGGTCGCCGGCCTGATCATCACCGCGATCAATGTATTCGGCGGTATCATCATCGGCTATTTCCGCCATGGCATGGAAATCGGCCAGGCGGCCGATGTTTTCGTCAAGCTGTCGGTCGGCGACGGCATCGTCTCGCAGATCCCCGCCCTGATCGTTTCGCTCGCGGCCGGCCTGCTCGTCTCGCGCGGCGGAACCCCGGGCTCCACCGACCAGGCGGTCATCAACCAGTTGAGCGGCTACCCGCGCGCGCTTTCCGTCGCGGCTTCCCTGATGGTCCTGCTGTCGGTCATTCCTGGCCTGCCGATGATCCCGTTCCTGGCGCTCGGCGGCATCATGGCCTTCGGCAGCTGGTTCATCCCACGTCAGATCGAGGCGGAAAACAAGGTCAAACGCGAGCAGGAAGAAAAGAAGGTCATCCAGACCAAGGAAGCCGAGAAGGATTCCGTCAAGTCGGTGCTCAAGACCGCTGAAATCGAACTGGCGCTCGGCAAGCTCGTCTCGACCCGTCTTCTTGGCGCCCATCAGGAGCTTGCCTTCCGGGTCGGCAAGATGCGCAAGAAGTTCGCCAGCCAATACGGCTTCGTCGTGCCGGAGATCAAGGTCACGGACGACATCGCCATCGCGGAAAAGTCCTACCAGATCCGTATCCACGGAACGACCGTCGCTTCGAACATGCTGCGCGTCGGCGAAGTGCTGGTCGTCACCGGCTCTGGCCGCAAGCCGAAAGTGCCGGGCGACGAAATCCGGGAACCCGCATTCGGCATGCCGGCCATTTCGGTCCTCGAGACATTCACCGAAGACCTCAAGCGCGAAGGTTTCCACCCGATCGACAATGTCTCGGTGGTGCTCACCCATGTCAGCGAGGTCATCCGCAACAACCTGCCGCAGCTTCTGTCCTATAAGGACGTGAAGATCCTGATCGACCGGCTCGATCCCGAGTACAAGAAGCTTGCAGAGGAAATCTGCTCGTCGCACATGTCCTATTCTGGCCTGCAGGCGGTGCTGAAGCTGCTTCTCGCCGAGCGCGTATCGATCCGCAACCTGCACCTCATTCTCGAAGCCGTGGCGGAACTGGCCCCCCATGTCCGGAAGACCGAGCAGATCGTCGAGCACGTGCGCGTGCGCATGTCCCAGCAACTCTGCGGGGATCTGGCCGACAACGGCGTGCTGCGAGTGCTCAGGCTCGGCAGCAAGTGGGATCTGGTTTTCCACCAGGCACTCAAGCGCGACGCCAAGGGCGAGATCGTCGAATTCGACATCGACCCACGCAGCCTCGAGGATTTCAGCGAGCAGGCAAGCAAAGTTATTCGTGAATTCATGGACCGCGGGCTGCCCTTCGTGCTTGTCACTTCGCCTGAAACGCGCTCCTATGTGCGCATGATCATCGAACGCCTATTCGCTACATTGCCCGTCCTTTCCCATGTGGAACTGGCCAAGGGCATCGAAATAAAGATCCTGGGCTCCATTTCATGATAAGTGACCCCGAGGGGACCGTTCTTGCCTTGTTCGCGGCCTTCTGCCGCATAGGCGCATGCATGCTGACCTTGCCCGGTTTCTCTTCGGCCCGCATATCTCCGCAAATCCGCATCTTCATCGCGCTTGCGGTATCTCTAGCCCTCTTGCCGGTCCTTTGGGACACGATCTATCCCCGCGTTTCGGGGGCCGGATATAGCTATATCAAACTGGTCGTCGGCGAGACGCTGATCGGCTCCATGTATGGGCTGATCCCGCGCCTTTTCGTCCTCGGACTGCAGTTTGCGGGCTCGGCTATTTCCATGTCGATCGGATTCAACTCGCCGGGGGCTCCCGACATCCTGGAAGACACGGCTGAAAACCAGCTGACCAACATGATCAGCTTCGGCGGCCTCCTGCTTCTGTTCCTGATGGATTTCCACCACACGGTTTTCCGTGCTCTGGTCGATTCCTATACGCTCATGCCGCTTGGCGGCTTCCCCGACGTGCAGAAGACGCTGATCACGCTGACGGATACGCTGAGCGCGACCTTCTATCTGATGCTGCGGCTTTCGAGCCCGTTCATCATCTTTGGCCTGATGTTCAACGTCGCGATCGGCCTGATCAACAAGCTGGCGCCGCAGATCCCGATCTATTTCATATCCATGCCCTACCTGCTGATGGGCGGGCTCTTCCTGCTTTATCTTTCGATCGCAGCGCTTGTGAACCAGTTCGCTGAGCATTTCACAACGATATTCCTCGGTTGAACCGCGCATTCTGCGTGGCTTCGGAGAATGCCAATGGGTCCACAGAAGAAATCCGAAAAGCTCAAGCGGCTCGTCGCGGTCCAGCGCCACATGGAAAAAATGGCGGAAAGCGACCTTGCGAATACGGCGCGTCAACGCGAGGAGGTCACCGCCTCGATGAACACGGTGATGGAAGCGATCGGCTCGCTCGATCCGGTTCACCGCCTGTTCGCCCAGCAATACGCGGACCGTTTCGACCGCCTGACGAATATGGAGAAGCAGCTGGCCGGCATCCAGCAGGCCCAGGAAATGAAGGTGCTGCGCGAACGGGCCAAGGGCGACCGGCTTGAGGACAACATGGTGGAGGCGCGCATCGGCGAGGATCGCGAGGCCGACGACGATGCAATCTTCGATCTCGTCGATATGCGGTACTCGACGCCAGCCTCCAGCAAGCTTCACGAGCGATAGTCCTCGCGAACAAGCAATGAGGACGATCACGTGGCAATTTCACCCCCGAGCGATCTCGTCCTGGACGTTGTCCGGGCAGCCGACCCTATGGACGTGCAGGCGGCGCAGGCGCGGCTGAAGGCCAGCCGGGCCGCTTTCGCGGCGACAAGCCTTGCTGAAAAGGGTGCCGGTTTCGAAGCGGCTGTGGATATCCTGAACGGAGCGGCCTCGAAGGCGGGACTTGGCGACGTCAAGACAAAAAAAACGGACGAGACGCCAAAGGTTTACCAGCAATTCGAAGCCGTCGTACTGCAGAATTTCGTCAAGTCGATGCTGCCGAGCGACAGCGAAGCCGTTTACGGCAAGGGCAATGCCGGTGAGATTTGGAAGAGCATGATGGCCGAACAACTCGGCGAGGTTCTGTCGAAAAATGGGGGCGTCGGCATTGCCGATCAGATGTATTCGGAAGAACTGGCACGACAGCGTGACAAAGGGATCATCAACGCCTCGACCGATGAAAACGACCGGAGCGTTGCTCTGAGCATGGTCACTGATCTCGAACGCCGGACGCTGGGTGTGTCGGCTGCCGACGAACACAGCGCGTAACAACTGGAAATCTGGGGCTGGCATAATGGAAATCACCTCAAGCGATTATCGGATCAAGACGGTCTTGGGTCGTCTCGAAATGATCATCGACAATGAAAACCAGCGCATCGGCAAGGATCCGGAGTTCGACCTCAAGGTTTCGAATGCGCACAAGAGCCGTTGCCTCTACGAGCTCACCATGCTCTGCCGCGATACTGACCCGCGCGAACTGGCGAGCAGCTATATCGAGCAGATGCACAGCCTCAAGAAGAAGCTGGCACTGAATGCCCGGCGCGTTGAAGCACATATGCATGCGGTGCGTGCCGTTGCGGATCTGCTGAAGAGCGCGGTTAAGGATGCCGACGCCGACGGCACCTATTCCCAGGAACAGTTCCAGTATAGCGAGTCCTGATGGTCAAGCTTGTCGTCGTCGGATTCTGGGTTTGCCTCGTGACGCTGGGCGCGGTCTTCTTTTCCGTGCAAATGGCGACTGCGCCCGTCGCCGATATCGGAGACAAGGCCAAGAAAGACCCGGGGCAACTTGTGCGCGGTGAACCGATCACCGTTCCGCTGATTGCCGATGGCGCCATCAAGGGCTATTTCCTCGGACGCGTTTCCTTCATGATGAACAAGGACAAGATCAAGGGCGTCGATTTGCCGATGACCGAGATCATGACCGATGAGATGTTCACCTTGCTGGTCGGCAACAAGATGGTCGACATCACGAGCATGAGCTCTTTTGATCTCACGGCATTTCGCGAAACCATAAAGACCGATCTCAACAAGCGTCTCGGTGATGGATTTGTCGAGGAGGTCATGGTCGAACAGCTGGACTACCTGTCAAAGGAAGATATTCGCGCTACCAGCGAGGGCACCAAGAAGCCGATGGGCGCGCCGGTGAAGATCGTAGAGGGCGTGAAGATCGAGGACCCCGCTCATTCCGGAAAGTGAGCGGGCCGCTTCAACGTGGCGGGCGCTTCCTGTCCGGTGATTAAGGCAAAATGAATTTTCGGCCGTCAAATGTAGCGGACCGTTTAAGCCGAGTTAGACGCATCGCTGATAGAAGGGGACAGAGATGTTCTTTCTATCATGTGGTTCCATGCAATTTCATCCTTCGATCGCGCCCCTCACGGCATCCGGTAGCAACTCCGTTTCGGAGTTGCGGATCTCTTCGCCATTGTCGCGTGCAAGTCTAGCCGTCTCGCGTCGGCACGGGCTCGGTATTGCGGGAGCTTGCACTTGGAACCGCTGAAGTTGCCTCCTGTGCCATCGGACGAGCCGCCAAGGCTTCCGATCTTCGGCTTCCCGGTCCATGACCTGACCTGGGACGGTGCGCTGGCCTTTGTCAGCGAGCGCGCCTCCATGCCGATCGGACAGACGCATATCTCGTTCCTCAACGCCAACAATGCCAACATCATGCTCGTCGACCAGGAATACCGCGAAATCCTGTCCGGCCACGTTGTCTTGCCCGACGGGATCGGAATGGACATGGCATCGAGATCACTGAACGGAATGCAGTTCTCGGCCAACCTGAATGGCACGGATTTCGTCCCGGCGCTTTTGACCTACATGACGACGAAGAAGCGTATCGGCCTGGTGGGAGGCCACGAAGAGGTGCTTTCGGCCACAGCTACCCGGCTCAAGGAGCACAGTCCCTGGCACGATTTCGTCGAGATCGCCGACGGGTTCTTCGACAAGGAGGATTCCTCGGCGGTGATCGAGATCCTCGACCGGAGCGAACTCGATATCCTGCTGGTGGCGATGGGAACGCCGCTCCAGGAGAAGTGGATACACTATAATGTCGCCGCCGAGCATGCACGCGTTGTCATGGGCGTCGGCGCCCTGTTCGATTTCGTCTCCGGCAGGGTTCCACGCGCGCCGGTCTGGGTCAGGCATCTGCGCTGCGAATGGGCGTATCGCCTGTGGATCGAGCCCTCCCGCCTCTGGTATCGCTATGTGGTCGGAATCCCGGTCTTCCTTGTCCGGGTGATGCAATACAAATTTGCGACCCGCCGTGAGCGCACGCCGGAGACTTCCTCGCGTTGATCGCCCGGTACGAAAGTTGGCAACGCGCCGTCCCGGATTGTTCTTGCATTTGCTGCTTTTTGACACCATAGGGCGGGCACAGGCAATTCGCGTTCGCTTGCGGGCGCTAGGTTGCGCGGAAGATCGGATGTGAGGGGTGGCAGGCGTGACGACGGTTATTGACGGCAAGCAGGCAGCGGCTTCGGTGATCGAGGCGGTAAGATCGGCGGCATTGGATCTGGAAGCCCAGACGGGGACGAAGCCCGGGCTTGCGGTCATCATCGTGGGCAACGATCCGGCGAGTCAGACCTATGTGGCATCCAAGAGCAGGATGGCCAGGGAGTGCGGCTTCAAGTCCATCCAGCACAGCCTTCCCGAAGATGCCACCCAGCAAACGCTTATGGCGCTGGTGGCTGACTTGAACGTGGATCCCGAAATCCATGGCGTGCTGGTGCAGCTTCCGCTGCCGAAGCATCTGGATTCGGAAAAGGTCATTCAGTCGATCCTGCCGGAGAAGGACGTCGACGGCCTTCATGTCGTGAATGCCGGAAAGCTCGCCACGGGCGACAGCGAAACCGGACTGGTATCGTGCACACCGGCCGGCGCCATGATCCTTGTGCGTGCCATCCGTGGAACCGACCTATCCGGCCTGAACGCGCTGGTGATCGGCCGCTCCAACCTCTTCGGCAAGCCGATGGCGCAACTGCTGCTCGCCGCCAATGCGACGGTGACAATCGGTCATTCCCGGAGCCGCGATCTGCCCGCGATTGCCCGCACGGCCGATATCCTCGTTGCCGCCGTCGGTCGTCCCGAGATGGTCAAGGCCGACTGGGTCAAGCCCGGCGCGACGGTCATCGATGTCGGCATCAATCGTATCCCGGCGCCCGAACGGGGCGAGGGCAAGACACGCCTCGTCGGTGATGTGGCCTTCGGCGAATGCGCCCCCGTTGCGGGCGCGATCTCGCCGGTGCCTGGCGGTGTCGGCCCGATGACAATCGCCATGCTGATGGCCAATACGGTCATCGCCGCCTATCGGGCCGCCGGCAGGGCTGCGCCTAAATTCTGATAATCCGTTTCTTCTTCGAGATTGTCGCCACAGTCGGGCTAGAGCATTTCCGGCCAATTCGGAGTCGTTCTGACGGAGCGATTTTGCGGCGAGATCAAGCAGGGACGCGAAGAGCATATCCGAAGATACGGTCGAGCGGCTTTGCGCCGATATTGACGCAAAAGCGCCCGTCCCTCCGGGTTTCCGATTGGCGGACACCCGATGGCGACCCGGTCTTGCCCGATGTCGGGCATCGCGCCGCGACCGGTTCACCACCGGATCGCACACGCCAATCGAGAAACAGAACCGACCCCGAATTGGCCGGAAACGCTCTAGCCCGGCGCCGGGCCGGTCGAGGCGCGAATGACGAGATCGGCCTTCCAGAGCTCATGCTCGGGTGGTTGCGGTTTTGTCCGTTCGATCTGGGCGATCAGCCGTTCGGCAACGCGGATCCCGGCGGCGCGCAGCGACGAGCGCGTGGTGGTCAGCGGCACGGTGAAATGTTCCGGCTTCAGCAGTGGCAATACATCGTCATGCGCGATCAGTGAGATGTCGTGACCGAGCCTCAGTCCGGCCGTGTTGATGGCCCTGACTGCGCCAAGCGCCAGCACGGTACTGGCGCACAGGACCGCCGTCGGCGGATCGGGGTGCCGCAGCAGTTCCGACATGCCGCGAAAGCCATGTTCGTCGGTCATCGCCGTATGCCGGGTGAGCGCGGGGGCCAGCGTTAAACCGCGGCTCTTCAACGCCGACTTTACCCCGAGCTTGCGGCGGATTGCGAAATCCAGGTCATCCGGGCCGTTGAGCAAAGCGAAGCGGCGATGTCCGAGGTCGAGCAGCAGTTCGGCCGCGTCGCGGAAGGCGCCCTCGTTGTCGACATCCAGATAGGGGTAAGCGTCTTCCACCCCGTAGGAGCGCCCGTGCACGATGAAGGGGACGCCGAGCGATTTCGCCATGGCGATGCGCGAATCCTTCTCCCGCATATAGGCAAGGTAGTAACCGTCGACGCTGCCGCTGGCGACCAGCCAACGGATCGCCTGTTCCTCGTCCCGGGGATGTGCAGGCATGATCACAAAATGGAAGTCGTGCTTCAGCGCCTCTTCGCTGAGGCCGCTCTGGAATTCCCCGAAATGCACGTCGGAATTGTGCCCGGGCGCCGTCGGCATGACGAGGCCGATGGAGCCGGCCTTGCCGGTTGCCAGGCGTTGTGCCGCCCTGTTGGGGCGGTAGCCAGTCTCCTCGGCCGCCTTGAGGACGCGCTTGCGCGTTTCCTCGCTGACTTCGGGATAGCCGTTCAGCGCCCGGCTGATCGTCGTTTGCGAAAGTCCGAGCAGTTCCGATAGTTGTCTTAGGTTCACTTTCCTCCACCCTCCCTGGCGCAATGGACAACCGGAGATCGTTCCATTTCCCTTGTCGGCCAGTGCGTTGAGCCTATTTAGCAGCAGGCGGAATGCAGACAAACAGGAAAATGACAAAGCAGGCTGCATATGCTTAAATCTCAACCAGAAGGTGGATTCCCTTCGTGGCAGGCGTCAGAAAATTGCTTGACTCTCTTTCTCGCAGAGTGAAATGAGGTTGAGTCAAAGCGCTTTGGATGGCCCGCTTTCTTAAGTTTGGCCCGGCGGGATCAACCGGTCGGAAAATGTGATGGGAGGTAAATCATATGAAAAGAACCTTTATTCTGAGCGTGGCTGCCTTGGCCTTGCTGACTGCTTCCGCAGGCGCTGCGGACCTGAAGTTCGCCCCCGGAGAGGATTCCAGGTTCACCTGGTCGAGCTACGAGGAATTCAAGAAGTCCCATGACCTGAGCGGGCAGACAGTATCGATCTTCGGCCCGTGGCTCGGTCCGGACAGGGATCTCTTCTTGAGCGTGCTGGCCTATTTTGAAGAGGCGACCGGCGCCAAGGTCGAGTATGCCGGTTCGGACTCCTTCGAACAGCAGATCGTCATCGATACGCAGGCCGGGAGTGCTGCCAACATCGCTGTCTTCCCGCAGCCTGGCCTCGCGGCCGACCTCGCTTCCAAGGGGCTCCTGACGCCGCTCAAGACGGAAGTCGCCGATTGGCTCAAGGAAAATTATGCCGCTGGCCAATCCTGGGTCGACCTCGGGACGTACAAGGACAAGGCCGGTAATTCGACTTTCTTCGCCTTCCCGTACAAGGCCGACCTGAAGTCGCTGGTTTGGTACGTGCCTGAGAACTTCGAGGACGCAGGCTACAAGGTTCCGGAAACCATGGAAGACCTCAAGGCGCTGACGGAGAAGATCGTCGCCGACGGCGGCACGCCGTGGTGCATCGGTCTGGGTTCGGGTGCCGCGACCGGCTGGCCGGCGACCGACTGGGTTGAAGACATGATGCTGCGCACGGCCGACCCGGCCACCTACGACAAGTGGGTCAGCAACGAAATCCCCTTCACTGACCCCGCCGTCGTCACCGCGATCGACGAATTCGGCTGGTTCGCCAAGACCGACAAGTTCGCCGATGGCGGAACGGCAGGCGTCGCCTCAACCGACTTCCGCGATAGCCCCAAGGGCCTCTTCACCTCGCCGCCGAAATGCTACATGCACCACATGGCATCGTTCATCTCGTCCTTCTTCCCCGAAGGAACGGAACTGGGCGTGGATGCCGATTTCTTCTACTTCCCGGCTTATAAGGGCAAGGATCTCGGCAAGCCCGTTCTCGGCGCCGGCACATTGTTTGCCATCACCAAGGACAGTCCGATCGCCCATGCTTTCATCGAGTTCCTGCAGACCCCGATCGCTCATGAGATCTGGATGGCCCAGTCCGGGCTCCTGACGCCGTTCAAGGGCGCCAATCCGGAAGCCTATGCCAATGAGACGCTCAAGAAGCAGGGCGAAATCCTGACCAGCGCGACCACCTTCCGCTTCGATGGTTCGGACCTGATGCCCGGCAAGATCGGTGCCGGTGCGTTCTGGACCGGAATGGTGGACTATGTCGGCGGGAAGTCTGCGGCCGATGTTGCCGCAGACATTCAGAAGTCCTGGGACGCCCTCAAGTAAGCAAGCATAGCATAACGGGATTGCCGGACCACATCAGGTCCGGCAGTCTGTGCCGGCATGCTTGCCGTTGATCCCGGGACAAACCGGGGCGTGAGGTCAAGGGAGGGGTAGTCTGTGGAACAGTTGGCTTACGCGTTGTTGACGATCGTTCTCGGGGTTTTGGGAGCGATCGGCTATTTTTACGGCTCGAACCTGCTGCTCGACCGTATCTTCCCGGCGCAGATCGAGGATACGGCTCGCGCCTCGCGCAATCTTCGCAGGGCCAACATGGTGCGACCTTGGCTGTTCCTTGGCCCCGCCCTGATCTCCCTTTCCATTTATCTCGTCTATCCGGTCTTTTCCTCAGTTGCCTACTCGGTGTTCGACCGCTCGGGCACTCGTTTCGTGGGCCTGTCCAACTATCGCTGGATGTTCTTCGACCGCGAATTCCGCGAGTCGATCTTCAACAACATGCTGTGGCTGCTCGTCGTTCCTGCCGCTTCCACGCTGTTCGGCCTGATCATTGCAGCGCTCACCGACCGTATCTGGTGGGGAAACATCGCCAAGTCACTGATCTTCATGCCGATGGCAATCTCGTTTGTAGGCGCCTCGGTGATCTGGAAATTCGTTTATGACTACCGCGGCGAAGGCAGCGAGCAGATTGGCATCCTCAATGCGATTGTCGTCTATTTCGGCGGCGATCCGCAGATATGGATCGCACTGCCCTTCTGGAACAATTTCTTCCTGATGGCCATTCTCGTCTGGATTCAGACCGGTTTCGCGATGGTGCTCCTGTCGGCGGCACTGCGCGGCATTCCGGAGGAAACGATCGAAGCGGCCGTGATCGACGGGGCCAATCCGTTCCAGATTTTCATGAAGATCAAGGTGCCGCAAATGTGGAGCACGATCGCCGTTGTCTGGACGACGATCACCATTCTCGTCCTCAAGGTTTTCGACATCGTTCTCGCCATGACAAACGGGCAATGGAACACGCAGGTTCTCGCCAATCTCATGTTCGACTGGATGTTCAGGGGCGGTGGCGACTTCGGGCGCGGCGCGTCCATCGCTGTCGTCATCATGGTGCTGGTGGTCCCGATCATGATCTGGAACATCCGCAACGCGCGCCGGGAAATGGAAGGACGCTGATATGCGCAAGAGTACACGGTCGCCTCTGACCTGGTTCGTCCATCTTTCCGTTCTCTTCCTCGTCGTTCTCTGGACCTTGCCGACGGCCGGGCTTTTCATCACGGCAATTCGCGACAAGGATCAGATCGTCGCGTCAGGTTGGTGGACGGCGCTCTCCACCTCGACGCAGAACGTCATCTACCGTGCTCCGGCGGCCGACAAGCAGGTCGAAGAGAACGGAGTCTACGTCATTTCCGGGAACGTCCTGGAAGGTGGCAAGGGCGGTATCAGCGCCTTCGGAACCGATAGCCGCACGCCCGGTGCATACTCGACCGGCACGACCGTGGATCTCGCCGATGGAGCGCAACTGACGGTCGCCGACGATGGCGCATTCCGCATCACCTCGCCGACCCCGTTCGAAAACAAACGCGGCATGCGTATCTTCTACACGGCCGAGATACCGCCGCGCTTCACGCTGGAGAACTATCGGAACGTCCTGTCCGCCGAGGGGATCGGCCAGTCGTTCCTGAACTCGCTGACGGTTGCCGTTCCTTCGACCGTCATTCCTATTCTGGTTGCCGCCTTCGCGGCCTATGCCCTTGCCTGGATGAAATTCCCCGGACGTGCCTTGATCCTTGCTGTCATCGTCGGCCTGCTCGTCGTACCCCTGCAAATGTCGCTGATCCCGCTCCTGCAGATGTACAACAAGATCGGCGCCTTCTTTGGTGTCCCGGCCAAGACTTATCTCGGCATCTGGCTGGCGCATATGGGCTTCGGGCTTCCGCTCGCAATCTATCTCCTGCGGAACTATATTGCCGGATTGCCGCGGGAAATCATGGAGTCCGCGCGCGTCGACGGCGCCAGCGATTTCACGATCTTCGTCAAGATCGTGTTGCCTCTCTCCTATCCGGCTCTCGCCTCGTTTGCGATTTTCCAATTCCTCTGGACCTGGAATGACTTGCTCGTCGCCACGGTGTTCCTCGGCAACAGCGAAGAGACGATCGTGCTGACCGGGCGCCTTCGCGAACTGCTCGGCTCGCGCGGCGGCAATTGGGAGATACTCACGTCTTCCGCCTTCATTACCATCATCGTCCCGCTTCTCGTGTTCTTCACCCTGCAACGCTACCTCGTTCGCGGCCTTCTCGCGGGCTCGGTCAAGGGCGGCTGAGGCCCGGCGAGTGACATCTGATTTTCTTCGACAAGGAACAAGCATGAGTTCAGCATCGCAATCGCCGCTTACGCAGGACAAGGACTGGTGGCGCGGCGCGGTGATCTACCAGATCTATCCGCGCTCCTACCAGGATTCCAACGGCGACGGCATCGGCGATCTCAAGGGGATTACGGCGCGCCTTCCGCATATCGCCGCGCTCGGCGCCGACGCGATCTGGATTTCGCCTTTCTTCACCTCGCCGATGAAGGATTTCGGATACGACGTCTCGAACTATGTCGATGTCGATCCGATGTTCGGCTCACTTGCCGATTTTGACGGACTGATCGCCGAAGCCCACCGTCTGGGCATTCGCGTCATGATCGACCTTGTGATGTCGCACACCTCGGACCAGCATCCCTGGTTCATCGAGAGCCGTTCGAGCCGCATCAATGCCAAGTCGGATTGGTATGTCTGGGCCGATGCGAAGCCCGACGGCACGCCGCCGAACAACTGGCTTTCGATTTTCGGCGGGTCCGCCTGGCACTGGGACCCGACCCGCATGCAATATTACATGCACAACTTCCTGGTCTCTCAGCCCGATCTCAACCTGCACAATCCGGATGTCCAGAATGCGTTGCTGGACACCACCCGTTTTTGGTTGCAGCGTGGTGTCGATGGCTTCCGCCTCGATACGATCAACTTCTATTTCCACGACAGGAAGCTGCGCGACAACCCCGCGCTCGCACCGGAAAGACGCAATGCCTCGACCGCGCCGGCGGTCAATCCCTATAACTTCCAGGAGCACATCTACGACAAGAACCGCCCGGAAAATCTCGAATTCCTGAAGCGTTTCCGAGCAGTACTCGACGATTTTCCGGCGATTGCGGCCGTTGGCGAAGTCGGTGACAGCCAGCGCGGGCTCGAGATCGTCGCCGAATATACCTCCGGCAATGACAAGATGCACATGTGCTACGCCTTCGAATTCCTGGCTCCGGAACCGCTGACGCCCGCGCGGGTGGCCGAAGTCCAACGTGCTTTCAGTGCAGCGGCACCCGAGGGTTGGGCCTGCTGGGCCTTCTCCAATCATGATGTGATACGCCATGTCAGCCGCTGGGGCGCCGACGTTGTCGATCGGGATGCATATGCGAAGATGCTGGCAGCGATCCTGATGACCCAGCGCGGTTCGGTCTGCATCTATCAGGGCGAGGAACTGGGCCTCACTGAAGCCGATATCGCCTTTGAGGATCTGCAGGACCCTTACGGGATCCAGTTCTGGCCGGAATTCAAGGGCCGCGACGGATGCCGCACGCCGATGGTATGGGACGCGCAATCCTCGCAGGCCGGCTTCAGCACCGCCGAAAAGACCTGGTTGCCGATCCCGGTCGAGCACAGCATTCACGCCGTGAACACCCAGGAAGGGGACCCAGGCTCAGTGCTTGAGCATTACCGCCGTTTCCTGGCCTTCCGCAAGGAGCATCCCTGCTTCGCCAAGGGCGGCATCGCGTTCATTCCGGCCAAGCATCCGGTCCTTGCCTACACGCGTTCGCTCGGAAACGAGACTGTACTCTGCATGTTCAACATGTCGGAGGGCAAGGCGAAGGCGGAGCTTCCGCAGGGCGACTGGCAGATTCTGCCTGGCCATGATTTTACTAGTAGCGTCAACGACCGCAAGGTTGAGCTTCCGGCCTGGGGGGCGTTCTTCGCGCGTCATGCCTGAGAAAAGAGGGGGATACGATGGCAGGCCTCGTTCTGAAAGACATCCGCAAGAACTATGGGCAGGTGAAAGTCCTGAAAGGCATCGACCTGGAAATTGAGCAGGGCGAATTCATCGTGTTCGTCGGCCCGTCCGGCTGCGGAAAATCCACGTTGCTGCGCATGATCGCGGGGCTTGAGGATGTCACAGGCGGAGAATTGATCATCGATGGCCAGGTGGTCAACGATGTGCCGCCGTCGAAGCGCGGCATCGCAATGGTCTTCCAGTCCTATGCGCTCTATCCCCATATGACCGTCTACGACAACATGGCTTTCGGAATGCGGATAGCCAAGGAGAGCAAGGAAGAGATAGACCGGCGCGTCCGCGCGGCGGCCGATATCCTGCAACTCGGCCCCTATCTCGATCGGCTTCCGAAGGCGCTTTCCGGCGGTCAGAGGCAGCGAGTCGCGATTGGTCGCGCGATTTGCCGCGATCCCAAGGTCTTCCTCTTCGACGAGCCGCTTTCAAACCTCGACGCGGCGCTGCGTGTCGCGACCCGCATCGAGATCGCCAAGCTCAATGATTCGATGCCCGATACGACGATGATCTACGTGACCCATGACCAGGTCGAGGCCATGACGCTCGCCGACCGGATCGTGGTATTGTCGGCCGGCCGGATCGAACAGGTCGGTCCGCCGCTGGAACTCTACGAGCACCCCGCCAATCTCTTCGTCGCACAGTTCATCGGCTCGCCGGCGATGAACATCATGCCCGTCACCATCACCGAGACCGGCAATCCGACGAAAATCACCTTCAAGGACGGCAGCACGGTCGCGGTGGATATCGCAACGCCTTCGGACGACAAAGGCAAGAAGGCCAGCTTCGGTGTCCGGCCGGAGGATCTGAGCATCGCCACGGATGGCAACCATCTTTTCGAAGGGACTGTCGGCATCGTCGAGGCATTGGGCGAGGTGACGCTGCTCTATGTGGAAGGCCCGGTGGAGGAAGAGCCCATCGTCGTCAAGCTTCAGGGCATCGCCGATGTCAAGAAGGGCGAGAAGCTGCGGTTCGCCGCGGACCGCACCAAGCTGCACCTCTTCGATGAAACCGGCCACAGCTACAAAAGGAGCTAGAGCATTTCCGGCCAATTCGGAGTCGTTCTGACGGAGCGATTTTGTGGCAAGATCAAGCAGAGACGCGAAGAGCATATCCGAAGATACGGTCGAGCGGCTTTGCGCCGATATTGACGCAAAAGCGCCCGTCCCTGCGGGTTTCCGATTGGCGGACGCCCGATGGCGACCCGGTCTTGCCCGATGTCGGGCATCGCGCCGCGACCGGTTCACCACCGGATCGCACACGCCAATCGAGAAACAGAACCGACCCCGAATCGGCCGGAAACGCTCTAACCTGCGTCGTTAAAGGCTTCGTTTACCCTGTTGGCAGAGCCAGGTTCTGGCCGCGCTTGGCGCGGCTTGTCCATACCATCTGTTAAACCACCGCTGCTAGATTCGCCTTCACACGAACGGGGAAGGGGAAGGAAACATGAGAGCGTCTTCGAGCGGATCGAACTATCTGAAGCGCGAAGAGTCATTCATGTATGATCGCGAAAATCGCTTTCCCATGGAAGACACGATGAATGCGGCGCGAATCGAGTATACCGAGAAGGGCGTCATGCACATGGCCGCGCGGCGCTGCGATGTCATTCGCATTTCGCTGAGCGGTGCCGTCCTTGGTCTATTGACCCAATACAACCTTCCGCAGCAGTTCTATCTCGATATTCCGGATGCCCGTATCAGCAAGGTCGGCTGCATGTTGATGAAAACCTTCGCCAACAATACGGTGGAGGTGCGCTTTCTGCGCCTGTTGACCCAGAAGGAACTCGACCGCATCTTCGTCTTCTCTACCCATCCCGCGCACCGCGACAAGGTGCTCGACGTCCGCTCCTGGTAGGGACCAAACAGAGATCGCATGCCCGCCGGCAGGCGGGTTGAACATGAATGAGGTTGGCCGCACGAACATGCGGCCCTTTCTTTTTGCGGGGTGCCGCAGGGAGTGCCCAAGCGAAAAAATATAACTCTGCACGGTGCCTCACCGCCCCTGTACGGCGGTGCGGCCGCTCTTCTCCATGCACTTCATTTCTTTGCGCGCCGTAAACCTCTTGGTTACCAGATTTCTTCATACTTTAGTTTGTTCGGAATAGCTCGCCCTGCTTTGGCCACGTGCAGATCATCAAATCGGCACAGTTTTCCAGCAGGAGCTCCGGATGAGTTCTGTGTCTGACAACGAGTAAGAGTATGGCGTTCTCGACCGAATCCAATCGTGACAACAAGATTGTCAAAGCATCGCGCCCGGTAATCGGTGCGTCCCGCAAGGCATTGATGGGTGCAGTTCTGGTGGGCGGGGTCATCGCCGTAGCGATCTGGACCACAGCGGTCATCGCCACCGTTCAAACGGCAACCGTCTCCATATCCGCGGACCCGGGCATGCGCAATGCCGCAGCCGGCCGGAGGGATGTCGCCCTGCGCGACGATGCCGCCATGAGGAACGGGTTCGGGAAAGCCGCCAGGCGGTCCGCATCCGCCGCCGATATCGAAGAGGCAAAGCTGCGTATCGCGGCGGCCGTGGCCAGGACCGAGGACCCGCTTCTTGCAGTCCTTCCCGAGGCCATGAGCCTTGCCTCCGTCGACAAGGCCGACCGGCTTGCCTGGTCGCGGGCGGACGTCTCTCCGGACGAAAACGCGCTCGCCGTTCTCCGGCGGGCGCTCAAGAAGGCCGAGGGTGAGCGCGCGGCCATGATTGCGCTCGCCGCCGAACTGGAGAAGCAACAAGCTGCCGCCAAGCCGCAGATGGTGGCATCCATCGAGCCGCCGGACGCGTCCGTTGATCGTCTGTCGACGGGTGCCATTCCTTCCTCGTCGATGTCCGGCTCCTTCGCCCTTGCCTATGCCGCACCCTCTTCGGCTCGCGAAACCGTCGAAAGCACGCTCGCCGAGGATGCCTTTGGCGAGGTTCTTGCGGGAAGCGAGGAGATCGATTCCGGTCTTCCCGAGGACGGTCCGTTACCGTCCAAGCGTCCGAAAATTCCGGAAAAGCAGCAATTCGCCAAGAGGCCCGAAAAAGAAAACGAAAAGCCTGCGGCAACTGAACAGGCCTATGCCAAGCCCGGAAATTCCATTGTCGAGGAGGATGATAAACGACCATCGCTTTTCGGCAGAAAGGCACAACTTCCGGGCCGCGGCAGCCGCATTGCCGTCTATGACATATCCGCTGGCATGGTCTACATGCCGAACGGAGAAAAGCTTGAGGCGCATTCCGGGCGCGGCAACATGCGGGACAATCCGCGTCACGTCAGCGTCAAGAACCGTGGACCCACGCCGCCGAACGTCTATAGCTTGCGGATGCGCGAAAGCCGCTTCCATGGGGTCGAGGCGATCCGCATGACCCCGGTGGGTGGTGCCAAGATGTATGGCCGCGACGGCTTCCTGACACATACCTATCTCTTGCGTCAGCGCGGCGATTCCTCCGGCTGCGTGGTATTCGAGGACTACAACCGCTTCCTCAAGGCCTTCAAGCGCGGCGAGGTCGCGAAACTGATCGTTGTGCCGCGCATGGCCGAACTGCCGAAATACATGGCGGCCCTCTGAGGAGCCCAGGGGCGGATAGCATTCCGCCTCCTCCTGGCCGGTTCTTGAGGTTAGCCTGGGTACTCGTTTGCGAGGCACTTGCGCGCCATTGCACCTGGCCACATCATGACCAGATCAGTTCTTCCGTGAGAGGATCGTATCTCTCGTGGCTACTATTTCCCGCACGAGCCTGCCGAGATCTTCACCCGAAAGTCCGGTTGCCTCGCCTACGCAGGCGGGAATTGCAAGAGCCTTGGCGCGCAACAGCTTTCCCTCCTCCGTTAGGCGCACGCGCACCTGCCGTTCATCGACAGGATCGCGGTTGCGCGTCAGATAGCCCATGCTCTCCAGGCGCTTGATGAGCGGCGTTAGCGTGTTCGATTCCAGAAAGAGCGCGCGCCCCAGGTCCTTCACCGTCTGATCGTCCTTCGACCAGAGAGCGACCATCGCGAGATATTGCGGGTAGGTGAGGCCGATCTCCTCGAGCAACGGGCGGTAGAGCTGATTGAAGGCATGCCCGGCCGAATAGATTGCAAAGCAGAGAAGTGCGTCGAGCGAAAGTGCGGCCTGCTCGTCTGTATCGTCCATGCTGGTTTCCTTGCCGAATCTGTTCGTAACGAGCGATCCCCCACCTCCAGGAATATAAATCGTACACGATTGAAATGTACACAATAGAAATAGCCGAGCGCGAATGTACCTGCGCAAAATTGAAGGAGACTGTCATGCCCGGGCTGCCAAAGCTCTTCGTCACCCGTCGCGGAGCGTTCCTTGGCGGCGCAGCCCTAACCGCTACCCTCATCCTGCCGGCGATGTCGGCAGCCTCAAGAACCTTGAACTCAGCTAAAGGAAATGTTCCCATGACCGAGAATTTCATTAAGACCAAAGACGGCGTTGATATTTTCTACAAGGACTGGGGTCCGAAAACGGCGCAGCCGATTGTATTCCATCACGGATGGCCGTTGTCCGGCGACGACTGGGATGCTCAGATGCTCTTTTTCGTCAACAAGGGCTATCGCGTGATCGCCCACGATCGCCGCGGCCACGGCCGTTCGACCCAGGTCTCCGACGGTCATGACATGGACCATTACTCCGCCGATGTCGCCGCGGTCACCGAGCATCTCGATCTTCGCAACGCCATCCATGTCGGTCACTCGACGGGCGGCGGCGAAGCCGCAGCCTATGTCGCCCGCCACGGCAAGGGGCGCGTCGCCAAGCTTGTGATGGTCGGCGCCGTACCGCCGATCATGCTCAAGACCCCAGCCAATCCGGACGGCCTGCCGATCGAGGTGTTCGACGGCTTCCGTTCCGCACTCGCTGCCAACCGCGCCCAGTTCTATCTGGACGTCGCCTCAGGCCCGTTCTACGGCTTCAACCGGCCGAACGCCCAGATCTCCCAGGGCGCGATCCAGAATTGGTGGCGTCAGGGCATGATTGGTGGCGCCAAGGCCCATTACGACGGCATCAAGGCCTTCTCCGAAACCGACTTCACCGAAGATCTGAAGAAGATCGACGTTCCCACTTTGGTGATGCATGGCGACGACGACCAGATCGTGCCGATCGACAATTCCGCTCGGCTCGCGGTCAAGCTGCTGAAAAACGGTACGCTGAAGGTCTATGAAGGCTATCCGCACGGCATGCTTACCACCCATGCCGACGTGCTGAATGGCGATCTTCTCGCCTTCTTCAATTCCTGACACTAACGACGACAAGGCGCGGAGCGCTCCGCGCCTTGCAATTCCAGTTCCAGATCGCAGGGGCGCCAAGGCGTCACTCCATTGGAGCACCAGGCCGGGGCCGATGCTCTCAGTTGGCGGCCGGCGCAGCCGTCACCCGCCAGATGACATCGCCGACATCGTCCGCGACGAGCAGCGAGCCATCCGGGCCGAGCGTGACGCCGACCGGGCGGCCATAGGAGTATTTCTCGTCCGGCGCCAGGAAGTCGGTGAGAATGTCGCGCGGTGGGCCGGACGGACGCCCATTTTCGAACGGCACGAAGATCACCTTGTAACCCGCCAGCGTGGACCGGTTCCACGAGCCGTGCTGGCCGATCACCATGCCGTCCGGGAAGCCAGGCAGCGTGCCGGCCGGCAGCCAGCAGAGACCGAGCGAGGCGGTGTGGCCGCCCAGCGCATAGTCGGGACGGATCGCAGTCGCGACCTTGGCCGGATCCTGCGGCACGCGGTCGTCGACCGTCTGCCCCCAGTAGCAATAGGGCCAGCCGTAGAAGCCGCCGTCCTTGACCGAGGTGAGATAGTCGGGCGGGGTTTCATCGCCGAGCCCGTCGCGCTCGTTGACCACGGTGAACAGGTTGCCGGTTGAAGGTTCGAAGGCAAGGCCGACGGGGTTGCGAAGACCGCTCGCGAAGATGCGGTTCTCGCCGGTCTCGAGGTTCACCTCGTAGATGCAGGCGCGTCCTTGCTCCTGATCCATGACGTCTTCGCCGATATTGCTGAGCGAGCCAACCCCTACATAGAGCTTCTTCCCGTCGCGGCTCGGCAGGATGCTGCGGGTCCAGTGACCAGCCGGCTTGTAGTCGGCGATCTTTCTGCCCTCAGCCTGGATCCTCGTCGCGCCCTCCACATAGGGAAAGGCCATCACGCCGTCGGTATTGCCGACATAGAAGGTGCCGTCGAGCATGGCCATGCCGAAGGGATGGTTGAGGCCTTCCATGAAGGTGTGGCGCACTTCCGCGACCCCGTCGCCGTCGGCGTCGCGCAGAAGCGTGATGCGGTTCGGGCTGTCGCCGACGGCCGCCGCCCGCTTCATCGTCGAATACATGGCATAGTCGAACGGCGTCCTGATCCGCCCGCCGTCGACGCCGAGCGCCTCGGCCGTCAGCACGTCGCCGTTCGGCAGCACATAGATCCAGCGCGGATGCTTGAGGCCCTTGGCAAAGGCATTGACCTTGAGGCCGGGGGCGGCGGTCGGCGTATGCCCCTCCGTCCAGCCTCTGGCGGTCGGCATCTTCAGCGTCGGAATGCGCTGCGCCTTGGCTTCAGGAATGATCGGCGCGCCGCCAATCGCGGGCCTTTCCGGGCTTTTGCCCCAGCGCCGCATCAGGATCATCATCGCGCCGATCATGGCGACGATGCGTGCGAAAATGGCCGACATGCTATTACCCCTTCATCTCATCGCGAACACCATAGCCGATGCATCCCGGATCTGGAATTGACGATGTGCAATTTGTATCGTCTACGAAGACGTGTCTTGACGCGCGAGGTCGAGTGGGATCGGCCCCCAATGTCCGCTATGCCGACATCTACCTCCGTGGGTCTAGGGTAGCCATGGCGTCTCGCCTCACCGTGGGCGAACGGACGCGGAAGCGCCGTTGCCGATCGCTCCGGGCGGATAGCCGGTGACGCGCTTGAAGGCGCGGCTGAAGGCGGCGTGGGAGCCGTATCCCAGCCGATGCGCGGCGGTCTCGATCGGCATCCCGTCCCGCGAGATCCACTGGGCGGCAAGACGCATGCGCATCTCGGTCAGGTAACGCAGCGGCGGCACGCCCGTGACCGCGAGAAAGCGCTCGGCGAAGACGGAGCGCGAGGCGCCCATGAGCTTCGCCAGTTCCACAAGTGTCCAGTCGCGGCCGGGCTCGCGGTGAAGGGCGACCAGCACGCGCCCGAGGCGCGGGTCGCGCAAGGCGGCGATCCAGCCGCTCGCATCGCCGCAGCCGCATTCGACCCATGCCCGGACGATCGAGGCGGCGACGACATCGGCGAGGCGGGCGAGGATGCCTGCGTAGCCGGCGCGGCCCTGGCTGACCTCGCGCGCCATCGCCTCCAGCATCGGCAGGATTTCGGGATAGCGCGTCATGATCGTGTCGACCCGCATGACCTCGGGCATCAGCGCCACGAGCGGGTGCATGCTGCCGAGGTCGAAATCCATGCAGGCAGAGAAGATCAGTACGCGCTCTTCTTCGCGGCATGCACTCTCGTCACAGGCCATGATCGCGCTCACCATGGCGCAAAGCGGCTCCTTGTGCAGCGTGCCAAGATCGGCGCAGGGCTGAGAGACCTCGGCCGACGAGCCGATGAGATGACGGCCGCCGCGCGGCAAGAGCGCTGCGTCGCCTGCCTTCATCTCGTGCAGCACGCCGCTCGGCGCGCGAAGCGTGATCGTCCCGCGCGCGACGAACATGAATTTCGCCCGGCTGTCCCCCTCGCCGAAGGCATAGGCGAAGGGCGGCGAAAGCTCCACGCGGCGATAGTCGACCCCTACAAGCCGCATCCCGAGCAGCAACTCGCTGACGAGGTCGGGATCGAGGGAGCCGGTTGAGTGTGAAGTGGCGGACGTTCGATCAAGCATAACGGATTTTCTGACATAGAAAGTCCGGGGAGTCCAGCCTAGCTTTTCGCCGTGCCATTCCTCCCATCGCGAAAGGTCAAGCTGATGACATCCACCACCACCCAGGACCCCCCCGCCGGCGGGGCGTCCACGCCGGCCTGGCCGGCGGTCGCCTCCATGACGATCGGCGTCTTCAGTCTGGTGACCGCCGAATTCCTGCCGGCCAGTCTCCTGACACCCATCGCCGCCGATCTATCCATAAGCGAAGGCGCGGCCGGCCAGGCCGTGACGACCACCGCGCTGTTCGGCTTCGCCACCAGCCTGCTGATCACCGCGGCTGCGCGCGGAACCGACCGGCGCAACCTGCTGATGTTCTTTTCCGCGCTCCTGATCGCCTCCAACCTGCTTGTCGCCTTTGCGCCGGGCCTTCCCCTTTTGCTCTTCGGCCGCGTGCTTCTCGGCGTGGCGCTCGGCGGCTTCTGGGCCATGTCCACCGCCGTCACTATGCGGCTGGTGCCGGCGGTGCTGGTGCCGAAGGCGCTCGCCATCCTCATGAGCGGCGTCTCGGTCGCAACCGTGCTGGCGGCGCCCGTGGGAAGCTATCTCGGCGATCTCCTCGGCTGGCGTGACGTCTTCCTGCTCGCCGCCGCGCTGGGTCTCCTCGCCTTGCTAGCGCAATGGTTGAGCCTTCCCTCCATGCGGCCGACAGGGGTCACGCGGCTGCGGACCATGTTCGACGTCCTGGTGCGTCCGGGCATCGGCTCCGGCATGCTGGCGGTGCTGCTGGTCTTCGGCGGACACTTCGTCTTCTTCACCTATCTGCGCGCATATCTCGAGAGCGGCAGCGGCTTTTCCATCGAATCGATCTCGGTCATCCTGCTCGGCTTCGGGGCGGCGAACTTTCTCGGAACGCTGCTGGGCGGGCGCCTCGTGCAGAAGAGGCTGCGGCTGACGCTGGTGTTGGCGCCGCTCGCCATGGGATCGATCGCGACCACGATCGTTTTGGCGGGCACCGATCCTGTTGCCGATGTGGTCGCGGTCGTCCTCTGGGGCCTGTTCTTCGGCGCAGTGCCGGTCGCCTGGTCGAGCTGGATTGCCCATACGGTGCCGGACGAGACCGAGAGCGCCGGTGGGCTCTTCGTCGCCTCCATCAATGTCGCGATCGCGCTCGGCGCGGGTCTCGGCGGCCTGGTCTTCGACTTCACGGGCGGAACCGGAACCATCGCCGCGAGCGGGGCGGTGCTGGGGCTTGCCGCATTGAGCATCATGCTGGGCGTAAGGCTGCGTGCGCCCGCCGCCGTCGCGGCCTGAACAACCTCACCGAACCTTGTTGGACGGCGGGGAATCACTCCCGCCGCTCCGACATCGGCGGGATGATCAGTAGAGCACGCTTGCACCCTGATCGGCGGGACCTGCATTCTGGCGGAAAGTGGCGAAGAGTTCGCGCCCGAGACCGAATTCGTTGGCCGAGAGATCGGCGATTGCCAGTGGCCGCGCGTCAAATTCCGCTGTCTCGACCAATACTTCAAGCGTGCCGGAGACTGCATCGACACGGATCATGTCGCCGTTGCGGATCTTTGCGATCGGCCCACCGTCGACGGCTTCCGGCGTGACGTGGATCGCCGCCGGCACCTTGCCGGAAGCGCCCGACATGCG